>JBGVNW010000027.1:0-3224 GCA_045125935.1 Bacilli bacterium | reverse complement strand
GTAAGCGTCAAAATATTCCAGGTTCGAACAGATTCAAATGAATGAATCGAATTTAATTACTCTATAGATTAATTTCCCATGGCAAAAGATTTTCTAATTCTTTCTCTGAAGGATTAGAACCAATTTTTTCAATGAGTGTTTTTAAATATAGTTTTGCATCTATTCCATTAGCTATTGCTGTTTGAAGGATAGAAAAAATAATTACAGAAGAGTCTGCACCATTTGATGTATTTGAGAACAAAAAGTTTTTCCTAGCCATAACAAAAGGCTTAACACCTCTTTCTGCAGAGTTGTTGCTTAATTCAAGATGTCCATCCTTTAATATTTCTAAGAAGGAAGCCTTTCTTGTAAGAATATAATTAATTGCCTTTTCTAGCCTTGAGTTAGATTCTGGATTAGCTTTTTCGATTGTTTCGAAAATATAATCTAGATGTTCTTTGAATTCACCTTCATTACGTAACTCCTTAATCTTTTCAGCGGTGAAATTCTTCTCACGATAAAACCTTTCTAAGCGGAACATTTCATCTATTTCAGTTACTACTTTTTGCGAAATGGAATCTTTCTTTAATTCATTTGGCACTGAATCTAATATTTCAATAAAATTCCGTCTAGCATGAACCCAACAATATGAATTAGTTACATTGGGAATATCGTTATATCCAGAATAACAATCAGAAATCAAATACCCTGAATAATCTTCTAAGAACTTTAATGGAACATCCCTAGATCTTGTAGGACTAAATTTATATATAAATATAGGTTTATCGTAAAAAGAGGAATTAAATAACCAAACATAACATTTCTCTTTATCAACATTTAATACTTGCAGTGAAGTTTCATCAGCGTGCAATACTTTAATCTCTGTGTTTTTAAGTTTATGTATTAAATAATCATACATTGGTTTAACTATTTCACTAGTCTTGAGTTGATAATTACATAGATTTTGTCTGGATATGTGAATAGAATCACTATATAAGTATTCTTCTTGACGATAATAAGGAATACCCAAAATAAATTTATTATAGATTACTTCGGAAGCAAAAGAAGGTGTGCAAAAAGAATGAGGATAAATATCATCCTTAATCTTTTGATAAATTTTTCCTTCTTTTGAATCAATATATTTAGTGCTTATTACTTTTATAATCTTCGTTCTAGCAGGAAATGACTCTACTTTAAAAGTAACATCTTCTCCTATCTTAATTAAATCCTTATTCCATTTAATTTCATCAGGTGTAAGAGTAATCACCTCAGAATAATGCGTTTCCAAGAAGTCTCTAGTCAAAGTATTCTTTTCTTTAGTTCTATTTCTTTTATTTGACTCTTCTTTAACCTTATTATTTTCAGCTTCATTAAAATCATTACTATCATTATTGTTTATTTCTCTTTTCTTTCCAAAAAGAGTTTTATTTCTTTGAACAAGTTGAAAATTTGCTTCTTCAAGTTTTTTAACCTTATCTGCAAGTTCTAATTCTAACTTAAAATATTTTGCTTCTAAAGCTTCATTTTTTTTAACTTCTTTTATATATAATTCGTATAATTTTTCCTTAGAAATTTCATTAAAATCAACTATCTTTTTCATATATATATTATAGCAAAAAAGCCCGAAAAATACGAGCTTTTTAGCACTTTTCTATCATTAAAATAAGTCTTTTTTTTGTGAATTTTTTTCTTCCATTTTTTCAAGTTTTAATCCTTTTAACAGCCAATTTAATTGAGCTTTATTTATTTTACATGCTTCTTTTATGTTGTTTGGCCAAGGGAATCTTGTTTCGTCTAACGAACGTATATATACCCATACGCCAGTCTCATCTTTTTCATATATTTTTATTAATTCATTTTTTCTGTTACAAAATAAGAATAATTCATGAAGACCATTGTCATTATAAATTTTTGCGGCCAACGAAGAAAGTGCTTGTCTCCCTTTTCTTAAATCAGTACTTCCAGGATATAAATATATGTGATCAATATCTTCTAAATCAATCATCGTTAATTATCCTCATAACTTTCTCTAATTTGGAAATGTGACATAAAATAGAGTATCCATTCTTAAATACTCTTACAGTTTCATTCGTGGTATTGATGATAGTTCTATCTTTATACTCGTTCTTTAAAGGCATAGTAATATCAACGTATTCATCTTCAAAAGTTTCTATACCTTTAACCTCCCATGATTTTTCTATAAGGCTTGCATACTTACAGATCCATCCCCACATTGTAGATTTTGCAACACCATATTCTTTACAAATATCTTTTTTCTGTTTTCCTTGTAAATATTGCTTTACAAGATCAATTTTAAATTCTTCTAAATATTTATTATCTTTCATAATCGAACCTCCTGGTTACATTATTTAAGGTTCGAACGATTTTGTCGATTCTGGATATTTTTGACGCTTACTGAGTTAGAGCAGAGTAGCGCTCTAACTCTTTTTAAGAACTACATTATTTAAAGCAAAAAAAATCTCTATTACTATTGTAATAGAGAATAATCATCATTCATGGAGCGAGCGACGGGAATCGAACCCGCATAGCAACCTTGGCAAGGTTGTGTTCTACCACTGAACTACGCTCGCATTGCTCAAGCATTTTTTATTATAATTAGACAACTTGATATTTGCAACAATTATTTTCAATTTCTTAATTTTTTTAGATGCAATAAAAAAATAGAAACATATGTTTCTATTTCCCAAGTTTATCTTCAATTATTTTTATAAGTCTTGGTTTTGGCATAAAGCCAAGTTCATTTCCAACAACTTCACCCTTCTTAACAAAGAATAGAGCAGGGATTGCACTGACTTTGTATAAACTAGCAAGCTCTGGGAACGTATCGGTATCGACTTTAAGAACAACCAAGTTTTTATCTTCCTCAGCGATTTCTTCTAAAACTGGAGAAAGCATACGGCATGGTCCACACCATTTAGCGTTAAAATCAATAACTACACGATCAGATTTAAGATACTCATTGAATTGATCAATACTTGAAACGATTATTTCCATAATTTTTTTCCTTTCTAAATAATCATGAATAAATAAATTACTATAAGATGCAAAGGGAAGTATAAGTAAAATAGATATTTAATCCAGGACTTATTATATCCCTTTTTTCCATTATAAATTAATAAAAATATAATCGCAAGAAAAGAATATAACTGAGTAATTGGATCATCAATAAATATATTTACATCTTGATATTTTGGATTAATCGCCCAAACTAAAATTGTAAAGAC
>JBGVNW010000026.1:0-2536 GCA_045125935.1 Bacilli bacterium | reverse complement strand
TGTAAGCGTAAATTGTGGGTGAAGATAATTAAAAAGCGATATATTTTAGTGAATTAACACTAACTTATATCGCTATTTTTGTATCGTAAGTATTCAGGTAAATCTGAATTTATTGGAAGTAAATTTTCTAACTCACTTGTTTTAGTATCATCAATTCTTTCTAAAACATATTTAATATATTCATCCGGCTTTAATAAATTCATTTTTGCAGTTTGAATTATACTCATTATGATAGCAGAGGCTTGTGCCCCTTTTTCAGTTTTTGAAAACAAACAATTCTTTCTTAATATTACAAAAGGTTTAATTGCCCTTTCTGCAAGATTGTTAGATAAAGGAATATATCCACACTCAAAGAACCTGCATAAATCAAGCTCATTATTTATTGAATATTTAATTGCCTTGCCTAAAACTGATGAATGATCTACTTTTTCATACTTTTCTTTAATAAAAGCAAAATATTCATCTACAAGAGGTTTTAACTTTTCAAACCTTAATTTTTCAATTTGTTCAATTGATTGTGCTTTTTCTTGGATTTGATTTTCAATATGGAATATATTTGAAATCATATTATGAATAATGACGGCTAAACTCACTTTCTTTTGTTCATCATTTAATGTTTTAATTAAATCAGCATATTTCTTTTTGGCGTGAAACCAGCATCTACAAGTTTTGACATTTTCAATATTGTCATAACTTTTTAAATCATCACACACCAAATATCCTGAATAACCTTTAAAGAACAATTGTGGATGTTCTTCACCACGTGATTCTTGATATTCATAAATATAGATAGGATTATCATATAAAGTATTAGCATATAACCATATATAGCATTTCTTTTTATTTTTTAGTTCTAAAACTTTATATGATGTTTCATCAGCATGTCTTACTGGTATGTTAGAATCTAATAATTTTTCTTTTAACAAATTATAAATAGGTTCTAATTTTTCAGCTATTTCGATGCAATAATTAGCCAACGATTGTCTTGAAATAGGAGCGCCTAATTGCGTAAACATAGCTTCCTGACGATATAATGGCAAAGCATAATTATATTTGTTATTAACGATATTAGCTGCCAAAGAAGGAGTTAGGAAAGATTCATTATCAAAGGTATTGATTTGTTCTTCATAGATAAAATCACACGTTTGACATTTATATTGTTTAACGCGATATTCAACTAATTTAACTTTAGCCGGAATATATTCAACTTTATATAGAATTTTATCACCTATATAAACCAAATCAGACTCACAATAATCACACCTTTTATTTTTTTGATCAAGCGTAACTAACTCGGTATCAATAATTGATTTATCAAATTTTGACGCGTCTAAAGAACCTGGTTTTCTACCACGTTTCTTTTTATCTTTTTTAAATTCGATATCAGCAGTTTCTTCCGCCTCATTAATAATAACGTTCTTTTTTTCTGATTTAAATCCAAAAATATTACATAATTGTTCTTTAATGATAATGTTTTTATCTTCGATAAGTTTTAATATTTTTTCAATCTTTAAATTTAATCGTTTGTTTTCTAAGCGAGTTTTTTTCAATTCTTTTGAAAGATGTTTGTTTTTTCTTTCTAATTTTTTTGTTTCATATTTTAATTGAGCTTCGCTTTTTTTAGTTTCTCTAACTATTTGTTGATTTTCTTTAGTCAATTGTTCGTTTCTTTGTTTTTCTTGCAAATAAAGGGACATAAGTTCATCATAAGATGGTTTATTATTCATGATTTTATGCCTCCTAACTGATATTTGATAAAATTATAACATACATTAAAAATTTTGTATATATTTATATATACAAAATTTCAAAAATAATGAAAAAACATAAAAAAAGATTAAAAACTAACCTCGTTTTTAACCTTCTTATGCAATCTTATATGCGAAACATTAATACCTTCAAGTAAATATTGTAATTCTTGTTTATTCATCTCAAATTTTGGATTATCGGTTTCAAGAGGAAAAATAAACCTTCCGCTAAATAAACGTTTTTGATACAACCACCAACCATCACCATCAAGTTCAAGTATTTTAACTGATTTATTAGAAGAACCATAGAACACAATGATCTTATGTTCAAGTTCACTTAAACTCACAAGTTTTTGAGCAAGGATTGATAATCCATTAATACCCATCCTCAAATCTGTTTTTTGATTGTAAACATATATTTCAGTTATATTTCGCAAATCAATCATTTTAAGGCTCCTAAGAAATCTTTTAAACTTGTTTTTTTAATTTCAAAAGAATAGCCATTTAAATTGAATTGTAATAATTCACTTTCGATAATCATTACTTTTGAAAATTCATTCTTTGAAATATCAATATTTGTGGTGCGATATATTTCATACCATTTACACACTGTTGATTTACCAACCCCATATTCCTTAGCTAAATCAGCAGCCTTTTCACCAGCAAGTCTCCTGGCGAGTATTTCTTTTTTTACTTCTTCACTAACTATTTTCATTAAAAATCACCATCCTGTTTTTATGATACAAGATAGTGTAATTTTTGTTAATATACCCACAATTTACGCTTAC
>JBGVNW010000025.1:0-14509 GCA_045125935.1 Bacilli bacterium | reverse complement strand
TTGAAGATTTAGTTCAGATAGTAACTGTTTTTAGTTGCAGACTTCAAGGTAAAAGAGCTAATAAAGTTAAGAAGATGCTTAAGGAGTTGATTGAAGATGATAAAGACATTAAAGATAATGCTGATTCCTAATAATAAGCAAAAGTCTAGACTATTTCAATCGGCAGGCGTAGCTCGTTTTGCTTATAACTGGGCATTAGGCAGAGAACGAGAAAACTATAAAAATGGTAATAATTTTCTGTCTGATTATGATTTAAGAAAAGAATTTACAAAATTAAAATCTACAGAAGAATATAAATGGCTTAATGATTATTCTAAATAATATAACTAAACAAGCAATAAAAGACGCTTGTTTAGCTTATAAGAGATTTTTTAAAGGTCAATCAGCTTTTCCTAAGTTTAAAAGCAAAAGAAAATCCAAACCAAGTTTTTATATGGATACTGATAAAATTCAGTTTACAGATAAAACTGTTAAACTTGAAAAAATAACATTAAGCAGAAAGAAAAATAAACAAAAGCTTAATTGGATAAGACTTGCTGAAAGAAATAAAATTCCTACAGATACTAAATATATTAATCCAAGAATAACATTTGACGGTATCAACTGGTGGCTTAGTGTTGGTATTGAATATGCTGATAATACAGAAATACCAGTTAATGATGGCGTAGGAATAGATTTAGGTATTAAAGATTTAGCAATATGTAGTGATATTGATAAGCCTTATAAAAATATAAATAAAACTCAAAAAATAAGAAAATTAAAAAAGAAAAAACGTAGGTTACAACGTAAGATATCAAGAAAATATCTAATGAATAAGAAAGGAGATAGTTACTGTAAAACAAGTAACATTATAAAGATAGAAAAGAAATTATTAAAACTTAATCACCGATTAACAAATATTCGTCATAATTATTTACATCAAGTAACTACTGAAATAATAAACCGAAAACCAAAGTTTATTGTTTTAGAAGATTTAAATGTAAAAGGTATGATGAAGAATAAGCACTTATCAGAAGCCATAGCAGAGCAATGCTTTTATGAATTCTACAGACAAATAGAATATAAATCATTATGGAATAATATTAAATTCATAATTGCGGATAGATTTTATGCAAGCAGTAAAATATGTTCATGTTGCAAAGCAGTAAAGAAAGACTTAAAACTTAGTGATAGGATTTATAAATGCGATAACTGCAATACTGTAATTAACAGAGATAAGAATGCAAGTATAAATTTATACAACTATGGTAAATCAATAGCTTAGTTAACTAAACAACACTATTGATATGTACCGATACGTTAGTCGGGAATTTACGCCTTTTGAAAAGCAGAGAACAAAAAGCTTTGCTTTTACGTGAATCGCTTTGTCGTTTACGTAGTATCATATCAAATGTTAGTAGTAATAGATTTTCTATTATCAAAGCAGATACGTTGAAAAAGGAATGAAACATAAGATTTTATAAATTTTTATAAGTTTTCAGTAACGGTGAACAATATAGAGAGCAAAAGATTCAAGAATTTAACAGTAAAGAATCAACAAATTCTACAATTTTACAAGAAGAATCGACTAAGCATTTAAGTACTACGAGTAATAGTAAAAAATCAACAAATTCTACAGATTTACAAGAGAAATCAGCTAAACATTCAGATAATACAACTAACGCAGGACTAATAGATTACGTTCTTATTATAGCATTTGTAGTTGGTGGTACACATTATATAGTTAGAATACCGAGTATGAGTAAAAAAGAGGGTTAAATAATAACTCTCTTTTTTGGTTATTAGGAAAGAATTTGTCTTACGAAATATTTATTTTGGATATATAATTTGACAATAAATTTTATATTTAAGTGATAAAATAAGCTTACAATTTAGAAGCAGGAGGTTGCTATGCAATATGATATTAATATGCCAACATACAGTGAAGTTAAAGATGATAGAATGATAAACTTTAAGAAGTATGTATTAAAATTGCTTGTTATATTATTTGGGGGAATATGTATAAGCAGGTTAAGCATAGTGACAAACAATGAATATATTAATGAAATTGCTCCTTTTGGTATTGCTTACTTAATTTCTATAATGTTAATTAAGTATAATTCTCGTAAGGATATTACAGCAGCGTTTATAGGTGTAATACTTGGTTATTTTTCAATGCATTCAATACAATATATGAATATATTAGCTTCTACATTTTTATATGGATATGGGTTAGTTATAAATAGAAATAGTAAAAAAAATAAAATCTTAAGTACTAGTTTTATTATTTTTATGAGTTATTTTTTGTATGGAGTATTATTTAATGGATATATCTTAACGATTAATTTATTAACAACGACTATTAATACATTAATAATTATTCCTGTATATTGTATTATCAGATATAGTATAGAATCATTAAAAGAAATAAATGAAGATTATTTTTATTCCACAGAGGAAATAATAAGTGTAGGTATATTAATAGCATTAACTGTGTGTGGTATAGGGGAATTGAATGTTTATGATGTCTATGCTAGAAATATACTATCTTACTTATTAGTATTAGTGGTTGGATATTCTGCAGGTGCTGGTTATGGCGCTTCAATGGGAGTTGTAATAGGACTTATTGTAGGAATAAATTCTGAAAATATTATGCAGAATGTAGGTATATATGGGATTTTAGGACTTACTTCAGGAATATTTAAAGATGTTGGAAAGATTTTTTCAGTAGTATCATTTATATTAACATTTTTAGCAATTAATATTTATTATCAAAATATTAGTGTGCCAGTTTGTATAGAGGGTGGAGTTAGTTTGGTATTATTTTTTATAGTACCACATAGATTTATAGAATTTATCTCACTAGAAGTGAGTTTAGATAGAAAAAGGGATAAAATAAATAGGATTGAGCTTAATCAGCTTAAAGATGAGTTTATAAAAAAGGTTGATAATTTAAAAGATGCGTTAGGTTCTGTATCAGTAGGATTAAATAGTTTCAGTGATTTTCAAAATATGTATAACAATGATAAAGCTGCAACTATAATTGGTAGTTTAGCGGACAGAGTATGCTCACGATGTTCACGATGTGATAAATGTTGGAAAAATGAATTTTCAATTACTTATAATTCATTTGAATCTTTGATTAAAAGCTGTGAGGATAAGAATGTTGTATTTCCGAATTATTTAGAAAAGATATGTATAAATAAGGAGGAATTAATAAATAAGGCTAATTATATAGTAATTAATCTAAAGGGTAGTGATGTTAAAAGAGAGTGTTTAGAAGAAGGTCGATTAATGGTTGCTAATTATATGAAAAATATGTCTTTTGCAATAGATAAATTATTATCTGATTTTAAAAGGGATGTAGTATTATGTACAGAAATAGAAAAAACAATAAAAAAGGCATTTATAAGGCAATCTATTCAGTATAGGAGTTTATTATGTTATAGAGATAATTCTGCAAGACTAAAAATAAAAATGACCATAGAGAATAAAGATGTGAATTCTATGAGCGAATTTATATTAGATGTTATAAATAGTATTGTTAATAAACCTATGACTATATCAGCTGAAGAATGCAGAATGGAAACAGATAGAAATGAGTATGTGCTTATATTTGAAGAAGTTCCAAAGTATCAATTGGTATCTTATGGAGCTATTAAGGCTAAGGACGGTGAGGATTATATAGGAGACACATATACTTTTGGAAAAACGAAGGATGGAAAATATATGACTATGATAAGTGATGGTATGGGTCATGGTATTAATGCAAATAAAGAAAGTAGTGTTACGATTAATATTATAGAAAAATTTTTAGAAGATGGATTTGATATTAATACTGCAGTAAATATGGTTAACACTGTAATGGGAATTAAATTTTCAGAGGATGAAAGATTTTCTACTTTAGATTTAAGTTTAGTTGATTTATATTCTGGTGATGTTGAGTTTATGAAAGTTGGTGCCCCTGCAAGTTTTATAAAATCAGGTAAAAAAATTACAAGAATAGAATCTAATATGCCACCATTTGGACTTGCAGATGAATTAGAAATGGAATCGATAAAAGGTAAAATAAAGGGGGGAGATTTGATAATAATTGTTAGTGATGGTGTGCTAGATGCTAATAGATGTAATATAGGTATAGTTGAATGGATGGAGGAATATTTATCAGGTGCTAGTAATGACCCCAAATTATTAGCACAGAAGGTTATTGAAAAGGCAAAGGAATTTAATAATGGAAAGATAAATGATGATATGACAGTTGTTGTTTCAAAGGTGTATGAGTTGTTTTAAAAGATTATTAGATAGGTATTTGAAAAAAAACGAAATAAATGTACAATATAATTTAGATAAAAAGTATACAGAGGAAATTTAAATGAGTACAAAACAAAGATTTTTAAAATTTATACAAGATAAGCAATTAATTAGTAATGGAGATGGAATAGTTGTAGGGCTTTCTGGAGGTCCAGATTCAGTATGTTTATTAAATCTATTGTGTGAAATAAGAGAAGAGATGAATATTGATATAGTTGCCTGTCATATTAATCATATGATTAGAGGAGAGGCAGCTGATGATGATGAATATTATTCTAAGCAATTATGTGAGAGAAAGAATGTTAGATTTTATTCAAAAAGAATAGATGTAAATAAATATGCTAAGGAGAGTGGTCAATCTTCTGAAACAGCAGGAAGACGTATTAGATATGACTTCTTTAATGAGATAATGAAACAGAATAAATTCAATAAAATTGCAACTGCGCATAATGCTAATGACCAAGCAGAAACTATAATAATGAGAATGATGAGAGGTGCTGGGCTCGAAGGACTGACTGGAATACCAGTAAAAAGAGATGGAGTATATATTAGACCTATATTGTTCTTAAAAAGAGAAGAAATAGAGGAGTATTGTAATTCTATTGGTGAAAATCCTCATATTGATGCCACTAATTTGGAGAGAGTATATAGTAGAAATAAAGTTAGATTAGATATAATTCCTTATATGAAGAAAAATTTCAATCCTGATATTATTGATACTATAAATAGAATGGGTTTATTAATTCAAGAGGATAATAATTTTATCGAGCTAGAAGCAGAGAGATATTATAATATTTTTGTTGAGGAATGTAAGAATAAAGCAATTATAAAAAGAGATGCTTTTAAGCTTCATAGTGCTATATCAAATAGGATTATAAGAAGAGCAATTTCTTATGTGAGTGGAAGTAAATATGATTTAGAATTAAAGCATATAGAAGGTATTAGAAACCTTGGATTACTCGGAACTAACAAAAGAATAGATCTTCCAGAAAGCTTATATGCAATTAATGTTTATGATGATATTGAAATAAAATTAAAATCTCAAAAAGATAAAAAAGAAAGTATAACTATAGAAAAAGGTGATATACTATTAAATAGTTCATATAGTTTTCAAGATTATTCTATAGAATTTGAATTGCTAGATAAAGTTGACTTTAAAAATTTGAAGTCCAATAAGTTTGTTAAATATTTTGATTTTGATAAAATAGATGGAATAATTAATATAAGAAATAGAAAAAATGGTGATAAGATTATACCATTAGGAATGAAAGGAAGCAAAAAAGTAAAAGACATATTTATAGATATGAAAATCCCACAGGAAAGAAGAGATTATATTCCAATTATGGAATCCAATAATGAGATTTTTTGGCTTGTGGGGGTTAAGCTTTCAGATAAATTTAAAGTTGATGATAAAACCACAAAAATTTTAAAAATAGAAGTTAAGGAGAGAGCTAATGAATAACGATATAGAAAGTGTATATTTAAGTCAGGAACAAATAGCAAAAAAAGTAAAAGAAATGGCACAAAAAATTAATGAGGATTATGTAGGAAAGGATATTTTATTAGTTCCAACATTAAAGGGATCTTTTATGTTTGCTAGTGATCTGATTAGGAATATTAAATTGCCATGTGATATTGATTTTATAGCATTATCTAGCTATGGCAATGCTGCAGAAACATCTGGAAAGGTAAAAATTACTAAAGATTTAACTATGGATATTTCCAATAAGCATTTAATAATAATAGAAGACATAATAGATAGTGGAGTTACTATGGATTTTTTAATAAATTATTTAAAACTTAAAAATGCGGCAAGTGTTGAAATAGCAACACTACTAAACAAACCAGCTAGAAGAAAAAAAGATATAAATATTAAATATAGTGGATTTGAAGTAGAGGATCAATTTTTAGTTGGGTATGGATTAGATTATGCAGAAAAATATAGAAACTTGCCTTACATAGGAATATTAAAATCAGAGTTAATATAAATCAAAGTTTATTGTATAAAGAAATTTTCTGTGATAAAATTTATATTATTTAATAATGAAAGGGGGCGCTTGAATGAAAAAAAATTCGAGTGCGGTTATGTGGGTTGTGCTCCTAATTGTTATGGTATTTGGTGCAATCATATTTTTGAATTCTCAAAATTCATTGCAAAGTATGAGTTATAGTCAATTCAAACAAAAATGGGAGAATAACGAGATTAGAAATATAACTGTCTATGAAGACAAGATGTTAATAGAGGGTAAAACTAAAAATAATGAATCATTTACTACAATTGTGCCAAGTGATGTAGTAGCTTCATTGTTAGATGAAGATAAAAATAATGAGGTCGTTATTAATTTTGTAGCACCGTCTAATACTGGTACATGGCTTACAATAATACCAATTGTAATAATGGTAATTTTATTTTTATTTTTTATATTTATGTTTACACAACAATCACAAAACAGTGGTAGTGGAAGAGGTGTAATGAATTTTGGTAAAAGCAAAGCCAAGCTTGCTAATCCAGATGCACAAAAAATTACATTTAAGGATGTTGCTGGTGCAGATGAAGAAAAGGCAGAGTTAGAGGAAATTGTAGATTTTCTAAAGTCTCCTGGCAAATATATAGAGATGGGAGCTAGAATTCCTAAGGGAGTATTGTTAGTAGGTCCTCCAGGAACAGGAAAAACATTGCTAGCTAAAGCGGTGTCTGGAGAGGCAGGAGTTCCATTTTTTAGTATATCAGGTTCGGATTTTGTAGAAATGTTTGTTGGTGTTGGAGCATCAAGAGTTAGAGACTTATTCCAAGATGCTAAGAAAAATGCACCTTGTATAGTATTTATTGATGAGATAGATGCAGTTGGTAGAAAAAGAGGAGCAGGTCTTGGTGGAGGACATGATGAAAGAGAACAAACATTAAATCAACTATTAGTTGAGATGGATGGATTTGGTGTTAATGAAGGAATTATAATGATAGCTGCAACAAATAGACCTGATATTTTAGATCCAGCATTGTTAAGAGCTGGTAGATTTGATAGACAGATTGTTGTTGGAGCACCAGATGTTAAAGGTAGAGAAGAAATATTAAAAGTTCATACAAAGAAGAAAATATTATCAGAAGAAATAGACCTAAAGGTTTTAGCTAAGAGAACTCCTGGTTTTTGTGGAGCTGATTTAGAGAATTTAACTAATGAGGCGGCACTTCTTGCTGTTAGAAGAGATAAGAAGCAAATAACAATGCAAGAGATGGAAGAAGCAATAACTAGAGTAATTGCTGGTCCAGAGAAGAAGAGTAGAGTTATTACTGACGATGAAAGAAAGCTTACAGCATATCATGAAGCAGGTCATGCAGTAGTAATGAAGTTGCTTCCAAATGCTGATCCAGTTCATGAAATTTCTATAATACCTAGAGGAAGAGCTGGTGGATATACAATGCATTTACCAGAGCATGATAGATCATATACATCTAAAGCGAGATTAGAGGATGATATGGTGGGTCTTTTAGGTGGAAGAGTTGCTGAAAAGTTAGTTTTAGGTGATGTAAGTACTGGAGCTAAAAATGATATAGATAGGGCAAGTGCAATAGCAAGAAGTATGGTTATGGAATATGGTATGAGTGAAGTTATAGGAACTATATCATATGGAACAGATCAAAATGAGGTATTTTTAGGTAAAGACATTGGTAGAGCAAGAAACTTTAGTGAGGAAATAGGTGCTCAAATAGATAAGGAAATTAAGAGATTAATAGATGAAGCCTTTAATAAAGCAGAAGAATTGCTTAAGAATAATATGAGTAAACTAGATGCAGTAGCTAAAGCTCTTCTTGAAAAAGAAAAGATTGATGGTGAAGAATTCGTAGCAATATTTGAAAATAATTAACTAAGAAGTATGTATAGAGAATATCTTTATACATACTTTTTTAGTTTTGTCAATTAAAATCTACTCTTTTTTCTTTTGATTAAAAATGATATAATCAACATATGATTTAGTAGATAAATTTTAAAATATAGAGGAGTTGTTTTATAAGATATGAAAAGTGATATTCAAATAGCTCAAGAAGCTAAAATGGAACCAATTATAAATATAGCAAAAAAAATTAATTTATCAGAGGATGATATAGATTTATATGGAAAGTATAAATGTAAAATTTCATTAGATGTTTTTAATAAATATAAGGATAAAAAGGATGGGAAATTAATATTAGTAACAGCAATAAATCCAACACCTGCTGGAGAGGGAAAATCAACAGTAACAGTTGGGTTAGGGCAAGCTTTATGTAAAAAAGGAAAGAATGCAATCATTGCATTAAGAGAACCTTCTTTAGGACCAGTTTTTGGAGTTAAAGGTGGAGCTGCAGGTGGAGGATATGCACAGGTTGTTCCTATGGAAGATATAAACTTACACTTTACAGGTGATATGCATGCAATAACATCAGCAAATAATTTATTATGTGCAGCAATAGACAATCATATTCATCAAGGAAATGCTTTAAGAATAGATTCAAGAAGAATCATCTTTAAAAGAGTAATGGATATGAATGATAGAGCATTAAGAAATATAGTTGTGGGAATGGGTGGAAAAGTTAACGGATTTGTTAGAGAAGATGGATTTATGATAACTGTTGCATCTGAAATTATGGCTATATTATGTTTAGCAACAAGCTTAGATGATTTAAAACAAAGAATGGGAGAGATATTAATTGCTTATGATTTGGATGGAAATCCTATTTATGCAAAGCAATTAGAAGTTCAAGGGGCTATGGCATTATTAATGAAGGATGCCATAAAACCAAATTTAGTTCAAACATTAGAAAATACTCCAGCGATAATACATGGTGGACCTTTTGCAAATATTGCTCATGGATGTAACTCAATAATTGCAACAAAACTTGCATTAAAAATAGGTGATATAGTAGTTACAGAGGCAGGTTTTGGAGCAGATTTAGGGGCAGAAAAGTTCTTAGATATAAAATGTAGATATGGTGGTTTAAATCCTGACTGTGTAGTTGTAGTTGCAACAATAAGAGCATTAAAGCATCATGGTGGAGTTAAGAAGGAAGATTTAAATACACCAAATGTAGAAGCTTTAGCTAAGGGAATTGTAAATTTAGAGAAGCAAATAGAAAATATCAAAAAGTATAATCTGCCAGTTGTGGTTGCAATTAATAAGTTTGTTTCAGATTCAGAAGAGGAAGTTAAATTTATTAAAGAATTCTGTGCTAAGAAAGATGTTAAGGTTGCTTTATCTGATGTTTGGGCAAAAGGTGGCGAAGGTGGATTAGAATTAGCAGACATAGTAGAAGAAGTATTAAATGAAGGTAAAGCTAATTATGCACCAATATATGATGAAAATGATACTATTGAAAATAAGATATTAACTATAGCAAAAGAAATATATGGAGCTGATGGGGTTGAATATAGCCAAGCAGCAAAAAAACAAATTCAAGAATTAGAGAAATTTGGATTGGATAAATTACCTATATGTATGGCAAAGACTCAATATTCATTATCAGATAATCCTTCATTATTAGGTAGACCATCAGGATTTAATATAAGCATACAAGAGGTTAGAGTATCAAATGGAGCTGGATTTATTGTAGTTTTAACAGGAAATATAATGACAATGCCAGGGCTTCCAAAGGTTCCAGCTGCTAACAGAATGGATATATTATCAGATGGTGAAATCGTGGGATTATTTTAGTAAATTATTATCTTGACAAATAAACTTAAATTGTTAAAATATATTTTGAAAATTAAGGTTAGTAAAGCAGCTTTAATAGAGCTGCTTTTTATATTTTGAAAATTGAGGCGGTGTATTTATGATATTGCTTGTTGATGTAGGGAATACTAATATTGTACTTGGAGTTTATAAGGAAAATCAGCATTTAGTTAGCTGGCGTATTTCAACAGATGCAAAAAAGACATCAGATGAATATGGAATACAAGTAATGCAATTATTTTCTCAATGGGACCTAAATCCAAAGGATGTTAAGGGTATTATAGTTTCATCTGTTGTACCAAACATAATGCATTCATTAGAAAATATGATAAGAAAGTGTTTTCGTATAGAACCTTTAATTGTAGGACCAGGAATAAAGACTGGAATAAATATTAAATATGATAACCCAAAAGAAGTTGGTGCAGATAGAATAGTAAATGCAGTTGCTGCATATGAAATATATAAGAGATCACTTATAATAATTGACTTTGGTACAGCTACTACTTTTTGTGCATTAACTAAGAATGGAGATTATTTAGGTGGAAGTATAACTCCAGGTATTAAGATAGCATCGGATGCTTTATTTGAAAGAGCAGCAAAGCTTCCTAGAGTAGAGCTAGAAGTTCCTAAGAGTATTATTTGTAAAAGTACAATTACAAGTATGCAAGCGGGAATATTATTTGGCTATATTGGGCAAGTAGAGTATATAGTAGCAAAGATGAAAGCTGAAATGATGAGAGTTGAAGATGATGAACCCTTTGTTATTGCAACAGGAGGATTAGCAAAGTTAATCGCTAAGGAAACTAAGGTTATTGATGAAGTGAATCCAGATTTGACTTTAGAAGGATTAAAAATTTTATATTATAAAAATAGGGAGTAGATTCATGAAGATTGGTAATCTAAACTTTGATAATAATGTATTTTTAGCACCAATGGCTGGGGTTACAGATATTTCTTTTAGAACCCTTTGTAAAGAAATGGGTTGTGGACTTGTATATACGGAGATGGTAAGTGCTAAAGCTTTATATTATGAAAGTCAGAATACGAAAGATTTACTTAGAATTGCTGATGGAGAAAAACCAGTTGCAGTACAGATTTTTGGAAGAGAGCCTAAGCTTATGGCTGAAGTTGTGGAAAAAAATTTCAATTATAGAGATGACATATGTTTAATAGATGTAAATATGGGTTGTCCTGCACCAAAGATAGTTAAAAATGGCGAGGGTTCTGCGCTTATGAAAGAACCAGGGTTAGCAGCAGAAATAATTCGTGAAATTAAGAAGGTAACTAACAAGCCAGTTACTGCTAAGTTTAGAAAAGGTTTTGATGATGAACATATAAATGCTGTAGAGTTTGCAAAGTTTATTGAAAATGCAGGTGCAGATGCAATTGCAATTCATGGAAGGACTAGAAAGCAGATGTATGAGGGCAAGGCAGATTGGGATATCATTAGACAAGTAAAAGAAGCAGTTAAAATACCTGTTATAGGAAATGGTGATATTTTTAGTTATAAAGATGCCTTAAGGATGAGAGAGATGACTAATTGTGATGCCATAATGCTTGCAAGAGGTAGTATGGGTAATCCTTGGATATTCAAACAAATCAAAGCAAGTTTTAATGGACAGGAGCAGATAGAAATTACTCCAGAGGAAAGAATAAATATGTGTATAAGGCATTATGAATTAGCTATAAAATATGATGGTGAGTATAAAGCAATTAGAGAGATGCGTAAGCATGCCTCTTGGTATATAAAAGGTCTGCCAAAGTGTACAGAAATTAGAGGAGTTATAAATACCATAAATGATGCTAAAGCTGTCATAGAACTATTAAATTCCTATAGGTCGGAATTAACTGTTTGACAGAATAAAGACACTGTTTTATAATATTTAAAATGATTTTGAATTGAAATTTATATTAGCTTTAACATAAAGAGGGGAGTATATAATATGACTGAATCAAAAAAATATGTAATGACATATGAAGGTGTAAAAAAAGTAGAAGAAGAATTAAATTATTTAAAAACTGTTAAGAGAAAGGAAATAACTGAAAAGATTAAAGTAGCTTTAGGATATGGAGATTTAAGTGAAAATTCTGAGTACGATGAAGCTAAAAATGAGCAAGCATTTACTGAAGGAAGAATTATTCAATTAGAAAATATGCTAAAGAATGCAACTGTAGTTGATGAAAGTGAAATTGAAGTTGGAAAAGTTTCTATCGGTTCAATAGTAAAGGTTAAAGATTTAGAATTTGACGAAGAGGTTGAATACTCAATAGTTGGTTCTGCAGAGGCAGATCCTATGGAAGGAAAGCTTTCAAATGAGTCACCAGTAGGAGCAGCTTTAATAGGAGCAGCTGTAGGAGATATAGTTGAAGCAGCAATTCCAGATGGAGTATGTAAGTTTGAAGTTTTAGAAATAAGAAGATAGTGGAGGTATAATAATGTCAACTGAAGAAATGAATATACAAGAGTTGGAAAAGAAGTTTAGTGAACAAGAACAATTAAGAAGAGAAAAATTAAAGGATTTACAAGCTCAAGGTAAAGACCCTTTTGATGTATATAAAGTAGAAAGAACTCATACATCAGCACAAGTAAAGGATAATTATGATGAGCTAGAAGGTAAAGAAGTTACTGTAGCAGGAAGAATTATGTCAAAGAGAGGGCAAGGAAAGGTTGTATTCTCTGATATTCATGATAAGGATGGTAAGATTCAATTATTTATAAAGATTGATGAAGTTGGAGAAGAAGCTTTAAAATTCTATAAGACATTGGATTTAGGCGATATTATTGCAGCTACAGGAACAGTATTTAAAACAAAGACTGAAGAAATTAGTGTTAAGGTAAGCAGTTTTGAATTAACATGTAAGTCACTAAAACCATTACCAGAAAAGTGGCATGGATTAAAGGACCCAGACTTAAGATATAGACAAAGAGAAGTTGATATTATTACAAATCCAAGTGTTAAGGAGACATTCTTAAAGAGAAGTCAAATAATTAAGTCAATAAGAGAGTTTTTAGATAACAGAGGATTCTTAGAAGTTGATACTCCAATACTAGGGGCAGTAGCAGGTGGAGCAGCAGCAAGACCATTCATTACACATCATAATACTTTAGATATAGATATGTACCTAAGAATTGCTACAGAATTATACTTAAAGAGATTAGTAGTAGCTGGTTTTGAAAAAGTATATGAAATGGGTAGAAATTTCAGAAATGAAGGTATGGATGTAAGACATAATCCTGAATTTACTAGTATTGAATTATATGAAGCATATGCTGACTATAATGATATGATGGAAATTACTGAAAATATGGTTGCGGAAGTATGCCAAAAGGTTAATGGAACAACTAAGGTAAATTATCAAGGAACAGAAATCGACTTTAAACCACCATGGAGAAGAATCACTATGGTAGATGTTGTTAAGGAATATGCAGGAATAGACTTTAATACAATAGCAACAGACGAAGAAGCACAAAAGATAGCTAAAGAAAAAGAATTAGAATTCCCTAAGCCATTAAATACTGTAACTAAGGGTGAAGTATTAAATGCTTTATTTGAAGAATATGGTGAAGAACAAATGATTCAACCTACATTTGTAATAGACTATCCTGTAGAAATTTCACCTCTAACAAAGAAAAAGAGAGGAAATGAGTTATTCACAGAAAGATTTGAAGGATTTGTTTTTGGTAGAGAATTATGTAATGCATATTCTGAATTAAATGACCCAATAGTTCAAAGACAAAGATTTGAACAACAAGCTAAGTCAAGAGAATTAGGTGATGATGAAGCTTATGTTATTGATGAAGAATTTATGGGAGCTTTAGAAACAGGTATGCCACCAACTGGAGGACTTGGAATAGGAATAGATAGATTAATAATGTTCTTAACAGATTCTGCATCTATAAGAGATGTTATATTATTCCCAACGATGAAGAGTTTGGATAAATAAAGCCAGTAAAATCAAGGGTTTCAGCGATTACAAGTTGTGATTTACTACAAATTTACTACAAATTTGCTACGCATAATACGGAATAATACTGAATAATACGTTTTGTGCGACATTCAATTTTATATTTTGTACTTCAAGGACACTTTCCAAGTGAGAATTTGGGAGTGTCCTTTTTGCGTGTTGCAATGAGCCAAGTGCCATGCTTGCATGAGCATTTGGCGAATGCCGCGACAACGAGCAGCTATGCTGCGAGTGTGGTTATGGTCAAAAATAAAGAATTGGAGGAATTAAGTATGAACAGTACAGCGTTAGGAGCAGAAAACTCAAAGAAAGAGAGCATTATTTTTATTAGTGAAGCACATGAGAAATTCTACTACGAGAAATTAAAAGAAGTAAGGTATCAGGATGTATACCACAAGGCTCTTTGCTATTGTCTTGGCATTAGTGATGATACCAGAAGAAATGCGAACCGCATTTATGATTTTAAGACAGGCTGTGTAAAGACAGAATGTTTACATGAAGGCTGGCAGACCAGCGGAAGCGTGAAAGTAGTCAGAATGGCGTTTAATCT
>JBGVNW010000024.1:0-21619 GCA_045125935.1 Bacilli bacterium | reverse complement strand
TATCAGATGGATTACATGGAATATTAGATGATGGAAATACAGTATCAGATGATTTAGTAAGAGGCAACGTAAATATGGAGTTAACAGATAGTGATAAAAAGAAGGTAGAATTGACTGCATATGATGGAAGACTTGATTGTGGAAGAGATGCGAATGGGGTATATTCTTGTGCCGAAATAACATCAGTAAAAAATATAACTGGAATATGTGTAGATGATCAAACTAATGTTGGATTAACTGGTAGAACAGATCCAAATGCAACATTTACATTCGAAGTATGTGGAAGAACTTATGAATATACACTAGGGATGACATGGACCACATGGTTATCAAGTACACATAACACAACAGGAGTTAGTATAGACCCAACAAACTGCGATACATGTATTTATTTTGTTGGTAGTGAAGGAACAGAAATATCAACACCATTCGATACAACACTAATTGAAAGTAAAACGTATACATGTAGCCGTAATATGCCTGTATAAATGCTACTTAAAAGGTTTCTTTGTCAAATTGTGTTGGTAAAGGACTTTAGCTATAAAGCAGTATAATGGTTCAAATTATTATTGGTGGCTCCGTTCTACTAATTCTTATAATCATACTAATTTCTATGATTCTACTAGAAATGGAACTTGGGGGCACCGCGAAGCAGATTATACGCATGGCGTTTCTCCCGCTTTTAGAATTGCTTAATATTTAAGAAATATATAGTTTGTATAAAATTATTTTATGTAAGAATGATATTTATCATTCTTTTTCTTTGATTGATATTATTAGATGTTTATGTTATTATATAGCTACATTTGGGGTGATTATATGAGAGTTAGATTTGATGAAAAATCAACGAAAAGTATTGTTGAGGGTTATTATAAAAAGTACGAGGATTTTGAGTGTAGTTTAGAAATTTGCAGTGACGTTAAGGAAACAAAACATCCATCCCGTCCACTTCCACCTGTTAAGTTTGCTGACATATCTTTTGTTCTTAATGGTACTTTAAGTGTTGATGGTAATAATATTGGAGTCAGTGTTCCGGTTAGTTTTGAGGAGATAAAAGGAGTATTTAGGACAACTTTAGAGACTAATGGTTATAATGTAAAAGATATAGAAATTAATTATATTAGTGATTTAGCTGTTAGTGAAAGTGGATTTAGGTATGTTGATGTTGAAATATCTTCGAAATGGAAAATTAAATAGGGAGTTTTAATTTTATGAAAGTAATGTTTAATGAAGCAGAAACAAAAAATGTTGTTGAGGATTATTATAGAAGAGAAAGAGATTTTGATGGTGAATTGATATTCTCTTGTACAATTGATTCTTGTTGCGGAAGAAGAAAATATAATCCAATAGTTACTTTAGAAATGGTAATGCGTGGAAATCTTAAAGTAGCAGGAATTGAAAAAGTAGTAGAAGAGACTGTCAGTCAAGAAGAGGTTATTAATATTTTTAGTGCCAGAATTGAACAAGAAGGAGAATATTCTGTCAAAAATGCTACTCTTAAGTATGGTGAATTAGAAGAAGATGGTACAAGAAAATGGTATGAACAATTAATCCCTAGATATGGTTTTATTGGAGTAGAGATTGAAATGTCAGCAAAGAAATTAGTTAAATAGAAAGGAAATATATATGGAAAAGAAAGAATTTAGAGAATATACAAAAGAAGAACAAAAGGAATTATTATTACATTGGTGGGCTTATATGGATACTATTCCTTATTCTTTAGTTGATATAAAAAATCTAGAAGAACTTATCAATATAAATCCAAGGGCTATTTTTAGAGCCGCTTTTGCATCAGACTGTCCTGATAGAGCTTTTAATAAACAAGCAATTTTAAGATATTTAGAACATTATGCTTATTTTAAGGAATATGAACATTTTTTTGATGTTTCAGAGTATTTTGCGAAAGAATTTTTATCTAAAGGTCAAATGGATGAGTTTTTAGGAAGAATAGTTGATTCATATAATAGTAAAAAGACTATAGTTCCTTTAGTAAGAGAATGTACTTTTGTAGATGATTATAGTAGTATTTCTAATGAAGAGGCTATGAAGCTTAGTGGTAAGAGAGTTAGATCTATTTTTTCTGACTGCGTTATTAAGGATATTGATAAGGAATGGCTTGATGTTTATAATGATTTTACTATTGGTCAAGGGATAAATGAACCAGCATCTGTTTTTAGAACAAGTAGTTTAAATGAGCATAGAGAAGAAATAGCTGAATGTATTGAAATGTTGCCTTTAACGCCAGAAGATACCGGTGTTTCAATACTTAATTTAGGCTATAACAAATATGGTCGTGAATGGGCTTCTAATTTTGCCGAAGTTGATATGCTTATTAGATTAGGAGTTGCGAGTGAATTATTATATTTTCATTTTCCTAAAAACGAATGGAATACACTTCCAGGAGAAAAGCCTTTTATCGCAAGTTCTAGCATTTCTAATAAAAATTGTACATTAAAAGGACATTCTCCAGAAACTTATGAGGATGTAGTTAAAGAATACAAGAAGAAGTTAGGATAAAGTTATTTGTAAGCACTTTGATAGTGCTTTTTTTAGTCACTTTGCTAGAGTAATTGAAATTTCTTGTATTTTGTGATATAATATGTGCACCAATGGGGTGGTTTGTATGAGAAATTATGAAATTGTAAATGCTGTTTTTTCAAGAGATAAATCTGGAGAGTTACTTAATCAAGTTAATACGTATGGTAGAATGTGTAAAGAAGGATATAGAAATTTTTTAGGATATGAAAAAGTTCGTGATCTTTACGAAGTGCTTAGTAAACTAGGCGATTATAGGTATCAAATTACGTCTAGTGATGCGCAAGTTTTGAGACGTTATAATGTACTTGTTAGTCCAGAGAATTTAAGTAGTGGGGATGTTAATGATAAGAGTTTTGTTGCAATTAGCGATTTTCATGGATATGATTATCCATTAGATAAAGTAAAAAACTATTATCTTAATGAATATGATGTTATCTTTATCTTAGGCGATGCAACTGATCGTGGTAAGGATGGTATGGGTACTGGAAGTATTAAATTACTTTTAGATATTATGCGTTTAGCTAAACAATATCCAGAACGAGTAAAGTATATTCCTGGTAATCATGATGAGTTTTTACTTGGTTATATTAGAAATAGACATAATATGAATAGTTATGAACCATATAATTATGTTGGAACTTTATTTCGTAATGGTGGAGAAGGAACTATTAGAGAATTAAATGAACTTGAGAAGAATAATCCACGAGTTTTTAATGAAATGTTTTCCTGGCTTTCTACACAACCATTACAAAGAGTTCATAATTATAATGGACAAAGTTTTGTTTTAGGACACGCTATTTTTAATCAACGTTTATATGATATTAATCCTAATTATTGTTTAGATGATTATTTCAGAGAACCAGAAAATAGTGAATTACGAAGAATGGCTTATAGTGTTTTATGGTTTAGAAAAGATAAAGATCATTATAATATGTGGGAAATGCCTAAAGCTGGTAAAACGATGATTATTGGTCATACAATAGAAAAGAAAATTCGAGGTAAAAATATTGATGTTTGTGATCCATCTGGTAGAACAGTAAAAGTTCATTGTGTTGATGGTGGTATTGCCTATAACGGGGGAATGCTTAAATATGATGGTGGCTCTAACGTTGTTTGGACTGAGATGTTATCTCACAATAATACCGCTCAAAGTAACGATATTAATAATGAGGTAGTTATTGGTAATTCTGAAGTCCTTTTCCAAGATTATATTCTGGATATGACTCTAAGAGAAGGAAAATTAGGCATACATAAGGCAATGTTTGGGCAAGGACCAAAAGAGCTTACATCTTCTGAGGTACGTAATGTTGTATGTAGAGGATATGATTGTTATAGTGAATCTGATGTTGAATTTGCACGTAATATCTATGTAAAAACATTCTTATTTGATTATGTTATAGAGTGTCAACTTGAACGTATGAAGGAAAGACATGGTAATTTAAACGATGCCATGTATGCAACTGGTGTTTTAACTGATAGATTTATTTTTGGTTCGAGTGATCATGATTATGTTAGAAATTATGGTGGATTGAAAGGAAATCCACTTGCAGTTACATCTAACAGGAGTGCTAGAAGCATTGCTGAGGCATTAGGCCCTAATGTAATGGAAGATGTATTAAGAATGAATAATTGTAAATCTGTTCATGATTATATAGCTAAAAGATTTATTAAAGATGGTTCTAAAAAGATATATATATATTCTTAAGTATAAGGGAACACTTAAAAATAAGTGCTCTTTTTATATTTATCATCTTTTTATCAAAATATTAAAAAGATGTTGACATTTTAAATAGTTATTAATATAATGTTAATAACAGATGAAATGAATTTGTATTTTTTATAAAAACAGTTATTAATAAAATGTTAAGAACTTAATGTAGGGAGTGAAAAAAATGAAATTAAATTTTAGTAAAGAGGATGTTAAAGGGATATTAGAAAATTATTATAGAGAATATGAAGATTTTAATGGAGTAGTTAATGTTGAGTGTAAGGCTGGTACTGGTTTTTGTCTTAATGAATATTATGATAAAGCTGATTTAGCGATAGAAGCTGTTGGCAAACTTAATGTTTTTGGTAGAGAAGTACCTATGGTAAGAAAGATTAGTAAAGAAGAAGTAGAGAAAATTTTCAGAACTTCTATTGAAACTCAAGGATATATGGTTAGTGGAGTTACATTTGATTATGGAATTGATACGACAGTAGTAGGATACGGAATGATGGAAAGTGTTGTTAAAGAAGGGTATTTTAATGGAATTTGTGTTTCTGTAAAGAATAAATCTTATGTTAAAAAGGGAGAATATTAAAATGAGTAAGTTAAAATTAGTTATTTCGAATAATTGTTTAGATTTAGGAAATAAGGTTAATGAACATTTAATGAGAATGAACAATACTACTAAAAGTTATATTGCTAAAATGAAAAGTGACCGGTTTAGTAATGGAGAAGGAAAGGTTTCTATTAATGAGTCTGTTAATGGAGATAATTTATTTATTCTTAGTGATGTTGGTAACTATGGAATAAGTTATATGATGCATGGAAGAGAACATTATATGTCACCAGATGAACATTTTGAGGATATTAAACGTGTAATTGCTTCTACTAGTGGTCACGCATCTAAAATAAACGTTGTAATGCCACTGCTTTATCAATCGAGACAACATAAAAGAAGAGGGAATGAGTCACTTGATTGTGCAATTAGTTTACAAGAATTAGAAAGAATTGGTGTAAATAATATTATTACTTTTGATGCTCATGATCCAAGTATTTGTAATGCAATTCCAAGACTTCCGTTTGAAAATTTTTATCCGACACATACTATACTTGAGGAGTTAATTGAAAATGAAGATGTTAAAGATTTACTTGTAGTTAGTCCGGATATGGGTGCGATGGAGAGAGCAAGATATTATGCGGATATGTTAAGTTGTGATGTTGGTGTATTCTATAAAAGACGAGATTTATCTAAAGTTGTTAATGGCAAAAATCCAATTGTTGAACATATGTATATGGGTGTTGATGTAGCTGATAGAGACGTACTTGTAGTTGATGATATGATTGCATCAGGAGGATCAATGATCGAAGTATGTGAGCTTTTAAAGAAAAAAGGTGCTAGAAACATCTATTTAATCGCAACCTTTGCTTTATTTACAGAAGGAATTGATAAGTTTGTTGAAGCATATGAAAATGGTTTATTTAACAAACTGTATTCAACAAATTTATCATATGTTCCAGAAGAAATAATAAATAATGAATGGTATGTTTCAGTAGATTGTTCTAAGTATTTAGCACTAATTATTGATACAATAAATAAAAAAAGTGATATTGAAGAACTTTGGAATGGAAAGAAAAAAATAATTGATAAAATTAGAAAGAAGTTGGGATAATGAGGATAGGTATTTTTGGAGGTAGTTTTAATCCACCACATAAAATGCATTTGAAAATAGGTCTTGATTTATTAAATGGTAATTATGTAGATAAAATTATTTATGTACCAACAGGTAGTAAGTACAAATATAAAAATAATTTAATTAGTGATTTTCATCGATTAAAGATGTTAGAACTTATGACTACTGGTGATGAGAGATTTATAGTTAGTGATTTTGAATTACAAGAGGAAGAAATCTATACTTATGAAACACTTGATTTTTTTAGAAGTATTTATCCTAATGATGAGATTTATTTTATATGTGGAACAGATAATTTAAGTTATATTGATTTATGGAAAAATGGTCTTTATTTACTTGAAAATTATAAATTTTTAGTAATTAAAAGATATACTGATCCAATTGAGGATATTTTAAATAAATTTTCTAAATATAGAGATAATATAATTATTAGTAATATTGAAATGAATAGTTTATCTTCAACAGAAATTAGAAATAAAATAAAAAATGGCGAAGATATTGGTGATTTAGTTAATAGTGATATTATTGAATATATTAGAAAAAATAAGTTGTATGAATAACATTATAGTTATTTTGATTGCAATTATTTATAAGTAATTGTATTATAGTGAGTTATTAATAGATTTTAAGGAGATAAGAATGAAAGATTTAGTTGAGAGATTAGTTAAGGAAAAGAAAAAAATAGCGACTATGGAGTCTTGTACTGGTGGTGGAGTTGCGAATGCTATTACTAGTATTGAGGGAGCTTCAGAAATTATTGGATTTAGTGCGGTGACATATTCAAATGAGGCAAAGATAATGATGGGTGTTTCTCCTTTAGTTATTGATGAGTTTAGTGTTTATAGTCGTGAATGCGCAGATGAGATGAGTAAAAATATTAGTTTTCTTGCGAATAGTGATTTTGGTGTTGGAGTTACTGGTAAATTAAATAGAGTTGATGTTAATAATCCATATGGAGAAGATAATGTTGTTTTTATTAGTGTTTATGATAGGGAAAATGATAAATACTATAATTCAACAGTAGAGGCTAAGCTTGGCAGTAGAAATGATAATAAGGAGTTAGTTATTGAACGAGTTATTGAAATGGTGAATTGTGCTTTAGAACTTAGCGATGAGTTTGTTCTTCCTGGCAGACAATATGTTAAGGATAATAATTAGAGATAATAAAACAATATGATATAGTTATAAAGTTAATTGTTCATATTGTTTTTATTTTAATTAAGGTATCAGTATGATATAATTTAAAAATAAGAGTAGATAGATATTAGCATATATTAATTATTGAAAATGTGAATGTTTGTTTAAAATAGGGTGATGATGATGGAAGATATAGTTAAAACAAATGATGGTGGTCAAATAGTATTAAAACAATTTGGAGAAAATGTTGAATACGCGATATATGTTCCACCAAATGTAAACTCTGATACGCCAATCTTTACATATGTATATGGCTCTGGTAGAAAAAGTGGTTGGTATAGTAATAATGGGCCATATGATTCATTAATTCAAAATGGAAGTGATTCTATTGTTATTATGCCATCAATGAACTGGAATGAAGATTGGGGTAAAAATACCATGGAAATTGTTAATTCTGTACGTGCTGAGTACGGAATTACTAATACTAATCTTTCTGGTGGCGGATTTAGTTATGGTGGTGATGGTGGATACCGTGTTGTTTTAGAAAACTTAAAACAAAACGGAGCCTCTAATTTAGATCCACAAATTGTATATTTAATTGATGATTATTCAAATAAGACGTATAAAGGATATAATGCAACTCTAAATTCAGAAGATATAAATCTTTTTAAAGAAAATAATACACTTTTTTTAACTTATGAAAATAAAAATTCAGCTGCGACAGAGGCTTTTGCTAAGGCAGGATTAAATATTATAAAAGTAACATGTGATGATGGTTCTCACACGGGAATAAGAGCTAATTTCTTTAAGAATGGTATATATGATTATATGGCTGGAGATTCCTTGCCACAAGAAGGATATACTTATCAAAAAGCTGTTGTTACTATTGATCCTGAGACAGGGAAGAAAATAGTTAGTTGGGAAACAATTGATGTAAGTTTAATTGATACTAAAGAAAAATTATATAGTTATTATGGTCTTGAATCTAAAAGTACTTCAAATGCTGAAGGATCTGAGAACTTCTTTTCAAAATTATTTGATTTTTTTGGAGAGAAGTCATTTATTCTAAAAAATTTTGGTTCTACAAATCATCAACTAAGTGTTAAACCTGATGAAGTAGAGCAAGTATGTAAGTATTTAAGAAATGATGTCTGTAGTCAATTGGATGATATGGTTCAAGTAGTTAATGATGCATATCAAAGTGTAGTAGACTATGCAACATCATCTCCATATCCTGTAGCAGTACCTGCTGGCTTTGATAAATCAGAAGCTACTACAGCAATTACCAAAGCAAGAGAAGTTTGTACTGATTCTGCAACAAAAGTTTATAATGTTGCTGATATAATTACTCGATATAGTAATGGTGACTGGAGCTTATCAAGTGGTACTTTAGCTAAAGTGAGTGATTTTATTAGTTTTGCTATGTCTCGTGATAGTGACATTTCATCATCAGAAGAGGCAAACAGTGATGAAAATAGATTTAAATTTTTATAAGTTTTAAAATGAATATAGTTATTTGGAGTGTGATAAATAATGTCTGAAGGAAAACTAAGTGCAACACAAGAAACTGTTGTATATGCTACTAATCCACAAGCTTATCTAACTAATTTTTCTGATTGTATCGTTGTTGGAAATAAAAATTTAGATGTCGTAACAGTTGAAGTACAAAATGAAGTATCTAGTGCTCAAACTGCAGTTTCTGCTTTTTTAGCTTGTGTTGATGGTGCCATGGCTGCAGTTACTGCTGCAAAAGAAGCAGCTAGAATAGCAGCAGAAGAAGAAACTAAAAAAAATAAAAAATAAATATATAAGTCCTTAGGTGGACTTTTAATTACTAATGTGTTATAATCAATTTGTAAATAAGAGGTGTTATTATGAAAGAATATAAAAATGAAGAAGAATTTTTAAAAGATTATGACTCTAGTCAATTTGAAAAACTATCAATGACTGCTGACATTTTACTTTTAAGTGTTTCTGACCAAGAACAAGCTAATTATCGTAAAACCTGCAAGAAAATGATGAGTATTCTTTTAGTTAAAAGAGATGATTATCCTTACAAAGGTAAATGGTGTTTACCAGGAGGTTTTCTAGATCCTAAAAGTGAAACTTTAGAAGAATGTGCTAAAAGAGTCTTAAAAAGAGAGACTAATTTAGAGGACATTTATTTAGAGCAATTATATACTTTTGATTCTATTGATAGAGATCCAAGAATGAGAATTGTTTCTACTTCATATGTTGGATTAATCGATAAAAATCGCTTAACTCAAAGAATAGAAAATGCTTCATGGTTTGATATTATTTTAATGGAAGAGAAAAACGGTGTAGTTGAATTTAATTTAAATAATGGTGTAGAAAGCATTTCATTTAGTGTTAAGAAAACTTTAAGAGATAAGACTACTGATCGCTATGATTTTAAAGCTTTAAATAATGAAAAATTGGCATTTGATCATGCCGTTGTTATTTTAGCCGGAGTAGAGCGAATTAGAAATAAAATTAATTATACTGATATAGTATTTAATATGATGCCAGAGTATTTTACGTTAGGGGAATTACAACAAGTATATGAAGTTATCTTAAATAAGAAATTACTTGATCCGGCATTTAGAAGAATTATAGCTGATAAAGTTGAAAAAAGTACTAAGATGCGTACTGGTGGAGGACATAGACCTTCAGTATTATTTAAATATAAGAGGAAATAGTATGAGAAAAATAAATAAAGTTAAATTATTTGTTAATGACAACTTAAAGTCAAGAAATGTTTCTGAAATAGTAATAGAAAAATTAAAAGAAAAAGCTTTTGAAATAGTTGATGATGATTTTGATTTGGGAATAGCAATCGGCGGAGACGGTTCTTTCTTAAGAATGGTTAAAGAAAGTAATTTTAATAGTGATTGCTATTACGTTGGAATTAATGCTGGAACATTAGGATTTGCCCAAGATGTTTCGATTGATGAGATTGATGAGTTTGTTAATTTGATTAGTATGGATACATTTAAGTGGGAAGAGGTTGGAGTACAAGAGATTGAAATTACAACGGATGATAGTATTTCAAGGCATTTTTCTTTAAATGAGTTTGTTGTTAGAGACAATAATTTGAGTGTTACGAAATTGGCCGTAAAAATAGATGATGTATTATTAGAAAATTATGTTGGAGATGGTATGTTAGTAGCAACTTCGTTTGGTTCAACTGCTTATAATATGAGCCTAGGTGGAAGTATTGTTTATAATACATTTCATACTTTGCAAATTACACCAATAGCACCACTAAATAGCAAGGCTTATCGTAATTTGTTAGTGCCAGTTATTGTACCACAGGAAAAAATAATTAATTTAGTGCCTAGTGTTGATAAACGGAATTTAATAATTATTATTGATGGTGATAAGCAAAAATATTGTAATGTTAATAAGATAGATACATTTGTAGATAAAAAGACTATTAAAATAGTTAGAATGAGTGATTATAATTTTGCAAAGAAAATTGGGGACAAGTTTGTAAAGTAGGTGTGTTATGAAAATTGGGGTATTTGATTCTGGTAGGGGTGGAATGTCTATTCTTGAAGAGTTGAGAAGACTTTTACCTAATGAGGATTTCTTATATTATGGAGATAGTTTAAATAATCCATATGGTGAAAAGAGTGATGAAGAGTTAATTTCTATTACTAGTGGGGTTGTTGATTATTTAGTAGAAAGAGAATGTCGTGTAATTGTTATAGCATGTAATACAGCAACAACTAGATGTATGAAGAAGTTACGCCTTATGTATCCGGAGATTGTGTTTGTTGGAACTGTTCCAGCAATTAAGGTGGCATGTGATCATAATTTTAAAAATACACTTGTAATGGCAACACCTGCGACTATTGAATCTGAACGTACAAGTGAACTTATTCGTGATAATAAAAGAGTTGATCAAAATATTTATTTAGTTCCTTGTTTTGGACTTGCTCAAGCTATTGAAAAAGATGATAAAGAAGAAATAAGGAAAATATTAAAAGATGTCTTTAAAGATTATAAAGATAAAAATATAGATTCTATTGTTTTAGGATGTACACATTATCCTTTTGCAAAGAATGAAATATTAGAAGAAATGCCTGGAGTTGTATTGTTAGATGGTGCTAATGGAGTAGCAAGAGAAGTGAAAAGACAGATGGAATTACATGATTTATTAAAGAAAGATAAGTCTCTTGGAACTGTTACAATTTATAATTCTTTAGATGATTCTTTAATCAGTTTATATTGATAGTAAGCCTCTTGGCTTGCTATTTTTTTATTTTATGAGTAAAATTATAGTGTAGGTGTAATATGAAAAGAGTTTTTTATGGAATTATAAAGTGTATTTTGACACCACTATTTTATTTGTTTTTTCATCCGAAGGTTATTGGAAGAGAAAACATTCCGAAAGATGGATCAGTAGTCTTAGCGGGAAATCATACTAATAATTTAGATTCACTAATGTTAATAGCAGTTGTTTTTAGACCTGTTCATTTTTTAGCTAAGATTGAACTATTTAAGGGAATAGTTGGTGTTGTGGTTAAATGGATGGGATGTATTCCAGTAAATAGAAAGATACACGATAAAGATGCATTAAGTAGTGCAAAGAATGTACTTCGTGAGGGAAGAGTAATTGGAATATTTCCGGAAGGGACAATTAATAGAACCGATGATATTGTAATGCCTTTTAAAATTGGAGCAGTAAAAATGGCTAAAGATACAAATAGTTTTATAGTACCATTTGTTATAACAGGTAAATATAATATTATTGGTAAGAGTGTTGGGATAGAATTTTTAGAGAAGATAGCTATTACAGATGAACTTGATGTTGAAAATAAAAGATTGATGAGAACTATATCTTCTAAGTTGGAGGAGTATTATGAATGTAATAAAGAAACTAAAACAAATGAAAATTAAGATGCCATGGAAGAAATTCTATAGTAAAAGTGATTTAAAATTAGAAGTTGATGATATTTCGATTTATGAGATGCTTCGTAGAAGTTCAGTGGACCATGAGGCTAGTTTTGCAATTAATTATTTTGGTAAACGTATTACTTACCGAGAATTTTTGGGGTTAATTGATAAGTGTGCAGTAGCTTTTAGAAGTCAAGGTATTCGTCGAGGGGATGTTGTGACTATTTGTATGCCTAATACTCCAGAAGGACTTATTAGTTTTTATGCAATTAATAAAATTGGAGCAATTGCGAATATGATTCATCCTTTATCGGGTGAGTCTGAAATTAAAGATTATTTAGCAAATACACATAGTGTTATGCTAGTAACCATTGATGTTTGTTATGAGAAAGTAAAGGATATTATTAAGGATACTGATGTTTATAAGACAATTGTTGTATCGGCAAGGGATTCGATGCCACCTTTACTTGGACTGGGGTATGAGGTTACTCAAGGTTATAAGGTAAAGAAACCTCGTAAAAGTGAACAATATCTTTATTGGAGAGACTTTTTAAATAAAGCAAATTCATATTCTACTGAGTATAAAGTTGAGGTACATAAAGATGATCCAGCAGTAATTTTACATAGTGGTGGGACAACTGGTAATCCTAAGGGGATTGTTTTATCGAATGGTTCATTTAATTCAATGACGGAACAAGTAAAGATTGTTTTAAGTGATATTAGTGTTGGAGATAGGGTACTTGGCATTTTACCAATATTCCATGGTTTTGGCTTGGGAGTATCTATTAATATTCCACTTGTTTTAGGGTGCGAAATAGTTATGATTCCTCAGTTTAATTCGAGAAAGTTTGATAAGATTATTGAAAAATATAGACCTAATATTATTTTAGGAGTTCCAACATTGTTTGAAGCGTTAACTAATATTAAAAATGATAATTTAGATTTGAGTATGCTTAAATATGTTATTAGTGGTGGAGATAGTTTATCAGAAAGCTTAAATAGACGTGTTAATTTATATTTAAGTGAACATGGTTCTAATGTTAAGGTTTGTCAAGGATTTGGAATGACAGAGTCCCTTGCGGCAGTGTGTTTAGCTTTTGGTAAGGCTGCTAGAGATGGTAGTATTGGGATACCACTTCCAGGAAATTATATTAAAATTGTTACTCCTGGTACTCAAAATGAAGTTTCTTACGGTGAAGATGGAGAAATCTGCGTAAGTGGTCCAACTGTGATGCTTGGATATTTGGACAATGAAAAAGAAACTAATGAGATGTTACAGATACATAAGGATGGAGCATTATGGTTACATACTGGTGATATGGGGATGATGACAGATGAGGGAGTTATTTATTATCGTCAACGTATCAAGCGAATGATTGTTAGTAGTGGTTATAATATTTATCCTAGTTATGTAGAGAGTGTTATTGAAGAACATCCTGCGGTATTAAGATGCAGTGTTGTTGGAATACCACATCCTTATAAAGTTGAGGTACCTAAAGCTTTTATTGTATTAAAAAATGATTATAGTGGAATGAATGTTAAAAGTAGTATTAAAGGACATTGCAAAAAGAATTTAGCTGCATATTCCATTCCATATGAGTTTGAATTCCGTAAATCTTTACCAAAAACTTTACTTGGTAAAGTTGATTTTAGACGTTTACGCGATGAAAATACTTCTGAAGAGGAAGATGACGATGAATAAGATGTATGGTTTTAGATTTCTTAGATTTATTTTGGCACCAATATTTAAACTTTATTATAATCCAACAATTATTGGTAAGGAAAATATTCCGGAAGAAGGCTCTATTCTAATTGTTGGTAATCATAAACATTTAATGGATCAATGTCTTACGATTATTTCGACTAAAAGAGTAATCCATTATATGGCTAAGAAAGAGTATTTTGATGGTAAATTTGCTTGGTTTTTTAAGTTGGCTGGGTGCATTCCGGTAGATCGCAGTAAAAAGGATGAGGCTGCGAAGACTGCAGGTATTGAAGTTTTAAAAAATGGTGAGGTTCTTGGACTTTTTCCAGAAGGAACACGTAATAAGACTGATAAGTTTTTACTCCCATTTAAGTTTGGTGCTGTTTCAATGGCAAATAAGACAGATAGTTATTTAGTGCCGTTTGGAATTACAGGTGATTATAAATTTCGTAGTCAGAATTTGACGATTAGATTTGGTAAGCCTTTTAAAGCAGATGATGATTTAGAAAAGGCTAATAAGAAATTGGAACATGAAGTAGAAAAATTAATGCGTGAAAGTTTAAAAAATAGTGGTAAATAGTGTAAAGTAAAAGGAGTTTTCAGAGTGAGACTTCTTTTTTTGTGGTATTATTAGGGTGGTGAAGTATATGCAACAGATAAATAATTTTGAGGATGGATTAAAATATAAATTATATAGTAATATAAAAAAGATTATCCATCCATCTATTTCTAAGAGAAATATATCTAGTTATAAGATTGTTTTAAATGAAGAAATTACTCCTGTTAGAGTATTTTATCCTGAAAAAGTATCAAATCTAAATAAGGTTATTATTTATATTCATGGAATATCTTCGGTATCTGGTTGTGGTAATCATTATTCGGATATTTGTGTGGAACTTGCACTTAAGACAAAGAGGCTTGTAATAGCGGTTGATTATGATGAGGATAAAAGATATTTAGATTGTTTAAATGATGTTTCAGAATGTGTTAAGTTTTTATGCGATGAATTGGTTGATGCAAAGATTTCTCTTTCTAATATTACTTTAATGGGAGATTCTATTGGAGCTACTATGGTAGTTAGTGTTAATAAGATTCTTGGTGGAATCATTAAGAAATGTATTTTGATTAGTCCTGTTTTAAGTGGTAATTATTTTGATGATGTTAATACTTTGAAGAATGATAAAATTAATACAGGATTAATTAATAGTTTAAAGAATTATTATGGTAGTAGTCTACGCTTTAAAAAGAATTATAAAGATGAATTGGTATTTCCGTTACTTAGTAAGAAACAACTAGAATGCGAGGTATTGATTATTACAGGAGAAAATGATTTTATTAAAGGTGAAGCTTATAGGTATTTAGAGATTTGTCAGGGGGAAATTTTAGAAATTCCTGTTGTTGGACATGGGCTATTAAGAAATATGAATTTAGATGTTGAAAATGCATTTTATACAAAAGTTTGTGAGTTTTTGAATAGATAGATAGTGTCTTATGATACTATTTTTCTTTTATAATAAAATATTTTATGTTATACTTTTTATGGTGATAGGTATGGAGAAGAGAAGAACAAAAAAAGAAATAGTTCAAATGCTTTTAAGAAACAATGAACTTGATGAAAGAGATGAGGAAGAGTTACTTGATTTATTGATTGATCAACCTATTGCGATTGATGTTGATAAACAGGAAGAGGCTAAAATGTCTTTTGGTGATAGAGTTGCGGATAAGGTTAGTGAAGTTGCGGGTAGTTGGACTTTTATCATTTGTTTTATATTATTTTTGGTAGGATGGATTGTCTTAAATACAGTAATACTTGCGGAAGGTAGTGAAATTGATCCGTATCCGTTTATCTTGCTTAATCTGGTATTATCTTGTATTGCGGCAATTCAAGCTCCTATTATTATGATGAGTCAAAATAGACAAGCGGCAAAAGATAGTTTAAGAAACCAAAATGATTATCGTACAGATTTAAAGAGTGAGCTTATCCTTGAGTCTCTTCATGATCATATTAATGATGTAATTAAAAATCAGAAGAAGATAATTAAGCTACTTGAGGAGGAAAAAGATGATTAGGAAGTTTAAAAAAGTTGGTATTTTCTTAGTTTGTGGTTTAGTATTAATTTGTACTGGATGTGAGGCATCAGTTTCTAATGCTGGTGGAAGTGGTGTTATACAATGTAGCAGAGTTGGGACGATTGATGGAGCGACAAGCCAAATGTTTTATGAACTTTATTATGATGGTGAATATTTAACCGTTCTTCATTCTTCTGAACAAGTTCTTAGTGATGATGAGGAAATTTTAGACACTTATGAGGCGGCTTATAAAAATATTTATAAGGCGTACGAAGGATTAAAATATTATGATGCGGAAGTTATTAGGGATAGTGATTCTGTAATTACTGATGTTACAATTAATTATGAAAAGATTGATATTGATGCATTACTTGATATTGAAGGATCTGAAGATAATGTTATTGATGAAGATGGTAAAGTAAAATTACAAACTTGGCTAGATTTTGCAGAAACCTTTGGAGTTGAATGTGAGTAGACTCCTTTAATTTGTTCGAGTAGTTTAACGGATAGAATATTTCCCTCCGACGGAAATGGTATGGGTTCGATTCCCGTCTCGAACACCAAATTGTATTGTGAGTGATGGTTAATGAAAAGAGCAGAAAACGTTATTAGATATTATGGATTATGTAATAGATTAAAAGATTTAGTTAGGACTGGTTGGAAAAACTGGCATGTTACTAGAGAAAGAGTTGAAAGCGTTGCGGAGCATATTTTTGGGGTGCAGATGTTAGCCATTGCGATGAAGTCAGAATATCAATATGATGTTGATTTAGAGAAAGTTATATTGATGCTTGCGATACATGAACTTGAAGAAATATATATTGGTGATTTAACACCATTTCAAACTTCACGAGAAGAAAAGTTAAAATTAGGTCATGAAGCTATTGAGAAAGTTTTAAGTAATCTAACTGATAGGGATAAAATTAGAGGTTTAATTTATGAGTTTGATGAAAGAAATAGTGTTGAGGCTAGATTTGCATATTACTGTGATAAATTAGAATGCGATATTCAGTGTAAGATTTATGATGAAGAAAATTGCGTTGATTTAGATAAAGAAATGAGTAGTGGTAGAACTATTTATAATCCTGATGCATATAAAATGTATGAAGAGGGTGCTAGTTGGTCGGATATGTGGATTAGTTTTGATGAGAAAAAGTGTGGATATGATGATAATTTTATGGAAGTATCTAACTATGTTAAAAATAATGGTGTAAAAAATGATGCTGATGAGTGAGTAGTTTTTATTTAGGGAGTGTTTGGTTGTGGCAATAGAAGAGAGAAAAGTATTACAAAGTCAAATATATAGAGAGTTATTTGAACTTGCACAAAGAGAAGGTATTGAAGTAGTAACTAAGTTTGTTAGTGAATATCGCGAATTATTAGATGTTGATTATCTTACAAAAGCAGTTTTACAAGGGAAACATGATACATTGTCTTTTGCAAAACGTCATAAAGCGATGATTGAATTTTTAAAGAGATTTAATTTAGAAAAGAAAGCGTCTTTTATGACTGATAGAGAGTTTCTTAAAATGATGGCAAGAGTTGATGAAGGCGATTTGTCAAAATATATTGAGACAGCTGGATTTTTAGAGGAACTTGGAATTGAACAAGTTAGTTTAATGGAAAAAAATAGTGGAATCTATTCTGATTATAGGACGACTGTTTGGTATAATAGGGATAATGAGGTATCTGAAATTGATAAACAGTATACTAATGGGTCTATAAATTATTATGGTATTGGAAAAATTGGTTCTTGTAATTATGATGTTTTTCGTACATCAATTTCTTTCTTAGGAACGAGGGGTAGTAAATATATTCTTAGTATGGAAAATAGAAAAAATGGAAAATATAGTTGTATTTTGGTAAGTGATTTTGATTTTGATACAAGTAGTTTTCCAAGTAGAGAAGAAATATGGTCGCTTAATGTACCTAAAACATTAGAAAAAAGTAAGGAATATGTCAAAAGATAATTCCTAAATTGCCGATATAGTTTAGTGGTAAAACAGGTCCTTGGTAAGGATCAGCGGACAGTTCAATTCTGTCTTTCGGCACCATAAGAGTTTCACTTGAACTTTTCTATGACCTAGAAAGTCAAGTTTTATAAGGAAAGTCGCTTGTTTGACAAAGTGATTTTTTTGTTTGCTTGAGATTTTGGAGTGAAAGGAGTGTTGGATAATTATAAAATGGAAACTACTATTAGAAATAGAACAGAAATCAATCGGAAATTAATCGGAAATGAAACGAAAATTGTTTGGAAGTAAAACGGAAAAAAATCGGGAACTTATGATATAATATAATCAGATAGAAAAATAGTAATTTGTTAAGGAGTTGAGATATATGAAAAAGGAAAAAATGTTATATGCAATTTTGTGTGCATTAGGTGGAGGAATAATTGGATTTTTTGCTAATCAATTAAATGAATGGTATGGTTGTGTATTCTTTGGTCTTGGTGTAGCATTAATGGTTTATTCAATTGTTAATTTAAATAAATAGTAATTTGATAAACTCTCAGTTTATGTCCTGTTAAATTTAAAACATATAATATACAATTGTTTTAGAAAAGAGGGATAATAATGAACCAAGAAAAAATAGGTAAATTTATTTTAGAATGCAGAAAACAAAAAAATATCACACAAGAACAACTAAGCGAAATTTTAGGTGTGTCATCAAAAACTATTAGTAGATGGGAAAATGGAAAATCTTTGCCTGATTATACTATTTTGGATTCTTTGTGTAATACTTTAGGAATTTCAATTAACGAATTTTATTATGGAGAAAAAATGCTTGAACAGGATTTTAAATTTCTTTCAGAACAACATCTTCGTTTGTATATAATAGAAAAATATGGTAAGAGATTAAGACTTAAATTTGCAGTATTGAGTGGAATTATTGGAATGTTGATTTTTATTATTATTCAACTTGTATTTAATCGATAAACGGAGAAAGTAAAAATTATGTTAAATATATATTTATTAAGAAGAAGTTTAATAATAAAAAAGTTATATTTATGTGGTGCTATTAGTGAAGAAACTGCAAAAACATTAGAAGAAGCTGGTGTTGGAAAAACTGATAGATTTGTAAGAATAAATGATAAATTAGAAAAACAAAAGATTTTAGTAAAGACACAAGACAACAAATATTATTTGAATAAGTAATACAAATTACAATTTATAGAGCAGAAAAATGCTCTTTTTTTATTGGTGTAGTGATAAAAAGTACTGATGGAAATGAAACGGAAATTAATCGGAAATTGAACTGGTAGTGAGTGATAGGAGTGATTTTTCTAAAAAAACAACATAGAATATTTTGAGAATAAAAAAATTAAAAAATAATTTTCTGGAAATTCACAAACCCTTATAAAACCTAGTGAAACACCTTTTTAATTCAGAAATTAACCGGAAATGAAACGGTAGTGAATCAGGTAGTCAACCGGAAATTATTCGGAAATTAATTGGAAATTACTCGAATAGCGATTTTGGTATAGGAGTTTCAAAAGACTTGTGATATACTGAAAATGTCAACGAGGGACAGTTCATATAAGGTACGAGTATCGCACCATGGTGATAGGAAACTCGAACTTTCGAGTAATAATAGAAAACGACTTGTAAAAAAGCCGTTTTTATGTTATTATGAATACGTCAAGGAAACTTGCATAAAATAAAAAGAGGATACATTTGATTGTGGTTGATCAAATGCAATCCCTTATGGATATAGCATCTGAAATCACATAGTTGTGAAATCAGATGCTTTTGCTATTTTAGGAGTAAAATAATTACTACTAAGAATAGGAGTAATATTATAATAAATAGAGAAAACTCTCTTTTTGTCATAAATACCACCACCTTTCTTTTATCATTTGATAAACAGAAAGGGAAAGCATCTGATATATTTCAAATGTATCCATTAACATTGTAGCAAACATTTGTTCTAAACGCAATGGTTTGCTATAAATGAATACATTTGATTTCTTTGTTTGACATATGGTTATACTAACCTTAATACTGATTTTCAAATGTGCTATCCTTATGTATCGGATTGATAGGAAATTTGGACTCTTATAATTTAGATTTTAGTAAAGTAAGTATTAATTTCATAGGAAGTTCATACTTTTTTCGATTAATTAAACAAAAAACTGATGATTTAGAAATGTAGTATCTTTTATGAGAAGTAAATTTATATAAATTTTAAAATGTTTTCTAAAAATTGGAAAAATCCTATATATCAAAAAGATTGTAAGTATTTTTATAGAAAAATTTCATTAATGAAAGAGAATGTAGTCCCATTAAAAAAGGCGACTACTAATTGTAGTACGCCATTTAAATTTTTTATACTTCGTCTGGATTATCATCGTAAATTTCAATTCCACTTAATTCTTGATATTGTTCAATTAAATCATTTAATTTTTCTTGTTTTTCAAAAATTTCTTGTTTTAATTGTTCTATAGCATTTTTTAATTCTTCTATTAGATTTTTGTTCATTTTTGACCTCTACTTTTTGTTTCATTGTTTGATAACAACTCTATCTGTTGTTGTATATTATTTATTTGTATATTTAGACTATCTCGCATTGAAGTTAATCCGACTAATTGTTCCTTTAGAAAAATTATCATTTTTTTCTCTTTTGATTCTTCGGTAATGCTGGATGTATTTGTTTCTACTTTGTTTTTTTCTTGTTCGGGAATAATGGTAGTTTTGTTTTGTTCGTAACATTCAATGCTTGTTTCAATTAATGAGCGAATTCTATCACTGCAACGAGGTATAGTTAAAACACTTTGTAAAACTTCTATTAATTTATAATTGCTTAAATTATTTATATCAATATCTATGTACTCTCTTTCAATTCTTAAATATCTTTTAATAGTTTCATAATCTAGATTACTAAATCCTATTTTTGTTAGTCTACTTAAATCACAATTTTGTTCCAAAATTTGAATAGCAGGAATAGGTAAATTTAAATATTTATATTTCATCAGAGAAATAAATCCCATTAATTGAGTTCTATTTCCTTTCGTGGCATGAGTCATATATTCCCACATTGTTTTGTCATCTAAAACTTGTGATACTGTTGTAATTCCATGTTTTTTAAAAGCTTGTGCAAATGAATATCCTTGGTTATAAAAACCAGTTTCTTCTAGTGGAATATCACTGAATTCTTTTTTCTCCATAATTTTTCCTCCTTTATATTTTATTTTAATTATATTAATTATTTTTGCCAAATTAATAAATTGATAATCATTAAAGATAGTGTTTTCAAATCTCCACGCTTTGGAAACACTATCAATATAAGTTGAGCTTTTGACAATATTAATAATTTATGCTATTATTAGTATGTAAGCAAGAAAACTTGCATAAAATAAAAAAAGAGGAGCATTCGATTCTGCAAGTGAATGTCGCCTCTAAAAAAGTTTTAGTATTGACACTCAATCAGAGATGAAAGAGTGTCATATTTTTATTGCTATTACCAATAAGGTAAGGAGTAATAAAATGATAGCAATAAGGCGAAGGACTTTTATTATAAAAGTTCTTTTCTTCATTGTATCCCTCCTTTCTTTCTCAAGTTCGGAGGACGACACTCACATCAAATGTTCCTGAGTACATTATAACAAACAAACGTTCTAAACACAATGGTTTGTATTGAACTTTTGATAATTAAAAAATACACTTATATATTGATGAATCTAGTAAGCATACTTTGTATGAGAATATTTATCCGTCTATGATATCTATCTTCAGTAAAAAAGAGTAAAAATAATTAATTTAAGAAAAATAGATAGAATTTAATAGAAAATAATTTTATCTATTTTTTTCTTCTCAAAAATAAAAATATTTGTCCACGACAAAAAGACACCAAAATAGTGTTTAAAAAAAA
>JBGVNW010000023.1:0-25766 GCA_045125935.1 Bacilli bacterium | reverse complement strand
TGTTGATGTTCATAATCCTGAGGAAACACTATATATTGAATTGAGAAATAAAGATACTTATTTATATCTAAAAGATATAAAAGGTATGGGTGGATTTCCTGTTGGCGTTGCCGGAAAAGGGTTGTTAATGTTATCTGGTGGAATTGATTCGCCAGTTGCGGGATACTTAGCTATGAAACAAGGTGTAGAGATTGAATGTGTGCATTTTGAATCAACACCATTAACAAGCATTGAGTCAGCTCAAAAAGTTGTTGATTTAGTTAAAAAGATGGCAAAGTACGCACCTAAAAATCGTATTAAAATTCATTTTGTTCCATTTAAGGAATTACATATGGCGCTACTTGATAATGTCCCTGAATCATATAACATTACTATTATGCGTAGAATGATGTATCGTATTATGGAAAGACTTGTAAAAGAACGTGGTGGATATGTTATTGTAAATGGTGAGTCAATTGGTCAAGTGGCTAGTCAAACACTTGTCAGTATGTCTGTAATTAATGAAGTGACTAATGTACCTGTTATTAGACCAGTGGCATGTTTAGATAAGCTTGAAATAATTGATATTTCTAAAAAAATTGATACATATGAAACAAGTATTTTACCATTTGAAGATTGTTGTACAGTATTTGTACCAAAACATCCGGTAATTAATCCTAAATTAAGTACTGCAGAATATGAAGAAAATAAATTTGATTATATGTCTATGATAGATGATGCTATTAAAAATTTAAATACAATAAAGGTTACTGATACTGTTGAAAAAGAATTTTCAGAATTGCTATAATTTTCCAGTAAATTTTATGTATTAAATTTAAAATTTTTCACAACCTATTAGTGTATAGGAGGTGAAACAATGAATAACTCAAAGAATTCTTCTATGAAAATGAGAGTTCCAGGTGCTAAACAAGCTATCGAAAAGATGAAATACGAAATCGCTAACGAATTTGGTGTTAATCTAGGAGCTGATGCAACTAGCCGTGCCAATGGTACAGTTGGTGGTGAAATCACTAGACGTTTAGTACAAAACGGATTAAATCAAGTAAGTGGAAGCTATAATACAACTAAATAAGTTTAGTATAGCTTAAAAGATAGGTTATTGACCTATCTTTTTTGTTGACTTTGTTTCTATTTTGTTTATAATATGTGGCAATGGTGGTGGTTATGTGGCAAAAATTTTAGTTTCTGATTTGTATGGTACTTTAATATCTCCTGAAATTTCAGAGATGGAATATTATTATAGTGCCGGAACAAAACTTAGAAATAGAGATGAAATTTGGGGAGATAATGAATATTATATTGGACTTCTTGATAGAGTATTTTTACATTTAGAAACTCATTTAGAGAAATATTTAAGTGAGGGTAATTATCTTTATCTAGTAACTGCTTCAGAGTCTCATGATGGTTCGGGATTTCTTTTTGATCAAATATTAAGTAGATTCTGTAAGTATACTGAGAAGTATAAGGATCAGATTTTTATTTTTTTATCGGGTATTACTGAAAATTATATTGAGCTTGATGATTTAAAGAGTGTTAGTAATGTAAATGTTAGAAATGGAGTTACTTATGCAGAAAGAGAAGATGGAACAAGAGCTATTTTAATTGATAAAAAAACCGATGTTTTTGATTTTGTAGAAAGGGCACATGATTTAGCTTGTGATGAGTTATATGCGATTGGTGATGATATAAAAGATTTTCCAATGTTATTTAAATGTATTGAACTTGGTGGTGATAGTTCAATTATATATAATGGTCTTTATCGTGATGATAAATCTACAAGTACTATTCTTCATGATGCTGCTCATCGTAATAGTTTAATGGCATTTGGAATTGATTGTAGAAAACTATCCAATGAAGTTGCTGCGCGTAGTCATGCACTTTATTTTTCGGAGTTAGGTAGACTTTATGGTGAACTTGCTCAAGGAAATCTTGACTTAGATGATATGGAAAAAAAGCAAAATATTTATTCAATGCTTCGTCAATACAATACTTTTTCAGATGCTTTTCATGAATGGCCTCGTGTAGAACTTACTAATCAAACTATTGATTCTTTAAGTATGTATTCGACATTTGTTGATTATCATAATAAAGTTTTAGCAAAAAAATAATAAATTATTTAGCATCCTATTTCTTTTGATGGGTGCTTTTTTAGTACAAATTTTGCCCCTTTTAATATTTTGGGGCTTGTAGTATAATATTTATAGATTTGAGGAAAGAGGGAGTACTATGAAAATTTTATCCATTAATGCAGGAAGTAGTTCTTTAAAATTCAGTCTATTTAATATGGATGATGAAAGTGTTATTGCTAGTGGACAATTTGAAAGAATTGGAATAGAAGGTAGTCTTTATACTATTAAGTTTAATTCGGAAAAGATTACTCAAGAAGTGGAGTTACCTACTCATTTAGAAGCAGTTAATATTTTACTTGAAAAGTTACTTACTTTGGGAATAATTCAAAATTTATATGAAATTCATGGTGTGGGACATAGACTTGTTCAAGGAAAAGATTTATTTAGTGAGTCTGTTGTTGTTAATGATGATGTTATGGAAAAGTTGGAGTCTATTAAGAATTTTGCACCATTACATAATCCAGCTAATATGTTGGGAATTGAAGCGTTTAGGAGAGCTTTACCCGAGGCTACACAAGTGGCTGTATTTGATACAGCATTTCATCAAACTATGGATGAAGAGGCTTATTTATATCCTGTTCCATATAAATGGTATAAAGAGTATGGTGTAAGAAAATATGGTGCTCATGGTACTAGTCATCGTTATATTGCATTACAGGTTAAAAAATTATTAGGGACTTCTGAGTATAAATTAATTAGTTGTCATATTGGTAATGGTGGTTCTATTACAGCAATTAAAGATGGTAAATGTGTCGATACTTCTATGGGATTTACACCTCTTGCAGGTATAATGATGGGTAGTCGTTCAGGTGATATTGATTCATCAATTATTCCTTATGTTATGGAACAAGAAGGTAAAAATGCTGGTGAGGTAATTGATGATTTGAATCGAAGAAGTGGTTTACTTGGTCTTAGTGAATGTAGTAGTGATATGCGTGATGTACTTGCAAAATGTAATGAAAATGATGAACGTAGTATTGTTGCGAAAAATAAATATGTTCGTCGTGTAGTTGATTATATTGCTCAATATTATGTTTTACTTGGTGGAGCTGATATAATTGCATTTACTGCTGGTGTTGGAGAAAATAACACTTTAATACGTAAGGAAATCTGTGAAAAATTAGAATGTTTAGGTATTAAAATAGATGATGAACTTAATAATGCTAGTGGAGAGATAAGAAAAATTAGTACAAGTGATTCTAAAGTTGCAGTTTATGTAATTCCTACGAATGAAGAGTTGATGATTGCGAGAGATACACTTAATTTAATAAATAGATAGGAAATGTAAAATGTATAAGAAAATATATAAGGAAATAAAAAAATACGATACAATTGTGATTGCGAGACATATTGGAGTTGATCCAGATGCAATGGCGAGTCAGATTGCGTTACGAGATGCAATTAAATTAACTTTTCCAGAGAAGAAAGTATATGCAATAGGTACAGGTAGTGCTAAATTTACTTTTCTAGGTAGGTTAGATAAGATTGAAAAATTTAATAATGCATTATTAATTGTTACAGATACGCCAGATAGGAAAAGAGTTGATTCGGCTGATGTTAGTCAATTTGCTTATTCAATAAAGATTGATCATCATCCATTTATAGAGAAGTTTTGTGATTTAGAATTAATAGAAGATACTACTAGTTCAGCGTGTGAAATAATTATGAAATTAATTCTTGATACGAAATTGCAATGTAATAGAGAAATTGCTCAAACACTATTTATGGGCTTGGTATCCGATTCTAATCGCTTCTTATTTAATTCTTGTACTGCTGAAACGTTTGCTTTAGTATCTCATTTTTTAGATGAATATAAATTTGATATAGCACCTTTATATCAACAATTGTATGCAAGACCACTTAATGAAATTAGACTTGAAGGATATATTTCATTAAATATGGTGGTTACCGAGAATTCACTTGGGTATATTAAAATTACTGATGATATTATTAATCAGTTTGAAGTAGATAGTGCAGCTGCTGGTAATATGGTTAACAACTTTAATTTTATAAAAGAAGTTTTAGTTTGGGCTACAATTACTGAAGATGTAAAAAATGATCAAATAAGAGTATCAATTCGTTCTAGGGGGCCAGAAATCAATCAAATTGCGGAAAAGTATAATGGTGGTGGACATAAACAGGCTGCCGGTGCTAAATTAAAATCATTTAGTGAAGCTATGGAATTAATGAATGATTTAGATATGTTTTTAAAAGGCTATAAAGAAGGGTTAGAGGAGGCTAGAGAGAATGACAATTAAGGAAGCTAATTTAGATATTATTGCGACTAGAAGAAGTCAATATCCAGATGGTGATAAACCTGAGTTTTTATTAGTAGGTAGAAGTAATGTTGGAAAGAGTAGTTTTATTAATTCTGTTCTTTCTCGTAAAAATTTAGCTCATACTTCTTCAAAACCTGGTAAAACTCAAACTTTGAATTTCTATAATGTTAATAATAAGTTTTATTTAATTGATGTTCCTGGATATGGTTATGCTTCTACTGATAAAAAAACACAGGCTAAATTTGGAATGATGATTGAGGAATATTTAGAAAAACGCGATAACTTAAAAAGAGTATTTATGTTAATTGATTTTAGATTAAAACCTACAGAAGATGATTTGTTGATGTATAATTTTTTAAAGTATTATAATCTTCCTGTTACAGTTGTTGCGACTAAAGCTGATAAAGTTGGAGGAAGTAAAAAACAACATAATTTAAAAGTCATTTTAGATACATTAGATTTAGTAGTTGGTGATGACTTAGTCGTTTATTCTAGTGTTACTAAATTGGGTGTAAAAGAAGTATTAAAAAAATTAGAAGACTTAGTAGTTGGAGAAACTATCTAAGTCTTTTTTCATATATTATATTAGGTGAATGTATGAGATTTGAAGTTATTTCTGATGAAGAATTTTCTATTTTTATAAATAGTTTATATGCTAAAATTAATAATTATAATGATAAGGATGAAGTTGTTGGAGTAGTTAAAGATATTATTTCGAAATATAAAAATAAGTTAAAATTACGTGGTTTTTATAAAATAAAAGTTTATCTTGATAAAAATGTTGGTTTATTTTTGGATGGAATAAGACTAGAAAGTTTGGAAAGATCTGGAGCTGTTGATTTAAGAGTAATTGTATATTTTGATGAGGATATTTATTTTAGAACTGAAGATTATTTTGCAATTGATGATGTTTCAAATATTAGATATTATGATGGATATTACTATTGTTTAGCTAGTAATATTGTTGATGTAAATAGAGTGGTTGAGTTTGGGGAATTTGTATATGGGGATTATTTTTTAGAGATATTTGATAAGAGTTTAGTTATATAAAAAGAATCCAAATGGATTCTTAAATTACAATAGCGATCATATTGTTTGAACCTTTATTTACTACTTTTGATAAAGTTGTTTGTAGTTTAAATCTGATGTTGTCTGGCATTAGATTTATTTTTGATTGGATTCCTTCTTGAACTATTGAGTCAAGACTTCGTCCAAATATTTCACTTTTCCAAATTTCATTTGGATTTTTATCATGATCTTTCATAATATAATCAATTAATTCTTTACTTTGAACTTCACTACCTATAATAGGTTCGAATGTTGATTCAACGTCTACTCTTATCATATGAATTGATGGTGCGACTGCTTTTAGTTTTACACCAAATCTTGGTCCTTGTTTAATTATTTCGGGTTTATCAAGTTTCATGTCTTCAATAGATGGAGTTGCGACTCCGTAACCGGTTTGTTTTACCATTTTAAGAGCATATTTTATTTGATCATATTCTTTTTTAGCTGTGTTAAATTCTTGGAAGAGGGCGAGTAAATCAGCTTTATTTTTAACATCTATTTTTATAATATCTGTTAGTGTTTTATTATATAGATCGGCTGGAGCAGTTAAATTTACTGTAATAATTCCAGTGGATGGATCAACATCTGATAAATAACTTTTTTCAATCATGTCATTTGCTAAAAAATGACTAATTATATTATCAATATCTTTTAATTTATCAATTTCAATAACACTTTCCTTAATCGATTCAATATAGCTTTTTTTAACTGGGTGATCTGGATTTAAAATAGCAATCCATTCTGGCATATTTACTTTTACTTCAAGGACTGGGAATTCATATAATGCTTCTTTTAAAATATTATACATATCTTTTTCATTCATTGCTTCTATGCTAATAGGCATTACTGGTACTTGGTATTCTTCTTTTAATTTATCAGCAAGACGTTCTGTTTCTGGTAGAGTTGGGTGAGTAGAATTTAGTATTACTATAAATGGTTTTCCAATACTTTTTAATTCTTCTATTACTCTTGTTTCTGCTTCAATATAGTCATTTCTATCAAATTCACCGATTGAACCATCTGTAGTTACAACAATACCGATTGTTGAATGGTCTTTAATTACTTTTTCAGTACCAATTTCAGCGGCTTCAACAAAAGGTATTTCTTCTGTATACCATGGAGTTTTTACCATTCTTGGTCCGTTTTCATCGGTTGCACCGTTGGCTTTATCAATCATGTATCCAACACAATCGATTAATCGAATATTACATGTAAAATCATCTATTTTAATATTGGCTGCATTATTAGGAACAAATTTAGGTTCGGTTGTCATTATTGTTTTACCAGCAGCACTTTGGGGAATTTCATCTAGGGCACGTTTTCGTTCATATTCATTTTCAATATTTGGAACAATTAATGTTTCGACCATTCTTTTAATAAAAGTTGATTTTCCAGTTCTTACGGCACCGACTACACCTAGATAAATATCGCCACCGCTTCTTTTTGCAATATTCTTAATTATTTCATATTTATCCATATACATTCTCCTTATACAGTAATATGTATGATTTGTAATAAAAAAAAAGAACTAGAAGTTCTTTGTTTAAAACATAGAATCTAAATTATTTGGAATATTGTCTTTTAGAATAGTATTTACAATTTTATCTTCTTTTTCTTTTGATACTTCTTTTCCAGTTATTGTGCTTATTTCTTTTACTAAGTTTCTTATAGTTAGTTCGTCATGCATATTTGAATCTTGTAGTTTTTCAGCAAGGGATAGTATAGTGTCTTTATCAACGTTAGTCTTATTTTCTACTTTTTTAAAAAAGCTATCTCCGAACATAAAAACCTCCTACATAATTATATGTAGAAGGTTTAATTTTATTGTCTATTTTTGGCGATATTTGTACATTTTTTATTGAAGTCACTTGATGATACCATTCTATTTTTGTATCTTTGATGTAACATCGCAACAGCTTTATCTCCCATAGCTTGGCTGTCTGTTGGATCTGTACTACCGAATGCAGATATTTCTTTTGTTAAGAGATTGTTTTCTCTTGAAATTATTCCATCATTACTATGAAGTTTCTTTGGAATATTTACTTCGCCAGTATTTTGAAAGTTTTTAAAATGATTACCATTATTATTAAAATTATCATCTATAATCATAAATTACCTCTAATCTTCATCAGTTCTATTTTTGAATTGTAATGTAATAGGTGTTCCGGTAAAGTCGAAATTTTCTCTAATTTTATTTTCTAGATATCTTTCGTATGAGAAATGTACTAATCCCTTGTTATTTACACGGAAAGTAAATTTAGGTGGTTTATTTCCTGTTTGAGAAGTGAAATAAATTTTTAATCTTTTACCTTTATATGATGGTGGAAGATTTAATTGATATGCATCTTGAATTACTTCATTTATAACACTTGTTTTTATTTCACGACTAATGTTTTCAGCAACTTTTAGAATTTCTGGCATTAGCGTATGAATACGTTTTTTTGTTAGTGCTGAAAGGTATACAATTGGTGCATATGTTGCGAATTGAAATTCAGCACGCATTAATTTTTCAAATTCTTGGATTGTTGTATCTGTTACGGTATCCCATTTATTTACGACAAAGATTAATCCTTTTCCGCGTTCAATGGCGTATCCAGCAATGTGTTTGTCATGTTCTTTTATTCCTTCTTCTGCATTAATTACGACTAAGCATATATCGCTTCTATCGATTGCTTTTAGAGAACGTAGTAAACTGTATTTTTCAACACTTTCAAATACTTTTCCTTTTTTACGCATACCAGCAGTATCTATAAGTACATATTCTTCATTATGATATTTCAATACTGAATCGATTGAATCACGAGTTGTACCAGCAATATTTGATACAACAACACGTTCTTCATTTAAAAGCGCATTCATTAGACTACTTTTACCAACATTTGGTCTTCCAATTATAGAGAATTTTAAACGAGTATCAGCAACTTCTTCTTTTTCATTAAAATCCATTGTAATAGTATCCATTAATTCTACAAATCCAATGTTATGAATACTACTTATTGGAATATAAGTATCAAATCCTAACTCATAGAAGTCATAAATATTATCTTTTGCTTCTTTAACATCCATTTTATTTATAGCAACAATTATTTTCTTTTGACTTTTTCTTAATAAGTCTCTAACTATAAGATCATTGGCAGTTAATCCTTCTTTACCATCTACAATGAAAACTACAACATCTGCCTCATTAATAGCAACTTCTGCTTGAATTTTAATTTCATTATTAAAAGTTTCATTACTAGCATCAATACCACCAGTATCAACTAAATAAAATTTCTTTTGATTATATGTAGCTTCTTGATAAATACGATCTCTTGTTACTCCTGGAATATCTTCAATTATTGATACCTTTTTTCCTACAATTTTATTGAATAAAGTAGACTTTCCTACATTAGGACGTCCAACTAGTGCGACAGTAGGTAATGACATAGTATCCCCTCCAATTCAGATGTATTATATCATAATATTGTAAACTTTAAAAGAAAAATATTCTATTTGTTTAGGTCACAAAAAATATTCTATTTGTTTAGGTCCTTTAATATTTATTTAATTTTAATTTTTTAAATTTATAAAGGTTAAGTTCTTTATGTTTAAAGTTAGACGTGATATACTTAATGTAGGAGAGTGATTTAATGGAAAAACAAGAAAATAATGTAGAATGGTATAATAATGTTAATGTAATAACTTGGTTAATTATTGGAATAATTGCTTTAATTATTTTAAGTAGTCAGTCTTTTTCAGCAGTTGGAGAAGTAAGTGCTTTAAGATTAGTGCAAAATATATTAAATCATAATATTACTTATATGATTGTGTTAGTATACTTCATTTCTTTACATACAAAGCTTGGTAAAAAATACTTTGATTATTCTAATGTATTAATGATTGTCTTTTTTACAATAGTATTTGTTACATCTATATTAACTATGTTTCAATCATTTTCATTAGTGGCGTTACTTACATTACTTAATAATTTTTTAATACTTATTTATTTCTTTCATACTTTTTTAAGAGGTACTAGATTTTGGAAGGAATTTAAATTGAATAAGTCTCCATTTAATGAGTTAACAAATGATTGGTACTTTAATGCGATTATGGTTGTTGAAGTTACTTTATATGCTGTTAGTTTAATATCTATGACTACTGTTGATGGTACTATTTTAGCGACATTTGATTGTGTTTATGTAATTTTATTTGCTAGATATATATTTTTGTATGGTGCTTATTTAGATTCTATTAAGAAAAATAGTAATAATATAGGTAATTTTAATGAATATCGTGAAAAAATTGCTGAAGTTACTGAGGAAATTGTTGAGAAGACTACTGAATTAATTGATAGTTCTAATATTGAAAAAAAGTTGGATGAAGTAAAAGAAAAAATTGATGATGTAGCTTTAGATACTAAAAAGAAAATAGAAGAAATTAAAGATGAGTCTAAAGAAAAGAAAGAGGAAATAAAAGAAAAAATAGAAGAAATTAAACATGAGTCTAAGAAAAAAGTAACTGATGAGAAGTATGAGGCTCGTAAAAAGACAGATAATGAAAAAGATAAGGAAAATATTGAAGAGAAGGGGGATAAATAACAGTGAATATGTTTGAAGAGATTGAGGCAGCTAAAAAGGGGCTTCCAAGATTTAAAACAATTGAAAAAGAAGTGGGTAAGTACGAGTTTAATTGGTATCAAAAGTTCGCAATAGTTACATATCTTATTTGCTTAGTTTTTGGTGTTATTCTTGGTAATTTATTTCCTACTTGTACTAATGCTTCTTTGTATACTGATATATGTATTTCAACAGAATTTAATTTCTTTTTAACAATTTTATTCTGGTTTGGAAGTTTCTTAGTATGTTTATTTTTCTTTGCAATCGGTCATATTATATCTTTACTTACTGATATTGTTGCTAGAATGAAGTAAATAGTTGTAAATTTTATTGATATTTCTTGCAATTTAGTATATTTCATGTTAGATTTGATATGTAAGCATAACTTATGCTTAATCAATAATGGGAGGTATAATTTAATGAAAAAAGTTGAATTAGTAGAAGCTGTTGCAGCTGCAGCAGGATTAACAAAAACTGATGCTACTAAAGCTATCGATGCTACATTTGCAGCTATTACTGAAGCTTTAGTAAAAGGAGATAAAGTACCACTAGTTGGTTTTGGAACTTTCGGAGTATCTGAAAGAGCTGCTCGTGAAGGACGTAATCCTAGAACTGGTGAAACAGTTAAGATTGCAGCTAGAAAAGCTGTTACTTTCAAACCTGGTACTGCATTAAAAGACGCTGTAAACTAGTTTGTTGTAGAACCTTTTTAGGTTCTTTTTTTTGGGGCTTAGGTTGTTAGTTTTGGTTTATTTTGATATAATAATATTTGGAAAGATATTGGTGATAAAATTGTTACAATTAGCTTTAAAAGTACTTAAAGAAATTAATTCACATGGATATGAATCATATATAGTTGGAGGATTTGTAAGAGATCGTATACTGGGTATAGAATCTAATGATATAGATATTGCTACTAATGCCACTCCAAAAGAAATAAAAGAAATATTTGAAGATAGTTGTTTACCGACAGAGGATTATGGTTCTGTTACTGTTATAAAGAATGGTGTATTATTTGAAATAACTACTTTTAGAAGAGAAATTAATTATATAGATAATCGTAGACCGGATAAAATAGAATATATAGATGATTTATATGAAGATTTATTAAGACGTGATTTTACAATTAATGCTCTTTGTATGAATGAAGAAGGTCATATTATTGATTTACTTGGTGGTAGGGTAGATATAGATAATAAAGTTATTAAAACTATTGGGGAACCTGCTGAGAGGTTTGAAGAGGATTGCTTGCGTATTTTGCGAGCTGTTCGATTTGCGACTAGCTTAGGTTTTAAATTAGACGAATCTGTTATTGATGGTATTAAAAATACTAAGCATTTATTGAAAAATTTGTCTTATTATCGTAAGAAAAGTGAGCTTGATAGAATATTTAGTTGCAGTAATAATATGGATGGTGTTAGGTTGTTATTAGAGCTTGGATTAGATGTAGAACTTGAACTTGATAGATTGAAAGATATTAAGCATATAGACAGCTCTATTTCGGCTTGGAGTGTACTAAATGTAGTTGATAAATATCCATTTTCTAGTAATGAGTTGGAATTAATAAAGAATGTTAATAAAGCCTTAGAACTAAATAATTTAGATCCAATGGCATTATATAAATATGGATTATATGTTAATAGTGTAGCAGGAGATATAAAAGGAATGGATAAACGAGAAATTACAGAGTCTTATGCAGCATTAGTGATTCATTCTAAGAGTGATTTAGATATTGAATGTGAAGATATTACAGGTGCTTTAAATAAGGAACCAGGGGGGTATTTGAGTAGTATTTATGATGATATTATTTATAATATTCTATATAGAAAATTAGTAAATGAAAAGGAATCTATTTTAAAATATGTAGTTGATAAGTATAAAGATTAATATAATAGAATATAGAAGTAATTTTAATTTTATGATATTATATGTGCATATCGATTGGGGATGATAAGATGAAAGGATCAAAACTAGTTTCTGTATTAAAACAAGGTCATTTAGTTATTCCTCTTTTTATATTACAATCTTATAAGAAATTGAACTTAAAAATGGATGAATTTGTTTTTTTGATGTATTTATATAATCTTGGTAATAATTCATTATTTAATCCCTTAAAATTTACAGAAGAGTTAAATATGGAACTTACTGAGGTAATGGGATATATTGGGGTATTAACTGATAAGAAACTTATAAGAGTTGAAGTTGTTAAGAATGAAAAGGGGCTTATGGAGGAAGTTGTTTTACTTGATGATTTTTATAATAAATTATCACTTATGACGATGGAAGAAGCTAATCAAATATCTAAGAGTGAAAATTCAAATATATTTGAAATTATAGAAAAAGAATTTGGTAGGACGTTGAGTCCAATTGAGTATGAGATTATTAAGGCTTGGCTTGATGGTGATATGAGTGAGGAATTAATAAAGGAAGCTATTAAAGAAGCGACCTTTAATGGTGTATCTAATTTACGTTATATAGATAAGATTTTATATGAATGGGGAAAATTAGGTATAAAGACTGTTAAGGACGTTGAGGCTAATAGGAAAAAACGTAATAAGGTAAAAGAGGCTGAAGCAGAGGTTGATTTGGAAATAGTTGAATGGAATTGGTTTGATGATGACGAATAGAATAGAAGAGTATTTAGACTATTTATATCCTAATCCTAAGTGTGAACTTAATTATAGTAAGGATTATGAGTTGTTGATGGCTGTTGTATTGAGTGCGCAGTCTACTGATAAGAGGGTCAATTTAGTTACTCCAATTATATTTGAGAAGTATCCTAGTTTAGATAAGTTAAAGAACGCTTCTAATGAAGATTTGGAAGATATTATTAGACCAGTTGGTTCTTTTAGAAAGAAGTCTGGTTATATTAAGGAAATTGCAAAAAGACTTGATGAGGAATATGATGGAGTTGTTCCAAGAGATAGGACTATTTTGGAGAGTTTTCCCGGGGTTGGTAGAAAGACTGCAAATGTCTTTTTAAGTGAATTTTATAGAGAGCCTGCAATTGCGGTTGATACACATGTTGAAAGAGTTTCTAAGAGACTTGGTCTTGCTTCTAAAAATGATGATGTTCGTAAAGTAGAGAATAAGTTAATGAAAAAGTTTTCGAAGGATACATGGGCTAGAAGACATTTACAGTTGGTATTATTTGGTAGATATCATTGTAAGGCAATTAAACCTATGTGTAGTGAATGCAGGTTGGCTGATATATGCAAAAAAAAATGAGAATTTAATTTCTCATTTTTTGTTTATTCGGTTTTTGGAGTTTCCTCTTCTTTATTTTCTTCTTCCGGTGTATTTGGTGTTGTTGGAGTGGTTGTTTCTTTTGTTGTTTCAATAGCTGTACTTAATGCATAGTCATTATCATCATAATTTATTGTACATAAGATATATGCTTTTCCAGCAACACTAATTTGCATTGGACTACATGATTTTATTGTTGCTGTTACTTCTTTATTATCATATTTAACAACGAATTTATTTAAATCAAGTGTTAATGCCGAATTACTTGGAATTATTGTACTACCAGTATATGAAAGTTTTAATTTTTCTTTAATTTCTTCTTGTTCAGTTTTCTCTTCTAGTTTGTATGTTGCAGCTTCACTTTGTACTCCGGAATATCCTTTGTACGCTGCGATTACTTTATATGTACCATAAGGTGTATCTTTTGGTGTGTATGTGTATGTTGTTTTTTCTGTAAATCCAATTAATGTTGAACCTAGATAAATATTATAACCGAATGTTCCATAATCTTTATCAGCGGTATTTCCTTGATCAACTTTGTCCCAAGTTAATGTTACTTTCTTAGTTGTTTTGTTGTATGTTGCTTTAAAGTTTTCAGGTTTTTCTAGTTTTTCTTCTTCATATACTTCATCTGGTTCATAACCTTTTTTGAAGTATTCGTATACTACTTCTCCAGTGTAAGAGCCAGGAAGTTTTGGAGGATCACTACCTTTAACTACTGCAACTTTTGATACACTTGATGGTTGTACGAATGCTTCTCTATTAGATTCCATTGCTCCTGCATTAATTAAGGCTTTAAAAATATAATCTTTTTGAATTGTTGCTGGGACGTTGTGTAGGACTCCACTTTCGATATCGTCATATCCATACCATAGAGCAATAACTGTTTTAGTTGAGTATCCTACTATCCATGAATCTCTGATAGCATCACTTGGTAAATTTTCTGAGGCCATTATTGTTGAATCAAAGTTTGTAGTTCCTGTTTTACAAGCAACATTCTTTGGTGTTCCGCCTGTTAGGGCAACGTCTTGTAGCATACTTGTAATCATAAAGGCTGTTGCATCTGACATTGCTTGATTTGAATTTTCTTCATGTACAATTTCTTCACCTGTTGATTTGAAAACAATTTTACTAACACTATATGGTTCATTATATGTGCCACCATTTGAGAAAGCGGCGTATGCAGCACTCATTTCTAGTGGGTTTGTTCCTGGTTCAAATGAACCGATTGAATGTGCTTCATGAAGTTTTGAAGGTTTTACTGTATCATTTTCATCTTTATTATTTACACATAAGTCAAGTTCTTTATCGTAACTATATCCTGATGAACAAATTTCAGGCGTTATACCTAGGTTTGTTACAAATTCTTTTATTTTATCATTATCAACTTGTTGGAATGCTTTTAATGCTGGGATGTTACGTGATGTAGATAGGGCTCTACGCATTGTGATAGTTCCAAAATAGCCATTATCCCAGTTTTTGATAGAGCGTCCATTTGAGTATGTATATGCTGAATCATCAAATAGGGTATATGTTGACCAGTTATTATATTCAATACCTGGACCATAATCAAATATTGGTTTTGCGGTTGATCCGGGTTGTCTTGTTATTTCTGTAGCATAGTTTAGCTGATCTAATCTTGAAGCTGTTCTTCCGTTTACATTACGACCATTTCCAATTGCTAAAATTTTTCCAGTTTGACTATCTAAAACAGAAACACCTGCTTGTACTTTGTCATCGATCCAATTATATGATTCTCCATTCATGACACTGTTTACTGCAGCTTGTTTTGTTCTATCAAGGTTTGTATATACAAGAAGTGGAGTAGTATATGCATTTATTCCATACTTATTTGCTATTTCATCAACTACGGTATCAATATAGCCTTGATATTCACTATTGTTTGTACTTGTTGCTTCAGCAGTTAATGATTCAACAGGAATACTATTAGCTAGTGCTTCTTCTTCAGCTGTTATATATCCGTGACGTTTCATTAAGTATAAAACTGTTGCACGTCTATCTTCTGCATGTTCTGGATAAACTGTTGGTCTATAGTAGCTTGGTGATTTAAACATACCAGCAATTATTGCTGCTTCACTTAAATTTAATTCGCTAACATCTTTGCCAAAGTATGTTTCTGCAGCTTCTTGGACACCATAGATGTTTCCACCTAAATAGTGGTTATTTACATAATATTCAATTATTTTTTCTTTAGTAGCTTCTTTTTCTAGTTTAAAAATTGATAAGTAGATATCTTGAAATTTACGAGCAATTCCTTCAATACCACTTGATGCGATTGTTCCGTCTTCTCCAACTGCAAATGTATTTTTAACAACTTGCATTGTAATTGTTGAAGCACCACCAGCGTCAGAATTTCCTAATACTTGACCGATTGCTGCTTTTATAAAACGAGGAGCATCAAATCCATTATGTTGATAGAATCTTGAATCTTCTGTTGCGACGATTGCATCGATTAAAACTTGTGGTAGTTCATCATATGTTACTTTTTCACGTACTTCAGTTCCTAATTTTGCGTATTCCATATTATTGATATCTAGGAATGTTGTGTTTTCTGGTGTTTCAAGTTTTTCAACATCATATATTGGGTCGGCTACTTTTTTTACATATAGCATGAATGCTGTGAATCCACTTACACCAATTATTGCAATTATTAGACATAAAATTAATAAAACTTTTAATACTTTTTCAGATCTTTTTCCTTTGCATTTTTTTATTAATTGTGCTAATCCAATTATCATAGCAATACCAACAACAGTTATTAAAGCAAAAATCCAATCAAATAAGAAGTAGAATAATATAATTACTAATATTATTGCTATTGTACAAGCTAGCTTGGCATTCTTATCTTGTTTTGTGTCTCTTTTTTGTACTCGTGCTTTTATATTTTTAGAACTTGGTGTATTACTTTTTGTTTTTGAGACAGTCTTTTTTGTTGTTGCTTGTTGTTTTGCTTTGTTTTTTGCTTGTGTTGTTGCTTGTTTTTTAGTGTTATTATTTGAACTGGAGCTGTTTGTTTTACTTGTATTTGTCTTTTTTATTTCTTTTTTATTGTTCATATTAAATACCTCCGATTATTTGGTCAATTACTTTTAAATAGTCTAATCTTGGTGTATATCCATCCTTTATAGGATATGCTTTTTCTTCAAAATAACTTAATGGTATAGATTTTCTTTCTTCTTTTGAAACAAAGTCTATTAAGTCTTGAGCCATGAGTAAAAAAGTTTTATTTAAATGTGTAAATCTAACTATTACAAAAGCAATTCCCTGATGTCTATCAATATTTTTTAAATGTTCTATTTGATGTTCATGGATATTACTTAAAGCAAATGAAGTTGTACTTTTTGTTTCTTTAGCTTCAAAATCAATATATTTGCCTTTGTATAATCCGTTATAATCTGTTGTTGATGGTACTGTAAAGTATCCTTGTGTAATTACAGCTTTATCACGTGATGGATAATCTACTTTTGTTATTTTTACAGGAGTAGGTTTTTTATAGATGTAGGCTTTATCTATTGATTTGTAATACTCATTGGAAATATTAAGTTCATTTTCTAAAACCATACCTCTATTACTATAGCTAGTTTCATGTACAATAGTTGTTTTTTCTTTCCTTATTCCACCCGGGTAGTTCATCTCATCACCTATCATTCATTATACTATATTTGTTGAAAATTTTCTATAATTTGGGCAGATTTATTAACTAATTTTATCTATTATTGTCGAATGTCTGATTTTTGTATTTTTTTGTATTATTATAATAGTGGTGATTATAATGAATGGATTAGAAGTTATAAGATTAATTAATAGGATGGTTGATAATACAAGGAGTATTAAAATATCATATGTAGTAGGTATGTTAGCAATTGACAAATATGACTAAAAATGACATAATATTACTGTAAGGGATTGGTGATAAAATGTATCAAAATAAGATTACGCTTTCTCCTGAAGAAATATTGAAAAAAGAATTTAGGATTGATACGCGTGGATACCGTTTAAAAGAAGTTGATCAATATTTAGATACAATTATTGGTGATTACGAGCAGTTCTTTGAAATTATTAGTAATTTGGAAAAAGAAAAAGCTGACTTACTAGCTGAAAATGTTAATTTGAAACAAGAACTTAGAAATTCTAAGTTAAGTATGGAAGTTATTCGTAATAATGAACCTGTTGAAGTTACAAACGTTGATATTTTACGTAGATTGTCTCAACTTGAAAAGTTGGTGTATGCTAGTATGAAGTCTGAAAATAGTGATAGTAAAGATAACAATTAATATATAGACAAACGCTGGAATTCATTTGAGATTCTTGAGGAAAGTCCATGCTCGCACAGTCTGTGATGATTGTAGTGTTCGTGTCTAGGGAAAAAATAACCTAGAGTAGTTTATGCTAACGGCGGTAATTGAATCTAAGTTCTTTGAATATGATTTAAACCATAAAGTGCCGCAGTGACGATGCTTTTGGAAACAAAAGAGTGAAACGTGGTAAACCCCGCGAGCGAGAAACCCAAATTTTGGTAGGGGAGCTCTAATTAGAGAAAAAGAATCAAGTTAGGGATTAACGAAAGTTAATAGATAAATGTTTGTCGCCTAGGTAACTAGGAACGGAACATGGCTTATTTATATTTATTGTTTATTTAGTGAGGTGTTATTCTTGAAGGAATTAGGAGAGTATTTAAAACAAACCAGAGTGGATAATGGTGTTAGTTTATCAGAGGCAGCAGAAGATTTAGAACTTTCTACATCTCAACTTGAAAATATTGAAAGTGGTAATGTTAAAGCTTTTAAAAATGTGTATGATTTAAAAGAATATATTGTACAATATGCAAAGTATTTAGGTCTTGATTCAGAAAAAGTAATTGATGAGTTTAATGGCTTTTTATTTGAACATACTTCAAAGATATCTTTAGAGGATATTCGAGCTGCACAGAAAAAAATGGAAGCTCAGGAAAAAAAAGCTCATTCTCCATATACAAAGACTTATACAAAAAAAGTCGGACCATGGCCATTTGTTCTTTTGGCAATTGGTTTTGTGGTATTAGTTTTTGTTATTTATTTTATAATTAGTGCAATAAATGAGGCACCAGTTCGAAGTGATGAATTATTGCCAGTTTCAAGAAAGGAGCTTGTTTATGAATTTGCCTACTAAATTAACTGTTGTTAGACTGATTTTATCAGTTGTAATTATTGTTTTATTGGTATTTCCTTTTTATGCTGTTGGTATACAATTTCCAACGTATACAATCTCTGGATTATCTAGTCCAATTGAATTACAATATATTATTGCTGGTGTTATCTTTATAATTGCAAGTTTTACTGATTTTTTAGATGGTTATATTGCTCGTAAATATAATTTGATTACTGATACTGGTAAAATGTTAGATGCTATTGCAGATAAAGTTTTAGTTAATTCAGTTTTAATTATTTTAGCTGCTCATGGATTTATCAATGAAATTATTCCAGTAATAATTGTATTAAGAGATATTATTGTTAATGCTATTAAGATGGAAGCAGCTGCTAAAGGTAAAGTTGTAGCTGCAATTGGTTCAGGTAAGTTAAAGACAGCATCATTAATGATAGGAACTACTTTAGCATTCTTCTATAATTTGCCTTTTGCACTTATAGATATTGAAGTTTCATCATTACTATTGTATTTTGCATGTATTATGTCAATAATTTCTGCTTATCAATATTTTGCGATGAATAAAGATATTATTTTTCCTAAGAAAAGAGAAGATTAATTAATAATTTATGATAGAAAAATCCTTTTTAATTAGAGGATTTTTTATTTTTTCCGTAATTTAATTGGTAAAATTATCTAAAACAATTGTTCGAAAACCTATTGCAATTTATTTTAAGTTATTATACAATGAATTTGTAAGTTATTAACTAGGAGGAAATATGAAAACAGTAGACAAAGATGTATCTAAAGATAAGGCTTTAGAACAAGTATTAAGTGATATTGAAAAACAATTTGGAAAAGGTTCAATAATGAAGCTTGGTGATAATAAACATTTAAAAGTTGACGTATGTTCTAGTGGTTGTTTATCTTTAGATATTGCTTTAGGAGTAGGGGGATATCCTCGTGGTCGTATTATAGAAATTTATGGTCCTGAGTCAAGTGGTAAAACTACATTTGCATTACAGGCTATTGCTGAACATCAAAAAGCAGGAGGAAGAGCGGCATTTATTGATGCTGAACATGCGCTAGATCCTGTTTATGCAGAAAGACTTGGTGTTGATATTGATGAACTTTTATTATCACAACCTGATACTGGTGAACAAGCATTAGAAATTTGTGATGCTTTAGTTCGTAGTGAGGCAGTAAGTATTGTTGTTATTGATTCGGTTGCAGCTTTAGTTCCACAAGCAGAAATTGATGGTGAAATGGGCGATAGTCATGTTGGTTTGCAGGCGCGTTTAATGAGTCAGGCATTGCGAAAGTTATCTGGTACCATTAATAAAACTAACACTACTTGTATTTTTATTAATCAGTTACGTGAAAAAGTTGGTGTAATGTTTGGTAATCCAGAAACTACTCCAGGAGGTAGAGCATTAAAGTTTTATTCTTCAATTCGTTTAGATATACGTCGTAATGAGCAATTGAAAATGGGGGATGGAATTGTTGGAAATAAGACAACTATTAAAGTTGTTAAAAATAAAGTTGCTCCACCATTTAGAACTGCAATTGTTGATATTATGTATGGTGAAGGTGTTTCACGTGAAGGTGAGGTCATTGATTTAGCTGCTGAAGCTGGAATCGTTGAAAAGACTGGTGCATGGTATTCATATCAAGGTGAAAAATTAGGTCAAGGTAAGGAAAATGTTAAATTACTTCTTAAGGAAAATGTTGAACTTAAAGATGAAATTGAGAAAAAAGTACGTGAGTATTACGATATAGTTATTGATAAGGAAGAGGAAAAAACTAAACCAAAGAAAAAAGAAAGTTAAGAGATCACAATAAGTGGTCTTTTTTTTGATATTTTTTTTCGCTTTTTAAAATTTATCATATAATGGTTATAGGAGTGGTATTATGAAAAAGTTGTCCGAGTTAATTGAGTGTTCTTTTGATATTGATATTTTTGGTATTGTTGATGATTCGAGATTAGTAAAAGATGGATATTTATTTGTTGCGACTAAAGGTTTTAACGTTGATCATTTTAATTATATAGATGATGCAATTTCTAATGGTGCTGTTGCGGTTATTACAGATAAGGAGATAGATGTTGATGTTCCTGTTGTCGTTGTTGAAAATATCGATGGTCTTTTTTCAAAATTATGTCAAAAGTTTTATGATGTTGATCCTACGGAATTTAGGTTAATTGGTATTACTGGTACTGATGGTAAGACTACAAGTGCATCCGTTATTAGACAGTTGTTATTACCAAGTATTGATATTGCTTATATTGGTACTAATGGTGTTGATGTAGGTAATATTCATTTTGATACTAACAATACAACACCTTGTATTTCGGAGTTGTATGACTGCCTTTCTAGAATAAAAATTAATGGTTGTAAAACAATTGTAATGGAAGTGTCAAGCGAAGCTTTGCTTCATAATAGGGTTGAAGGATTAGAATTTGATATAATTGCGTTTACAAATATTACAGAGGATCATTTAAATATTCATGGTACTATTGAAAATTATAGAAATTCTAAATTTTTGTTAGTTAAGTATTTGAAAGATGATGGAGTTATCTTTTTGAATGGTGATGACGAAAATTGTCAAATGTTGACAGATGATAGAGTGTCGACTTTTGGTTTTGATATTGACAATAATTTTACATTTTTTGACGTAAAATTCAATGATAAAATTATGGAGTTTAAAATTAAAGATTATGTTACTAATAAAGTCTATAATATTACTAGTCCATTACTTGGAAAATATAATGTTTATAATATAGGGCTTGCTTTTTTAGTTGGATTATATTTTGGAGTTTCTGATGATGACTTGGTGGAACGAATAAAAAAGTTAGAATTTGTTAGTGGCAGGGGTGAAAGACTTAATTTTGGACAGGATTTTGATATAATCTTAGATTATGCCCATACGCTTAATGGTATTTCTAATATTTTAGATAGTGTTGATAATTATAAAAGAGTAATTACTGTTACTGGTGCTGCTGGTGGTAGAGAAAAAGAAAAACGTTCGAAAATTGGAGATATTGTATTAAAAAAATCAGATGTAGTTATTTTTACGATGGATGATCCAAGATATGAATCTGTTGATTCTATTATTGATGATATGATTGGAACTACTGATTTAGTTAATTATGAGAGAATTAATGATCGAGTTAAAGCGATTTATAGAGCTTTTGATATTGCGAAAAAAGGGGATATTGTGCTTGTTTTGGGTAAGGGAAGAGATAATTATATGGCTATTGAAGATAAAAAAATTCCTTATTCTGATTATGATGTTATTAAAAAATATTTTGAATAGAACTAGTGGTTAGAGACTTTTTCTTTTTCTTGACAAGGTATAAAAATCACTCTACAATAGAATTAGATTATTATTATGGTCTAGATGGAGGAGTGTTATGGAAAACAATACATTATTCTCCGTTTTACTTGTAGCAGTTGGACTGCTAGTCGGGTTTATTATAGCTTTTGTTTTAAATAATTTAAGAGTAAGCAGAGCAGCTAAAGAGGCTGATAATTTAATTAATCAAGCTAAAAAAGATATTGAGAAATTAAAAAGAGATGCTGCTATTGAACAAAAAGAAGAAGCTCATAAACTAAAGATGGATTTAGATAAGGAAATCCGAGAAAAGAAAGAGGAGTTAAAGGAATCTGAACAACGTTTATTGCAACGAGAAGCGAGTATAGATAAAAGAGATGAATTGTATCAGAAGAGAGAAGCTACTCTTGATGAACGTGAAGAAAAACTTTCTGAACGTCAAATGGAAATCCAAAATGAGAAAAGTAAAGTGGAGGAAATAAAGAAAGAACAATTAAGTTTATTGGAAGAAATATCAGGTTTCAGTAAAGATAAAGCTCGTGAAATGGTAATGAGTCAGGTTAGAGAAAGCATGAGTCGTGAAATTGCTGAGTATATACGTGAGGCTGAGAACGAGGCAAAGCTTACTGCCGATAAAAAGGCACATGAGTTGATTGTTTCATCTATGCAAAAGTATGCTGCTGATATTGCTAATGATCAAACAGTAACAGTAGTTGATTTACCTACTGATGAGATGAAGGGTAGAATAATTGGTCGTGAGGGTAGAAATATTCGTACGATTGAGGCTATTACAGGTGTTGATTTAATAATTGATGATACCCCTGAAGCTGTTGTTTTATCTAGTTTTGATCCTTTGAGAAGGGAAATTGCTAGAGTTACTTTGGAAAGCTTAATTAAAGATGGAAGAATTCATCCAACAAGAATTGAAGAACTTTATGATAAAGTTTGTAAGGATATGAAACAAAAGATTATTGATTATGGTCAAGAAGCTACATTTGAACTTGGTCTTACTAAGTTTGATCCAGCTTTGATTGAAATAATTGGTAAGTTACATTTTAGAACTAGCTATGGACAAAATGCTTTGCAACATTCAATTGAAGTTGCTCAACTTTCTGGACTTTTAGCTTCAGAATTAGGTGAAAATGTAACATTGGCTAAGAGAGCTGGTTTACTACATGATATTGGTAAAGCAATTGATCATGAAGTAGAGGGTAGCCATGTAGAGATTGGCGTAGATTTAGCAAAGAAATATAAAGAAGATGAAATTGTTATTAATGCTATTGCGTCACATCATGGTGATACTAATGCTACTAGTGTTATTTCAACAATTGTTGCGATTGCAGATGCATTATCTGCATCACGTCCAGGTGCTCGTAATGATTCGTTAGAAAATTACATTAAACGTTTAGCACAACTTGAAGAAGTTGGTAATAATATTGAAGGTGTTGAAAAAACATATGCAGTACAAGCTGGTAGAGAATTAAGAGTAATTGTTAAACCAGAAGATGTAGATGATTTAGGGGCACATCAAATTGCTAGAGAAGTCAAAGAAAAAATTGAAGCAAATATGAAGTATCCTGGAACAATTAAAATTACAGTTGTTCGTGAGACAAGAGCGCAAGAAGAGGCTAAGTAGTAGTCTCTTTTTTTAGGTGTTTTTAATTTATTTTGTTAATAATATTTATGAGGTGAATAATTATAGAAACTAAAAATAATAATCGACTAATTTTATTTTGGAACATTGGAAAAAAAGTATTCGAGGAGCATAATAGGATGGATAATGCGACTAGTAAATATTCCTGTTATTTTCAATATAAGTATGGAATGACCGAATGCTTTTCAAGAGAAAATATTAATCTAATGAAGAGACTGTATTTATGTTTTCCGATTTTTAATGATAGATTACTAGAACTTGATTGGGAACATTATTTAGAACTTTTAAATATTAGTGATAATCGTAAGAGAATGTTTTATTATAAAATCGCTTTATTTTGTCATAGTTCAATATATGAACTCAAGTTTTCAATCAATAATTATTTTTATGAAAGAATATAAAAAAGATAACGTTTGTTATCTTTTTATGTCTAATATGATAGGTAAAATAATTGGTTTTCTACCAGTTAGTTCATTTATGAATGGATATAGTTGTTCTGTGATATTATTTTTTAAACTTGTGTATGTTGATTTTGTATCTTGTAAATCATTTTTTATAATTTGTTCAGCTTTGTTTTCAATTTTGTGAATTAGTTCTTCATTTTCATTTACTAAGATAAATCCTCTTGTAGTAATATTTGGTTTAATTAATAGTTCACGTTTTTTCATGTCGATGTTAATTATTACGACTAATATTCCATCATTTGCCATTATCTTACGATCTTTTAATACGGCACTTCCAATTTCACCAATACGATTTCCGTCAACATAAACATCTGCTCCTGGCATACTTTCACCTTTAGTAATTATATGGTTTTTCATTGTTAGTGAGTCACCATTTCTTAAAATAAAAGTATTTTCTTTTGGAATTCCACAATTGATACCAATGTCAGCTTGTTTTTTTAACATTCTGTAATCTCCGTGAAATGGCATTATATATTTTGGTTTTAATAATCTAATCATTAATTTTATTTCTTCTTCATTAGCATGACCTGATGTATGTAAGTCAGATAATGAATTATTTGTATAGACTTTAACACCCTTTAAATATAATTTATTTATTGTTTTTGAAATACTTAAGGCGTTTCCTGGAATTGCGCTTGATGAGAAAATTACAACATCATCTGGTCTAAGTTTTATTTGCTTATGAGTACCATTTGAAATTCTAGATAAGGCTGCAAGTGGTTCTCCTTGACTTCCTGTACAAAGAATTGTTACTTCGCCAGGTTTTAAGTTGTTTGCTTCTTCTGGAGAAATTAATAATTCTTTATGTTGAATATATCCACCATTTATTGAAATATTAATATTATTTTCCATGCTTCGTCCAAAAATACATATCTTTCTATTATGTTTGTAGCAAGTTTCAAATATGTGTTTTACACGATAGATGTTTGATGCAAATGTTGCAATAATTATACGATTTGTTTTACATTTATCAAACATTTCACCTAAGGTTTCGTCAACTACAGATTCGCTATTTGAAAAGCCTTCATTCAATGCATTTGTGGAATCTCCAATAAGTAAGTCAACACCTTTTTCACCAAGACAAGCCATTTTATATAAGTCGGCCATTGGTCCAATTGGTGTTAAATCAAATTTATAGTCTCCAGTAGTTACAATAGTACCGTCTGGAGTTGTAATACTTATACCATGTGAATCTGGTATAGAGTGAGTTGTTCTAAAAAATTCAATTTCTATTTCTTTGAATTTTAGTTTAGTATTTTCGGTATAGACAAAGAGATTGTTATATCTAATATTTTTATCTTGAAGTTTTACAGCAATTAATTCTTTAGCATGATTTGGTGCATATATTGCTGGAATATTTATACTTTGTAGTAAAAATGGTATTCCACCAATGTGATCTTCATGTCCGTGAGTAATTAATAAAGCTTTAATTTTGCTTTCATTTTCTTTTAAAAAAGTAAAATCTGGTAAAACATAGTCAATTCCCATAAGTTCGCTTTCTGGAAAACTAACTCCCGCATCAATAATAACAATCGCGTCTTTATGCATTACACAATACATATTTTTTCCGACTTCTCCTAAACCACCTAAAACAACTATTTTAGTTTCGTTGTTTTTTTGTTTATTCATATAAACTCCTTTCGTTTTTATTTATAAAGAACTAACTATGAAATTATACTATATTTTTTTTTATTTGTCTATATTTGTGAGTGTTATCAGAGAAAAAGAGTAAATTTTCTTCGCAAAGAAATAGTCGGATATCCGTACATTTTTATATTTAATATATGTTACTATCTATATAAGAATAAAGGTGGTATGCAGTAATGAATAGAAAAGAAAGAAGAAAATTAAGAAAA
>JBGVNW010000022.1:0-27483 GCA_045125935.1 Bacilli bacterium | reverse complement strand
AATGGGTAATTGGTTAGCAGGAACAGGAAGAAATGAAGCAGAAAATGCATTTGAATCATATATGTCAAATGTAAAGAAATATAAAGAAACATTATCAGAGGTATCAGATAATATTACTAATGCATTAAACAATTACAATTTTTAAGAAGCATGTATGCTTCTTATTTTCTAAGAGGAGAAAATTTCTCTTTTTAGAAAATAAGAAGAATAAAGTTTATTTATGTGGGAAAAGGTTGACATGGTTAGTAAAGAGAGGTTGATTTTATGAGTACAAATCCAGAAGCTACTTATGATATTAGTGTAGATTATAATGCACTTAATGATGGAATTGTGGCCATAAAAGATATAAAAGAAAAATGTAGTCAATTGATTTCCGATTTATCAGGTGTTGATGTAAGTATTTTAGAAAGTGCTGGATTAATGACTGATTCTATTAATATTGTTGAGAATGTAATGGATGGTTCAGTTGATCTTGTTTTGAGTCGTATTATGGAAGTAGAAACTTTACTTTACCAATTTCAAAACGAGGATTTTTTTGTTGATTTACAAGGGTTAATAGAAAACGGTTATTTCAATGATGAAATGGGTGATCTTGATTGTGATGCAGTAATTGATTATATGATACAAAATGCTGGGGAAGAATTTAAGGAAGCTTTATTAGATAGCGAATTTAGAGAATATTTTATTACTCAAAGTTTGTTATCTTTGTATGGATTTTCGTCATTTGATGAAATGGATGATAAGAGAAATGAATTGGTAAATACTATTCAGAATTATGAAGCTGAAAAGACAAAACTTCTTTATAATTCTCCCCAATTAATTCAACGATTTATTGAAGGTATTATAACTGATTACAATGGTATTTGTACTGATTTTGATGGTGTTGCTAGTAAAACTATAATGGCCTATTGTTATACAGATAGTAATGGTGTAGAAAAATATGTTTCTTCATTTGATGATGTTCCATCTGTATATCAAAGTGATGTACAAGCTTTATCTTTTACTGATTTGTGTGGCGATTCTGAATTATATAGTCAGCTTAAAGGTTATATCGATGATAATTATGCCTTCTTAAATGGTTCATACGAATGGGAGAATTTTAGTGAATCTTTGAACTCTGAGTTACAAGAAAATGAAACTAAGTTGGCAGAGGTTGATTCACTTTTGAGTAAATGTATTAACATTGTGGGTTCACTTGATTATATTAAAGATGACATACCAACAAGAGCTGCACACTTAAGTAATAATGTTTATGAATATATTTTTAATGAAGATTTTGAAGAAAATTGTATAAATTCTGACGCTGATGCTGTTTCTTCTGTAATTCAAGATTTTAAAAATATTTATCTTGAGGGAAATACTTATACTTTGTCCGATAAAGAACTTGAGAATGCGATTGTTTATTCTTTGATTTCTGGTACTGATGATTTTAAAACTAGTGATGGAGTTGTTTATTTTTATCGTGAATCTGGTGATATGATAAGTATTTTTTCTGATGATTATTTTGTTTCTAGTGTTTCACAATGGGTAGATGTTATGTCTGATAATGAAAAGAATGTTTTTTATTATAAGTGGAATACTGATGGAGCAGATTCTGCTTATCAATATGTTAAAGATATGTCAGATGTTTTGGACGAAAGATGGGTATTAAAACAAACTCAAATTGATCAAGAATATGCTAGTGCACATCCTGTTAAAGCCACTGTTGCTTCAATTCTTTCAAATCCTATTGAAGGTTTTAAGGCTTTTACTTATAGTACAACTTCAATTTCTTCTGGTAATGATATGAATGGTACTCAATTATATGCTTCTGGTGATACAATGAGACAACAGGTCGGAACAGATATAGGAGAAAAGTATGGTTCTGGTGCTGCATTTACGTATAATGTTGGTATGAGTATATCTGATAATATCATGAGTATGGCACTAACTGGTGGAAGTCCTACAGGAAGTGGTTTGGTTTTAGCAGCAAGTTCTTGGGATGATAATATGAATGATGCAAGATCTAGAGGCGTGACAGACGGCCAAGCATATATGGAAACGTTTACAAAAGCTGCTATTGAAGCGGCAACAGAAGCTGCTAATATTGATAAATTGATAAATTTAAAACCAGATATTACATTATCTAGTGTGGCAAAAATCTCCGATCCAACTGTTAGAAGAATTGCTACATGGGGTGCAAATACTGCTGTTGGAGGATTAAAACAAGGTATAAGTGAAGGTAGTGAAGAAGTAATATCATCTATACTTGGTCGGCAAGCTGAAGAGGTGATTTCTGGTCCTAATAGCTCTTATAATTTATCTGTTAATCGTTATCTTGGACTTGGTTATTCAGAAGAAGACGCAATAGCGATGGCAAATCAGGAATTTAATGATGAGGTTAAAGAGTCATTTTTGTCTGGATTTGCCTCTGGTGAGGTTATGGGTAGTACACAAATTACTGGTGGTGTTATTGCGAATGATATTAATGCAAAGTCTATAGTAAGAGAGTATTATAATTCTTCAAATCAAGATAATTTCAAACAGGTTAGTGATTCTATGCGAGATGGAAATTACGGTGATGCTGTATTACAAATCATGAGTGATTCTAGTATTGATATATCTGAAAGAACTAATGCTGCTTCGAACATTATTAATGCTCTAAGTGATAAGGGTATGATTAAAGCTGAGGCTGCAAGTAGTTTGCAGCAGGAAACTAACAAGTATAATGCTTTATCTAAGTTGTTTGCAAGAAGTAATGACGGTGGTGTTGCTTCTGTTTTTGGACAAAGAGAGTCTGCAGTTGTGGCTGCAAAAAAAGCAACTACTACAGCTACTAGTGATAATATTGCTTCACAAGGTAAGAGCACCACTGAGCAAGTTGTTACTGCCGCTAAAACGATAGTTAATGAACAGGTATCAGGTGTTAGTCAAAATAAAGGTACATTGAGTCAAGATGGCTCTATTAGCACACAAAATAAGTTGGCTGTATCTGCTCAATCGACTCAATCAATTCAATCTGCTCAATCGACTCAGAGTAATTTAAGTCCTGTTACTTCAGCAGAGACATTTATTTCATCTTCATCAAATAATCAAAAAACAGGTTCTTTAGAGAATGGTGATACGGGATTGTCTACAGCTACTATGGGACTTACTGCAATGGGGGTAAGTATTCCAGGCTTAGCATCAACTATGACTGGTATTCAAACTAATACTAGTCTTGATACTGATAGTTCTAGTGGAAGTGGCAAACTTTATAGTGATGAGAGAATTGTTATAAAAGATGATTCTAGAGAAGTGTATCAACAACATGAAAGAACTTTTGCTGGTAGAGAAGTTTCTCAAGCAGAACTTCTTACTGAATCAAGCAGAAAAAATATTGTTGATTCTGATAGTCAATTAACTGATAGTGTTAATACAGGAAATGATGTAGTTACAGGTGTTGCTAATGACTTCTTTAAAATGATTGAAGATGGTATTGCAACTAATGAACTATACGTTAAGATTCCTTATGAAACACTTAATAAGATTAATCAACTTAATGTTGACCAAACCGCTGATTTGATAAGAAAAGTTATTAATAAAGGGTATTCAGTAGATTTAATATTAGATACTATGTCTAGTAGCAAGTTTGCGGGTGTTATTAAAAATTTTATTAATAGTCCTGATGGTAGTACTATTCTATCTAATACTTCAGCAACATTTATTTTTAAGGTAGTTAATAATTTTTCTACTGACTTAGATTTTATGAAATCATATTTTGCTTGTGTTGATAACAATACTTTAGGTTCTGTTTTGAGAATTAGTTATAATATATATGATAAATCAGAAATTGAATCATTAATTGGAATTATATCAGATACGAGATTTGATAGTATGATTAGAGATGGTTCTTTGACATATAATGAGAATTTGCCATCTAATTTAAAGAATAGTTTTTTTGATTCGATTCGTAACATTGAAATTGAATTTGGAAAAACTAGTGAAAATGGTAAATATGGTGCGGAACAATCAGTTTTAATAAATGCTAGAAGTTTTGTAGTTAAAGGTGTATGGACAACTGATTTAAAGTCATTAACTGATTTTATTGAAAGTGAATATAAAAAGCATGGATGGAGTAGAAGTAGAGCTAGAAATTTGGCAGTATCAATGATGACTCCTGGTACAAAAATTTCTGGTAGAGAATTTAATTTACTTACTAAGTATGTTGCTTCTAATCCTAAATATAGTTTTAGAGATATTTTAAATTTAAAATTTAAGAGGGTACAAACAGAAACTTATACTCGAATTTTAAATAAATATGAAGCTATGGGTATAGATAGGAAAACTGCTACTAAAATAATTGATTGTATTGATACTACTGGTATATGTAGTTATGCAGATGTTGCTAATCTTATTATTGATAAGTATAAAAATAATTTAGAAGGATTTAAAAATGACTTTGGATTTGATTTATATATTGAAATTGATGGTAAGAAAGTTATTAATGATGCAGAATTGCTTGCTGATATGTATATTACTATAAATAGTAATTTATGTGGTGGTAGTTTATTTAAATATAATAATGGTAAATTTGAAGTAAATGGAAATACTATTGATACAAGCAAACAACAGTATATGAGTGGATATACGCATAATGTTGATATAATTAATAAATATTTTGGTTGTAAAAATCTTGAACTTCAATTTAAATGTTCTGATTCTATTATTAGTACTATAGATAGTCCTTTAAATATTGATATAGTAAAGGAAAAAGTTATTAATGGTATTAAAAGTGGAAAACAGGTTTCTTTAGTTTTTTGTACTACTGAGCAAAATAGTTTTCATTTATATGATAATAACGGAAACTTACATACTGATACTGGTACTTGGAGAGGTGTTTCTGGTTATGATGCTCATGCCGTTTATGTTACAGGAATTACGGATACTGATTTAATTGTTAGTTCATGGGGACAAAGATTTACTATACCACTTACTGATTTTAATAATAATAAATATGGTATTTCAATATCTGAAATTAGTAGAACAGAGGTTAATTATGATACTTTGGTTAGTGAAGTGTTTGAATCTGTTGATGCTTTTCAAAATGGATTTGGTGAGCAGACTGGATTTACTGGTGATCTTGTAAGTAAGATTAAATATTTAAAAGCAGATGTTTTAGTTGATATAATCCAAAAATATGATGATTCTGCTGGGGTTTTAAGTCAGGTAATTTCAAATTCTAGTGTGGCTGAACTTGATGTTGCAATAATGAAACTTATAAATGATGGCAAGACTGAAGTTTTACTTTCAAAATTTGAAGCTTTAACTACTATTACTTTTAGTACTTTATCAAAGTATGTTTCTGATTCTACCTATACAGCTTTTGTAGATTCAGTCTTAGTGTCTAATCCTTCACATACTAGATTGATAAGTACTTTGAGTGATTCTGGTATTATTGAAATGTTTAATAAATATTCTGATAATTCGAAAATGATTACACATTTATTTAATAATTTATCAACATCACAGTATACGGCTATTTATAATGAATATTTTAGTAATGGATTTACTAGCAATTTTATTTCTGAAACGTTGGAAAATGCATTTGTTGGTTTATCTAATAAAGATGCTGGTAATTTATTAGAATCTATTTATAATACTAATAATTCCGATGCAATTGATTTTGCAAATGATATAATTAATGAATTTGGTATTGAAAGAATTAATGAGATGATTAAGGATGGTACATTATCTTATAATTCACATTTTACACCATTACTTAGAAAGCATATTCATAAACAAATTAATAATCCAGGGGATGTTTTCTTAAAAAAATTGGGTGGTCAATATGGTGTTGATCAAAACGCTGTTGGTAGAAATATCAGATATTCTATATCTAAACCTTGGGTTGCTGATTTAAAAGATTTTGCTAATTATATGAAAGATAATTATAAATATGATAGTCTTACAGCTTATTTTGAAGCAGTTAGATTAAATACGCCATTTTTTCATATTGATTCTGGTGATGTAAGAATTATTAATAAGTATTTAGCATCTAAAGATGGCACTGGTATTAAGGAAACACTTGATCTTGAAAGAGATATTTTAAAAAGAACTGGTAATAATTATTATAGGCAATTGCATGCGGAATTTTCAAGTAAATGTGTTGATAGTTCGACTGCTGCTAGAATTATGGGATGTATTGATAATACTGGTGCTTGTTCATATGCTGCTTTTGCTAATGTTATTGCAAATAGTTATAAGAATAATCCTGCAGGATTTAAAGCTGATTTTGGTTTTGATTTATATATTGATGTTAATGGTAAACAGCAAATTAATTCACAACAATTAATGCTTGATATGTATGTATTTATGAATAGTGTAGAAAATGGCGGAAGGTTATTTAAAACAGTTGACGGAAAGATTGGATTAGTTGGTAAAACAATTGATACCGATAAGCAAAAATATGTTAGTGCTAGAACAACATATAATGATTGTGCATTTAAGTATTTAAAAAGTAAAAATTCTAAGTTGACACTTATTTATTCGCAAACAATTGATGCTACTAATATGTCTAAAGCTGAATTAAGAAACGCAGTTGTTAGAGCACTGCAATCGGGTTATCAATTAGATATGTTTGTTGGAAGAAATTTAGAACATGTTATATCATTTAATAATAGGTTTGGTACTGAACAGTCAACTGTTACTTGGAGTGAGGGTGATGCCCATTCAGTTTATGTTACTGGTATAACTGATTCTTCTATTATTGTGAGCAGTTGGGGAAAGCGTTATACAATTTCATTTGATAGTTTAGCTAATAATCCATCAGCTGCATTTATTGTTTGTAAATTAGATAATATGAGTGGTGCTATAAATACTGCTGTTGCAACTTCTAATGTAATTGATATGAATACTGTAGTTGATGGTGTTTATGATACTGAAAGTGTTATTGAAACAAAGCTTTCTGAAAATAGTAGTTCTATTTCTTTTGATACATCTAATTTAGATGCTAAAGGTGTTGCGGATTTACTTACATCTGTTGAATTTGATGATAATTATGATGCTAAAATTAATAGTATTTTCGATACCTTAAGTGGTGATAAATTAGTTGATGTTGTTAAATACTTAGTTGACAATAATATATTAGACTGTGATTTAGTTGGGGCAATAAATGATGATTCTATGGTTAATGTATTAAATATACTTTATGATGAAGCTCCATCATATATTGGTCAGTTTGTTGAAAATGTCCCTGGTAGAATGGGTAGTGTAATTGAGACTATGTTTACTCAAAATAGTGATGTTAACTATGATTTAATTAGTAATATTTTAAATGATAGGAATAGTTATTATCTTTCTTCAGTAGTCAATAGTAGTCCTAGTCTTAAGGCTAATTTAGATAAAATGCCTACTATTAATGATATTTATAATAATTATAAGCAAAATACCTTTGTTAAATTTAATGTAGCTGGTATGAGCATAACACTTAATTTAGTTACTATTGATAAAGTTAATGCAGTTATTGAGGCGGTTAATAATAATGATTTGGTAGCGGTTGAAAATACTTTAAAGAATGGTGATTTAGATACAGAATCTTTAGTTGTAGTGTTACATAAACTTGATTTTGATGGAAAAATTAATAAAATTTTATCTTCTTTAGAGAGTGATAAACTACTTTCTGTTGTTAAGTATATGGTTGATAATGATATGGCTGATTGTGATTCTATTGGTGCAATAGATTCTGATATTTTAGTAAAGATCTTAGATAATTTATATGATAATTCTAGAGAATATTTTGATAAAGTAATTGAACCTATTCCTGGTAAAATGAGTGAGGTTGTAGAATTATTATTTAAAGATGGAAATGATCATAATTTGGAATTAATAGATGCAATTTTAGATGGTACAGATGGTTTTTCTCTTTCATTAATTGTTCCTAATAGTCCTAGTCTTAAAGCTAATTTAAGTAAATTTGCTTCTGCTAATAATGTTTATCTTGATTATATGCAAAATAATTTTAGTTCATATAGTATTGGAGATACTCGTTTATCTGTAAATTTATTAACTATGGATAAAATAAATACATTTGTACAGAATGTTATAAATAGTGATTCTTCTATAAGTATTGATACTTTGTTAAGTGATAGTTCATTTAATGGTGATGCTTTTACTATTTTGTTAGATAAGCTTAGTGAGAATCCAAAAGGATATGCTGTAATAACTGATATTATTTCTAAATTGGATACTAATCAATTATTTGAAATGCTTAATAAGGTTGTTGCTAATAAAGGTGATTTTGTTAGAGTTATTGATACTTTATCTACTGAACAATTTGTTAGTTTTGTAGAACAACTTAACGATGCTTCTGTTAAGAACTTTTTAGAGACTGTTTCTGTTGATAAAATTGTATCTGTGTATGATAATTTAGGATTAAGTGGTAGGATGCAGTTAGATCAAAAGATTGGAAACTATGTTGATATGATAGATCTTTGTATCTATAAGCAAAAGATTAATGATGGTAGTATGGATGCTTATATTAAAGGATTGAGTGATGTTGAATTTAATGAATTTATTGAAGATGTTTTGAAGAATGAAATTCATGGAATTGCTGATTTAGTCGATACGATAGTAAATTATGATATTACTAGAGTTAATCAAATGATTGCTGATGGTACTTTAAAATATAATGAAAAATTACCTGCTGCTATTAAAAAATCTATTATGGAAGTGGTATTACAACGTGAAAGGGCTTTTGAAAAATATGCTAATGCTGTAACAAATACTAGTAGTGGTGTTACAGGTTATACTACTTTTGGAATTGATCAGGATGTTACGAGAAAGCATGTTAAATTTACTGTTGAAAATAATGCTTGGATGAAGAATATAGAACATTTTGCTGAATTTATTCTTAATGATTCTAAACAAAATACTCCTGATTCTACAATGACAAAAGAACGTGCTCTTGCACTTGCTGAATATTTATCTACAGCTAATTCTAAATTGATTTATTCTCATTATGATATTATTACTAGGTATTTAGCTAATAATTATTCTGAAAAAGAAACCATAAGGTTTGCTCGTGAGTCATTTACAAGAGAAAATAGTGCAGAATATAAACGAGTACTTGATAAACTTATTCCTTATACAAAGGATGTTGTTACTGCTACTAAAATTCTTGATTGTATTAATTCGACTGGTATATGTAGTTATGCAAGTGTTGCTAATATTATCTTTGATTATTATAAAGATATGCCAGCTCAATTTAAACAAGATTTTGGATTTGATTTATATGTTGAAATTGATGGAGAACTACGTATCAATGAAATTGAATTATTAACAGATATGTATATTACGATAAATGGTAATCAGATGAATGGTAACTTATTTAGACGTGGTGGTTTATTTGGAAAAGGTAAATTACAAACATTTACTAATCTTAATACAAAATTACAAACATATTTAAGTAATGCTGATGTTGGAGTTAAAGTTGATATCCTTAATAAGTATTTAAGCTTGAAGAAAAGTTCTTTGGCTTTTGATAAGGAGCTTGTTAGCTGTAAAGGAAAAACTATTGGTGAAGTTTCTGCCAGTGAGATTAAAAAAATGCTTATTACTGGTCTCCAAAAAGGCGATTATATTGATTTAGGAATATATAAAACAAATAAAAAAATTACACTTAGAAATCCAGATGGTTCTATTTATACTTCAACATTTGATTGGAAAGAGGGGGTTGGTCATGCTGTTTATGTTGTTGGTGTAACTAATGATAGTGTAGTAGTTAGTTCATGGGGAATGAAACTTTTAATTCCTTTTGGAGATTTAGTAGATAATATGTTTACAGTTAGTTTCTTGTCAAAGACAAATACTCCAGCTACTGTACAAAATACTGCGTACATTAAATCATTAAATACAAATAATAGTACTATAGAGGCTACTGTTAGTGTTGATGGAAGTAATTATGCAGTTAGTTCTAATGTTAGTTTTAAAGATAAAATTGCTGAAAAATATTATGATACTGTTTTAAATGGATTAACTAAATCAATAAATAAACAAACAGTTGATGGAGAAGTTTCTTATTCTTATGTTAGTGGTATGATGGATAAAAAAGTAGGAACTTATTTAAAAACACTTACATCAGGTAATAAAATTTATGAAGTGATGTCAAGATTAAGTAATAATCAAATGTTATTTTATGCTGTTAATAATTGTGATTTGAGTTTATTATCGGATAGTCAATTAGAGGAAATTATTAATAGGGCTGTAAGAAGTGGGTATGTCTTAAATGAACAAAGTTCATCGTTTATGAAAAATAATTCTAATGTTATAATGAGGCTTTTAAAACCAGATTCATATTATTTCCGTGAGAAAAGTGTGTATGGTGAATCAAGTTATGACAAGCAATTAAGAAAACAACAGAGACGTGATGCTTTTATAGATTTTGTTAATAATATAAATTATGATGTTTTGAGTAGTGAACAAATAACTGAAGTTATAGATGCTGCTGCTAAAAATGGATATTATATTAGTGATAAGTCACCAAGTTATATTACAGGAAATATAGAAGTTATTTCTAAATTATTTGGCAATTTAGATGAAAAATTCCATTTTAATCAAACAGTTAATAATATTAATTATAGTTTATTATCGGATTCTGATTTATTAGTAATTGCTGATTTAATTGGAAAGAGTAATTTTGGTATTACTGATTCTTGTCCAAGTATTTTAAGATGTAATCCTGATGTTATTTCACAGATAATTAAAGGTACACCTGATGGAAGGAGTATTAATGCTAAAATAAGTGCTGTCTCATTTAATAGTTTTTCTGATCAACAATTTCTTGATACAATGAAATTAGCATTAGATAAAGGATATGTATTAGATGTTCATTCTCCAATTGAAAGATTGAATGTTCTTTTTGAAAATGAAGTAACAGTATATTTGGAAACAGTTAATTCTGATTATAAGGGTATGTTAGAGTCTGTAATTGATAATTTAGGATATTCTTCACTTGCTATTGAAGGATATAATGGTATCTTTAGTGAAGAAATGTTAAGGACATTTGGTACTGATTTTGTAATTGATATATTTAAGTATTGTAATTTAACTGGATCTAAATTTGATTTTGAAGGTTTAATAAGAGATGGTCAAATTGAGACATTTAAACAAGTTTTTGATAGGACTTTAGGTTCTGAATATAAAGGAACTTTTAATGATATTAAATATGTAAAGAAAATTATTGATAAATGTATAAATAATTCTAAATTATTTGAAGAAGTTTTAAATAGTTCACTTGATAATAGTGTTGTTTCAAACTTAAGAAAGTATATAAATAGTAATTTTGGAATAGAAGTTCATTCTCTTAGTGAATTGCAGCAATATGATTCTTTAGTAAAGGATTATGTTGATTCGGTTATTGCTAGTGGAAATATATTTGATATTCAAAGATCTATATCATTGCTACTTTTTAATGCTACAGATGGTGGTATGTATGATTTTAATCAAGAGTTTGGTGGTGTTAAAAATCTTGATACTTTAGCTAGTAAGCTAAATGATAGTGAACTTGCTTCTGTATTAAAAGGATATTCAGTTTTATTAAAATTCTATCAAAACAAGGTTGCTTCAAATAAAAATGTTAAGACTTTGAGTAGTATTTGTGAAAAACTTAATAATATGTCTTATGATGATAGAACTAGTTATTTAAAAGTATTTGATGATATTGAAGGTTTTGTAAAATACTGTTATGGTATGGAAGTAAATCAAAGTTTAACAAGTATTGAGTCTATTGTTGGACTTGATGGAATAAATACTCGAGTTGATGGTAAATATACATGGCAAGATGGAAGTAATTTTACATCAGTTGATTATGTAGAAATTAATTCTAATTATCGCTTGTTCCAACATACATTAAATGCTTATGGTACTGGTGGTAAGATAACAGATTATCAAAGTTCACGCGTTGTTGGTAAAACATATTTATGTTTATCGATGATTGGCGATAATAAAATTGGTGTTATTAGGGAAACAAGTGATGTTGATCATGTAACGTTATTATTTGATAGTGTTGTACCACAAGATTTAATGGCTTGTGCTCCTCGTGATATTGGAAGTGGTCTATGGACTGAAAGCAATGATTTCTTCATTAATGATAGAGGTTCTAGATTTGATATTGTTGATAATATATTAAGTAATACTGATTCAAATGGATATAATGAGTATGTTGTTTATAGAAATAATGCTAAACCTTCGGGGATTTTAGTAACTGGAGTAGAAGCTAATTCTGCAGAAATTGAAGCTGCTGCTAGACTTGGAGTACCACTTGTAAAGATTAATTATAGTGGCAATGAAAGTATAAAGGTTAATAATAATTCACAAGTGACAACAGACTATGCTCAAGCAATGAATGAGTTAGTTGGATATATGACTGGTAAGAATGATTATACAGTTGCAAGAAATAGTCATAGTGGACAAATTATTTATGATGGGGCTAGAAGTGGTAATACTACTATTGATGTATCTCAAGATGTTGAATATGAACTTATGGAAGGTGAAAGTTTAGGTTCACGTATTGGAACACAGTTTTTTGCGGAATCTAAGGCGAAGAGTGGTGCTAATACAAGTGTTGTTGATAGAAACTCTGAAGTAGCTGATTCTAAGATTTCAATGGATTTTTTAGAAGAAATTAGATCAATATCGTTGAATTTTAATCTTAATGATTTAATTAGATCGTTACAGAGGGATGAATTTAAGAAACAATTATCAGAGTCGACAATAAAAAATATTAAAAATCTTAGCGATATTGATACGGTTTTATCTTTGATTGATACAGTTATTTCGAATAATAGTCCTTTAAAAAGAGAAATTTTATTACATATTGATGATATTAGTGTACAAAAATCTTTGTCAATGGACAAATTTGAAAATTGGCTTAAGTTTGATTTTCATCATTCTTTTTCAGATACATTGGTGTTTATTGAAGAAGCAAATCCTAAACTTGCAGAAATTTTAAGAGAAGCTTTTGACAATATTAAAAAAGGTGTTTATTCAAATTTTATAGAAGTATGTGGTAAATATGATTTTAATGGAGATATTTCTAAAAAATATAAAAATGATATATTCGATGTAAGTATTGTTGAAAAAATGATTTTAGATGGACATTTTATAGAACAATTAAATTTATTAGGAGACCAAGAATTTATTGCTTTAGTTAATGATTTCTTTAAAGTTAGAAATTTTGAAATTATTAATGCTTTGTTAAAAAGTAGAGATAATGTTTGTGAACTAATAAATACGGGTGGTATTTTATATAGTAATAGTTTAGATGGCGAATTTGTAAGTTTATTTTATGAAAATATTAACTCTAAACATGATGCTAATCTTTTAAGTGAATCTGTTTCAAATGGAAAATATAATTATGGTCCTAATCAAGGATTCACAAAAGAAAGACCTAATTTTACTATTATTAATTCCTTGTTTTCTGATGTTAATGATTTTGCACAGTATTTGGTTTCTGAAAAAAACATGTCGTATGATGTTGCTTTGGAAATTGCTGAGAAATTAAATACTCCTGGAAAAAATTGTGATTTGGGTGCATATGTGGCGTGTATTAAATATTTAGATTACAAAGGATATTCTGATAGTCAGATTCTTGATATGATGAGTAATTGTATGCCTATTTCTTATGGTCAAGAGTATTACAGATTGTTTGATAAAATGATAGATAAGGGGTATAATCATCGAGATGCTAAAATGATTTTAGATTGTGTTGATACAAGAGGGGTATGTAGTTATGCAACAATTGCCAATATTATAATGGAAGAATATATTTCTAAATTTGGTTCGAGTAGATTTAAGCAGGATTTTGGTTTTGATTTATATGTTGAAGACAATGGTCGAATTAGAAGAAATGGTAACGAATTACTATTTGATATGTATATGTATGTTAATAGTGATTTATGTGGTGGTTCTTTGTTTAAATTTAATGATGGTAAATTCGATATTGTTGGTGATAAACTTGATTTGTCTGGTCGTTATATAAATACTGGTTTTCAACAAAATGTAATTGGTTCTAATGTTGAAGTCGCTCTTCTTAATAAATATTTGAAAGCAAAGGGAATTAATATTGAATTAGATGTTAATTTTAGATTTTTTTCTTTTGATAGTTTGAATGTTAATGGGGTAAGAGAGGTATTTTATAATCTGCTTAATTCTAATAATCAAGTTGCCTTGACTTTAGAAAATGGACACTTTAAATATATTTTGGCGGATGGAATTATATCTGAAGATAATTATTATGATGAAGGTCATGCTGTATATGTTACTGGTATGAATGAAAATGGTGTTTTTGTTAGTACTTGGGGAGGAAGAGCACTAATTTCGTTTGATTCTTTTATTGGTTCTGAATCTACTGCTAGTTTATGTGAATTGGTTGATAAAACTGATAATGCTTCAGTTGGTGATTCTCAGTTGTTTGAAATGACAGATAATGTAAAAAATGAAGTTAGAATAAGCATTTCAAAGAATGTTGATTTTGCTGGAAAAGGCATTTTAGGTATATCTAAAAATAGTATGCTTGAAATGAAGTTAGCTAGTGCAAGTAGAAGTAGTATTGATAGTATGATTCGTGATGGTAAGCTTACTGAGTATTTAAATTCACTTACTTCTTCTGAAATATATAATGGTCCACTTGCTGCTCATGTTTATCAATTTGCGAATAAGATGGATCTTGATGCGATGGGGGATAGTTTTGTATTATTGACTCGTGAACAAGTAGGACAAGTCGATAATTTCATGGATTCAATTGATGATGATTTGTCACAAGGCTTTGCTTTAAGTCAGGAATCTGTTGATACGATGGATTCTATGAGTAGTGAAGAACTTGTAGTTGTTGTTGATAAGTTACTTAGTGATAGTGAATATTATGAGTCGGCAAAACAAGTTATAAAATTTATTGATGATTCTGTATTGGGTGAAGTATTTGATAGAATTATGGTAAGAAATGATTCTAAGGTTATTGCATCTTATTTAGAGGCGGATCAAGTTGTTGCCTTGATGGATTATTATTCAAATGATTCAGTTAGTTATGATAAATTCTGTCGAAATGTTTCTTATGCTAAATTCAGTAAGGTTGCGAAAGTATTAAATGAAATGTCTGCTAAAGGAAATTTAGATGCAATGCGTATGAGAAGTAAATTGGATAGAAATATTGATTCTAAGTTTGTTAGTGATATTAGAAATAAACAAAAGAGTGGTACTTTAAGTACATATTTAAATAATCTTAGTGATAATAAAGTTGGTCAATTATTTGAGAAGATGATTGAACAGAAGATGGCGAATGCTGCTACTATTTGTGATTCTATGATTGAAATAATTGGTCGAGATAGATTTAGTGCTATGATAAGAAATGGTGATATTAAATTTGATACTAAATATAGTAGAGAAACTCAAAAATCTATTTTAGATATTATTAATCAACAAAGAGATGGATCATTAAAAGAACTTTCAGTTTATGGTGTTGATCAAGGCTATATAAGAAGTCATATAAAATATGAAGTTAAGTATAATTGGTCTGATGATATTTCTGATATATCAAGGTATCTTTCTAAAAAGTATGGTTTAGGAATGTTTGAAGCAGAGGCCAAGGCTTTAAACTTAACATCTCCAACTTATCGTATGAATTATGAAGAACATCAAATGGTAATTGATTATTTATCTTCTAAATATGGTGAGAGTGAAGCTTTAAGAATGGCATCTAAGATGTTTGAAAGAAAAGTTGATAGTAGATATATGGCTGCTTTAAATAAATTAGTATCTCATGGTACTAATATAAAGACTGCTCAAGCAATACTTGAATGTATTGATACAACAGGTGTATGTAGTTATGCAAGTGTTGCTAATCTAATAGTTGATGTTTATAAAGATAATCCTAGTCAATTTAAAAAGGATTTTGGTTTTGATTTGTATACTTATGAAAATGGTCATAAAGAGATTAATTCTACTGAGTTACTTGCAGATATGTATGTTTATATTAATAGTAATTTATGTGGTGGTAAATTATTTACTATTACAAATGGAAAAGTTACTACTAATACAACAGTTATTAATACTGAAAAACAGACTTTCTTAAGTAGTAATCAAGGATTTGAGAGTAGTCTTGTAAATAAGTATTTACATTCTAAAAATCCTAATGTTTCAGTAAATGTTACTTCGGCATCTCAGTTTTATGCAGATGGTGTTAATTCAGAAATTGATAATATTAAAACAGCAATTGTTAGGGCAATACAAGAAGGTAAACAAGTTACTTTGGGAGTTTATAGAACTAAAGGTAGTGAATATAAATTTCTTGATGAAAATGGTGTTAAGAGAGAATCAACAGTTGATTGGAGTGAAGGTGACGGACATGCTGTTTATGTAACTGGTGTTACAGATAATGGTGTAGTTGTTAGTACTTGGGGTAAACGTAGAATAATTCCATTTAGTGATTTTATTAATAATGAATATAGTATTAATTTTGTTGAAATGGCAATTGATGGAAGTGTTAAAGCTAATGGTAATAGTCCTGTTTCAATTTATTCTAATCCAGATACAGCAGTGCATGATGGTAAGAGTGTTGTTATGGATGGTAGTAATATAAGTGCTAATTCTGCTCGGCCTAAATTTAGTGAAGTACAACAAAAGGTAAGAAAAGCACAAATATTATTTGATTTGGAAAGTTTTTTATTAAACGGAGAAAATGAAGGTGTTTGTATTATTACACCTCAACAAACAATAATGGTTTCTACAAAAGGAGCTAATGGAGTTACTTTGAATGATATATATGCATCATTATATGGTGAGTCAGATCTTTCCTATACTGGTTATGATTTCGTTGAAAAAGGTTGTATTGTAGTTAATTTAAGTTCATATGGTAACAGAGAAGTATTGTGCCCAGATAGTATAATGACTAAGCAGTGTGAAGAGTTGGAAAAGTTAAATGAAAAAATAAAGAGTATTTGTGATAATAATTCTAAATTTGATTCAGAACCTTTAACTTTATATATGGTAGATGATGATTATCTTTTTGGAGATAACAATATGGATAAGATTGTTGAAAAGGTTCGTTGTAAGATAGATGATACTATTGATGTTTACGATGATATAAATTTATCTCTTAATGATTCTTGGCGCGATTTTATTCGTAAATTAAATGTATATGAATTTGCTAATAAGAAAGTTGAAAGAGATTCACTTGGTAATTATATGTATATGGGTGATTTAGTTGCTTTTTCTAATAATGATAGTACATCTGTTCTTCAAATGTCTAAATATTTTTGCGGAGATGTTGATGGAAAATATATGGAATTTGGATGTAAACTTAATCAAATGTTTTTATCTGGAAAGACAGCTGATGAAATATGCACTGAATTAACTGGACAAGAACAAGAAAATTTTGATTATTATTTAAATAACACTATTGAAGGGAAGTTTTTGAGTCAGTTGACTAGTAAAGAGATGGAATCGTTATTATACTATACATCTGCTGCTGGTAATTATATAAAAATTAATGATGCTCTTCGTCGATTGAAACTTAGAAATGATATTAGCCTTTTGTCTGATGATGTTAGAAGGTTGGTTGAGAGGTTAGATTCGATAATTCAAAAGTTTGGAGGACTTACTCAAGATATGGTATTATATAGAGGTGTTGGCATTAGTCCTTTTAGTTCAATATATAAAGAGGTGTTTTCTGGTTTAACTAAATATAGTGATATTGATTTAATTTATGCCAGCTTGTCAGCTTTAGTTGGCAAAGAAATTTATGATTTTGCGTATTTATCAACATCTCCAGGATATAGTACATCTTTTGCTTCTAATGATGCATATCCTGTTGTGTTACAAATTATTGCACCTAAAGGAACTAAAGGAGCATATATAAATAGAGTAAGTACACATTATAATCAAGAAAATGAATTTTTACTTTCAAGAAATACTAGACTTGAGATTGTTGAAGTTATAGAACCTAAAAGATATGTGACTGATGCTAAGAAAATTATTGTTAAGTGTATTATAAAGTAATTGGAAATGTTGGTGGTGATATTATGGAAGCAAATGAAACTGTAATTAATAGAAATCCTCCTGAGGTAATGTTTTTTTCTGATGATTCTGAGCTGTCTAAAGAAGATTATGAAAAAGAAATAGAAAGATTAATAAAAATACGTAATGATATATTAGTTTCTAAGGGATATATAATTGATGAAAATGGTAATATTTTTAAAAAAAATATGCAAATGTTAGACGGTGTAATTGGTTTTGCTATCGGAGATGCCTTAGGGGTTCCTGTTGAATTTTCAACCCGATCATACTTAGAAAAGCAACCTTTGAAAGATATGATTGGACATGGTTGTTATGATGTTCCGGAAGGAACCTGGAGCGATGATACTGCGCTGATGCTTGCGACTATAGACTCTATTATTGAAGCAAAAGCAATTAATTTTGATGATATTATGTATAAATTTTCTGAATGGGTTGATTCTGCTAAATATACTGCTACTGGTGATGTTTTTGATATTGGTTTCACAACTAAGAAAGCTATATCAAGATTTAAATACGGAGCTATTGCTACTAAATGTGGTGATAAAGATTATAATGAAAATGGTAATGGTTCTCTTATGAGAATTTTACCTATTGTATATTATCTTTATTCTAATGATTTTAGTGAAGAAGAAGAGGTTGCTATAATTAATAATGCTTCCTCTTTGACTCACGCTCATGAAATTAGTTGTTTGGGATGTAAAATCTATTCTGATTATATTAAGCAATTGTTGGATGGTTGTGGTAGAAAGAAAGCACTTGATTTTATTAAATCTAGGGATTATACGAAATATTACTCTAAGGAAAGTATTAATGAGTATAAAAGAATTCTCGTAGATGACATTTCGTTGTTATCAATTAATGATATTAACTCTTCTGGGTATGTAGTTGATACTTTAGAAGCTTCTTTATGGGCTACTTTGAATTCTAGTAGTTATGAAGAGGCTGTTCTTACAGCTGTTAATTTAGGAGGGGATACTGATACTATTGGTGCTATAACTGGTGCATTAAATGGTATGATTTATGGTAGGGAACAAATTCCTGAAAGATGGATTGATAGTCTAAAGAATAAAGAGTATTTGTATTATTTAACTGATAAATTTACAGACACCTTAAGAGATATTAGTCGTGAAAGTAAAAAAGAAAGTGATTCAGAACTTGATGAAATGTTCTCTGATGAACCAGTCATTGTAAGTTCTGAAGTGGTAGATAATAATCAACATAAATAATTTTTATAGTAAATCAATTTTATTGATGTTATAATGAATGTAAGAGATACTTTGGGGAGATTTATTTTTACAAATCTTCCTGATAATTATGGAGGTATATATGAAAAGTATAACTGTAGATGAGTATAAGACTAGAATACCTAGTGGTAATAGTGAATATTTTGATGAGTTAGATAAAGAAGCACAAGAGAGTTATATAGCTTTATATAATGCTTATTCATCTTTAGTAACTGATTATTTTATTAAGAATTGTCGTTTGAAGGAATATGATGAAGCATTACTTGAAAGTCCTTATTCTTTTCCAAAATTAAAAGAAGAAGAGATGGATATTTATCAGTATTTAGCTTCTGATAAATTAAGTTTTGTTTATCTTAGAAATAATTTATATATAGAGAGATTGACTGAGGAAGAACAACAATTTTTAATTGAGAAAGCACAAGATGATGAAATTGTATATGATGATAAAACTGATGAGTTTGTTAAAGCTACATTTAAGAAAGTTATGTTAGAAAATGGTGGAGAGGAAGATTCAGTAAATGTATTTTATGGTCCAGATAATGGTAATTTTATGTATCCAAATAATGCTGTTATTGTGGGTATAAGATATGATGATTATTATCAAAAGCCTGGTCAATCATCAGAAGAATGGTTTGATGAAAACAATAATAGACTACAGGATGTTGAAACACTTTCTATTATATTAGAAACTAGAATGCCTAAACTTGCTGGTGTAGATTGTTATGCAGTTAAATATAATGAATTTAGTGTTAAAAAAAAAGCATCAGTAGATGAAGGGGATAAAAATAAAGTTATGTAGGTTTTAAAGAGTGATTTTAATTATAATTCCTTTAAAGCTCACGCTAAATAAAAAGAAATATAAATATGTTAAAATTTATTTAGAAAGAACTTTGAAAGTATTATACTAAAGATACTCTTTTTTTCCTGTTACTTAGTTTATCTTCAATTAATTTGAAAATTTATAAAAACTTGATTGTTTATTATTATTGTGAATGATATAATTTTATATAGAAAATAATTGGGTGGTGATATGTATGACTGAAGAGGAAATACAGGAATATGCGAAGAATTGTTATGATGGGTTGAATTCGTTAAATACACTTATTGATAGTTTATTAGCTGATGAGGCTTTTTCAAATGATGATGGATTAATGAATACTAAGAAAGACGCGGAGCAAAGTTTATCTAGTCTGAGTGGTATTTTAGATAGCTCTAATGATAAAGTAAAAAAGAAGTAAAAAATTTGGAGAGATTATAATGAGTTCTAAGGAATGCTATGACATGGCTCAAATGTATTTGGAATTAAAGGGACAACTTAATGCAATATATGGCCCACTTGATACTTGTATTTCAACTATTAGTAGTTGCGAGGGTGATTTTGAGAGTACGGTTCTTAGTGGAAAACCAATTGATGAAGGTAAACTTAGTGAGGCTAAGGGACAAATAGGTAGTATAAGTGATGATGTTGGAGTGATGGTTGCAGAGTGTTTTAAAATGTATAATAAGTGGATGGCAGCTTATTATGCGGCTAAAAAGGCTGAAGAGGCTGCTAAGAAAAAAAAATTAGTTAATTAGGTTATTTTGTTGATTTAGATAGTAAAAAAGTGGTAATATTTAATCATAAGGAGGTTATGATATGGATCATAAGGTTAGAAATGTTCAGGAATTATATGTTTCTGCTCAACAATTATATAAGGATGGTGTTGTTGGTGGTGAATCAAGTGCTGATGGCATCATTGGAAATTTAGTTTCAGGAATTGAAAATTTAAAACAAAATTGGAAAGGAACAGACGCAGGTCTTAGAATTCAAGAAGTAATTAAAGTACATAATTCAATGGTTAATGTAAGAAATAATTTAGCATCTTTAGCAATAGAGTCTTCTAAGATTGCTGTAAGATATAGAGAAATCCAAATGGCTAATGGAGCTCGTATGGATTCTTTACAAGTACTTAATACTGAACCAAAAACAGCATTAGATGATTATTTCGATAATGCAGATACAATCGATATTAATCCAGAGGCAGAAGTTGGAAAAGCATATATTGATAGAGCAAATGCTGCTTTAGATGGATTTGAAGCATTAGTAAGAGCAAAACATAATGAAATAATGGGTAATTGGTTAGCAGGAACAGGAAGAAATGAAGCAGAAAATGCATTTGAATCATATATGTCAAATGTAAAGAAATATAAAGAAACATTATCAGAAGTATCAGATAATATTACTAATGCATTAAACAATTACAATTTTTAAGAAGTAAATCTACTTTAATGTTATCAATTTAAGTTGAATGTATAAAAAAGAACAATACAAAAATATTGTTCTTTTCTTTTCTTTTGATAGAAAATTATACTAAAACTATTTTATTTTAGTCTAAAAAGATGATATACTTATTATTATAGTGAGACTGTAGTTAAGATGAGAGAGGTTGTTTTATGGGATCAAGTTTAGAATCAAATTATGACGTTAGTGTAGATTATAATGTACTTGTTTCTGAAATTGTTGCTATTTCAGATATAAATAGTAAATGTTTAGATTTATTATCTACTATGTATGGAGCATCTGCAGCTGCTAGTATGTTAGAAAGTGGTAGCTTGTTAGTTGATGCAATTAATACTGTTCAGAATATAGTAAATGGACCTATTAAGTCGATTACTAGTAATCTTGCAAATGTTGGAAATCTATTTGAATTGTTTCAAAGTCAAGAGTTTTATGCAGAGTATTTTAAGGGTAAAGATTTGGATGGTGATGGAAATCCAGATTTAGATTATGAAAAGTTGATTAAAGTTATGGTTGCTCTTGTTAATACGCAAGAAGAATGCTTTGATATGGTAGAGATGTATGATGAAATACTAGATAAGTATACTGTTATGTTAAGAGAAATTGAGGGACAGATTGCTTATTATGAAGGTATTTCTACTGATACTACTATGCTTGAATCTTTAGATTATAATGTAATATTAAGAGGTTTAGAATTATCTGAAGAAAGTATTGAAATGCTTCCTAAGTTAAAGGAACAATATGATGAATTATTTCAGTCAATGAGTGTACTTAAATCCATTAGAGATACTACATATGATAAAGGTTTTTATATGTATGCACTGGATGAAGCATTTGAAGGTTCTTCCAGTGAGGCAAATGTTAGAATTGCTAGTCATGAAGCTGTAAGTACAGATGGTGGATTTACTAATACTTTTAAATTTTATGATGATAATGGAAATCTAATAGAAGATGTAAATGATTTTGAAGTAAGTATTTATTTTTCTAATACTGGTTTTGAATATTATAATTTTTCTGAGTATGGAGAATATGCACGGACTTATAGTTACATGAATGATGACGAAAAAAAGATTGCTAATTATTTATTTAATACAGGAAATACTGAAAAACTAGAAGAATACTTTTCTTTTAAAGTCAATTTTGCTAATGAGAGAGAAGGCTATGCACAAGCTCAAGAAGTAATTGACAAAATTAATAGCTATTATGAAAATGCTGATACTGAGGCTGAAAAAAATATTGCTTATGCTAAAACAATTTCTTTATTAGCTGGAACTGGTTTTGTTGATGGAGTTGTAAGTTTTGGTAGTGGTCTTTATAATTTATTTGCAGCTGATGGTGAAGTTTCTGTTGACCAATATAAAACTATGTATATTGTTCAAGGTATAAATGCTAAGAATGATGATGGTAGTAGTATATTATGGGATCAAGCTTGGCAAGAAATTGTTTCGACTGGTTCTTATGAAATATTTAATAGTATTGGTAATATGACTCCACCAATGATTATTGGAGCAATTACCCGTTGTCCACAATTAGGTTCTGCTTTAATGGGTATTTCTGCTGCTGGTAATGCTAGGGAAGAGGGTTTGCAGAGTGGTATGACGCAATCGGAAGCCTTAAAGTATGGTTTTTTATCTGGTGCTTCAGAGGGATTTACTGAATTTGTATTAGGAGGTATTCCAGGTTTATCAAGTGCTGATGATGTAGTTGATTTGCTAAAAAATCCTGTTATTAAGAAAATTGTAGCAGTCAATCCTGATATGATGCGTTTCTTTAATGGTAGATTTTATCGTTGGGCATCAAATGCATTAAGTGAGGGTACTGAGGAAGTGTTTCAAGCTTTTCTTGATCCCGCAATTAATACTTTGGTTACTGGTGATTCGTATGAGGTTAGTTTAAATGATGTTTTAAAATCTGGTATATATGGTGTGATTAGTGCTGGAATTACTAATGGCGTTACTACTGGAGGATCTGCTGTTTTAGAACTAGCCGTTAGTCATACTTTGTCTGGACCCGCAATTTTATTGAATGATAAAAGCTATGCCATGGATAATATGGATAGTGCTTTTCTTCAAGATTTTGTCAATAAATATGCTAATGCTGATTTGTCTGATGAGGCAGTTTTAGCTAGTGTAGAAGCTGATTTGGCGCCATATGCAATTAAATCAAATGTTCAACAGCAAAATACTGGTACTGATACTCCTATTAAAAATAATGTCAATACTGATACAGAACAAAATACTTCTACTAACCCAACTGTTGTTAAGGAAAGTGCTGGTAATCAGACACAAGCTGCTCAACAGCGTGTTTCCCAAAATGTTGGTAAGTCTACTAGTGAAAAAACAACTTTGCAGACTGAAACTACTACAACATATGAAGGAAAACAAGAAGAACAAAATACTGGAGTAGAAACTTCTACTAATTTAGATTCAAAAAACAAACTGCAAACAACTTCTACTCAACAGCAAAATCCTGTAGTTCAAAATAGTGAGGCCACTATAAATGAAACTGGTAAAGATACTGCAAAAGATGCTGCCAAAAAGGCACTTTCTAGTAGTGTTGCTACACCTGTTGTATCAAATACTACTACTGTTGAAAGTGATAGTGGTTTATCAGGAAGTGATAGTGGTTTATCAGGAAGTGATAATTTAATGGCATCTGGTGTTGGCCTTTCTGCGGTTGGTGCTAATCTTGGTACAGCAATTGCAACTCTTGGTATTGAAACTGGTACTTCTAGTGATAGTAAAGGTAAAGTTTATAGTGATGAGAGAATTGTTATTGAAGCAGATACACAAGATAAATATGATTCATTTGCTCTAGATAAAGGTAATGCTAGAGAAGTATCTCAGAGTGAACTTATAGAAAATAATAATGAGATTCGACAACAGGTTGAACTTAAAATTTCTGAAGGCGTTGAATTAACAGATTTATTGGATAATACTTCAGAATCTTTATTAAATGAATTAAAATTTACAGCACCCATTAAATATGTCTTTTCTGAAAAAACACCTAGTTATTTAAAGACTAATGCAGATTTTATAATGGCATGTGTTGATAGTAGTACTTTCTCTAATATTATTAGTAATGCTGATTTAAGTGTATTGTCTAATGAACAATTGTCTAATTTTGTATCAATATTAAATGCTAGTGAATTTTATAATCCTAATACTACTATTGTTTGGGATACTAATCGTGGTAGTGTTATTCAAAAATGTTCTGCAAATGATAAATTGATTGCTGATGTTGTTAATAGTTCTCCTAACAATTATTTAAATCTTGTTACTAAAACAGTTGATTTTTGTTCTAATGCTGTATTAAATGAACATTTAAATGAGATATTACCAATTTTAAAAGATAATCATTATAATTTTTTAGGTTATTCTTTGAATGCTGGAATTTTAGCTGATGCATTTGTAAGTGATATTTCTAACTATTCTGATTATGTTGATAAGGTCGTTAACTATTGTTCGGAAAATGTACTTACGGAACATATGAATGAAATTTTAGTGTGCTTAAATGAATCTTATTATTATTTTAATGATGATGTAAAGAATGCGATTATTATCGCTGATAATGCTGTTGCTAATTTTTCAATATGTCCGAAACTTGCAAGTGAGATGGTTAAATATTGTTCGGAAAGTGTACTGGTTGAACATTTGAATGATATATTACCAATTTTGAATGATTCAAAGTATTATATTGGTGATTTTTATGCGAATGATAAAATTATTGCTGATAAAGTTGTAATGGATGCTATTAATGGTGAATCAACTCTTTATTCCAATCTTTTTGCTAATGCTATAGAGTTATGTTCTGATAATTTATTTATTGAACATATAGATGTGTTGTTACCAATTTTGAGTGATTGTAATTATAAAGTAACTTATGAATATGGAAATGCAAGAAAATTGCTTATTGCTGAAAGTATTATTGAAAGTTCTATTAAGTATCCTAATTTAGTTGTTCAAGCAGTTAGTTGTTGTCCTGAGAGTGTTATTGTTAATAATATAAGTGATATATTGCCTGCTTTAAATACTACTGGTTATACTTTTGATTCTTTTATTTCTAATAATAGTGTTGTAATGGATGCATTTCTTGCTGATTATGCTAGTTATCCAAATTTAGTTAATTCTTTTCTAGATTCTTCTTGTTTAGGTGAAGTATCTACTGATACTCAGTTAAAATTGCTTGAAATGGCACAAGCAAATGGATATAAGTTAAATACTAAATCTAATTTTGCAGTTCTTAATTCATTATTGGAACCATTGGTTGATTTGAGTAATTTTGAGGGTGAATATAAGGAATATTTAAGTAGTGTTATTGAAAATATTGGTTGTGCACCTTTATATTTTAATGGTTATGACGGTTTATTTAGTTATGATATGCTTGATACTTTTGGAGTAGAAAGTGTAATTGAAGTATTTAAGTATATAACTTTAAAGGATATTGATGTTGATTTTAAATCATTGGTTTCTTTAGGAGAAATTTCAAACTTTAAAACATTGTATGATAGTTTGTTTAAAATAAATGTTTTGGATACTAATTTTGATATCTTTACATTTAAAAACTTCTGTAATAAGTATTTGGCTAATAATAGTTTATTTAGTGAAGTTTTAAATAGTGATTTAACTTTGGACGAAAAAATGTTATTAAAACGTTTTGTTGTTGAAGATTTTGGTATAAAAATTGAAGGTTTAGATGATTTACGTAATTATGATAGTTTAGTTAGAGAAAAAGTGTCTGAAATTATAAGTACTGGTAATTTAGATGATATTAAAGATGCTGGTTCACGTTTATTATTTAATATTTCTAATGAAGGAATGGATAGATTTTTATATACTTATGGCGATAGTGCTAGAATTAATCTTTTGGCTAGTAAAGTTGGAAATTCTGAATTTTTATCTGGGACATCTGTTCTTTTAGACTTCTTTGAGACAAACATTTTAAATAATTCTGATACGCAAAGAGTAAGTAAAATAGTTGAAAAATTAAATACTATGAAGTATGAAGAGCGCGCTAGTATTTCAAAAATGTTTAGTGATATTGAAAGAGTTGTTAGATATAATTATGGTGAAGAATTAAATGCTAATTTAACTAAATTAGATGAAATTGTATCTTTAGATACAGTTAATACAAGAGAAGCTTCAAAGTTTATAGGAACAAAACAATTATTAGATGGAAATTCGGTTAGTAATGTTCCAGTTGATTATGTAGAAATTAATTCTAATTATAGATTCTTACAGCATACTTTAAATGCCTTTGGATATGGAGGGAAAATAACTGACTTCTTAAGATCTAGATTAGTTGGTAATAGTTATATTTGTTTATCATTAGTTGGTGATGACAAGGTAGGTGTACAACGTGATGCGACTAGTATTAATCATGTGTCATTATTGTTTGATTCTATAATTCCTCAAGATTTGTTATTATGTGGTAGTGAGGATTTATCTTCGTCAACTAAAAGTTCAAATGATTTAGATGTTGATGTTCACTTTGGAAGAACGAATAGATTGAAATTTGATATATCAGATAATATTTTAAAAAATACTCCACTTGGTTATCATAATGAATATACTGTATATCGTGATCATATTAAACCTTCTGGAATTTTAGTAACTGGTGATGTTCCTAATCAAGCGGAAATAGATGCTGCTGCTACTTTAGGTGTTCCACTTGTTAAAATTAATTATGAGTATACTTCTAATGACACAGGCATAAACTCAGAAACCTTATTATTATCTTCTGATCAAACTGGAGATGTTCAGAAATTTATACAATTTTTGAATGATGAAAATCATCCAACAGATACTGAGAGTCAATCTATGGTGCAAATTGATGATGGCAATGTAGATGGTGTTGCTGTTGAGACGGATGCTGTTAATGATGAACAATTGCCAGTTTTATCTCAAGCAGAATCTGATGTTCAATTAGATGATA
>JBGVNW010000021.1:0-6664 GCA_045125935.1 Bacilli bacterium | reverse complement strand
GTATCCTCTTATATCTATTAATCCTAGTTTTGGTAGTTTTATCTTTTTATTTATTAAGTCTAATTCAATATTTGAATATTCCTTTCCTTTATATGTACTTTTTATACAATTCGTTCTATAACTCTGTTTATTAAATTTACTCTTAAATTTTGGATAATCACTTCTCTTATCAAAATAATTTTTAAAACTATCTTCTAAATTAAAGACTGCACATCTTAAACTACAAGTATCTACTTCTTTTAAAAATGAATAATCTGCATACATTTCCTTTATTTCACTACACATATCAAATGCTTTAATAAAACCATTTTTCATACATTTATCTAGAAAATGATTATAAATAAATCTAACACAACCAAATGTTTTATTAATTAAGACTCTTTGTGCATCATTTGGATACAATCTAAATCTATAAGCTTTATACATACGATTCCCCCATAATCTTATCTTACTATAATAAAGGTAGTTTTAAGAATCGTCAAGATACCTAAAAGAGGAAATTTTTTAGACAAAAAAACGCACTTTCCTAGTAAATAAAAAAATGTCCCAAAAATTCAGAACATTTTAAATATCAATTATCTAATATAAACTATCTTCTTATAGTCCCAGAACGTTTTTCATCAGAAGAAGTTTCTCCCATTGTTAAATCATTTAATAATACAGACAATTCATTCTCGGCAGCCAAAAGCACGGTCTCACATTCTTTAGAATAAATTTGACTTATACCATATGACTCTACGCCATAATCTTCATAATAAGAAGAACCATTAAGACCAGTAACTTTCTTTTTTTCTCTTACAATTTTAATTTCACCATCAAATTCAGGCCCATCAGCAGTTTTTCTTACATCAATATTAATATCATATTCATATGTTCCGCCTAAATTATATAATCCTATTTTAATAAAATCACTCACTTTAGGAGTTACTATTTCTTCATCTCGAACAATAGAAAGCATCATGTTTCCATCCCACCCAGAAGCCGAACGTGTATATATAGGATCACGCCAAGCTAAATATTTGTTAGTTTTCCATATTGACATTATTTGGCAACTCATTTCATATATATTTTTAATTGCAGAACTACATTTAAAACTGTATTTATTATAGATAATGCCACCAAATAAAGTTTCAAATTGTTCTCTGGATTCATCATCCAAATTACCAGAATAACTACGAAAAGCTTCAATCTCTTCATCTTTTAAATAAAACTCTGGTTTTAAATCTCCATTTTCATCAAATATTGCACAATATAATCTTTGCAATTTACCGTATGCTGATTCATATAATTCTTTTCTTTCCATTTTATTTTCTCCTTTTAATTACAACTTCTTCAAAAGAAAACTAAAATACTTATTTAGATCAATCTTTCACAATCAAATTATATCACAAATTTTATAATCTGACAAAATTTAAATAATCACATATTATCCCATTTTATATTAACCTTTAAAACCCAATTAAATTACAATTCAATAATTCATTTTATAAAGATAATCTTAACAATCACAAAATACTTTAGTAAAAGAAATTTTTATCATCTATAATAAATATTTTCATGCATGAATAACACCATTTTGTCGAGTAGACAAAAAAACTAACATTTTTGTTAGTAATCTATTACTCTCAAAACTTTAAAAAATTGAGTTTCATATCAATCTGGCGTTCCCGGTGAGAATTGAACTCACGACCTATCACTTAGGAGGCGATTGCTCTATCCAACTGAGCTACGAGAACAGTTAAAAAAGCTAAAAAGCTTTTTATATTTCTTGAATTACTGTAATAATCATTGGTTTAGCACCAGTTTCATGATAAAAGAATTTACCTAAAACATCACGAACTTCATTTTTAATTTTAGCATAATCAACTCTTTTAACATTAGTCTCAATATTATTTTCTATCGTCTCTTTTGAAATTGTCCTTGTTTCTTCCAATAAATCTTGGCTTTCTTTTACATAGATAAATCCTCTAGTTAAAATCTCTGGGCCACCAAGAATTTGTTTTGTTTGTTTATCAAGGGTACAACTAATAATAACAATACCACTCTCACCCAACATTTCACGATCTTTTAAAACTAAATCCCCAATATCTCCTTGACTATTACCATCTATTAAAATATTATCAACTTCTACATGTTCAACTGAATTAGTATTAACACCATTAACAAGTTCTAATACATCACCATTCTGTTTCAAAATAATATTTTCCTTAGGAATACCTAACTCTTCAGCAATTTCAGCATTAGCATACTGTAAACGGTATTCTCCCTTAACCGGGAAATAATATTTCGGATTCATTAAATTAATCATTAACATTAAATCCTCACGAGATGCATGATGTAACAAATGCTTTTTACTAGATAAACTAACAGCATTAGCTCCAAGCATCGCAATATCATCCATCACAACAGCCATTCTCTTTTCTATTCCAGGATAACTTGGTTCAGTTATAAAGATTGTGTCAGTCTCTTTAACTTTAATGTACTTATCATAACCTTTGATAATTCGTTCTAGATTAGCAAATGGCTTTTCTTTCTCATCAGAAATAAATACAACCACATCTTTATTTTCCAAGTCGTTTAAAGTACCAATTCTACTCTTATCGACAGTTAAATAACCCATTTCTAAAGCTCGATTAATTGTTTCTTGTAAAGCCTTACCCATAATAACAATCTTTCGATGTGTCTTTGATATTTCATTAAATAATTCTTGCACACGATAAATATGTGCTGGAAAAACAGTAGCAATAATACGATTAGGATTTTCTGCTAAAACTTCACGTATAAAACCAGAAACACGATTATTAGGACTAGTGTGTCCTACTTTATCAGCATAAAATGACTCCGCTAATAAACATAAAACACCTTGTTTTCCAACATAAGCAAGCTTACCAATATCAGTTCTATAAGCCCCCATCATAGTTGAATCAAACACAAAATCACCTGTATAAACAATTGCTCCATCCTCTGTATAAAGAACATAACACAATGCATCAGGAATAGAATGTGTTACACTAATAGGAAATAATGCATTACGACCAAAATCAATCTTAGAATGTGGTCTAATCTCCTTAAAATTAGCCTTAGTAATATCCTCACTACGCATATCATTTTTAACAATCTCAAGTGTTAATTTACTACCATAAATAGGAACATTAGGTAACTTTGCAATAATATCTGGAACTGCTCCCATATTACCATCATGTCCATGTGTTAAAAATATACCTTTTAAATGTTTCTTATTTTTTATTAAATAATCGAAATTAGGAATAATATAATCAATTCCCAAATTTAAATCGTTGTCATATTTTAGTCCAGCATCAAACACAAAAATATCTTCATTAACTTTAACAACATACATATTCTTGCCATTTTCATTTAAACCGCCTAAACTAAATATTTTTATTTTACTCATAACTTCTCCTTTCTTAATTTTATAAAAGACAAATATATTTCAAAAGAGCACAGTAATTATATCATCAATTTATAAAAAATACAAATCCTAAATCGCTAATTTTTCCAATGCCTCTTTAGCAGCTTCTTGTTCTGCTTCTTTTTTAGAACTTCCTGCCCCAACACCATAAACTATATTTTCTATTTTTGCTTCAACTTTAAATGTTCGATCATGAGCAGGCCCAGATTCTTCAATCAATTCGTAATAAACCGATTTTTGTTCTGTTTGAACATACTCTTGCAATGAACTTTTATAATCACTAAAAAAAGTAATTTTAGGATCTTCAATATATGGAACAATAATATTTAAAACAATCTTTCTAGCAGTAGCATAACCAAGATCTAAGTAAATTGCCCCCATTAGTGCTTCAAATATATCCGCAACAATTGCTTTCTTATACTTTCCACCCTCTTTTTCTTCACCATGACCAACTTTAATATATTTATTTAATCCAAGATTAGTTGAATACTCATATAATGCATTTTCGCATACATAACTAGCCCTAATCTTTGTCATTTCTCCCTCGTTTTCGCCATCATGAGAATACAAATAATCAGCAATCGCTAAATCAACAACAGAGTCTCCTAAAAACTCTAACTTTTCATAATCACCTTTAGCCTTATGTTCATTTGCATAACTACTATGAGAAAAAGCTGTTGTATATAGTTTCATATCTTTTGGTTTTATATCTAATTTTCTAAATAATTCTTCCATCTTTCTTCACCATGATAAGTATATCAAAATTAATTAAATTAGTATACTTATAATTGCTATTTTATTTGAGTTATAGTAAAATTAACTTGCAAGATAGAATAAAAAACACAGGAAGAAACGATATGAAAACAGGTGTTGAAATGAAAAGAATTTTAGTTTTTTTTATAAAAATTTATCAAAAAATACCTCTTTCTTGTCATGCATCTTGTCGTCATATTCCAACATGTTCCAATTATGCCATTGAAGCAATAGAAATACATGGTACATTAAAAGGTTCTTTTTTAACAATAAAAAGAATCCTTCGTTGTAATCCATGGGGAACATCGGGATATGATCCTGTACCACATAAGGAGAATGAAAAATGAAAAGATGGCTAAAATACAGTATTTTACTAGTAGTAATGTTAACACTAACCCTATTTACAACAGGATGTACAACAGATGACATGGAAAATATTGATATACTTGTTACTAACTACCCCAACGAGTATATAACAAAAAATTTATATTCAGAACATGCAACAATAACTTCTATATATCCAGATGGAGTTAATACAAATGATTATAAATTCAGTACTAAACAAAAAAAGGATTTCAGTAAAAAAGACTTATTTATCTATAATGGACTAATCGAAAAAGAAAGAGATCTTGCAATTGATCTTCTAGAATTAAATCCCAATTTAAAAATAATTGATAGTGCTTATGTTCTTGAAACAGATTATTCACCAGAAGAATTATGGTTAAATCCTTCATCACTACTTATGATGTCTCAAAACATACGTCTTGGTTTAGAAGAATATATTTCAAGTAACGTATTAAAAGAAGAAGTAGATTCAAAATACGAAACATTAAAAATAGAACTATCAGAATTAGATGCAAATTATCGTATAACAATAGAAAACACAGACGAAAAAACAATTGTAGTCGATAATGCCGCTTTAAAGTTTTTAGAAAAGTTTGGTCTTGAAGTATTATGCATTGACTCAGATGCAACTGATAAAACAATTTCAGATGTTAAAAATTTAATTGAAGGAAAGAAAATAAGTTATATATATACTTTCGTTGATGAAGAAAAAAGCGATAACGCGGAAAACATAATAAATGAATATGCAAATGTAAAAATCGTGGAACTACACAAATTAGATAACATTTCAGATAGTGAACGTTCTGAAGCAAAAGATTATTTAATAATTATGGAAAATAATTTAGATTTATTAAAACAAGAACTTTATCAATAAAAAATATCATAAAAACTCCTATTTAGGAGTTTTTTCTTATAAAAATATAGCTTAAAAAAAGCTAAAACCTTAAATAAAGTCTTAGCTTATCATTATTAAAATAATTCGTTAACAATTACTTTAACCTCATCATAATTTATTAAACCAACCGTATTAATTAAATTAGCACTTACAGTAGTTAAAAATTGACTATCTTGATCAATGTTTATAGCACTAAAAGGTACAGTATCAACTAAATCACCATTATTATAAAGTACTACATATCCATTAATTAAACTAATTGCTTGCGTATATGGATTATCAATCGCAAGCTTAAGCATTATAACATTATTATCACTATCAATAGAATCAGTTACATTAAAATTTAACTTTTTCTTATCAAGCATAATAACTTTATTTACATCAGCCTTATCTCCAGGAACACTACCAATTTCGATTTTTTTCACCAAAGTAGAATCAACAACTGTAGAAAAAACAAACTGATCATTTTTACTAACAAGCGTATATTTTTCTACTTTAGTACTCAAAACTTGGTCATTTTCATCATACATAGTAATTTCAATGCCTAAATCAACATAATTTCCTAAACTAGTACCAAAAACAGCAAGTTCAGTCTCATTATTATATGGAACAGCACTAATTTCAATATCATCGTTATCTTTTAAAACAATCTCATATGATGTTTTACTCTCAAATATTGAAGGAGAAGAATTTTTATTAGAATTATCTTCTTTTTCTTCAAAACCATGTATAAGCACAATTCCAATAGCTAATAAAACAACTACTATACAGGCAATAACAATTGCAATTTTTTTACTTTTTTTCATAATTACTCATAGCCTCCCGAACAAGTATTTACAGTAGACTTACAAGAACTCCAAACTGTCTGTCGAGTATTACCTTGACAAACACCACCAGCATTACAACAACTAGCGCAAGCAGAACAATAATACTGATAACCACTAGGGCATGTATTCCAACCACCAGTAACATAACCGCCTACACATGTGTTAGGACTACCATATAAACAACTATTCCATTTATATGTTCGTGAACTTGTCGTTTTAGCCCCAGCTTTATTCTCACAAGTAACAGAATGTGTATATGGACTACCAGAAACGGACGCTGTATATGTTTCTGTAACAACACCAGTATCAGGATCAGCACATGTTGCAGTTGATGTCGAACCGCTTAGTGAAAATGAAACTGTTGGGGCTGAAGCATCACACTTAAAACTTGTTGACTGTGCTTTAGCAACATTA
>JBGVNW010000020.1:0-53281 GCA_045125935.1 Bacilli bacterium | reverse complement strand
TCAGGGGATTTTCTTTTATAAAAAATGGTTAGTTGTATCGACATCTTGGGGAAGAGGTAATAGTTCCGAGTTGAAAATTTTTAAGTATGATGAAAATATAAATTATGATGAGACTGAATTTAGTTTGATTGAAACACCTCCGTTGATGGAACAAATTTGTTTTAGAGAGGATAAGTTAATTACTTTGTATGAAATAAATGCAGAAAAATTTAAGATGAAAAACAATCTAAATAGTGACATTATTGTTATTGATTTTAGTAAGGTTGAGAGTTTGCTATAAATAGTGAGGTGGTTGTTAATACTAGGGGTTTTGTTTTTTTTATTTTTTTCTTGTTACTTTCATATAATTTGATATAATTAGGTTAGAAAGGAGTATAGTTATGGGAGGTTTTTTTACATTATTTATTATTATTGGATTTATTTTATTATGCTCAACTAAACAGATTAGTGAGTATGAGAGAGGTATTAAGTTTACTCAAGGTAAGTTTACTAGTATTATGGAACCAGGGTGGAGACTTGTTTTTCCTATTTTTCAAGATTATAGAAAGATAGATATTAGAACAAAGGTTATTGATGTTCCTGAACAAGAAGTTATTACTAAAGATAATGTTTCGATTAAGATTAATGCTGTAATTTACTATAATATTTTTGATGCTTCTAAAGCTTTACTTGGTGTTGAGAATTTCCATTATGCAGTTAGTCAATTAGCTCAAACTACAATGAGAAATGTTGTTGGTTCAGTTACTTTAGATGAACTATTAACTTGTAGAGAAAAAATTTCTAGTGAAATTTGTTTAATAGTTGATAAGGCAACTGATGATTGGGGAATTAAAGTACAAAATGTTGAGTTAAAAGATGTTACACTTCCTGGTGAAATGCAAAGAGTTATTGCAAAGGTTGCGGAAGCAGAAAGAGAAAAACAAGCAGTTATTACTAAGGCAGCTGGTGAATTAGAAGCTTCTAAAAACTTAGCTGAAGCTGCTACTACATTATCAAATGCTCCAGGAGCACTTCATTTAAGAACTTTATCTACACTTAATGATTTAAGTTCTGATCAATCAAATACAATTATTTTTGCAATTCCAATAGAAGTACTTAGAGCATTTGAAGGTAATGCTAATGCTAATATGGCTAATAGTATTGTTGAGAAGATTGTTGCAAATCGTCCACCAATGCCACCAATGCCACCAAAGCATCATGAGATGCCAACTATTGAAAAAATTGAAGAACATAAGTAATTAAGAAGACAGTTTGCTGTCTTTTTTTTGTTGCTTCGTATGTGTAAGTTCATTTTCTTTGTTTAATTGATTTAGAGTGTTGTAATTAAAATTATTAAACATTTGTGGGGGTATTAAATTTTAGAAGTTTGAAATATTTTATAAAACTAAGAGTAAACTTCTTGTGTACAAAGGTGCTTTATGTTATATTAGTTATGGAAGCGATATTTTAATACCAAAATTTGTTCTCAATATTAAAATATATCTTTTTAAGAGACGCTTCCATGTATAAGTAATTAAGGAACTTGAAAAAGTTTCTTTTTTTTGTAAGTTTTTCTTACCTTTTTTTGAATAATAAAGTAGGAGGTAGTAGAAATATTAGCTTATGAAAATTGTTTTACAGGATGGAATTAAAGATTGTGGTGTTTGTTGTTTACTTTCTGTAACTAGATATTATGGGGGAGAAATATCGAAGGAGTTACTACGAGAAATGACTAATACTAACAAAGCTGGGGTTTCAGCTTATAACTTAATTGAGGCGGCTAAAAAACTTGGGTTTTTAGCAACAGGTGTCATGGGAGACATGTCAAAAATAGAAGATAATAACTTACCTTGTCTTGCCCATGTAGTAATTAATAAAAGCTATAAGCATTTTGTTGTAATATATGATATTAATCATGATACAAAAAAAGTTGTAATAATGGATCCCGCTAAAGGAAAGAGAACTTTATCTTTTAGTGAATTCAAATTAATGTCTAGTTCTAATTATATATTTTTGAAACCATTGAAACAATTACCTGTAATGTCACATAAAAATATAATTAAAAAGATGATTAAGGATTTTATCAGTGAAGAGAGAAAATTATTAATAATTATCATAGTATTATCAATAATTTCTTTTGTTTTTCAAATAATTACTTCATTTCATTTTAAATACCTTTTAGAATTAGCCATATCATTTCACTTAGTACGACCGATTTTTTTAATTAGTATTTATCTTTTAATTATATATTTATTTAAAGAATTGTCTTTATTCTTTAGAAATATTTTATTAATGAAATGTAGTAGCTTAATAGATTCTTCAATTACTTTTAAGACTTATAGACATATTCTATTACTTCCGTATTTATATTATAAAAATAGGACTACTGGTGAGGTGATTTCAAGACTTAGGGATTTAAATGTGATTAAATCATTTCTTATTGAAATGTGCTGCTTTGTAATTACTGATTTTATTAGTATAGTGGTATTTGGACTATTACTTATTAGAGTTAATAGTACACTTTTTCTTTTGATATTTATTTTTTGTGTTTTCTTATTTATCAGTCAAATTATTTTTAATAAGTTTAATAAGAAATATAAAAAGAAGTCAAATTATAATAACGATGTAGTTAATTCGTACTTAGTTGAATCATTTTCAAATATGGAGGTAGTTAAAAATAGTCATTTAGAGAAACGTTTTTTTGATATTTTTTCTCTTAAATATAAAAAATTTCTAGAATGTAATTATGCTTTATTTTTTATTGATGAAGTTTTTGCATTTGTAAAAAAGATAGTTAATGATTTGCTATTACTTATTATATTTGGGTATGGGAGTTATCTTGTCATAAGGGGAAAGTTTGGTCTTGGAGAAGTGATAGTTTATCAAAGTATTTTTAATTATTTTTTACTTTCTTTTAATAATTTATTAAGCTTTTTTAATAACTTTTCTTCTTTTAAATTAGCTTATGAGAGATTAGAAGATATTTTTATGATTAATAGTGAAAAGTTTGAAGGTGGCTATTATTACTTGTATTGTAAGCTTGATGGGGTTATTTCTTTTAAAGGGCTTTGTTATTCTATTTATGAGAAAAATTTATTTAATAATTTATATTTAGATATAAGGCCAGGAGAGAGAGTTTTATTGACTGGTAAAAGTGGTAGTGGTAAAAGTACTTTAATGAAGATATTGATGAGATATTTTGATGTTGATTATGGTTATGTATCAATTAATAATATTGATATAAATCATTATCATTTAGATGTAATAAGAAAAAATATTGTTTATGTAAGTAATTTAGAATCTTTATTTACTGATACAATTTATAATAATATTACTTTAGGAAGAAATGTTTTAGAGCAAGACTTTTTAAAGATAGTTGATATTACTGGTGTTTCTGATTTTATTTCTAAAGATTTGGGATATCAGCAATTATTAGAGGAAAATGGAAGTAATTTTAGTAATGGTGAAAGACAAAGAATTATTTTAGCAAGGTCTTTAATTAGAAATAGTGATATTTATATATTTGATGAAGCATTTAGTCAAATTGATTCTGATAAAACTCTCTGTATTTTAAGAAATATTTTTAGCTATTTAGAAGGAAAAACAATTATTGTTATTAGTCATAGATTTAGGGAACAAGAGTTGTTTGATCGAATTTTGAAATTAGAGGATGGAAAAATAAATGAAGTTGAGAAATTATGAAAAGAGAGGGATAATCTTATTTTTAATATTCTTGTTTATTTTAGTAGTTGTTTTTATTGTTATTTATTCGTTTTTCTACAAAATAGATAGTTATTATTTAATTAGAGGTGTTGTATTTAGAGATGATTTATTAGAAGTTGTTGTAGATAGTTATGAAAAGAAAGTTTTATATCAGAATGGGTTTGTTTATATTGATGGTAAAAAGTATAACTATGATATAAAGAATGTTCTTGATGATGCTTTATTTAAAGATGAAGTGGGTTATAGTGTTATTTATATTGAATGTGATTTAAATAATGAGAAGGAAAATGATATAGTTGATTTAATTTTTTTAAAAGAAAAGATAAGATTAGTTGAAATATTTAAATTAATATGGAAAGGAGATTAAGTGAAGAATTTAGAAAAAGATGAATTAAATGCTATTACAGGTGGTTCAGTATGGACGGGTATTGCGGTAGCGGCAATTATTGTTTTTTTATCAGGTATTTTAGAGGGATTTACTAATCCAGAGGGGTGTAATAATTGAATATAAAAAAAGATAGTGATTTAAAGGAAATATATGGAGGAACATCAATTACTGGTACGGTTATAAATGGTTTTGTCGATTTGATTAAATTATTGTATGACGCTGGTAAGAGTGCAGGTTCTTCAATTAGAAGACTTGTTGATGGGAATATATGTCCATTAGATTAATTTTTAAAAAGTATAAGAAGTTTATTAGTTTTATTTTAATTATATTTACTCCTTCAATATTGGTACTTATTTTTAAATATTTGTATAGTTTTGGAATAGCAATTGGCGAAAACTGGCGGATTTTATGGGAAAATTTGTTTTTTTCATAAAAAAAGTGATAAAAATTGTTGAAAATCAAAAAATCTTTTGTTATAATTCATTGTAGTTAAAAACGAAGGGAGGGATAATGATGGCGACTAAAGTAACTGTTAGAGGTAATCTTGACCAAGCTCTAAGAAAGTTCAAACAAAAGGTAGCAAGAGATGGTGTCCCTTCAGAATGTAGAAAAAGAGAAGCTTACGATAAACCAGGGGTTAGAAGAAGAGCGGCTAAAAAAGAAGGTATTAAGAATTCTCAAAAGAGAAATCGTGCTAATAATAGAGATTATTAATCTCTATTTTTTTTGTTATTTTTTCTTTTTCTTTTCTACTTACATATGTTAAAATAGCTTTAATTTTAGAGGTGTTGTTTATGGCTAGTAGGTTTATTGATAGATGCTATACAGAAAAATCAGCTAATTTCTTTTTAGAATCTTGCAAAAATTGGATGGATATCATAAATGATGGACGTAATTGTTATGCTAAGGAGTTTACAGAACAACAATTTCTAATATTTGCAGGGATGCTTTCATATTATGGTTATGAGTGTTTAGATGAGATTATTAAAACATTTAAAGAAACAGAATTTTTCTATATTGAAATTGACTATGAGGACTTTAAAAAAGAAAATCCTGATTTTGCGATAGAATTTGCGGATAATCCAATTGCTCTTACTAGAAGAGCCGTAGCGTTAGAATTAATTCCTCTAAGACCAGTATCGGATAATACTGTTTGGCTTTTTGCTCAAAATAATTGTTCTGAAATAGAATGGTTAGAAATAGTTGCTCATGAGACAAATCATATAGTTAATTCAATTAATAATTCTCTATATGTAAGATGGTTTGATGTTGTTGTAAGGACTGGATGTTCTTTATTTAGTAATAGAGTTGGTGCTACGAATGGACTTATTTTTGAGGAGTCAGTTAATGTATTACAAACTGCAGAGATTATGAATCATATTTTAGGTTTTCTTAATTTTAATATTCATAATGATGAAATTAGAGGAATATTTGATAAATATAGACCTTTTTCTAATGAGAAAAGGACTGGTATTGGTTATGCACGATCAGTACCTTATATTAGAAAATTATATAATTCACCAGTGTTTAATGAGGTTTTGGTTTCTAGTAGATTGAATGGTACTATTGATGAAGTGAAGAATTACTTTGAATACAAGACTTATGTAGGAGCATATGATGATTTACTTGCGTCGATGGATAAATTTTATTTTTGTAGTGATGAAAATGATGAAGAAATTGGTAAGAGTAAAGTTATTGAATTAGTAAGAAAATATAATAATTAGATGTTTTTTTAACTATTTTGTGCTATAATATGTTCACTTGCTTGGAGATGGTGTAAATGTCTAATAAAAATGGATTTATTGTTAATTATTATATTAATTATGCAAGAAGTATGATTAAACAAATTGATCATGTAAAGGGTATTGATGATAATTTGTCTGATATAAAAACTTTAGTGTTTGCGGCTATGCTTATTTATTATGGAGTTGAACATATTGATGAGATTTATTTATCGTTTTTGAGGACTGATTTTATTGAATGTAATGGTAATATGAGTAGTGTTATTGCGAAGAAGTATAAGTTATCGGATGAAGATGTTATGAAATTACTTAGTCATTGTCCAGGAACTTTTTATGCAGTTGATGGATTTAAAAATTTAAAGACAAATAAATATCGATTTAAAAGAAGTATATATACTTCAAGTGATGTTGATAGGGCTACTGTAATGAAAAGTGTTCTTCATCAAATGAATCATGTTATTAATTCTTTTAATAGTCCTGTTTTAAAAAAGCGTGGGAGTTATGTATCAAGAATGGGACTTTCTGTTGAACATTTTGATTCTAGAAGAATTGAAGTACTAGGTTTAGAAGAGGCTATTAATGGTCTTCAGATAGATGAAATAATGACTGGGATAGAAAGTTTTAATGATTGTGAAATTCAAGATCCTGGAGTTAGAGTGCTTTGTGAAAGTTTATTTGAAAGTTCTAAAGATAAAGAGAAGTCTAGTGATGATTTAATGACTGAAATAGTTAGACCATTGTATGAAGAGGATACTTTTAATCGTCGTGTAATGACTGGAAGATTTATGGGTGATTTAGGTCGTATTAGAAATTGTTTTGATGTTGTGGTTGGTACTGGTTCTTTTAGTAGTTTTTTAGCTTCCTGTGATAGTTTAGAGAAATTAGATAGTTCTTCAGATGGATTTTTAACTGAAAAAGAAAAAGCTAAAACACTTGTTAAAACATATGTTGATAAATGTAATAATAATTGAATAATTTAGATAAATCTTTTATAATATGAACAAGGAGATGAAATTATGGTAGAAAAGTTAAAAGCTGATATGGTTGAAGCTATGAAAAATAAAGAGAAGGAAAGATTAACTGTTATTAGAATGGTTAAGGCTGCGATGGATCAAGAACATATCGATCGTAAAAAAGAAATTAATGATGACTTATTAGTTGAAGTTGTTAGTAGACAAATTAAAATGAGAAGAGAATCAATTTTAGAATTTGAAAAAGGTAATAGAGACGATTTAATTGAAAAAACACAAAGTGAGATTGCGATATTAGAAAAATATTTACCTGAACAATTATCTTTAGAAGAAGTAGTTAAAGTTATCGATGAGATTTTTGCGGAAGTTAAACCGGAAAGTCAAAAAGATATGGGTAAGGTAATGAAAGAAGCAACAGCTAAATTAAAAGGTAAAACTGATATGAAGGCTGTATCTGAAATGATTAAAAGTAGATTAAGTTAAGAAATGTATCAATGCATTTCTTTTTTTGTTTTTTCATATACTTTTATAGGTGATAAGATGCTAGATAAAATAAGAAAATATATAGTAGATGATGAAAGAGTTATATATTTTAATGAACAAGTATATGTAGTTAATTTTCTTAAAATATTAGAAATTAGTGATGAAAGCATTACTATAAAAGGAAAGAACAATTTATTTATAATTAAAGGAAATAACTTATCACTTAGAAGACTTCTAGATAAAGAAGTATTAGTTTCTGGAAAAGTTAAAGCAATAGAGGTGTTCTATGATAAGTAAATATAAAGTTATAGTAGAAGGAAAAAATCCTGATTACTTTGTTAGAGAATTAATTAAGAATAAAATATTTATTTATGATCTAGAAAAACAATATAAGAAATTAATAATAGTTATATCTGATGATGGACTTAGTAAATTAAAAGAGATTAAAACTAGTTATAAATATTATGTAGTAGATAGTTATGGAGTAGCAAAATTTAAATATTTGGTTAAGAAATATTTATTTTTTTTAATGTGTGTAATTTTAGGAATTTGTCTTAATGTTTTACTTAGTAAAATTATTTTTGATGTAGAAGTAGTTCATTCTAATTCTTATATTAGAGAAATTGTTTATAATAATTTAAGAGAAAAGGGAATTTATAAATATAAGTTTAAAGTTAGTTTCGATGACAAAGAAAAAATAGTTAGTGATATTTTAAAGAAGGAAACTAATGATATAGAGTGGTTAGAAATAGAAGAGGTAGGAACTAAATATGTGGTAAAGGTAGAACAACGTAAAAAAAATAAAGAAGAGGAAGTATGTGTACCAAGAAATATAGTTGCGAGTAAAGATGCGATGATTTTAGAAATACAAGCAGAAGTAGGAGAAGTTGTTAAAAAGAAGTATGATTATGTAAAAAAGGGAGATATTGTAATTAGTGGTGTTATTCATAATAAAGAAGAAGTTGTATCTAAAAGATGTGCTACTGGTAAGATATATGGTGAGGTATGGTATAAAGTTAATTTAGAAATACCTATGGAATATAAAGAAGAAAAGGTTACTGGAAGAGAAAAATATCAGATAGAAGTTAATTTTTTAGGAAAGAAATTTACTTTTTTTAATGATTTTAAGACATATAAAAGAAAAAATAATTTTTTAGTTGGTTCTAAGATGTTGCCAATTAGTATTGATTTTACTAAGTATTTAGAGACTGAAGTTAGTGAATATAAATATACTGTTTTTAATGTTGATGATTTTGCATTAGAACTTGCAGAGAATAAAGTAAAAAATAAATTGGGAAGTGATGGGGAAATAGTGTCTAAAAAAGTTTTGAAAAAGACTATAAAAAATAGTAAAATAATAGTAGAGGTATTTATTAAAGTAAAAGAAGATATTACAGATAGTTTAGAGATTATAGATACAGAGGAGTGAGGCACATGTTAGAGCCACTATCAAAGACAATACAAGGGGTAGTTAATTTTACTTGGCCGATGATACTTATTTCAGCAGTTATATTGATATCACTTAGAGTTAGTTATATGATTAAATATAAAAATGAGAAAAAGTTTATTTTTTATAAAGAATTATTAATGTTAAGTTTTGTTATTTATATTATGTGTTTATTCCAAGTTGTAACATTTCAAGATGATGTTACTTGGTCAGCAAATAATTTTATTCCTTTTAGAGAAATATTGCGTTATAATATTGGCAGTCGATTGTTCTTTAAGAATGTTTTAGGCAATATGTTGATGTTTTTACCATATGGTTTTTTTGCTAGTTACTTATTGCATAATAAGAAATTTAGCGTATCATTTGTTTTAACATTAATTGCTTCTGTTTCAATTGAAGTAGTTCAAATGATGATAGGAAGAGTATTTGATGTTGATGATATAATTCTTAATCTTTGTGGTGGATGTCTTGGATTTTTAATTTATTATTTAGTAGATAAATTATGGTATAAGTTGCCTGAGATATTAAAGAAGAATTTTGTGCTAAATATTGCAGCACTTATAATATTAGTTTTACTTATTTTAATGTTGGTATAGGAGGTTTTTATGAATAAAATAGAAATTTTTAATCAGGTAGAAGAAGATATTTTAGAGCTTGGGGAAGTAGAGAAAGTTTTATATACGGCAATGGAGAAGGAAAAGCTAGAGAATACATCATTTAATTTAATTATTGTTGATAATAAGTACATTCATGAACTAAATAATAATTATCGAAATATTGATAGAGAGACTGATGTTATTACTTTTGCTTTGGAAGATGAAGATACTTTAGTAGTTGGCGGGGAAGAGAGAATTCTTGGTGATATTTATATTTCTATTGAAAAGGCTCGCAGTCAGGCTTTAGAGTATGGACATAGTTTACTTCGTGAACTTGCTTTTTTGGCAGTACATGGTTTTTATCATTTACTTGGTTATGATCATATGAATCCAGAGGATGAAAAAGTTATGTTTAGTAAGCAAGAGGAGGTTCTTGAAGAGTATGGCATTTCTAGATAGGTTTAAAAAACGTAAAATAGTATTTGATAATAGATTAGATGCGAAAAGATTAGGACGTAGTTTTAAGGCGGCATTTGAAGGTATTAAGGCTACTTATATTAGAGAACAAAATATTAAGATTCATACTGTTATGGCGATTCTTGTTGTGTTATTTGGTTTTCTTTTAAAGATTAGTTATGCTGAATGGTTAGTATGTTTGGTATTGATTGGTCTTGTTTTGATGGCAGAGTTTTTTAATACTGCAGTTGAATATGTAGTAGATTTAGCTTCTCCTAATATTCATCCACTTGCGAAAGCAGCAAAAGATACAGCGAGTGCTGGTGTGTTAATGATGGCTATATTAGCGGCAATTGTAGGATTGGTAATCTTTGTACCTAAATTAGTTTTATTTGTAGGAGGTTTGTTTTAATGAAGGAAAAATTATTGGAATTACATAAGAATAGTCATTCACCTTATTCTAATTATGCTGTATCAGCAGTTTTAGTTATGGATGATGGACGTGAATTTTATGGAGTAAATGTAGAAAATGCTAGTTATGGAGCAGGAATTTGTGCTGAAAGATCAGCTATTGTTAGTGCTGTTAGTGCGGGATATAAAAAGGGTCAATTTAAGGAATTAAATGTAATGGTTTCTAGTGGGGAGATTGGAATGCCATGTTTTGTATGTAGACAAGTAATTACAGAATTTTTTGAGAAAGATGCAATAGTTAGAGCTTGGGCTACTATTGGTGAATATGTAGAACATACAGTAGCAGAGATTTGCCCATATCCATTTGATAGTGAGGATTTAAAATAATGAAATGCGGATTTGTTAGTTTAGTAGGTCGTCCTAATGTTGGTAAAAGTACTCTTCTTAATAGTTTACTTGGAATGAAGCTTGCAATTACTTCTAATGTTAGTGGAACGACTAGAAATGTTATTCAAGGAATTTATAATGATAGTGATTCTCAAATTATATTTGTAGATACTCCAGGAATTCATAAACCTACACATAAGTTAGGGAATCTTTTAAATAAAAAAGCTTATAATTCTACTGAAGGAGTAGATATTATATTATTTTTAGTCGATATTTCGAAAGGTTTTGGTAAGGGAGATGAATTTGTCCTTAACAGAATTAAGGATAAAGGAGTACCAGTATTTTTACTTTTAAATAAAATTGATCAAGTTAAAAATAAAGAAATATTACTTAAAGAAATTTCTAAATTAAAAGAATTATATGATTTTGCAGAAATTATTCCTATTTCAGCTATGAAAAAAGATAATATTGATACATTAATTACTTGTATAAAGAAAGCTTTACCAGAAAGTGAGGCAATTTATTCAGAAGATGAGTTAACTAATGTGACAACACGTTTTATTATGGCAGAATTAGTACGTGAAAAAGTAATGGAACTTACACATGATGAAATTCCCCATACAGTTACTTGTTATGTAGAAAATTATGAAGAAGATGAGAAGGTTGTTCATATACAAGTACTGATTGTTGTAGATAGAGATAATCTAAAAAAGATTGTTATTGGTAGAAATGGTTCTATGCTTAAAGAAATTGGTTCGAGAGCGAGAGTTGATATGGAAAATTTCTTAGGCAAAAAAGTATTTTTAGAGACTTATGTTAAGACATTGAAGAATTGGCGAGATCAAGAAAAGTATTTCTTAGAACTTGGTCTTAAAGATGAAGATGAATAATTTTTTTAAATTTTGAATAATAATTTTTTAAAATCACCACTATATTAATAGAGGTGATTTTATGATAGAAATTTTATGGGATTTATTTAAAAAAACAGGTGATATTAAATATTACAATTTATTACAAGAAATTAAGAAGAAGTGATTTGGTTGAAGATAGAAAGTTTTGAAGGAATAGTATTAAGTGAGACTAATTATAGTGAGTCTAGTAAAATATTAAATGTTTTAACTAAAGAATATGGACTTATTGGAATTATGTCAAAGGGATGTCGTAATGTTAAAAGTAAGCTCCGAGGAGTTAGTCGAAAACTGATATATGGGACATTTCATGTTTATTTTAAACAAAATGGAATGTCTACTTTGATAGGTGTTGATTTGATTAATTCTTTTTCGAAGACCATTATGGATTTAGAGAAGATTAGTTATGCTTCTTTTATGATTGATTTAGTTCTTCAAGTAGTTAGACAAAATAATGATCCAAGTATTTTTGACATAGTAAGTGGAGCATTAGTAAAATTAGAAGAAGGACTTAGTCCAGTATCTTTAACTAATATTTTACAATTAAAATTACTTGATTATTTAGGTGTTAGTCCAAGTCTTGATTCTTGTAGTAGTTGTGGTAGTGATAAAGCTATTGTGACGATATCTGCTGATACTTCAGGTTATATTTGTAAAAACTGTTATAACAATGAGGGATTAGTTAGTGAAAAGACTATTAAGATGATTAGATTGTTTTATTATGTTGATATTAAAAATATTACAAAGTTAGATGTATCTTCAGAGGTTAATCATGAAATTAGTCAATTTTTAGAACAATATTATGATAGATATACAGGTCTTTATGTTAAGAGTCGGGACTTTGTCAGAAAGATAAATCAATTGAATATGTGAGGTAAAAAGAGTAAATTGACAAATTTATTTTTTAGTAGTATTATTATGAGCCAATTTAGGGGGATTATAATGATTACGAAGAAAGATGAGAACAAATTAGTGATTATTGATTTGATATGTTTAGTCTTATCAGGGATAGGTTTAATTTTCTTTACTTGGATGTTTGGAATTACGGAAAGTATGTTTAGATATGTATTTATTCTTTTTGATTTATATGCTTTATATAGTTTTATGAGTTCTGGGTGTGAGATAGAATTGTATATAAAGAAACGTAAAATTAAGAGAAATTCTTTGAATAGGATTAACTTGACAAGTTTAGAAAACGTTAGTATATTATAGGTATAAGTGTGATGACCGGTGTGGAAAACCGTGAGCAGTATGTTTAAGAGATGATTCTTCTAGAATAAGTAAGGTGGAACCGCGGAATTTATTTTCGTCCTTATAATTATTCTAGAAGTTTTTATTTTTTAAGGGAGGTTTTACATGGAAGTTGAAGGTAAAAGAATACTTGATTCTAACTATTATCAACAGATAACTATTCATGATAGAAAGATGATTGTTCAAAGATACGATAAAGTTGGAAGATTAGTTTCTAAAGATTTTGGGCCAAAACGCACTAGATCTAAACAAGCAATATCATCTAGAATTAAAAAGTGTGATGATGATTCTGTTAAGGGACTGGTATCAGATTATTTTTTAGATTATAATAAGATTAATTCTATATTTGAAAATACATATTTACAAGGAAATTTTTATCCTTTAATAATTGATAGCGTTCTTGGTAAGAGAATGAGATTTAGAACTGTCCCTAGTGAAGAGATTAGTAAAAAGATTTTTGCTAAATATAGTTTCGATCGAGAGGAATTTTTAATTGGACTAGAGGGGTATCGAAATTTTGTGTTTGGATTTGATGTAGGAAATGCTTATTATACGATAAATGGTGTTCCTTCTGATGAGACTATATCTTTAGAAGCTGATAAGAATAGAGACGTTGTCTTTTGTTTAGCTGCTAGTCAAGATGGAAACTATGTTCCATACGTTAGAGAAGAGGAACTTGCATTTTTTGGGAGAGCAATATCGATGATTATGGGAGATAGGATTGCGGATACTGAAGAGGTTAAAGATACTGATAGGTTTGGCTTTCTTAATACAGAATATGTAATTGTTGATAAAGATTATTATGATAGATCTATTCGTATATCAAGAGAGCTTGTTCCTGCTGCAGAGGCGTTTGTTTCGGAACATAACCAAAGAGTTTGGAATGAAAGAAGAAAACAAGAAGAAGTTGAAGGAAAAATATATCAAATGAAAATGGAGGAATTTTAAATGGAAAAATTAACTATGGAAAAATTAGTTGCTTATTGTAAGCAATATGGATTTATTTATCAAGGTAGTGAAATATATGGAGGACTTGCAAATACTTGGGATTTTGGACCGTTAGGTGCAGAATTAAAAGAAAATGTTAAAAGAGCTTGGAAGAAAAAATTTATTCAAGAAGATCCTAATAATGTAGGTCTTGATTCAGCAATTTTGATGAATCCTAAGACTTGGGAAGCAAGTGGACATATTCAAACTTTCTCTGATCCACTTATTGATTGTAAAGAATGTCATAGTAGACATCGTGTTGATAAGTTAATAGAAGAAGCTGGAATTTTACCAGAAGCCGGAGGACTTAGTCACGAAGAATTAATGAATTTGGTTGAAGAACATCATGTTGTTTGTCCAAAATGTGGAGCATTTAATTATACTGATATTCGTGAATTTAATTTAATGTTTAAGACTTTTCAAGGAGTTACTGAAGATAGTAAAAATACAATTTATTTAAGACCAGAAACTGCGCAAGGAATATTTGTTGATTTCTTAAATGTACAAAGAAGTATGCGTTTAAAAGTACCTTTTGGTATTGGGCAAGTAGGTAAGAGTTTTAGAAATGAAATTACACCAGGAAACTTTATTTTCCGTGTTCGTGAATTTGAACAAATGGAACTTGAATTTTTCTGTAAACCAGGAACTGAACTTGAATGGCATCAATATTATAAAGATACTTGTCGTAAATTCTTATTAGATTTAGGAATTAAAGAAGAAAACTTAAGATTTAGAGATCATTCTAAAGAAGAGTTAAGTTTTTATAGTAATGCAACTACAGATATTGAATATTTATTCCCATTTGGTTGGGGAGAATTATGGGGAATTGCTTCTCGTACTGACTATGATTTAGGTCAACATCAAAAAGTATCTGGTATTCCTCAAACATATTTAGATCCAGAGACAAATGAAAAATATATTCCATATGTTATTGAACCAAGTGTAGGTGTTGAAAGAACTGTACTTACAGTGTTATGTAATGCTTATGAAGAAGAGGCTCTAGAAAATGGAGATACTCGTGAAGTTATGAAATTCCATCCATATCTAGCTCCTATGAAAGTAGCAGTACTTCCACTTAATAAGAAATATCATGGTGAAAAGGCAAAAGAACTTTATAAAAATTTAAGTGCTTGCTTTATGACTAGTTATGATGAGGCTGGATCAATTGGTAAACGTTATAGAAGACAAGATGCGATTGGTACACCATTCTGTATTACTATTGATGATGAAACATTAAATAATGGTACTGTTACTCTAAGAGATAGAGATACAATGGAACAAGTAGTACTTAAGGTTGAAGAAGTAATTGATTACGTAGAAAAGAGAATAAAATTTTAAGGGAGAATAATATGAGATTTGAAGAGGTTGTCGATTTTCCTAATGAAAGAGAAGCCTATATGATTGTTCGTGATGTGTTAGGACTTTCTGAAGAGGAGTATTTAAAACTATCTTGGATTGAAAGAAAAGAATTAGCTGAAGCTTATAGAATTGCTAAAAGACTTGGTGTTGAAAGACAGGATACATTACAGGAATTATATGGGGATACACATATGTTTGATGATGGTATTTATAATTTAGCGGCTGCTACAATGATTATTAAAGAAAAGGCAGGAATCTTAAGTATTGCGAGGACAAAATTAGGTTTAGAAGACTCGATTGAGAAATTTGTGTTGAAGGGTAATGATGAAACTAATAAAATTGCGATAGAAGTAAGAAAAGCTGTTGGAGATAATCTTGATGAAATTGTTGAACATTTAAGAGCATTACTATTTTCAATTGATGGAGATAATCTTGTAGAAGAGAAAATTTCTAGTAGTAGATTTGAATTTGAAGATAAATCAGTTTATGAGAAATTAGATAATGAAATAGCTTAGTAGGAAAGAGAAAAGTTTTTTCTCTTTTCTTATTTATTTGTTATTGGGAGGGATATTATGAAACCTATTATTGGAGTTCCACTTAGATATCAATGTTTGAGTGATGGAAGACCTATTTTATATATGAGTGAGACAGTTAGACGCAGTATTCAAAAAGCTGGGGGAGTTATTTTTTCACTTACTCCTGTTCAAGATGTTAATTATTTCTATACGAAAGGGAATGAGTTTCCTGAACTAACAGAAGAGGAAAAGATGCTTATTAGTGATATGTTAGATAAATGTGATGGGGTATTGTTTCCGGGAGGGATAAAGTTTACACCATATGATCGTTATTTGTTAGAAGTTGTAATTGAAAAGAAGATACCTGTACTTGGAATTTGTTTGGGTATGCAGATGATGAGTTGCTATAACGAGGATATTTGTTTGAAAGAAAATGATAGTGATATTAATCATAAGCAGGAGTCTGATGAGGGGTTTTCGCATAAGGTTAAGATTAATAAGAATAGTAGACTTTATGATATCTTAGGCAAAGAAGAGCTACTGGTTAATAGTTTTCATAAGTATCATGTTACAAGTAATAATATTTATAAAACTGTTGCCTTAAGTGAAGATGGTTTTATTGAAGGAATGGAATATCCAGGAGATAGCTTTAATGTTGGAGTTCAGTGGCATCCAGAAATTAGCTATTCATTTGATGAAGATTCGAGAAAAATAATCGATAGTTTTATTAGTGCTGCTAGGAATAGAAGTGCTAAGCTTGAAGATAAAGTTTATAATTAGTTAAATTTGGTATTCTATTTGTTTGTTTTTTTCTGTATAATATAACAAGTGTTTGAGGTGAACTATGGGAAACATTAGATTAATTGAAACCGGAAAAAGATTTGGTAATATGAATTTAAATAAAAACTTTTATCCTGCGGGACTTAGTGATTTAGAAATTAAAGATTTGTTTATGAAGAACAGATTGTCAGTTGGTGAAGCATTTGGTTTTGATGGACGTAAAATGTATATGGCTTCTCAGGAGATGAAAAATGGTTCTTATTTTGAAATTACTGATGATTATGTAGAAGCTTATCCTGATGGGTGGACTGATATATCAGAGGATATTTTAATTATTAATGATAAAGTTTTAGGAGTTGTAATTGGGCATCCTGTTGCGGATTGTCCCGTTATAATGATGGCTGATATGAAGAAAGGTGTTATGGCAGTTGCTCATTGTAGTGCTTCTTTGATTGATAAAAAAATGCCAATTATGGTAGCCGATGCACTACAAGATGCGTATAAATGTTGTGATGATGATTTGCTTGTTTATGTAGGAGCTTGTGCTGCTGATACGTGGACTTATGATAAGTATCCAGCATGGGCATTAGATGAAGAATTATGGAAAGATAACATTTATCTAGGCGAAGATAATTTATTTCATATTAATATGAGAGGTGCTATTGCAAAACAAATGGTTATGAGAAATCTTTCAACTAGTCATGTTTTTTATAATCAAACTGATACTATTACAAATCCAAATTATTATTCGAATAGTTTATCAAAATTGTATCCGGATAAGGCTGGTAGGCATTTTACTGGGGCGTTTTTTAAAGAACATGATGCTAAAAAATTATTAAAGAAGTAAAAAGTGAGCTGAAATAACAAAAAAATGTTGACAATGTGAGACTTGATGAATATAATATTACTAGTCGAAAGAAAAAGGAAAGAGATTTATATCCACCTGATCAGCGAATAGCGATGGGTCAAATGCCGAATAAGTAGTTTATTTATTGTGGTTTTTGAGTGGATATAAAGTTTATATCCGCTTTTCTTATTTTATGGAGGTGTTGGATATCGCAAACAATAAGAATAACATGTTGATTAATGAACAAATCAAAGTTAAGGAAGTATTGGTAATTGGACCAAATGGAGAACAAGTTGGTGTTAAGTCAATTCAAGATGCTTTAACATTAGCGTCTTATGCAGCATTAGACTTGGTACTTATTAGTCCTAATGCTAATCCACCTGTTTGTAAAGTAATGGATTATAATAAATATCGTTACGAAAAACAAAAGAAGGAAAAAGAGGCATTAAAGAAGCAAAAAGCTAGTATGTCTGAACTTAAGGAGTATCGTTTATCACCTGTTATTGATGTAGGAGATTTTGAGACCAAACTTAGAAATGCAACTAAATATCTTGAAAAAGGAGATAGAATTAAGCTTACAATTCGTTTTAAAGGACGTCAATTAGCTCATACTGAGTTAGGTAAAGATGTACTTGATCGTTTTGCAGAGAGAGTTGCAGATTATGCGGATATAGAACAAAAGCCTAAGTTAGAAGGTAAGACAATGACTATGTTGTTAGTACCAAAGAAAGATAAATAGTAGGAGGAAGAAATATGCCAAAAATTAAAACACATAAAGGAACAGCTAAAGTTTTAACAAAACGTAAAAATGATTGCAAAATTGGAAGACCAGGAAGTCGTCATAACACTGGTTCAAAATCAGCAGCAGCAAATAGAAAGAATAGAAAAGGGTCAAATTTAAGTAAAGCTGACCAAAATAGATTAAAGAATTTAATCTAATAAATTAAGAAGGAGGAGAATTAGACATGGCAAGAGTAAAGAATGGAGCAGTTACAAAAGCTCGTCATAAAAAAGTTTTAAAAGCAGCTAAAGGTTACTTTGGTAGCAAACATAGATTATATAAAACAGCAAAAGAACAATTAATGCATTCTGGACAATATGCATTTAGAGACAGAAAACAAAAGAAGAGAGATTTCAGAAAATTATGGATTACAAGAATTAACGCAGCATGCCGTCAAAACGACATTAGTTATTCAAGATTTATCGAAGGATTAACTAAAGCTGGTGTTGAAGTTAATCGTAAAATGTTATCAGAAATCGCAATTAATGATCCAAAAATGTTTGCAGAATTTGTAAAAGTTGCTAAAGATGGTAAAGCTGGAAAGATTACTAAAGCTACAGAAGTTTGTGGTAATGAAGTAACTATTAAGGCTGCTAAAGCTACAAAAGAAGTAAAAGCTGAAGCAAAGAAAGAAGTAAAAAATGAAAAAGTAGCAGTTGATTATTCTAAAATGACAGTTGCTGAATTAAAAGAAGTAGCTGCAGAAAAGAAAATTGATGTTACAGGCATGAAAAAAGCTGAAATTATTGAAGCTTTAACAAAATAAGCATATTAGTGGATTTACTTATCTAGTGCCATAATGGTGATAAAGTATTAGAAACTAATAGAAGAAAAACGAAGGAGAAAATTATGACTATTGTATCAATGAATTATTTATTAGAAGCTGGTGTTCAATTTGGACATCAAAAAAGAAGATGGAATCCAAAAATGAAGGAATATATCTTCACTACAAGAGATGATATTTATATTATCGATTTACAAAAAACAGTTAAGAAATTAGAAGAAGCATATGAAGCTATGAGGGAAATCGCTGCTAACGGAGGAAAAGTTTTATTCGTTGGAACTAAGAAACAAGCTCAAGAAGCAGCTGAAGAATGTGCTACTAGAACTAACATGTATTTCGTAAATGAAAGATGGTTAGGTGGTACTTTAACTAACTTCAGAACTATTCGTTCAAGAATTAGAAGAATGGAAGAAATTGAAACTATGGAAAAAGATGGTACTTTCGATGCTCTTCCTAAAAAAGAAGTTATTAAAATTAAGAAAGAATATGATAAATTAAATAAAAATTTAAGAGGAATTAGAGAAATGAAGAAAATGCCTCAAGCATTAGTAATCGTTGACCCTCGTAAAGAAGAAATTGCTATTAAAGAAGCTCATGCTTTAGGAATTCCAGTATTTGGTATTGTAGATACTAACTGTGATCCAGATGTTGTGGATTATGTTATTCCAGGAAATGATGATGCTGTACGTTCAGTTAAGTTATTAATTGGAGCTTTAACAAATGCTATTGCTGAAGTTAACGGAAATGAAATCGTTGATTTTGTAAGTGAAGATGATAAAGCTAAAGGTGAAAAGAAAGTAGCTAAGAAAGAAGTAGCTTCAGAAGAAGTAAAAGAAGAAGTTGTAACAGAAGAAGTTGCTCCTGCTACTACTAGCTTAGAAGATTTAACATTAGCTGAATTAAAAGCTATGGCAAAAGATGCTGATGTTAAAGGTTATTCTACTATGAAGAAAGCTGAATTAGTAGAAGCTTTAACTAAGTAATTTAGATTTGTATTAGGAGGGTAGGATGGCTTTTACCTTCCTTTTATTTTTCTATTTTCTTATTTAAAAAAATAAGTTATAATAATTTTGTGAGTTTGAAGGAGGAAATTTATGTTTACTGCAAAAGATGTAAAAGAATTAAGAGAAAAAACTGGGGCTGGAATGCTTGATTGTAAGAAAGCATTAGAAGCTTGTGAGGGAAATATTGACAAGGCTTGTGATTGGTTAAGAGAAAAGGGTATCGCTAAAGCTGCTAAAAAAGAAAGTAGAATAGCTGCTGAAGGTTTATGCCAAATTAAAGTTGATGGTAACAATGCTGTTATATTAGAAGTAAACTCTGAGACTGATTTCGTCGCAAAGAATGCAGAATTTACTAACTTTGTTGATTATTTAGCTGATCAAATTCTAGCTAATGAAGTTGCTACTGTTGAAGATGTTTTAGCTATCACTGATGGTGGAGAAACAATTAATGATAAGTTAGTTGCTTTAGTTGCTAAAATTGGTGAAAAGATTAGTTTCCGTCGTTTTGAAAAATTAACTAAGAATGATGATGAAGTTTTTGGAGCTTATAAGCATATGGGTGGAAAAATCGGAGTAGTTGTAGTAGTAAAAGGAGCAAATGAAGAGGTTGCTAAAGATGTTGCTATGCAAGCTGCTGCTATGAATCCAACTGCTTTAAGACGTGATGGAGTACCAGCTGAATTAGTTGAAAAAGAATCTCATATTATTAAAGAACAAGTTATGGCTGAAGGAAAACCTGCTGAAATAGCTGAAAAAATGGTTGTTGGAAGATTAAACAAATTCTATAAAGAAGTATGTTTAGAAGAACAAGCGTTTATTAAAGATTCAGGTTTATCAGTACTTGATTATGTAAAAAATAATGGTGGAGAAATTTGCTCAATGACAAGATTTGCTGTTGGTGAAGGAATTGAAAAACGTCAAGATGATTTCGCTAGCGAAGTTATGAGTCAAATTCAAAACGCATAATAATTTATAAGTCATTTGAAAAGACTGCATATTTATTTGCAATCTTTTTTTGTACATTTTTTCTTTTATATAAAAATACTTGCAGTATTTTAAATTTAATTTTATAATGATGGTAGTTGGGAATCATTGTATAAAAGTAAAATTTATAAGTTTTTTACATAAATTTTATTAGAGGTATGTATGAAAAAAGTTGTTTTATTATTATTGATTTGTACATTTTTAATTACTGGATGTTCTGTTAAGAAGGCTGATGAAGTTACTGATGCAGAGATTTTTGCGTCTGAATATGCAATTAGTAAGGATAATGTTTTTAAATATGCGTCTATTGATGAAGTGGTTGAATTATTAGAAAGTGGAACTGGAATTGTTTTCTTTGGAAATTCTGATCAAGAAGGTTCTTCTGATATTGTTAAAATGTTTAGTGATTTAGTTGAAGATAAGGAAATTGATGAAGTTTATTATTATAATCCAACAGTTATTAGAGATGATGTGACTGAAGAGTATGATGTTTTAATTAACTTGCTTGGTGATAATTTAACTATTACTGATGAAGGAGATAGTTATTTAGAAATTCCATCAGTATATTTTGTTAAATCTGGGGAAATTATTGGTTATAATGATGAGGCTTCTAAAATAATGGATATTGAAGATGAAGATATGGAAGAATTTAAAAACAATTTAAAGGATAGCTATTTAGAGTTGATTGCTGAATATATTGGTGAAGATATAGAGAAGGGCATTGATTAAATGTTCTTTTTTTTACGTAAATTTTTAAATTCTATAATTTTGGTATTTTGTTGTATTATTATGGTAGGTATATTTAATGTAGTGAATTTTTAATAAATTGATTCTTTATAGCGCAGTTAATGATAATATTTATTTTGACCTGTTGTGTAGAAAATTATTGAAATGTGCTTTTCTATATTTTTCTTTTGTTTTTTTCTTCCTTTTATAAATTATTTATAATATAATATTTGTAAGGAGAGATGAATTAATGGATAGCGAAATGATTATATTAGACCTTAATGAAAATATGGATAAGGCTATTGAATCTTTAGAAAAACGTTTTGCGACAGTTAGAGCTGGAAGAGCTAATCCATCTAGTCTAGATGGTATTATGGTTGAATATTATGGTAGTATGACACCTTTAAAACAACTAGCAACTATATCAGTTCCTGAGGCTAGACAATTATTAATTAAACCATTTGATAAGAGTTGTTTAAAAGGAATTGAAAAAGCAATTTTAGCATCTAATTTAGGATATAATCCTGGAAATGATGGAGAAACTATTAGAATAGTTATTCCAGAATTAACAGAAGAAAGAAGAAGAGAACTTGTAAAACAAGTTAAAGCTTTAGCAGAAGATGCAAAAGTTGCGATTAGAAATATTCGTCGTGAAGCAATGGAACAGATAGAAAAATTAGAAGTATCAGAAGATGAACAAAAAGGTTTAGAAAAAGATGTTCAAGATACAGTTAATGAATACAATAAAAAAGTAGAAGCAAAATTAAAAGAAAAAGAACAAGAATTACTTACTGTTTAGTAAGTTTTTTCTTTTGAATAGAAATTGTTTTTATTGTACTTATATGCTATACTGACAGTATAAGTATAATAGGATGGAGTGATTTTGTTGGAAGAGAATAAGCAAGAAAATAGTAGTAAGAAAAAACGAAATATAGGAATTGTTGTATTAATTATAGGAGTACTTTTCTTTGTATCTGGTGCTTTTCTTGAGGTAAATAGTTATTTAAAAAATAATGGTAATGATAGTAATGTTGATAAGTCTGAAGTTAGTAATGTTTCTAAAAAATCATATAGAATTTCAAGTAATGCATTAGATGATTTTGATTTATATTTTTTACAATTAGAAAATAAGACAGTTAATAAAATTTATAGTCCACTTTCTATAAAGTATGCTTTAAATATGTTAAGTGATGGTACTAGTGGAAATTCAAAAACACAAATAGATAATATTGTTGGTGATTATAAAGCTAATAAGTATACTAATAGTAGTAATATGTCTTTTGCGAATGCATTATTTATAAAAAATTCTTATAGTGAATTAGTTAATGCTGATTATACAAGTACTTTAGTTAATAAGTATAATGCTGAAGTTATTTATGATTCTTTTGAGTCCTCTAATACACTTAATTCTTGGGTAAGTAATAAAACATTTAATTTAGTTAATAATTTATTTGATGATGTTTCAGAAAATAATTTTATTTTAGTTAATGCGTTAGCAATTGATATGGAATGGAATAAATTAATTCAGGCAACATCTAGAACTTATAGATCAGCTTATTCTGTTAGTTATAGTCATGAGAAATTTCATACATATATTCCTGTAATTTATGGTGATCAGTATTCTTCTGTTAAATTTAATAATAAAATTAATGCTAAAGCTGTTCAGATTGGTGCAGCTGTAAATAATTATGATATTGTTAAAGACCTTGGTGAGGAAAATATTCGAAAGACTGTTGGTGAAGAATATACTAAATGGTTAGCTCAAGGTGGTTGTGGTGATGATCTTGATGTTGATTCGTATTTAGATACTTATATAAATGAGATTAATTCTAATTATAAAAGAGTTGATACATCTACTGATTTTACTTTTTATTATGATGATGAAGTAAATGTATTTAGTAAGGATTTAAAAGAATATGATGGTACAACTTTACAATATGTTGGTATTATGCCTAAGAATGAGTCTTTAGATAAATATATTGCTAGTATTGATGCAGATAAAATTAATAGTATTATTAGTAGTTTAAAAGAGATTAAATCTGAGAATTTAAAAGAAGGAGTTATTACTAAAATAACTGGTTATATTCCTTTATTTAAATTTGAATATGAATTAGATTTAATGAATGATTTGAAGCAATTGGGAATAACAGATGTTTTTGATGTTGATAAGGCTGATTTATCTGGTATAACATCAAGTGCTGCTTTTATTGATAGTGCTTCTCATAAAGCAAATATAGAGTTTTCTAATGAGGGTATTAAAGCCGCTGCTGCTGTTCAAATGGGTGGTGCTGGTGCTGCTAGTTGTGGATTTACTTATGATTATGAAGTTCCTGTAGAAGAGATCGATTTAACATTTGATAAACCATTTTTATTCTTAATTAGAGATAAAAATAGTGGAGAAGTATGGTTTACAGGTACAGTTTATGAACCTATCGCTAATTAAAATATAAGTAAAGTTAACTTACGAGTGTTATTCGTAAGTTTTTCTTTATATCTGTTGATTTGTTTGAAAACTTAAATTTATTGGTTACAAATTATAACTTTTGTGTTATAATCGTTGATATATCGATGTTGATTAGGAAGTAGTAGTAAATGATTTTGTTATAGAGAGCTTGTGGTTGGTGGAAACAAGTACAAATAGTTTATGAATTCGTCCTAGGAGTTCTTATTAATAGTAAGCGTTAATCTTGCGTTAAAAGATTAGAGTGTATAGTAAATAACTATAAATTAAGGTGGTACCGCGATTAGTCGTCCTTAAATTTATAGTTATTTTTTTTGTAAGGGGATGAGATTATGGAAAAATTTATATTTGATATAGATGGAACTTTATTAAAGACAAATTGGCAATATGAAGAAATTTATTTTAACAGTGTATTAACTCCAGCTGATGCGGAAATATTTATACCTAATATTGCAGACTTTCTTGCTGATTATGAAAGAAAGTTTCCAAGATATGATGTTGAAATGCTTAGTCAATATTTGACAGGAACCTCTGGTGTTAGGATTACGCCTGATATTATAAGAGGGTGGATGGAAGCTGGAAAAGAGTACTATGATGTTATTCCTTATGCAAAAGAGATGCTTGAATATTTGAAGGCAAAAGATAAAAAAATTGTAGCTTTATCTAATTGGTTTACAGATATGAATAAAACTAGATTGGTTAGAGCTGGATTGGTAGATTATTTTGATCATGTTTATTGTTCGGATGAAGTTGATATGAAACCAAATCCTAGTTCTTATATAACTGTTTGTGGCGATACTCCATTGAATGAGACGATAATGGTTGGGGACTCTTTACAATTAGATGTTTTGACTCCATTAGAGTTAGGAATGAATGCAATATATTTTTGTCCTGATGAAAAGAAAACTGTAGATAATCCAAAGGTTAAGGTTATTAGAAGATTAAATGAGATAAAGGAGATGTATTAAGATGAAGATTGAAGATGTAAAACAAAGTCTTATTAGTGACTTGGAAAAAGTAAGTGATCTAAAAGAATTAAATGATTTAAAAGTTGAATATTTAGGTAAAAAAGGTAAGATTACAGAACTTAATCAAATGATTAAAGATATACCTAATGAAGAGAAAAAAGAGTTTGGACAAAGAGTTAATGAGTTAAGAAATATATTTAATGAATTTTATGAGGAAAAGAAAAACTTTTTTGAAGAGGAAATTCTAAATGCTAAGTTAACTAATGATGCAATTGATATTAGCTTACCAGCAGTTAAAATTACTAATGGAGCTCCTAATATTTTAGAAAAGTTAATTGAAGAAGTTGAAGAAGTATTTATGTCTATGGGATATGATGTTGTAGATGGTCCGGAAATAGAAGAGGATAAGTACAACTTTGAACTTTTAAATATTCCTAAAGGACATCCAGCTAGAGATGCTCAAGATACTTTTTATTTAGAGGGTGAGGAAATATTACTTCGTAGTCAAACATCACCAATGCAAGTTAGAATGATGTTAGAAGGTAATGGAGTTACACCAATTAGAATGATTTGTCCTGGTAAAACATATCGTCGTGATGATGATGATGCGACTCATTCACATCAATTTATGCAAATTGAAGGATTACTTGTTGATAAGGATATTAGTTTATCAGACTTAAAAGGAACAATTGATGTTATTGTTAAGAAATTATTTGGAGAAGATATAATTACACGTTTTAGACCAAGTTATTATCAATTTACTGAACCTTCTGTAGAAGTTGATATTAGTTGTTTTAGTTGTCATGGTAAGGGATGTAGTCTTTGTAAACAAACTGGTTGGATTACAGTAGCTGGTGCTGGTGTTGTACATCCAAATGTACTTAGAATGAGTGGTTATGATCCAAGTAAGTGGAGTGGATTTGCTTTTGGATTTGGAGCTGAAAGAATGGCAATGTTGAAGTATAATATTAATGACTGTCGAGTATTTTATAATACAGATTTAAGAGAAAGTAGAACTTTCGATAGAAAGGAGGACTAAAATGATAAGTTTAGAATGGGTAAAAGATTATGTTGATCTTGGTGATCAAGATTTAAGGGATTTGGCTGTTAAAGTTACAAAAGCTGGTATTAATGTAGAAAAAGTAATTACTAATCATATCGATAATTTAGTAATTGGTGAAGTAATTGAATGTGTTAATCATCCTGATAGTGATCATTTACATGTATGTCAAGTAAAGATTTATGAGGATGAAATTACACAAATAGTATGTGGAGCTCCTAATGTACGTGCTGGATTAAAAGTTATTGTTTGTTTACCAGGAGCAGTGCTTCCAGGAAATTTTGAAATTAAAAAGAGTAAGATTCGTGGTGTAGAGTCTAATGGTATGATTTGTGCTTTATTTGAACTTGGATTAGAAGAGAAAACTGAGGCAAATTATAACAAAGGTATTCATGAATTACCAAATGATGCACCAGTTGGTATGGATCCACTTGTATATTTAGGTCTTGATGATACTTTATATGAATTAGATGTACATAAGCATCGTAATAATGACTGTTATTATCATATTGGTTTTGCTTATGAAATAGCATCTATTATAAATAGGAAAGTAGTTTTACCAGAGGCAAATTATACTGAAATAGAAGACTCAGTAAATAACCATTTTAGTTTAGTAGTACAAACAGAAAAATGCCCTTATTATTTAGCTAAAATGGTACGTGGAGTAAAAATTGGTGAGTCTCCAGAATTTATTAAGCGTCGTTTAACTGCTGCTGGTATGCGACCAATAAATAATGTAGTAGATATATCTAACTATGTAATGTTGGAGTATGGACAACCACTTCATTTCTTTGATAAGGATAAATTAGGTGATAGAGTTGTTGTTAGAAATGCTTATGATGGTGAAGAAATTACAACATTAGATGGTAAGGATCGTGTTCTTAAATCTAGTGATATAGTTATTACTGATGGAGAAAAGTCAGTTTGTATAGCTGGAGTAATGGGTGGCTTAAATACAGATGTTGATAATAATACAAAGGATATTTTAATTGAAAGTGCTATCTTTGATGCAACTAGTATTAGATATACTGCTAGTAATTTAGATTTAAGAAGTGAAGCTTCTATTAGATATGGTAAAGGATTAAACTATGAATATACTGAAAAGGCCATTGATAGAGCATGTTATTTATTAGAAAAATATGCGGGGGCTGAAGTATTAAGTGGGGTTGTTAAACATGATAAGGTTGATAAGACTCCTAAGGTAGTTGAATTTATTCCAGAAGATGTTAATAGATTACTTGGAATTACTATTAGTGAAGATGATATGAAAGTTGAACTTGGAAGACTTGACTTTGCATATGAGCTTGTTGATGGTAAATTTATTGTTACTGTTCCAAATAGAAGACTTGATGTTGAATCTAATGTTAATGATATTGCAGAAGAGATTGGTAGATTGTATGGATATCATAATTTAATTTCAACAGTACCAATTACGCCTGTTCGTCGTGGACAATATATAGGGGATGTTAAATATCGTAAGATGATTTCTAAAAGACTTAGATCTTTAGGTTTAAATGAAGTAAAAACTTATACACTTACTTCCCCTGAAATGGCTAAAATGTTTGATTATGAGGGTAAGGAAAGAAAAACTCTACCTAATCCAATGAGCGTTGACAAATCAATTATTAGAACTAGTATTCTTCCATCATTAGTAAATGTTTATAATTATAATAAGGCTCGTAAGGTTAATGATATTATGATTTATGAGATAAGTAAAACTTACGATGTTAATTATGCAGAGGATTCTAAAATAGCAGGACTATTATGTGGTAATTATTTAAGTAGTAGTTGGAATAATTCAGTAAAAGTAGATTTCTATTTAGTAAAAGGAATAGTTGAAAATTTACTTGATTATATGGGATTTGAAAATCGTTATACATTTGAAGTTGATAAAATTAATGATTTACATCCTGGAGTTAGTGCGAAGATTTTACTTGATAAAAATGTTATTGGTGTAATTGGAAAAGTTCATCCTAAGACATTAAAAGATGATGTATATGTATTTGAAATATCTATGAATGCACTTATGAGTAAAGTTAAGGCATTAAAATATAAGGAAGCCCCTAAGTATCCAGGAATGGAGAAAGATATGGCATTTGTTGTTGATAAGAGTGTTACTGCAGGTGAAATTATACAAACTATTCGTCGTAGTGGAGGAAAGATTCTTACAAATATTTCTGTATTCGATGTTTATACTGGTGAAAATGTCGGAGAAAATGAAAAGTCTTTAGCATTTAAATTACAATTCATGGATCCAACTAGAACTTTGACTGAAGAGGAAGTAATGGCTTCATTTAACAAAATAGTTGAAAAAGTTATAAGTAGTCATAATGCTAAATTAAGAAATAAATAATTTATAGTAAAAATAAAAGGATTAGCTATTATTTTCAGCTAATCCTTTTTCTACACGTTTTTTGATAATTTCTATAAGTTCGTTTTTTAATTCTTGATCTGCATTTTCCCAGATGATTTCTAAGAAAACACCAAGTCCTGGTAAAGTTACTTCGTCTTGAGATGCGACTGATTCATCGATTGCTCTTTTTAAAGTGTCGTAGTCATCTCCTTTAAAATTATTTATTATGTGATCTCTAATATTCATATCCATAATTTTCCTCCTCAATTATATATTGTTTAATTTTTTTAAATTTTATTCATGTTTACGTGACTTTTCTTTTTTTCATTTCTAGTGTACAATATTGATGGTGATTAACTTGAAGTTAAATGTCGATGGAAAGAATTATGAAGTAGTAATAGAAAAAAAAGCGGGAAATAGGAATACTTATATTAGAGTGAAGTCAGATTTTACGATTTTAGTTACAACTTCTAAATTTGTAAGTAATAAGGCTATTGAAAAACTACTTGAAGATAATTATGAAAAAATAATTAAAATGATTAATACACAGGAGAAAAAACAGGAAAATAATGAAGGCTTTAATTATTTGGGAAAGCAATATGATATAGTTTATGTTGAGTATTGTGATATATCTTTTGGGAATGAGAAAGTTTTTTTAAATAAAAAATTAGATATAGATAAGTGGTATAAGGAACAAGCTAAAAGTATATTTTTAGAACATTTAAATAAGATATATGAACGTTTTTCAAGAAAGATTCCTTATCCAGAGTTAAAAATCAGAAAAATGACTAGTAGATGGGGAGTTTGTAATACTAGAACTAAAACAGTTACTTTGAATTTAGAGTTAATAAAAAGAGATACCAAATATTTAGATTATGTAATTGTTCATGAGTTGTCTCATTTGATTCATGCGAATCATTCAGCAGCTTTTTGGAGTTTGGTTGAAGAAAATATGCCTGAATATAAAAGATATCGTAAGGAGATGAAGGAATTTTGATAGTAATAACAAGTTTAGATAATGATAAAGTAAAAAAGTATCGTAAGTTACAAAAAAGAAAATATAGAGATGAGTATGGGGAATATATTGTTGAAGGACTTCATTTAATATTAGAAGCTTATAAGGCAGGAGTATTAGAAGAATTAATTTTAGAAGAGGGAGTAGACGTTCCTGTTCCTGGACCATATACATATTTTTCAAAAGAGGTTATAAGTAAAATATCAACAATGGATACTCCAAGTAGTATTATGGGTCTTTGTCGTAAAGTTAAACAAGATGAGGTAAAGGGAGAAAAAATTCTAATTTTAGATGGAATCCAAGATCCTGGCAATTTAGGGACTATTATTCGTAGTGCGGTAGCTTTTCATATTGATACGATAGTCTTATCAGAGAATACTGTTGATTTGTATAATCCAAAAGTTTTAAGGGCTACGCAAGGAATGTTTTTTCACGTTAACGTAGTTAGTTGTATGGCGTTGGAGGTTATTTCAATGCTACAAAATATTGAGGTACCAGTATATGGTACTAGTGTTTTAAATGGTGTTGATGTTAGAACTTTAAGTAGTGATGAAAAAAAGAGTTTTGCTTTAGTTATGGGTAATGAAGGTAATGGAGTAAGAGATGAAATTCTTGCGGTATGTGATAAAAATCTTTATATTGAAATGAATAAAAATGTAGAGAGTTTAAATGTGGCGATAGCGGCTAGTATATTACTTTATGAATTGGGGAGATAGTAATGAAAGAAATTTATATTGGAAAAATAGTTTCGACTCATGGTATTAAAGGTGAAATTAAAATTATTAGTGATTTTGAGTTTAAAGATAAGGTTTTTGTGGTTGGTAAGAAGCTTATTATTGATCACAAGGAGTATGAAATAAAAAGTTATCGTAGACATAAACAGTTTGATATGGTTACTTTAAATGACTATAAGGATATTAATGAAGTATTATTTTTGATGAAGAAAAATGTTTTTATGTTGGAAAGCGAAATGAATTTAGGAGATTTAGTTTTGGACGAGGAGTTACTAAAGTACTCTTGCTTGACTACGGATGGAAAGTGTGGAATAATAAAGGAAATATTCTTTTCGGCTCCTAATTATAAAATAATGCGTGTTATGTTTGAAAAAGAAATTTTAATACCATTTAATTCGCCGATGATTAAAGAAATTTCAAAAGAGAGAAAAGAAGTAGTTATAGAATTACTTGAGGGGATGTAGTTTAATGCTAAAGATTGATATATTAACACTTTTTCCGGATATGTATAATGGCATTTTTAATGAATCAATAGTGAAAAGAGCTATTGATAATGAAAAGGTAAAAATAGATATTCATAATTTTCGGGATTATTCTTTAGATTTACATCATAAAGTGGATGATACACCTTATGGTGGTGGTAATGGAATGGTTTTGACTTGTCAGCCTATATTTGATTGTGTTCGAAGCTTAAAAACTGATAAATCAAAAGTTATTTTGTTGACTCCTGATGGGGTTGCATATAAACAGACTTTAGCATATGATTTAGCAAAAGAAGAACATTTAATTTTAATTTGTGGTCATTATGAGGGATTTGATGAACGTATTAGAACTATATGTGATCTAGAGATTAGTATAGGGGATTATGTTCTTACTGGAGGAGAAATTCCTAGTATGGTGCTAGTTGATTCGATTGTTAGATTGATTCCTGGGGTAATTGAAGAGGGTTCACATATTAATGATTCATTTAATGATAATTTACTTGATTATCCAACATATACTAAACCTAGAGTTTATGAGGGAATGGAAGTTCCAGAAGTATTACTTTCAGGAGATCATAAGAAGATAGCTGAGTATCGTTATCAAGAAAGTTTAAGAAGGACTAGAGAAAAAAGACCAGATCTTTTAGAAAAGTAGGTGGTTAGATGTATTCTGTAAAGAGAGTTAAAAAAGTACCTAAGAAAATGATGTTTTCTAATATTTGTGAATTAGAGAAATTGTGTAGTTTTTTAGTGCCATCTAGAAATAATAGTTTTATTATTGATGGTCATAATGTTAAAAATATTAGGATATTTGATGTTATTTTAGCACGACCTATGGTTGTTAGAATTGTTAATAATAAGTACAAGAAACTAATAGCGTATGTTACAGAATTACTTATTAGTGATGATGATAGTGGAGATTCATTTAGACAGGCTTTGACTGAGATGGAGAAGTTTAGACAAGAAATAAAAAATAAATATCGTGTTTTTTTAGAACAGGAAGAACTTAATTTTATGGCAAAGCAATTAAGTGCGTTGCAGAAACAAGCTAAGAGTCAATTTGATGAATTACAGAATAGTTTAATGATGAGTAATACTAATGGAAAGAATAGGTAAAATTACTTATTTTGTTATTGCAAAAGAGTTTTTATTATGATATAATCTTGAATGTCGATTGAAATGATCCGCTTTTCGGTTATTGAATATGATCATTGGTAAATATATTTAGAGAGGAGACTTATATATGGCAAATATTATTGATAAAATTAATGAAAAACAAATTAATCCAAATGTGCCTGAATTCCGTGTTGGAGACACAGTTAGAGTTGACGTTAAAATTATCGAAGGAAAAAGAGAACGTATTCAAGCTTTCGAAGGTGTTGTAGTTGCTCGTCGTGGTGGTTCAGTTTCTGAAACATTCACAGTTCGTAAAGTATCAAGCGGTGTTGGAGTTGAAAGAACATTCCCAATGCATTCACCAAAAGTTGCAGCTATTACAGTTGTTCGTAAAGGTAAAGTTAGACGTGCTAAACTTAATTTCCTTAAGAATAGAGTTGGCGGATACCGTATTAAAGAAAGAGATTAATAAAAAAGATAAGGCTATATGCCTTATTTTTTGTTTATATTTTTAGTTTTATTAAAATATGTTTATACTGAGCGTATATTTACGTGAAAATGGTGCATTTAATATTGGATTAAATATCTTGATAAAAATATGTTTTGATATGATATAATCGTCTTATGTGGAGATGAAAATATGGAAAAGAAAAAAAGTGGTTTTGTTATGGAATGGTTACCTTATTTAATTATTATTGTTGTAGTTTTATTGGTTAAGGCATTTATTGTAACGCCAATTAGGGTTAATGGTCCATCAATGAATGATACATTACATAATAATGATATTATGATTTTAAATGAGATTGGATATAAATTTACTGGTATTAATAGATTTGATATTGTTGTTATTAAAAATGATGATGAGTATTTAATTAAGAGAGTTATTGGTCTTCCTGGTGAGAAGATTAAGTATGAAGATAATAAGTTGTATGTAAATGGAAAAGTGGTTGAAGAGGAATTTAATCATGCTGAAACAGCTGATATTGAAGAGATAAAAGTTCCAGATGGAGAATATTATGTTCTTGGTGATAATAGAGTAAACTCAACAGATAGTAGAATTATTGGTACGATAGCGCTTAAGAATATTAAAGGTACTACTAGTTTTACAGTTTATCCATTTGATAGATTTGGTAAAAAAGAGTAATAGAGATTTAGATGTGTTTTGTGAAGATAATAGATTTATTATATTTTAAAATTAAAATAAGGTGATTTTGAAAGAGTTGATTTTTAAGCATGAAATATGAAGATTTATCTAGAATTTTAATGTATGATTGTCCAAGTGCCTTTATTAGAAATAATGAAGATAAAATTTTTTCCTTGATACCGGAATTGAAGTTGTGTAAAAATTTTAATCAGAATAATTTGTGGCATATTTATGACGTTTATGAACATATTCTCCATGTTGTTGATAATGTTCCTTTGAATTTAGAATTACGTTTAGCAGCTTTGTTTCATGATGTAGGAAAGTCCTTTGTTTATACAGAAGATGAAATGGGTGTAGGTCACTTTTATGATCATTGGAATAAGTCGAATGATATATTTCTTGCTTTTGCTAAAAGGAATAATTTAAATAGTGAATTGATTAGTGTTGTATCCAAATTGATTATTTATCATGACATTAATTTCAGTAAAATTGATTTAGATGTTGAAAAGAGAATAATTGAGGAATTTAGTAAAGATGAGTTAAATATGCTATTTGAATTAAAACGTAGTGATTTATTGGCACAAAATAGTAAATTTTATTATTTATTTGATGAATATGAGAGATTGAAAGGTAATTTATTGGAAAAATATTATTCTGACAATTAGTTAATTGTTTACTGAGTATAAAGTTATTTGTGTAATGGATATGGGATAAATTGATATTATAATTATTACTGTTTTGCTTCTGTAGGAGTTATTTTGATGAGTAAAATTGTTTTATGGTACTACTACCATGTATAATTTACAATCTACTTAAATTTAACCTTTAATGATGAGTTCTGGATATATGTTGTGTTATATATGAAGAGGAGTAATTTTTCGAGCTGAGGATAAGAGATATTTAAAAGATGTCCAAGATAAAGTTATGACTGCTTGTAGTTTTTTAAAACAATATGTTTTAAGTTAAGAAGTTTTGAGTAATAAGTATGAGGTGATGAGTATGCCATCTGGAGGAATACATTTATGTGTAGCGAAGAATATTGAGAAGAAGCTTAATATGAATGAATCAATGAACTTTTTAGTAGGAAATGTTGCGCCTGATTCATGGAGAAATTCTAATTCTACAAAGATTGGGACGCATTTTATTGATAGTTCTACTAGCCTAGATTATGATTATGAATTTTTTTATCGAAAGTATCAGTCTCATTTGAGTAATGATTTTGTCTTCGGATATTTAACTCATTTAATGACTGATAAGTATTGGCATGGTAATAATTTTATATCGTCTAAAATATTTGATTCTGAAAGATATGAACTAAGTAAAGCTTGTTCTAGGTTGGTTGAAATGTATGATGTTCCTAAATTAGTGTTACCAAGTGATTTTGTTAATCCAGTAGAAGAATTAGAAACTGCTGGAGTTAGACAAACAATTGAATATTTAAATTCAGTTAATTACTTAGATGATAGGGAAAGTACTTTTGATATTGGTGAATTAGTAAGCTGTATTGAGGAAACATCTGACTTTGTTGTGAGTGAGTTAGAAAGATTAAAGGTTTCTGATAAGAAAAAGCAAATGTAAGCGTGGTATGTTGATGAAATTAGTTAGGAATAAAGTAAAAAAAGAGATAAGATTACTCGATGGTGATACGGAATTATTTTCAATGGGCTTTTTCTTTGATGAGTTTATTTGGTCTTTCAACGTAAATTCAGCTATTATGATAACAAGAGATGTTGATGAGGTGTTTTATAATAATTTAGACTCAATAATGAACGGTAAGTATTTGTTTAGAAATAATGATTTGAGTTCATTAGATAATGATAGACTTGTATGGTTTTCTGATCAGATGTGTGATTTTGAGGATATAGACGCTACTAATAAAGTTAGTCGTTTAGTTATTGAAAGAGTAGAAGATTCCTTTAAGTTATATATGACTAATCCTTTTTTAGATGAGTTTGGTATCAATCGAAAACGAATGGTAGCATTTTCGCCTATGGGGAATGGTTATTATACTCATAATATGGAAACTGGTAGTACTTTTCAAGATGATATTATTATTAATTTGTTTTGGAAAAGTCTAAATAGTGAAGATAGTAAAAGATATGTTAAAACAAGTAAATAAAAGGAGAGATAATTTAATTATTTTTCATATTATTATGATTGCTAATGTATATGGGTGAATGTTTTGATGAATGAAATATTAATTGTATACTTCAAAAAATAAAAGTAGATTTAAATATTTAGTTGTAGGAGGTATTTTATGAATATTTATGTATCTGGATCAATTTATGGAGGAACTGAGAAGATTGAGACTTATAAAGTAATGATTGAGGAGCTAGAAAAGTATGGTGTAGTAGTTGATAAACAAATAGCTGATCCTAATACGATTGCGAATGAAGAGTTTCAAACTGATGATGAGATTTATCGGGATTTAGAAAATAAATTAATCAATGCAGATATTGTTTTTGCGGAGGTTACTATTCCATCACTTGGAGTTGGATATGAACTTGGATATGCTGATAAGTTAGGTAAAAAGATTATTGCGATATATGATGAGACTTATACTAAAAAGGTTTCTACTATGATTCGTGGTAATAAAAGAATAAAATTAATTCCTTATACTGATATTGAAGAGATATTGGAAAACTTAGAGAATTTATTAAAAAATTAAATCACGATAGAATATAAAATAAATTTATGGAGATGTTTTTATGGATAAAATAAAAGAAATGATTGATAAAGTAGTTGATAAGATAAAGAAAGACCCTGATTTTGCGAAGAAGTTTCAAAGTGAGCCAGTGAAAGCATTAGAGAGTGTCTTAGATGTTGATTTAACAGATGATCAAATTAATGAAGTAATTGCGGCGGTTAAAACAAAAATTAAGTTGGATAAATTAGATGATAGTAAAATTGTTGGTAAATTGAAAGATTTATTTAAATAAAATTATTGATAATGATATATGTTAAAAATCTCCATACTGAGTAGCAAAAAAATTAAATTTGCTGTTTATGAGGGGATTTTTTTGTTATAATCTTTCTAAGAGTAGTGTAGTTAGGGGATTATGAGTGATGACAAAATTAGTAAAATTTGTACCATATTTTTTTATAATCTTATTATTTGGGTGTTTTTTAACTCTTGGTTATTTATTTTTATGGCCTAATAATATAGATGAATATAATAATGAAAGTAATATTTATTTCAACTGTGAAAATCTTTCTATCAAAGTAGGAGAGAGTATAAAGCTAGATGCTGGCTTTTTATCTACTGTTGAAAGTGGAAGGATTGAATGGCTGAGTAGTAATACTGACGTTTTAATAGTTAACGACGGAACTGTTCAAGGATTAATGCCAGGGGAAGTGAATGTTACTGCAAATTTTAGTAATTACAATATTAGTAGAGATTGCAAGATATCTGTTATTGATAATGGAAATATGAATACTGATACTAATATTGATACGAACACGGGAACTAATACTGGTTCTAATGTTGATATTAATACTGAGTCAAATACAGGTTCTAATCTCGATACTAATATTGATTCTAATACTAATACAGGTTCTGGTTCTAATATGGGTTCTAATCTTGATACGAATACAAATACAAATGTTGTTGTGAAGGTAAGTAGTGTTGGTTTAAATAGTTATAGTATTACAATGGGACTTAATGAGAAAAATACTTTGGTTGCAACTGTATTACCTTCAAATGCTTCTAATAAGAATGTTGTATGGTCGAGTAGTAATACAAATGTTGCGACAGTATATAATGGTGTTGTGACAGCGGTTGGCATTGGAAAGGCTACAATCACAGTAGAAACTGTTGATGGAAATAAGAGGGCTATGGCTGAAGTAGTGGTTAAGAGTAATGAAATTGGTGTTTCTCAAGTAAGTTTGAATGCTAGTACTATTAAATTATCTAAGGGAAATAAAAAGACTTTAAAAGCTACTATATCTCCTAGCAATGCCACTAATAAAACAATTACGTGGTCGAGTAGTAATAGTGCCGTTGCAACAGTAAGTGATGGTGTTGTTACTGCAACTGGTAATGGAACTGCTGTAATATCTGCTAAAAGTAGTAATGAAATTATAGCTAATTGTACTGTAATTGTTGGAACCCCAACATTGAAAATTTCTAATTCTTCAGTAACAATAATTGATGGTAATACAAGAAAACTAACGGCGACATTATCATATTCGGCACTTGATCAGAGTGTGACGTGGTCAAGCAGTGATACAAAAGTGGCAACTGTTGATAGTAATGGAAATGTAAAAGCAAAGTCTACAGGTACTGCAGTAATAACTGCAAAATCAAATTATGATTCAAGTATAACTGTTGAGTGTAAGGTAACTGTTAGAGCTGCAAGAGTTTTATATATAGGTAACAGTAAAACCTACTTTCCTGGGTCAGTAAATGAAGATAATGGTATTCCTAAAAGATTTAAAGCAATTGCCAAAAATGCTGGGTACGAAATAGAATATACGCAAGCTGTGATTGGTGGAGTGGCTTTAAATACAATTTTAGCGGATGAGGCCAGTATTAAAAAAATAAAGAAAAGTTATGATTATGTTATTATAAATCAAGGAACAGATCGCTCTTATTCAAATAAAACGGGGTATTATGATGACATAAATACTATTAAAACTTGGGCAGAAGAAAAGAATTCTAATGTTAAGATATATATTAGAAAAATATGGTTAAGGATTAGGAAAGATTCTAACGGATCACCTGAGGGTGGAAATACTGAGACTCAAATTCAAAAATCATATTCTAATGCAGAGTATGTTGCGAATAAATTAGGAGTTAATACTATTAATGATGGACCAATGTTTTATGATATGATTGATAATAAAAGTAGTATTCATATAATGAAATATCAAGATGGTGATACTACTGATCTTACTCATCAAAATTCTAACGGGGCATATTTAGCAGCATTATGCTTTTATGCTGAGGTGTATGATAAGGATCCTACTCAAATTACTTATAATGCAGGTATTAGTGAATCAACCGCCAATACATTGAAAAAGTATGCGAAAAAGCATTGTTATAATAATTAGAATAAAGAGGTGGACGTATAACTACTTCTTTATATGATTAGGGGATTTAGAAAAATTTATAAAAATTTAGTTTTATTGAAGAACATGATGTGTACTTATTAATTAAAAAATTATATTTTAAAGATATGTATATGTCACTTTATGAAGATAGTTTAAAAATTATCTAATGATGATAGTTTGGAACAAAATAACCTTAATCAATGTTTAAAGGTTTGAGATGGTAAATATTATGATGAGTTTTTAATGAAATGTGTTGTGAGTGAATTGTATAGAAGATTTTCTGATGCTAATGTGGTTAAAAGTATGGTGAAAGAAGATTTTATTGAATTAGTTATTGAAGAGGAAAAAATTATTTAGATAATATTTTATTAAATGAATATAATATAGATTTCTTAATATCATTACTTAAAGATAAATTTGGATCCTCTCATAACGCCAATATCACAGAAATTATTGATTATATTTATGAAATATCTAATGGTAGAGAGTAATTTAGGTAAAATTAATACTTTTGAAGAATATATGAATGAACTTATAAAAGAAAGTAATCTTACTTTAAATCAATTAGGAAATTAATCGTTAATTAAAAAAGGAATTTATGAAGTAACTATGGGTAAATTACCTACTAAGAATAATTTAATTATGATATCATTTGTTTTAAGATTATCAACGGAAAAAAGATTAAAATTATTTGAACTAGCTAAAGTAAAAGATAAGAGTAATTCAAATATATATAATTTTGATACTACTGATAGAAGAGATAAGTTAATATTACATTGGTTAAATAATATTGACGAATTAGAGAATATTGCCAAAAGTAAAAATAAATATATAGTAGAAGTATTTAATGAGATATTAAGGGTTGCTAAATTTTGATGTGTTGAAGTGATAGATTGGTAAGATATGTACTGTAATATTTGATAATATGTTCTTGATTTTATATTATGGTGATAAATAAAATTTGAAATTTTATTTTGTTTAGTGTTTAGAACCTATAGATTTACTATTTAGTATTATAAGTGGTATAATTATTTTAGTATATAAAAATAGTTAATTGATAGGAGTAAATCTAATGAAGAAAGTAATGAAAATAATTTTAAAAATATTATTGATTTTGTTGTTGGTATTTTTTCTTTTTATTTTAATTAATTTTATTGTTCATATGGTTAAAAATAAAAAGGAATATGCTTATTTAGTCGAACAGGGATATATAAATAAATATTCTGCAGGAGATTATAATCTTAATATATATAGGGTTGGTAATAAAAATAGTAAGCATAAGCTTATCGCAATATCTGGTTTAGGTGTTAATGATTATAGTATAGAAATGTCTTTTGTGAATGAAAAATTAAAAGATGATTATGAGATAATATATATTGATAGAGCGGGATATGGATATAGTGACGATACTTCTGTAAAACAAACTCTAGAACAAATAGTATCAGATTATAGAACTTCCTTAAAAAATGCTGGTATTGAAGGACCATATGTCTTACTTCCACATTCATTAGGTGGAGTATATGCAACGTATTGGGAAAGTATGTATCCAGATGAAGTAGAAGGCGTAGTATTTATTGATACTAGTGAACTTGGAATTGATATATGGGATGAAGAAGAGTATGGTGTAGGAGTCATTGATTATTTAGAGCTGATGGCTTGTAAATTAGGATTACAACGACTAGTTTTAGAAAATTATTTTTATCCTCTTCCAAGTTATTATTCTAAAGAAAACCAAAAAATCGCCACATATTTAAATACACATTCAGCGCTTACTAAGGCAATAATATCTGAAATAAAAGAGATGAATAATAATACGAATAAAGCTTATAAAAATATTAGAAGTAATAATATTCCTAAAATATATATTGCTTCTACAGGTTATAGAACAATTGAAGAATTAAGAGAAAATATTTATTGGGTTAATGATCGTCAGAAAGAACTTGGTCTAGAAATTACTTCTATGCCATCAGATGAAGTTTTAGAGAGTATTGTAGAAGAAGCGATAAAATGGGAAGAAGAGAAAATTAGACCATATATAGACTTGCTTGGTAATACGGAAATTGTTTTGCTTTCAGGAGATCATATGCTTTTTCAACAAAAGCCAGACGAGTTAAGCGAGATAATAAAAGAATTTATGACTAATTTAGAATGATTTATAAATATGTTAAATGTGAGGTGAACTCAAATGATAAGTGATTAAGTTAAGGAGTGAGATTAAATGATAAAAGTAAATAATAAACAATATGATAATTATGACGTTAAAATAACTTGGGGTAATTTTGAGAGTGTACTAGACAAAGAAAAAGTAAAGGGTATTGCTCCTTTTATAACATTTAATATAGATAATAATACATTTATTGGAATAGAAACTAGCTTGTCTAAAGAGAAACTTAAAAGTATAAACACAAAATTAAATATAAATAAATATATAACTGATGTTACATATGAAGATGAAAAAGGTTGGCTTTCAATTATTAATGGGAAATATGATTGTAGTATAACAAGAGTAGATGAAGATGTTTTTAAGATAGATTTAAATGTTTTATCTGAAGAGCTAGATGAAATAAATATTGTTATAGAAGAAAACCTTGAATTATTATAATCAATTTATAAGTAGATGTAAAATCTACTTTTTTCTGTTATAATAAGTGTAATTTTACGGAGGGATATATTATGCCATATTTTTTGGAAGATTTTGATGATGAAATTGTTAATGATAGAATAGATGGTCTACCTTTTCAAGATGATGCTGAATGGGTAAATGATGGAATAGATGGGATGCCATTTCCGGATGATGATGAATGGATAAATGATGGAATAGATGGAATGCCGTTTCCAGATGATGATGAAGATATTGTAGAACAAGAGGAGTCTAATCTTAAGGCTGAAAATAAAGTTTTGTCAAAAGTAAGATCTTTTTTCGAAAGAAAAAGTAATATTAATTGATTATTGAAATGTTTAATTTTACATTTGAAAAGAGGTGTAAAATGTCTAAAATATCGAATGTTATTATGATGCTTCAATATTTAGAAAGTGGAAGAAAATATAATATTAAAGAGTTAGCTGATAAATTAGAAGTATCTGAAAGAATGATTAGAGTTTATAAAGAAGAGTTGGGAAAGGCTGGTATATATATTGATACTATTATGGGACCATATGGTGGTTATGTGTTAAATCAAAGTATTAGGATACCAACTAGAAAATTTACAAGTGATGATTATAATTTTTTACATAATTTGAAGGTTAGTTCTAGCGATAAAGAAAAATTAGAAATAATTGCTGATAAAGTACGTGGTGTTTATTTCGATTCTAAAAATGAAAATTTAGAATTAAAAGACGAAGTAAAAACCTATTATAATATGTTGACAAGGGCAATTAAAGAAAAACGAAAAGTAAAGATAAATTATTATTCATTTGTTCATGGTAATATTGATAGAGTTATACGACCTTACGATATGTTTTTATATAACAATGGTTGGGGATGTGCTGCTTTTTGTGAATTAAGAAATGATTTACGTCATTTTGAACTAAAAAGAATTAATAAAATTGAAATATTAGATGAAAATTTTTAAGTAGACGAAATAGTTCCTCTTTAAGTGATATTAATTACTTAAGGAGGATTTTTTATGGAAAAGAATATGCAAGAAAATTTTAAAAAATTAGAAGGGAGAGTATTAGAAAGTTTATGTAATAGTGATTTAGAAAGAATAAATTATGAGTTATCTAGAGTTAATGGTCCGACATTAATTTCTGGTGTTGGTGGTTCGAGTGTGGTGTCTGAATATGCTTCTAAAGTTTTAGGAAGAAAAAATCATATTATAACAAGAAATGTTTAACCAAGAGATTTTAGATATATGGATCTTAGTTTATATAAAAATGTTTTGTCATGTAGTTACTCAGGAAATAATTATGGTGTTGAACTTTCATTTTTAAATAATTTGAAACATTATTTATTATCAAGTAAGGAGAATAATAGAGAAGGGGTTACTAATTTGACTTATAGGTGTTTAGATAAAGAACGTAGTTTTATATCATTAGGTGCAACTTTAATACCTTGTAGTGTATTATTAAATTATTATTTGGATAATGATGTGGAAAGAGTAATGAATAGTTTAAATAGTTATAGTTTTGATTTTGATACAAATTGTGATATATTTGAAATTTTTACAGGAATAGATACATCTACATCTAGTAAATACTTAGAATCTACTATAGTTGAATCTGGTATTGGAATTCCAATTGTTCATGATAAATATTCTTATTGTCATGGTAGAAGTACATTATCAGTTGATAATGAAAGTATTGCGATATATTTAAATACTGGGACTGAACTTGATAGCTTATTTTTGGATGAATTACCTAAATACTATAAAGATGTAGTTGTGATAGATTCAAGTGGTTCTATATTAGGTGAATATGAAACTCTTGTTAAATGTATGTATTTAACGAAATATATTGCTGAGTCAAAAGAAAAAGACTTATCTGGTGTAGATTATAGTCCTATTGTAAAAAAGTTATATAAGTATAATGGTAATTTATAAGAAATAACTTTTATGATATAATTAGGTAAATTTGAGGAGGTTTATGATGATATTATTAACTGCATTACCTAGAACTGGTAAATCAACTGCAATAAAGAAAATAATAAATATGTTAGGATTTTATAATTGTGGAGGGTTTTATACTGAAGAAATAAGAGAAAATAATGAAAGGGTTGGCTTTAGGATTAATACTCTTAGCGGAAAAACAGCAATTCTTTCACATGTAAATATAGAAACATCTTATAAAATCAGTCGTTATGGTGTTGATTTGGATACTTTTGAAGCTGTTTGTCTAAATGAATTAGAAGAGGCTATAACTGATGAGAAAATTAAATACATAATTATTGATGAAATAGGACCGATGCAATTGTTTTCTGATAAATATAAAGAGTTATTAATTAGATTATTAAATTGTAATAAACCTATAATTGGTACTATATTTATGAATTCATATGAATGGTTAGATGAATTTAAAAAAAATGAGAATGTTAATTTAATAGAAATAACTTTTGAAAACAGGGATTATTTGCCCCTTCAACTTGTAAAAATGGTTACAAAAGATAATTTTGAGTTTCAAAGAAAAATAGAAAAAGCCATAAGATATAGTAAGGAAAGTCATAGATTTAACATTATGGATAATGAAGTAATTATCAATTCTGAACATGGTATAAGAACAGTTAAGAGAGAAAATAATAAATTTATTTGTGATTGTGATTTTTATAGAGAAAATGGTACTTGTAGTCACATATTAACTGTTATTAATACTAATTTATTATAGATAAAGAAAGGTTTGATTAAAATCTGTGCTAACATTGATTTGACTTTTCTTGTTTATAATACGAAAATATTTTGTGAATTTATAAGAATAGAGGTGTAAAAATGGAAGTATATAGATTGAACTTAAATAATAGAGCTTTTGATGCAATAATAAGAGGAACTAAAAGAATAGAATTAAGAGCTGGTTTGGATAGATACAATTATAATGATTTTAAGGTTAATGATAAGATTATTTTTAAAAATGATAATGATGAAGAAATAATGTGTGAAGTAGTTTGGAATAATCATTATGATTCGCTTGAGGAATTATTAATGTTAGAAGGAACAAGATATACAACATCAAGTACTAATGATTATAATGAAGCAATTAGAAATGTATTAAAATTAAATGGTTATAAAGAAAAGATAGAAAAAAGTGGGATAAATGCAATACATATTCGTTACTTGTATAAGATTAATGATATATGTAATGAACTTTATTTGGCAGCTAAAGCTGTACTAAATCCAAGAAAGGTTTCAAGTAGTATTGAAGCCGGTGATGTAGCTGCAGCAATATTGACTGATAAAGGAAATATTTATACAGGTGTTTGTATTGATACTGTATGTTCTTTGGGAATGTGTGCTGAACGTAATGCGATAGGAAATATGTTAACAGCAGGAGAGACAAAAGTTGTTAAGTTATTATGTATAGGAAGACATGATGACAATATTATGATGCCATGTGGTGCTTGTAGAGAGTTATTAATGCAGTTGGGCAATGAAGAGATGGAAATAATAGCAGATTTAAAGACTGGATCTACGATTACACTTCGTGATTTAATGCCAAAGTGGTGAAATTAGTTTAGATATGTAGAAGGGAGAAAAGATAATGAAATTTTATATAGGTTCAGGAATGAAAAATTGTACTTTAGTAAATTATTATGCAAAGGTATTAAAGGATAGTGGATGGCAACAAACATATGACTGGGTTAAGAATGTGAATGATGATGTAGATATAAATGATATGAGAGAATATGCTCAATTAGAAAAACAGGGGATTGTTGATTCTGACGTTGTTATTATATTGCTTCCTGCCGGTAGAGGTGCTCATATTGAACTTGGTATGGCACTAGCACTTGGTAAAAAAATATTTTTATGTTCAACTACTAAAGAAGAATTTAATATTGAAAATACAGTTGCTTTCTATGAATTGAACGAGGTTGTTAAGTTGATAGGAAATGCTGATGAAAACTTAAATGAAATATTAAATTAAAAAATAATAGGAATTGAATTTTTTGGCTATTTAAAAAATACTGATATTGATGGTTAAAAACTTTTCATAAAATTATGTCTATAACAGTTAGAAAAATAGTAATTTTTAGAGGTGAATAAAATGATTAAAAATATCATATTGGATGTTGGTGGTGTCTTTTTTGATGATAGTAAACATAATATCAAAAAATTATTAAATAAAAATTGTGACAAAATTTATACAAAAGCATATGGTACTGGATTTAAAAAATGTTTACTAGGTGAAATAAGTGTTTATGAGCATCTCAATAGTTTAAGAAACGAAAAAGATTTTAATGATATAGATTATATTTTAAGAAAAGATAATTTAATAAAATCATATCCTTTAATGAAAGATAATTTTGAATATATAAAAAGTTTAAAAGAAAGAGGATTTAAATTATATTTATTAACTAATATAACTGAAGATAGTTATAATTATATAAATGATTTAATTAATATAAGTAAAATATTTGATGGTGGAATATATTCATATCAAGAACACCTAGTTAAACCTGACTATGATATTTATAATTTGTTGATTAACAAATTTAATTTAAGTAAAGAAGAAACGATATTTTTTGATGATAAAGAAAAAAATGTTATTGCTGCAAATAGTGTAGGAATAAAATCATTTGTATTTACTTCAATTGAAGATATAGAAAATAATTTGAACTGATATATTACAATTTATAGTGTGGATCTAAAATCTGTTCTTTTATGTTGTGGTATGAGTGTTTATCTTTTTGATGGAGTGATATTATGGTAAAAAGAGATAATTCGAATGGGTAGGATAATTGATTGAAAGGTATTTTTGGCAATAGTACTAGATTGTGATTTTTATGTATCAGAAACTTTATCATAGATGGTAAAAATTTCCTCTTCTAGGTACCTTGACGATTATTAAAACTACCTTTATTATAGTAAGTTAAGCTTATAGAAGTCATCACATGTATAAAGCTTATAAATATTATGTTTGAAGGACTAAAACTACATTATCAAAATTAATAAAAATAAAGAGAAATGAAAAAATTAGTACGATGGCGACCATCGGAATTTAAGCCTATGGAGAATAGATGGTATTTTATCTTAAAAGTAGGAAGTTGGATCGGAGACGACTAAAGCGACAAAATTTATTTTGTCTTTTGTTCTAAAATATTAAAAATATAGGGTACTGGAAGAATATGAAAAACTCTACTTTAAAGAATTATATAATTAATAGAAATGGGGGTAACAATGAAGAAAATTGAAGATAAATATATTGACAATATTTTTGAGAATATAAAACATATAGATGATTACGGAAATGAATTTTGGTATGCTAGGGAACTTTCAAAAGTTTTAGAATATAGCGATTGGAGAAATTTTGTAAAGGTTTTAAATAAGGCAAAAGATGCTTGCAGGAATTCTGGATTTAATGTAGATGAACAACTTGTTGAGGTCAACAAGTTGTCAAAAAGAAACAATAATGCTATTGCTAACATCCAAGATTATAAATTATCAAGATACATATGTTATTTGATAGTTCAAAATGCTGATCCAAATAAAGAAGTTGTTGCTTTAGGACAAACCTATTTTGCTATCCAAACAAGAAAACAAGAAATAACCGAGCAAGAATATGATTCTTTATCGGATGATGAAAAAAGATTTTATCAAAGAAAATTAACAAAACAAGGTAATTATACATTACAGAAAGTCGCATCATCTGCGGGTGTTAAAAATATGGCAGAATTTCATAATGCAGGATATAAAGGATTATATAATGGTGAAACTGCTGATGATTGTCTTACGAGAGTATTAGAAAATTTATATAGATAGTAGAGGTGCTTAATATTGGAAAAAGAGTATATACAAGTAAATAAAAAAGCTTATAATAAATTTGCTATTCAACATGCCAATAGGCATAAGAAAATTGGAAAATATGATTTAACAGATGAAGATTGGATAAAATTGTTGAGTGAAGAACTTTTAAATAAAAACATAAAGAATAATGTTTTAGAAATAGGACCAGGTACAGGTAGAATTTTAAAAATATTTGAAGAAAAATTAAACTGTAGAACTTGTGCTGTAGAACTTTCGGGAGAAATGATTAAATATGCAAAGGTTAAATCGCCGAATACATTATTTATAGAGGATAACATTTTAAATATTAAATTTTCTGAAGACTCATTTGATGCAATATTTATGGGAGCGTTAATTCATAATTTTCCAAAAGAAGATGCTAAGCAATTACTTTTACTAGCATATAAATGGATAAAAGAAAATGGCAAAATATTAATATATACTACAATCCATAATAAATCTGAAGAAGGGTATTATGAAAAGGAAGATTATAGTGGAAATATAGTTAGATTTAGAAAAAAATTTACAGAAGAAGAACTAAAAGAATTAGTTGAGGAATGTAATTTTAAAATAGTCTATAAAATGTACACAGAAGAACCTGATCGTAATAAAAAATGGTTAACATACATTATAAAAAAGTAAAGGAAGTGATAATAATGGATAAAGGGCAAAATTCGACAAATATAAACTGCTTGATTACGATTTATTTAAGAACTTCCATAAATCCTTATTTTATAAGGAATTACAATAATTTTGATAATGCATGTTTTATATAAAAACAATTAAAAAGTTGCGAAAATTAGTGAAAATATATGTAGTTTAACAAAAATATTAGTAGGAATTCCAAAGGTGATTACACCGTTTAATAACATATAGAAAGAGGTGAATATATAGATGAAAAATAATATAATTGAAGTTCAAAATGTAAAAGTAAATATAACTAATATAAATGATAGTGATTATATTTGTATTTCTGATTTTACAAAGTTTAAAGAAGGAAAATAAACATCAGATGATATAATTAGAAACTGGTTAAGAAATAGAATTACATTAGAATTTTTAGGTACTTGGGAATCAATATATAATCCTAAATTTAATTCCGTCGAATTCGACGGGTTTAGAAAAAATGCTGGTCTTCATACTTTTACTTTGAGTGTAACAGAGTGGTGTGAAAAGACTAATGCAATTGGTATTTATTCTAAATGTGGTAAATATGGCGGAACATATGCACATAAAGATATTGCTTTTGAATTTGCATCAGCAATTAGCCCAGTATTTAAATTATATTTAATAAAAGAGTTTGAAAGATTAAAACAAATTGAAAACCAGAATAGAGAATGGGACATAAAAAGAATACTAACAAAAAACAATTATTTAATACATACTGATGCTATTAAAAACTATATATTGCCTGATAGTAATTATTATAAAAATAAAGATTGGTTGAAATATGCAGAAGAAGCTGATATTTTAAATGTTGCTTTGTTTAATACAACTGCTAAAGAATAGAGAGAATTAAATCCTATTTTAGCTAAAACTTCTAATATAAGAGATTATGCGGGAGTAAATGAATTAACTGTATTATCGAATTTAGAATCACATAATGCAGAAATGATTAAAGAAGGTAAAAGTAAAGAAGAAAGATTTGAAATATTAAGAGAGATTGCCAAATATCAATTAAATATACTAAATAATGCTGAAGAGATAAAATTATTAGGAGATAAAAAAGATAATGAAGAATAAATATAATATTAAAAAATTAGAAGATAAACTTGAAGATATTAAACTTGATGATATAGATGAAATATATCAAAAATATGGAAAGAGTATGTTTAATTCAAGAGAATTAAAATTTGACAACAGAAAGGAATAAAAGAGTAGGTGTAGTTTATTATGTCGCATGATAAGTTTATGAAAATAGCATTAGAAGAGTCAAAAAAAGCAAATTGTGCTAAAGGAAAAGTAGGTGCAGTTATTGTTTTAAATGATAATGTTTTAGGAAAAGGAAATAATTCTGTACCTAATAATTGTAAACCATGTACTATTGATAATTGTTTGAGAAAGAAGTATAATTTGAAAAGTGGTGAAAAGCAAGAACTTTGTAGAGTAGTTCATGCAGAACAAAATGCAATACTTAACAGTTTAAAAAATGGTGAAAATATAAACGATTCTATTATTTATGTAACAAAATCGCCTTGTATGATATGTGCAAAGTTAATTATAAATTCTGGTATTTCTAAAGTTATTTACGCCAATAAATATCCAGATTTAGAAGCTTTTAAAATTTTAGATGAGGCTGGTATTTTAACTGAATATTATGAATTTAAGTAAAAGGAAGTGATAAAATGGATAATCGACAAAATTCGACAAATATAAACTGGTATCCAGGCCACATGGCAAAAACTAAGAGGGAAATCAGTGAAAAGTTAAATTTAATTGATATCGTATTTGAGGTTGTTGATGCGAGAATGCCTTTATCATCTAAAATTGTTGATATAGATGATTTGATTAAAGATAAACCTAGAGTTTTGGTTATGACTAAGTATGATTTGTGTGATGAGGTTGAAACTAATAAAATAGTTGAGTATTATAAAGAACTTGGTTATAAAGTAGTTTGTGTTGATTTAATGAGTGGTAAGAATGTTAATAAGATACTTGAATATTCTAAAGAAATAATGGCTATTGAAAATAAAAAACGTGCTGATAGGGGAATGATGCCTAGAGCCGGACGTGCTTTAATCGTAGGTGTTCCTAATGCTGGAAAGAGTACTTTAATTAATAGACTTGTAGGTAAGAAGGCTGCTGGTGTTGGAAATACTCCTGGATTTACTAAGAGTTTAAGTTGGGTTAGAATTAATAAAGATTTGGAACTTTTAGATTCTCCGGGAATATTATGGCCTAAGATGGAAGATCAGGAAGCTGCTCATATACTAGCATGTTTATCATCTATTAAAGAAGAAATTTTAAATACTGATGAAATTGCCTCATTTATATTGCATAAATTATATGCACTATACCCAGAACGTTTAAAAGAAAGATATGGTATAGAAGAGCTTGATGAAGATTTAATTGAAGTTTATGATATGATTGCCGCTAAACGTGGAGCTCTATCTCGTGGTGGAATTGCTGATTATGAAAAAGTGTCTAATATAATTATTCGTGATTTTAAAAATGGCTATTTTGGTAAAATTACATTCGATAGGTTAAAATAATGGTTGACTATAATATAATTTCTTTACGAACTCCAGTTGTTAGAGCTATGCCAACTACCGCAACAGAAGCGTTTAAATTAGGAAAACCAACTATTTATCATAAAGAATTTGATGTTAGTGAAATAATTGGTGAAAAATTAGCCAGTATTAGAAATATTAGAACGGCACATTATTTTCCAGTATGCTTTGATAATATTCTTAGATGCATGTTATCATGCGAAGCATTTAAATATGATAATTGTAGAATTGGTTCATATGATTTTAAAGAACCAGGTGTAGAATACAGATTTGCAACTAATTTACCATACTATTATAATAGAGATGCCTTTGAAATCTTATTGGAACAATGTAGCGATGATCATAATAGAGAAGAGTTCGTTAATGAAAATTTAGAAATGTTTGCCCTTGATACTTATATGGGGCAAATTGATCGTGGAGCAAATATTTATTATGAGTTTCATCCAAATGGAGAGGTTCATTTAAGTCCAATTTTTGATTATTCAATGTCGATGTTAGATGAAATTGATTATTCGATATTTGGCTATACAAGTGATTTCTTCCAATTTTTACAAGAGTCCGATTATGAAAGAATGATAGTTAAATATCCGCAATTTGAGGGAATGCTTAGAAGTTATTTAGGTATATCACTTGAAGATGTAATTAGAGAAGTAGCAAGAGAGCGAAAATTTAATTTAAAAACTTTTGATATGGATTGTTATAAGCGATTTGATGAGGGAACACATAAAAGATTAGAGAAGATTTTAAAATAAAAGTTTACGAGTTGTTCGTAAATTTTCTTTTTTTCTTTTTGACTTTTATGATAATATTAATCTTGGAGATGTTTAATATGATAGAAATTGATAATTATAAATATGAAAGAGAATTAAGAGATAAAGGTGTTAGGTTTATTGCCGGTGTTGATGAAGTTGGACGTGGACCGTTAGTTGGACCAGTTGTAGCAGCTTGTGTTGTCTTGCCTGAGGAGTTTAATTTAGATGGTTTAACTGATTCGAAGAAATTAAGTGAAAAGAAACGAGATTTTTTCTTTGATGAGATCAAAAAACAAGCTCTTGGTATTGGGGTTGGGATAATTGATGAGAAGAAGATTGATGAAGTTAATATATATGAAGCAACTAAATTAGCGATGAAGGAAGCAATTAATGGGTGTTTAAGTAATTGTAATATTGAGCATATTTTAATTGATGCTATGCCACTTCAACTAGATATTCCAACTACTTCTATAATTAAAGGTGATTTGAAGAGTATAACTATTAGTGCAGCTTCTGTTATTGCGAAAGTTACAAGAGATAGAATGTTAGATGAATTACATGAGAAATTTCCAATGTATGATTTTAAAAAGAATAAGGGTTATCCAACTAAAAAGCATTTAGAAGCAATTGAAGAGTATGGAATTCTTCCTGAACATCGTAGAAGTTATGGACCAGTAAAAAATTATATAGAAAATCATAAAAATTAGAATGTAAAGTTGTTTTTCTTGCGTATTATATAAATAGATGGTAATATTGACAAATGTGATTATTACTAGTATAAATAACTTGAGTGAGGGATGTGTGTTATGGCAAAAAATTTAGTTATCGTGGAAAGTCCTAGTAAAAGTAAAACAATTGAAAAATACCTAGGGAAAGATTATAAAGTAGTGTCATCAAAAGGACATATTAGAGATTTATCTACTACTGGTCAATATGGATTAGGCGTTGATATAGAGAATGGATTTACGCCAAATTATGTTGCGATTAAAGGAAAAGGTAACATTATCAAAGAATTAAAGAGGGATGTTAAAGAAAGCGATTTTGTTTATCTAGCAAGCGACCCTGATCGTGAGGGAGAAGCTATTGCGTGGCATTTAAAAGATACTTTAGGTATTAAAGATAAGAATTATAAACGTGTTTTATTTAATGAGATTACTAAGGATAAAGTAATTGAAGCAATAAATAATCCTACTGTTATAGATGATAATTTAGTACATAGTCAAGAAACAAGAAGAATACTTGATCGTATTATAGGATTTAGATTGTCTAAATTATTACAAAGTAAAATAGGGGCTAAGAGTGCTGGACGTGTACAAAGTGTTGCTTTAAAATTAATTGTTGATCGTGAAAGAGAAATTATGGCTTTTGTACCAGAAGAATATTGGACAATTACAGCTAAATTTGGAGAATTTGATGCGGAACTTTTTAAGTATAAAGCTGATGATATTGAATTAAAGTGTAGGGATGATGCTGATAAGGTTCTTGCTGAGATTGAAGATACTTATACTGTTGAAAGTATTGAAAAGAAAGAAAAAAATAAAAAGAGTAAGTTACCTTTTATTACTTCTACTTTACAACAAGAAGCATCTACTAAGTTAGGTTTTTCGGCTAAGAAAACTATGAGTATTGCGCAAAAGTTATATGAAGGTATTGATTTAGGTAGTGAAACTGTCGGACTTATTTCTTACATGAGAACAGATTCAATTCGTTTGTCTGATGACTTTGTTAGACCAGCGATGAAATATATTGAAGAAAACTATGGTAAAAACTATGTTGGTTATGTTAAGTCTAGTAAGAAGACAGATAATGTTCAAGATGCACATGAAGCAATTCGACCTACAAGTATTTTAAGAGAACCAATTAAAGTTAAAGAATATTTAACTGGTGATGAATTTAAATTATATAGTATGATTTATAAAAGAGCAGTTGCTTCCTTAATGGCCGATGCTAAAGTAAATCAAACGACAGTAGTATTTGATAACAATGATTATAAATTTAAGACTACTGGTCAAATTTTAATCTTTGATGGTTATTTAAAGGTATATAAAGATTATGAGTCTAGTGAAGATAAGATTTTACCAGAGTTTGATAAAGATGGTAGCCTTATCACTAATGCTGTCGAAAGTAGTCAACATTTTACTAGTCCACCAGCTAGATATACAGAGGCAAAACTAATTAAAGAGATGGAAGAATTAGGAATAGGTAGACCTTCTACTTATGCTAAAACTATTGATACTATTAAAGAACGTGAATATGTTGAGTTGGTAGAAAAGAAGTTTAAGCCTACTGAGATTGGTATTGAAACAACCGATAAATTACAAGAATTTTTTGCTGATTTAATTAATGTAGAATATACTCGTGATATGGAAGAAGATTTAGATGAGATTGCTGATGGAAAACTTGTTTGGAATGATGTTTTAGGGGAATTTTATAAATTATTTGAACCACGTGTAAAAGATGCTTTTTCTGATATGGAGAAGAAAGCTCCTACTGAAACAGGAGAGGTTTGCCCTAATTGTGGTAATCCACTAGTTATTAGAAAAGGTAGATATGGTGAATTTGTTGCTTGTTCTAATTATCCAGAGTGTAAGTATGTAAAAAAAGAAGAAGTAGAAATTAAAGAGATTATGGATTGTCCTGACTGTGGCGGTAAAATAGTAGAAAAACCAACACGTAAAGGAAAAGTTTTCTATGGATGCAATAATTATCCTAAATGTAAATTTGCTTTATGGGATAAGCCTACGGGTAAGTTTTGTCCTGAATGTGGCAAAGTTCTTGTTGAAAAGAATGGAAAAATTAAGTGTAGTGAATGTAGTTATGAGAAGTAGAAATACTTCTTTTTTTGTTTATAAGGAATTTTCTCCTTATAAAGAACATAAAAGGAGTGTACAAAAGTCCACTCCAAAAACAACTCATAATATATGAATTTTAAATTAAAATAAATAGCTATTTTTCATATTTGTGATGGTAACCTCT
>JBGVNW010000019.1:0-13639 GCA_045125935.1 Bacilli bacterium | reverse complement strand
TTTACACTTATTAAAGACATTGTTCCTCCCTACAAATTACTATTTTCTTTTTACTTTGTTAATTGATAACTTTGTTCTATCATTTCTTTTACTAATGTCTTGTCCACTTTTTCATCTACAATAATTGTATTCCAATGTTCCTTATTCATGTGATATGCAGGTATTATATAATCATAAGTATTTCTTAATATATCAGAATAGTTTGGATCTGTTTTTACATTAAGATATAACTTATTATTGACATTCATAATTAGTGCAAACCACTTTTTATTCTTGCAATGTTTCATTGTAACAGATTCAAAATCATCTGGAAATGGACAATCTTTAAATGTATTTTCTAATGTTAAACAATATTCTATTATTTCTTCTTTATTCATATCTAATCCCTTATAATAAACTACTAAATTTCTTACTATATTTTTCTATATCTTTTGTGCTTTGACTCATTATAAAATCTGTAACTTTTATTTTAAATCTTTCTACTTCATCATTTGTATAATTCTTATTTTCTACATTTATTCCTGCTTCATTAAATAGTTGTATATCTTTATTGGAAAATTGCATTGTTCATTCCTTCTTTCATTTATTGTTTCATTAAAATTATACCTTTTATACTTGGATGCAATAATTTCACAAAATCTGTAGCATCTTGGTTTGTTCCAACTACACTACCATAATGAATTGGGATTGCTATTTTAGGTTGTATTTCGTTGATTAATTGTGCTGCCTCTTTGAAATCCATTGTATATCTTCCTCCAACTGGAACAAAAGCAACATCACATTTTACTTTTTTATTTTCTTCTGTAATGTCTGTATCTCCTGCAATATAATATCTAATATTATTTATTGTAATAATGTAGCCAACCCAATCGTTTCCTTTTGGATGGAATGTTTTGTTTGTATTATATGCTGGTATTGTTTTAAATTTAATTCCTTTTACCACATATTCTTTGTTTGGCTCTACTGTAATAATTGCATTTTTATTTATGCCTTTTCTTAACAGTTTTGTTAATAATTCTTCTGGTATTATAATAGTTGTGTTTTCATTTATAACCTTATCTATATCTTCTTCAGAATAATGGTCATAGTGGTCGTGTGTTATAAAAATAATATCTGCATCATTAAAATTTCTATCTATTTTAAATGGATCTATATAAATTATTTTTTCTTTGTTAATTCTTATACTGCTATGATATAAAACTTCTATATTATCTAACATATATTCCTCCTTGATTTTTTGCATTGTATCATAAAAAAGCAAAAAAATAAATAGTATCAAGCAAAGTTTTATATACCTTACTTGATACTATTTTTATTCATATTTAGGACTACCATACCCCATAACTTGAACATCATCAAAAGAGTACATTCTTTCAGCACATTTGTTACTTGTGTTTCCCTCTATTGTATAAATATTTCTATTTGTAATATCTGTTCTTGTTACAATTCCAACATGGTCGCTTGTCCCATCTTGATTACCATTTTCATCTTTCCAATCGAAAAAAATTATATCTCCAACTATTGGATAATAACTTTCTCCTCTATCGTGCCATTGTTCTTTTTCTTTAAACCATTCTATTCCATTAACACACCCTGCAAATTTAGGAATAATACCTTTATCTATGTAACCACATTCGTTTGCACACCAACTCACAAAACAAGCACACCAATGTACATGTTCTTCAAATCCATACCATTTCCAAAATTTATCTCCTCCCTCATTTCCTATCTGTGCTTTTGCAACTAATACTATTTCACTATTAGGAATTTGTGAGGTATCATAATCTGCATCCCCATCACTATTAAAAATTGCAGCTACAAATCCTCCAATTAAAGCTATTACTAAAATAATTACAACTGCTACCCAACCTCCTGCAACTATTGCAGAAATAATAGCTTTTGTTGCAGCAATTATTGCCTTTACTGTTGCTATTGTTGCTTTCACAGTTACCTTAACTGCTTTTATAGTTAATTGTGCTGTTCTTTTAGCAATCATTATTGCTCTTTTACTTGCTTTAACACTTTGTTTTGCTACTTTTGCACTATTTTTAGCAACTTGTTCAGATGTTTTTATTCCTTTTTTAGTAAGTTTAGCTCCATTCTTTGCATATTTAATGCTTTTTTGAGTTCCATTCTTTATTGTTCGTTTTTTTACTGCATTTTTAATTTGCTGTGCTTTCTTCTGTTTTATTTTAGATTTAAGGCTTGATATTTTTTCTTTACTTTTTATGATATTCTGTTTTGTATTTTCTAATGATTTTTTCCCTATTTCATTACTCTTTGTTGCACCTTTTCTTGATAGATAACTTATATCATTTTGAATATGATTACTTGCATAATTTTCTGCTGAAGTATTTTCTTCTTTTGATGTAAATTCATTTAATCGTTCTTTTGTAGTTACTAAATTGTTTTTAAAGTTTTGTGTTTGTACTACTTTTTTATCTAATTGTTTTATTATACTTTTTTCTTTTAACTTTATATCTGGCATTTATACCACCTCCAGACTTTTATATTTTCTTTGCTATAATTACCATTCTTCCATTCTTTTGTGAATATTCACAAGTAGATAATGTAATTAGCTTATCTCCATAATTCACTTTGACATTTGTATTGTAAAACTCATAATTTCGACATTTTTCTACAAATGAATTAAAATCATTTTCATCATAAAACTTTGTATAATTATAATATTTAAAGCCTTTATCAGAATAAGCAACTGTTTTAAATGCAAATACTATTTCATAATCATTTTCAATAGTTTTATTATCTTCTAATGTATAAAACTTAATATATTTGTGGTTCTTATAATAATTATAATTCTTGTAATTATCTAAATTAGAAAACATTGTACTATTCTTCATGTGATGACCATATATAATTAAGTTATCACTTGTTTTCAAATTACAATGCTCTGCTAAATATGGAGTTCCACTACTTGAATAATTTTTATAAACATTTCTATGAAGATAGAAATCTCCATTTTGCATAACAGGATAATTTATATTTGTTCCATCAATTTTAATCCACCCAATTATGTCTGTATTTATTTTTAAAATGCTTTCTAAATTGTAATTTCCAACATTTTTAGATGATAAATTACTTGTTTCATTTTTAAAATTGTCTGTAATTTGATTTTGGGCGATCGTTTTTTCTTCTTCCTGAACTACTTCCTGCAATTCTTCAAATAATTCATTTTCTTTCTTATTTTCTGCAATTTCTTTTATAAAAAAATAACTACTAATAGCTAAAATAACTATTAGTAGTATTAAAACCAAACTATATATTTTATTCATTAAGACTCTCCTGGTTTAGTTGTCATCAGCCTATATAGTTCTGTATTTTTTGGAAATTTATTAACAAAAGGAACTAATGATGAACCTACTTTTATAAGTCCTTCTCCTGCTCCTACATTTGTTATGAAGCTCATCTGTAAATCAGATATATTTAATAATTTTGCAAGTTCAATTCTATCTGTACTTGCTTGATTAAGCATTATTATAAATTCAGAGTTTGCAAGCATAGTTCTAGCAGTATGACTTTGTAATAAATCTTCAACATTTTGTGTTATACCTGTGCAGAAAGCTCCATATTTTCTAACTCGTTTCCAAAGTGTAAATAAGAAATTTGCAGAATATTCATATTGGAATAATAAATATATTTCATCAATGAAAATATAAGTATTTTTTCCTTTTGTTCTATTAGCAGTAATTCTATTCAATATAGAATCTAATACTACTAACATTCCTATTGGTTGTAATTGTTTACCTAATTCTAAAATATCATAGCATATTAAACTATTAGATGTATTTACATTAGTGTTCATAGCAAATGTATTTAAAGAACCATTTGTAAATAATTCTATTGCAAGTGCTATTTCTTTTGCCTCATCTTCTGGTTGTTTCAATAGTTCTTCTCTAAAATCTTGCAGAGTTGGTGGTATTCCTTGATAATTTCCTTGTTGGAATACTCTATAAACATTTGCCGTACATCTATCAATTATTGATTTTTGTTTCGGTCCGAGATTTCCACTACCAATTAGTTGTTCACACAAAGATAATATAAATTCAGATTTTAATATTACTGGATTTGCTCCATCTCCATATTGAGAGTTCATATCCATTGCATTTATGTGATTATTACTTACTGCTGATATTTTAATTACCTCTCCACCTAAAGATTTAACAAGTGGTGCATATTCGGATTCTGGGTCTATTAAAATAATGTCTGCATTTGGATCTCGTAATCTTATTGAAGTTATTTCTTGCTTTCCTGCAAATGATTTACCACTACCAGATACTCCCAAAATGAATGAGTTTCCATTTAAAAGTTGTCTTCTATCTGCAATAATCATATTTTTACTAATAGCATTTTGACCATAAAAAATACCATTCTCGTGCCTAATTTCTTGCACTTTGAATGGCATAAATACTGCTAAACTTTCAGTAGTTAAAGTTCTTACTGCATCTATTTTTCTAACTCCAAACGGTAATACTGTGTTAAGTCCATCTAATTGTTGAAATCTTAATATTCCAAGCTGACATAGATTTTTACTAGCTATTTTTAAAATTGCATCTGTCACACTTTCTAATTTTTCTTTTGATTCTTCTGTTATTACCATTGTAATAACTCCTAAAAACATTCTTTGGTCACGAATAGTCAAGTCATCTAACATTTCTTTTGAGTCATTTCTTTGTTGTTCCATATCATAAGGTATTATTGCAGAAAAATTATTTTGAGCATTCTGTTTTCTCTGCCAGTTTGTAATATTAGTTTCTACACCTAATCTACGATTTTCTGCCTCTTTTACTGCCTCGTCCATTGGTATTGGAATAACATCTATTGATAACATCATATTTTTATTTAAGTCTGTAAGCTCTGTTACCATATCATCATTGATATAACTAGAATATTCCTTTAAGAATAATACTCTCCCATATCTATCTCCCATTTTAAAGTAATCTCTTTCCAATTCTACTGTATCAGGACAAATAAAATCTTTGAAATTATGACCTTTTTTCATTGTTTCGTGTATATCAAACCTAAAAGAAGTTTCTTCTCCTGTTCTATAAAAGTCGTGTGCTATTCTTAATCTTTCTTTTGCATCTAATTCAACGCATTTTGAACCTAATGTATTAAATCTGCTTATCAATTCACTACCTGCTCTATTAAAATAATTTCGAGCTTCTTCGACATTTTTCTTATAAACAGATATTGTTATTATCTTTTCTTGCACTATCTCATTTGCATTTTTTGCTTGAGATACAAGCATTTTATTATATTCTTTTCTATAATCATTAAGTTCATCATTGCTTTCATCTAGTAATATTGTTTTTTCAAAATCTAATTTATTTATTCTTCTATTATTTATTGTAATTTTAGTTATTGCTCCAACATCTAATGAATTTAATAAATCAGAATAATCTAAAAACATTGCCTCTTTATCTTCTTTACTAGCAACTGCATAATTTATATCCATAAACTTAAATGATTTTGAAAATTTATTTTTACTTACTTGAAAAATTCCATCTTCCCATATTGCTTTTATTGGAATAATATCTTGAACACATCTCGGTATTTTAAATTTTTCTTTATCTAATTTAAAAATTTTATTAAGAGTTCTCATTATTTTTTACCTCCTTTTTCTTCTTTTTATCTTTCTTTTCTTTCTTCTTTTTCTGTGGTTTTAGCAAACTTTGTTTTAACTTTTTATCAATAGTTGGTTTAAAGTTTTGGGCATATATATTTGTTGCTTTAAATGTTAATTTTTTAGGTGTCAAAAACTCTGATTTTATTACTGCAACAATAAACTTTTCTGCTGTCATTCCGTTATATTTAACAAATCCAAGTACAGCAAAAGGTGCAGCACCTAATATACAAATCCACGATAAAGTTTCTAACCCTAAATATGGTTTGAGTGCAAAATATAAAACAACTGCAACAATACAAGCTATTACAGAAAAAATGAACTGCCTTAAAGACAGTCCAAAAAATATACTCTCACTAAATTCTCTAATATCTTTGTTTATTTTTACTTCCATCTATCTTGCCTCCTTATTTCTTTTTGCTTTTGTTTTTTTCTCTTGTTCCAACTTATCTCTTGCTTCTTCAAGTATGTATTCGTCTATCATTTTGTAATCTTTAACTTCAATCTCTCCTTGTTGTAATTTTATAAGTCTGTCAATAATTTTTTCTCTTAAATCAGGATTACACTTATCTAAAAATATTCCCATTGTAGTTGCAAGTGGTGTCATTGATGGATTTTGGTAATCATATATTTTCAAATCTGTCATTCCACTTTTGGTATTTATATCAACTATAACATCTGGTAGATCTTCAAACTTAATTACTACCTCATCACATCCATCATCAACATATAATAATTTTTCCTTATCTTTTAAAATTTTCATAACTTCTTCAACACTATAAAATTGATAATCTTCCATAATTTTATCTTCCTCCTTCTCACTAAAAGTATCAGCTAAATTTTCTCCTGCTAAAACTCTTTTAAAATCTGTTTTTGCTTTTTCAAAATCTGTCAAATAATAATAACCATATTGCCAATCAATCTTGTTGTCTTTAATTTCATATCCAAAACCAATAACATATTCATTATTCATTTTTACAAAAGCAATAGGTTGTTCTTTTCTATAACCAACATCAATTACATAAGCATTTTCTAATTGTCTTGTTTCACTCATAAAGCATTCCTCCTATAATCCCATCATTTCTCTAACAATTCTATCTGACATTCTGATAGTTCCCACCAGAACTAACATGTTAAATATCAACTCTCCAACATATTTCCATACCATAGTAACTGTTGCAGCACCAGTATCAACACTCGGCGAGGTTGTTACAAATGCTGAAAAGATTACACAAGCTAAAACTATAATTGCACCTTCTAAACAAACTGCTATATAACTCTTTAAAAAGCTCTTTCCTATATTTTGTGTTCCTTCTCCTGCAAAAGATGATAATGGTATTGGAGCTATTGCTGTGTACATATATAATTTAAAAAATCTTCCATATACTGTTAGAATTAAAATAAATGATAATACTGTTACAAAAAGTCCACCTAATAGTGTAACTGCCCATAAAGGAATACTCTCAAAAAATCCACATTTATTGATTGCATCAATAATTGATTGTGGCAGAGTCATAGCACTTGCTTGAAATGAACTTTTCGCCATAATTGTTGTTACTATTCCCTGTATTATCTTAAATACTGCTAACATTAGTTCTAATCCATAAGTAACAATTCCTTTTGCTATTGCAAATCTTAAAAATAGTTTTAATGCTTGTTCTGGTCTTTTTAGTTCTGAAAAATTAGTACAAGTTCTTGCTACTCCAACAACAAAAAATAAAACAAGTAATGCTAAACCTATTGCTTGTAAAGCTCCATTTATATTTAAAATAATATTCCATATTGCTCCACCTTTGAAATCTGCTGGACTTTGTGTAACTAACATATAAATTTCTGATAATTTACCATTCCATGTATCTAATGCGTTCTGTAAATTTCCTACAATCCAATTCACATCTAGCACCTCCATTCTAAATTTAATTTATTAAGGCAGATAAACTGCCTTAATTTTTATCCACCTGTAATAATATTTAAAATTTCTTTTGCAAATGTAATTACCACTCCACCTGCTAATGTCATTATTCCATTTGCTCTTTGTGTTGGATCATGAGATTTTAAACTCATACCTACTTGAACAATTCCAAAACCTAAAATAATCATTCCAACTGCTCTTATTAAGCCAAATATAAAATTAGATAAATTATTAACAATAGCTATTGGGTCATCTGCTGCGAATGAGTGAATTTGTTGTGCTACATTTAATGCAATAACATAACCTATAATTATTGCTCCTCTTTTTAATGTTTTCTTTAAAAATACTTTAAAATTTCCTTTTTTCTTATTTTCCATATCAAAACTCCTCCTTAATTTTTATTTTTGGGTACAAAAAAAGACCAAAGTTTATTTTTAGATATAACTTTGGTCTTTTAGATACTATTAGCATTATTCGTATCTTCTTTGTACATATTTTCAATTTCTTCACTTGATAATAATTCAATATCAAGTTCATTTGTTTCTAAATCTATAATTTCTTTTGTATCAATTTCTATATCATCTAAATTAAATGATATTGTTCCTATTGAATTTTCTGTTCCTCCATGTAGATATGGTTTTATTTCTTTATTTCCAATAGGTGTATTTATACTATTAAAATGTTCTTTTAGATTAAATTTAAAGTCTTTTACAGGTCTTTCCCCTCTAATAAATAGTAAAGCATAATTATTGTCTAGCATTCTTACCTCATCTGGTGTCAATAGTTCTCTACCTGCAATTTGGTCATTTGTAGAATAACTGCCATGTGAACCATAACTCCTACCATAAGTATTTGTATCTATTGTTTCTTTTCCTAATAATTCACTAACATACTTATGGGTGCTTTGTTCATTACCACCTAAATATAAAAACTCATCACAATTTCCAACTATACTTTCCCATTGTTTTTCAAATAAGGCTTTTAATTGTGCTAAATTTTGCAATATTATAGAAACAGATACCTCTCTTGACCTCATTACTGATAATATTTTATCAAAGTCATCTGGTAGGCTTACATTTGCAAATTCGTCCATTACAAAGTGTACATGAACTGGCAAACTGCCACCATATTTATAATCTGCTAAATAAAATAATTGTTGAAAAAGTTGTGTATATAAAACACTAACTAAAAAATTAAATGATGTATCATTATCTGGAATAATTGCAAATAGTGCAACTTTCTTTTCTCCTAAACTTGGCAAGTCTAATTCATCTGTTTGTGTAAGTTGTGCCATACTCTCTAAATTAAATTTTTCAAGTCTTGCAGCAAGAGTTACTTGTATTGATTTTAATGTTTTAGCTGAACCTGAATGATATGCTCTATAATATTTTAAAGCAATATGCTCTGGATTTCTTGTTTCTAATCTATTAAATAACATATCAAGAGGACTAACATATTCGTCATCATCTTCTTTAACATCTCCTGCTCGTAGTAATTCCATTACCATTACAAAGTTTTGTTCTTCTTCAGGAGCTTCATATTTCAAATAAAATATTAAAGCTAAAAGCAACATACTTGCAGCAGTATCCCAAAATGGGTCGTTTGTGCTACTTCCTTTTGGTGTTGTTGATTTAAAAAGGTTTGTTACTAATTTTTGAACATCATTATCTGTTTTTATATATACAAACGGATTATAGCAATGCGATTTCTCCATATTTATTAAGTCTAATACTTTAATTTCATATCCGTTCTTTTTCTAATAAATAACCTGTATCTCTTACAATTTCTCCTTTTGGATCAAGTATAACATACGAGGTTGCACATTGCATTACATTTGGCTTACAATAACTAAATGTCTTTCCTGCACCAGAACCACCAATAACTAATACATTAACATTTCTTCTATGCTTTCTTCCATTTAATCCAACAGAAACATTTTTAGTAAGCAACTTATTATAATTATTAGGTTGTTTGTATTTTTTATTTAATTCCTTTGCCTCGCCCCATTTGGCTGAACCATTTTCTTCTCTCCTCCTATAATTCTTTCTAGTTGATTCATATAATAAGATTGAAAATATATAAATAATCAAAAAAATAAGAATAGTTCTAATGCTATTCTCTACAATAACTATTTTAAATGGCTGATTTAATGCAGCACTACCATTTTTTATTATTTCTATAAGTCCACCTTTAGTATAAGGAGCTAAAAGGAGAGCAATCCAAATAATTGGAATAATTCCTATTACATACAACACTCTCATTATTCTTTTTTCATCTTGCTTCATTGCTTGTAAATTTTCCCTTTGCAGTTCTATTTAAAGATAACATCTTCTTATTTACAGGGGCTTTTAATAATTTTGACATTAACTTATCTATGATTTCTATATCAACATTTTCTTGTATTTTTATATTTCTAAATTCATTTAATGCATTTAATATTAGTCGATAATCATATTTATCTAAATTAATTGTTCTCATTTCTTCCATTAAACATTCCTCCTTATCTACTTGATTTTGCTTTTGCTTTTTTATTATTTTGAACAGGTGCTATATTTACTTTAACCTTTTCTTTAGATTTTTGTTCATCTAATCTCTTTGCTTCAACTTTAAGTTCTGCAAGTTCTTTCTTTACAGATGGTTTCTTTGCTCCTTTAGATACCCCTTCTTGCATTTTGGAAGTCGTTGAGGAAGGCTCTGACAGAGGGTCTTTTTCCGTCTTTGCCATATTGAAATTTACTTTTGAGGTTTCTTCTGTCTGCATAGGCTTTTTAGCAAGTAAATCTTCTAGTTGTTGTTCCTTTGATTTTTCTGGAATACCCTTTTCTCTTTTTTCTGCCTCTCTATCTTCAATAGATTTTGTAATAACTGTATCCATTCTTGCTGTATCTGTTGTTGTTAGTTTAAATCTTTCAACAATTCTATTTATTCTTGAAGCATCTTCATCTTTAACCATAACATCTACCATTCCATCAATGTCTTTGTTATTTCTATTGATTAAAGCACAATATGAAATACCATAATTTTTTGCTTCTCTTGCAAATGTTTTTAAATCTTCTCTGCTTACAGTAAAAATTTTTAAAGGCTTTCCTGTTTTTAACATATTATTAAGTCTAATTTTTCCTTTTGTTTGTTTTTTATCTTTCATAATAGTATAAATCATTGCAGCAACATTCTTTGCTCCACTACCAGTTAGTCTTGCTAAAATTTCAAATCCCTCTAAACTTAATCTTACTACTTGTTCTGATACATCTCCATTAACACTCATATATCATTTACTCCTTTCCTTTTTTTCTTTTCTCTTTTTTTCTCTCTTTTGTTTCTTTTTCCATTTCTTCTTGTGTATCTAATTCAGATAAATTATTATCTATCTTCGGTACTCTTGTTTTAATATCTTCACATAATTCCACCCTCTTTCTTAATTTAACTAATTTATCATTTAAAGATGAAATCTGCTCTGCATATTCGTGCATTTCATTTCCATCTTTTGATAACTTTCTTTTTGCCCAAAGTCTTTCTCTTTGGTCTAGTATTTCTTTTATTTTAAAATTCACATCATCTTGATAGTTACTTAATTCTTCAAATGTTTTTATTTTATGTGTTGCTAAAAATCTTGCTTCTTCAGATAATTGTTCCATTCTTGAAACATCTGCTCTAATACTTGGTGGTAATCTTTGTTGTGGTACATTATCTGGAAAAACTTTTAGCAAATAACAATAATGATAATATAAAGCAATAAATCCTTTCGCTTTGGCTCTTTTGTGCCTTTTAGCAAAAGGATAATTAACTTTTCTATAATTATAAACATTTTCTATAAACGGAACTCGAACTGCTTGTTCTTCTATTATTCTTCTTTTTATATTTTCTATTGAATAATTTTCTCCATATCTTCTTTCTATTCTAATGTTTCTTTTATATGGTTCTTTTCTAATACTTATTTTATTAGCTCTAAAAATAATTTCATAATCTAATTTTTTCATTAAGTATAAAAAGTCATCATAAGAATATGCTTGTCTAATTGCTAAATCTAAATCTCGTTTTGCATTATTAGAATAGTTGTCAGTATATAAAGATTTCTTATAAAAATTATCATAGTTCATTTTTTTCTTTGTTGCTTTTTCTTCTATTACACTTAATCCGTATTCCTTACAAAGCTCATCTGATATATGCCTCATTTTTGCATAATTAGTATGATTATCATAATATTTTAAGCCATCTTCAAAAGAAACAGAATTAAGCACAATGTGATTATGTATATGATTAGTATTAAGATGAGTTGTAACTACTACTTGAAATCTATCTCCCCACATTTCATTTGCAAGTTGCACACCAATTTGATGTGCTAATTCTGGAGTAACCTCTCCCTCTGCAAAAGATTGATATGCGTGAAATGCTAAAATTTTATCTTTTTTATTATAATATCTTTTCGTATCCTGCATTTCTTCATAAGCTGAATCCGAATCACAATTTATTCCTGTAACAAAATATTCTTTTTCTGTTTTATCTGAATTTCTTGCATAATCAATTACATTTTGCAAGTCATCTACTAACATTTCATAATTCTGATTAAATTCAATTTTTGTTTTATTTACATCTTTAGCATAACCTATAACATGATCCATTCTTTTAACAACTTTCCATATTTTTGTTACTGCCAAATTACCACCTCCTATAAAAACTTATCTTTTACTTCTTCTGCAAATTTGTGCCAAATATCTGCTTCACTCTTATAATAATCTTTATCTATTTTATCTGTTTGATTTGCTTTCTTTGCTATTTGATTAAGATTAACTCCTATTTTAGAAAGCTGTTTCATTATCACATAAAATTCTTTGCCAGGCTTTTCTTTTATTTGTTCATTCATTAACAATCTTCTAAAATATTCTCCATAAGAAAGATTACATCTTTGGCAATCTTCAATTAGTTTTTCATTCTCAATTTCATTAAGCATTATATCTTTTCTTATATATCTTTTTCTCAAATCGCTCCCTCCTGTTTTACTCATTTAAAAATGGGGATTGGGGTAACCCCATAGAATAGAATTTTGAAACACGATATTTTCGTGTGAACAAATTCAGTGCTTGCTAGGACAAGAAATCCTTTTTTTACATTTTTAAATGTACCTATATTGGTACTCTATTTTGCTCTTTTTTCATTTTATATCTGTCAATTTCTTGCCTATTTTTTAACCCTATGCTGTAACATAAGTAATCATTTATGTCTTTACCATAAGGAGCAGGAATATCATAAACATTGTACTTATCAAGTGCATATATCATTGCTTTTGTTGCATTTCTTCCTGCTATATCATTATCAAAATGTAATACAATATCTTTTATATTTGTGTTTTTATTTAAAAAGTTTTGTACTGCTATTGGTACTTTACTTTGTTCTATATTAGAACTTGGTTGGTACACTCCTGCAAGTGATAAAAGATTTTGATTTGTATAATCATATCCCTTATTTTTTAATAATGTTGCATAAGATAATAAATCTATACTGCTCTCAAATATATGTAATGAATTACATTCTTCTGCTCCTAACATTCTAAAAGAATACTCTTTTGAACTCCCCTTTGCATCTCTCATTATTCTTTTTTCATTTGTACTTCTGCACCCTGCATATTTGATATTGTTATCATTATCGTACCCTAAAAATACTGCATTATTGGTTTTATTTTCTTGATAAATAATCTTTTTATTTATGCAATCATTTATTATTTCTTCATCAATTCCTCTGTTTTTTAGATACTCTATAACTTGTTTATTGGTACTCGCTTTTTCTGGAATAACTATCGTTTTAGGTGCATTTTCATTACTATATTGAGGTCTAATATATGTATCTATATTTCTATTTAATACACTTGAAACTGCCTCTTGTAATGTCATATTTTCTACTTTAATAAGATAATCAACTGCTGACTTTCCTGCTTGATGTGTTGAAAATCTATGCCATAATCCATTACTTATAATGACACTATCATGACTTTTTAAGGAATATGTATTAGTACCTTTTCTTACAAGTTCTGATGGATTATTGTTCATAAAATAAGTTAGTAAATCAATTTCTTTTGCTTGTTTTACTAC
>JBGVNW010000018.1:0-15280 GCA_045125935.1 Bacilli bacterium | reverse complement strand
TGGTATAATTTTCATACGGTTAAAACCTCGCTTTCTATTGTTTATTTAGCAATTCAATTATAAAGCATTTTTTAGGTTTTAACCGTTTTTTTATTATATAAGGGTTTTGTTTTAAAATCTCCACACTTTGGAAACGCTATCATCTTAGTAGCTTTTTTTGACTATAAATAATTCGTATGTTATACTATTATCGTTTTTTGAGGTGAATTTATGAGTGCAATATTAGATATTATTCCAAATATAGATGAAGAATATATTGAAGTTAACTTAACAGATGAGACTCTTCAATGTTTAGACTTTTCAGAAATAAATGAACGAATTGGTGAGGGAACAAGAAAAATTAAATTTTATGTTGGCAGAACATTAAAATTAGAAGAGTGTTTTTCTATTTTAGAAAAGTTAGCTAATCTTACAACAGAGGATGGTTCTATTTCTATTTATACAAGTGGTAATAATTTTAATGAATTAATGAAGACAATAAAATTACGTAAAAGTAATATTCATCATGAACTACATATAGATGATAATAATATACGTAGTGCTTTAGATGTAAATAATATTATATGTGCACTTAATTTTAGTCGTATTTCTTGTGACTGTTATTTTTCTGATAGATATTTAGTTAATTTAAATCCAGGAGATTATATTAGATTATGTGCTTTTCCAGAGTGTAAATTTGATCGCAGGAGAGTTGATAAACTTCGTTCTGTTGTTGACGAGGTGTGGATGGGGTTAGTTCCATCTATATATTCAGCTAATAGTTTGCCAGGCGTTGCGAAAGTTGAAATGGTACTTGATTATATTAGTAAAAGAATATCGACAACTGATAATTATAGGGAAATTAGGTTTAGGGATGTTGAAGAACATAGTAGACGAAATTATCAAGTTGATGATTATGCTGATGATGCAGTGGGAGTATTTTATGAAAAAGATGGAACAGCACTAGGAAAAACAAAACTTGCGGCATTATTACTTGATAATTATTTTGCCCAAGTTGATTGTCGAGTTGTTAAGGGAGATATTTTTCCGGTTGCTGAAGATTGTGCATGGTTAGTGACAAGACATAATGGTAAAAAATATGGACATTCTTTAGAATGGGGACAAGATATTAGATTTAGTGATTTAGAAAAATTAGGCTATGTAAATGGTGTGGTTTCACTTGATAGTGATCATCAATATAGAAGTGATTATAGTTATGGTGTTGATTCCTATTCAGAACTTGATGAAATTGCATATTTTAATTTAAAAAGTTCATTAGACAATGTAAGGAGTACTTTTGTTTTTCCACCTACAATTATTTCTGGGGCTGACTTTATTGATGTTAATGCTTATTATCATAATGTAACTCCTAAAAAGAATAGTAAATTACCATGGTTAAAACGTGGGCTTACAGTAAAGAGTGCACCTAGAAGAATTGTTGATAATGCTCATGTAAAAAGAAAGTTTCCAGAACAATTTTATAAAAGATATAGATAAATAAAAAAGAAATTGAATTTTTCAATTTCTTTTGCTGTAAACAGTAAATTTATGTTTTTTTGTTAATTTAATTGCTTTTTAGAAAAATATGTTGTATATAATAATATAGGAGTGTGCTATATGGAAAAGAAAACTAGCAATATGATTATAATTTTTAGTATATTAGTGGGACTATTATTTATATTAGGATTACTATTTGGATATTTAACAACTAATAAAAAGAATAATGACAAAGATGATAAAAATAATTCTAATGGCAGTATTGAAGAGGAAATTTATGATGAAATTGTTGATTTGTCTGTTGATGATGAAGAAGTAATCTCTCTTTTTAATATGGTACATTATAATATGAATGGCAGTACAATAAATTCCCATAGAACTGTTTTTGAAAACAATAAACTATATGTCTGATCATTATAAGACACTTCTTACTTCACAGTTATATATGGAAAATGTAGTTGGTAATAATGAGACTGGTTCTACTATATATGTGGAAGAACAATATGTTAAGGAAGCATATGACAAGTTGTTTGGAGAAGGATATTATAATACTTCTGTTCAAGCTTATTATCAGTGCTATTATTTAAATTATAATCCCGATAATAAACGCTTTGAAGCCGAATGGATTCCATGTGGCTGGGGAGTACAGGATATGTATGATGAGAGGATAATTAAAGCGGAAAAATATTCCGATCTAATAGAGATTACTTCAGTAGTATGGTTTAAATTTTCTAAAGAGACGGAAATATATAAAGATATTAATGGTCTTGAAAAAATCGATTTTATAATTTCAGGAGAAAGTGATGAGGCACTTGAGGAGTCTACAAGAAAATTTGTAAATACTTATAAAGATGAACTACAACAATATACATATACATTCAAATTAAATGAAAATGGTTCTTATAATTATTATGGTGTAGAGAGGACTAAGAATTGATTTTATAAACATAAAAGTCGCAAAATGCGGCTTTATTTTTTTTCTAATTCCCAATACTGATGATAAAGTTTTTGGACACCATTTTCTAAAAAATAGTAATGTAATATATAAGGAATAAATAATAAAAATGTTAAAGCAAATAATAAGAATAACATTAAATTATTTAGTAATAATCCAAATAGTAAAAATAGAATGGCTATTGTTCCAACAAAAACAGTAACAATTAAATGAATTAATCTTTCATGTTGAAAGAACTTTATTTGGATTAAGTGATCTTTTAATACTTGTTCTTGATTTTTAATATTATCTTTTTTTAGGATATTATCTATTTTTTCTAAATATATTTTTAAATCATGTTTCATAATTCACCTATATCTTTTCAGTTAAACTTTCATTATTAAATTCTTCATTCATTAAGAGCTCATGGATTTCTTCTTCTTTTGTATCAAGATATACTTCTTCAATACGATCAACTCGACATTTTTCAGCTTTAATGATTGAATCTACTTTATTAATTGCTTCTTCTAAGTCATCGTTTATAACGACATAGTTGTATTTAGAAACTTCGTTTATTTCTTTATAAGCTGCGTGGAAACGTTCGATTATTTTATCTTTAGAGTCTGTTCCACGTTTTTTTAATCTTGTTACTAATGTTTTTAGGGAAGGTGGCATAATAAAGATAAAGATTGCTTCAGGAATTAGTTTTTTTATGTTTGAAGCGCCTTCAATTTCTATTTCTAAAATTACATCAATTCCTTGTTCAATTTTTTCTTTAATTGGACCTTTAGGAGTACCATAGTAGTTACCAACATAATTAGTGTATTCTAAGAAGAAATCTTCTTTTATTTTTTGCTCAAATTCTTCTTTTGATACAAAGTTGTATGTTACTCCTGGAATATCATTTTCACGTACTTTTCTTGATGTAGTAGATACTGATAGCCACATATCCTTGTTCTTTTTTAGTAATCCATCAATGACACTACCTTTACCACTACCACTTGGGGCAGAAATTACAATTACTTGACCAGTTTTCTTTTGTTTAATCATATTTTTCTCCTTTATTCATTAAATTTTCATATTCTTTATTTATTAGCTCAATTTGTTTTTTTGCTTCTAAATTTAGACTATATATTTTAGTAGTTTCAATTTCAAATTCTAGCATTGGATCTTTGTTACGATTAATTTTACTAATTAGTGGTATATCTAAATCTTTTTTTATTGTATTTAGATATTGTCTACCTTTATCTGAAAAACCAAGAAGTCTAATATAATTTATGTCTTTAAACTGTTCTTTTTTCTCTTTAGTAAAATTACATAAGATATGAATTAACATACGTGATAATTTATTGTAAGTATAACGTTTGCTTTTTATACGGTTTATTAAATCTTGGTAAGAAGTGGCGTTTATTATTTCTTTTTTTAGTTTTTGATCTATACCTTCATCAACTGTATTATAAATAGATAAATCATTTTCTGTAAGAATTTTATATTTAAGTAGAGGAAAGTATTCTTCTATTGTGTGCAAATCATTTAAATAATCTAGGGTGAATTCTGGTACTTGATTTTTAATTTCTTGATTATTACTTAGAGCTTTTCTAATAGCTGTTGCGCTTGAGATACTATCATTTAATTCTTCTTCATGATAATTATTAGTTCTTTTTATTGTCTCAGGAATAATTTTATAATTATTTTGTTTAATAGCTTTGATGTAGCTTATTCCTAGTAAATCGTTTGGAGCAGTTATTTCTTTATTTGTTAAATCTTTTACGGCTAGTGATAGGGCAGTTGGATAGTTTTTACCAAACTTAGAATATATTTTTACTAGTTTATCAAAATCAGGATTATTTAGTTCGGCATCAACTATTACTTCTAGGTCATTAATATTGTCGCTTTCACTACCAAAAACAACTTTATCTACTTTTAATCTTTCTAGAAGAGTAATACTTCCATAACTAAAGTAGTCGGCACTTTGGGTAGAAAAAGGAAATGGTAATTCAACTACTAAGTCTATGCCAGCTTTTAGAGCGATTTGTGTTTTTTTCCATTTATCAATAATAGAGACATCTCCACGTTGAGTAAAGTTACCTGACATTACTAAAACTATTACGGCGTCTTTATATTTTTCTTTTATTTTTGATAGATGATATAGATGGCCATTATGAAATGGATTATATTCAGCTATTATACCAACACTTTCCATATTTATCCCTTCCTTTTGTCATATTTTAACATATTATTTTAGTAAAAACTAGTGAGTAATTTATAGTTTCATTGTATAATATTTTTATATTGTAGGGTGATATTTATGATTGAATTAAAGAATGTAGTGAAGGTGTATAAATCTAAGAAAAGTTCTGATACTGTTGCTTTAAACGGGGTTAATTTACAGATAGCAGATAAGGGATTAGTTTTTATAGTTGGACGAAGTGGCAGTGGTAAATCAACATTACTTAATTTATTAGGTGGACTTGATAGTCTTTCTAGTGGAGAGATTTTAGTCAGTGGCAAGAACATCAGTGATTTTGATAATAAGCAATTTGATAGTTATCGTAATAGTTATGTTGGTTTTGTTTTTCAGGAATTTAATATTTTAGAGCAATATAATGTATATGAAAATATTGAGTTAGCACTAAGGCTTCAAGAAAGAGAAGTTTCTAGGGGGGAAATTGATAACTTATTAGAACGTCTTGAAATAAAGGATTTGGGTGAGAGGCGTGTAAATGAACTTTCTGGTGGACAGAAGCAACGTGTTGCGATTGCGAGAGCACTAATTAAGAAGCCTAAAATTATACTTGCTGATGAACCTACGGGTAACTTGGATAAGTCATCTAGTGATCAAATTTTTAGTATTTTAAAAGAAATAAGTTCTAATCAATTAGTTGTAGTTGTTTCTCATGATAAAGATGCGGCTTTAAAATATGGGGATAGAATTATTGAGATAGAAGATGGTAAAGTAATTAGTGATTCAGATTCAATCGAAATATTAGATGATAGTAGTTTTGAACTTAAACCTTCTAGGTTGCCATTTTCATATGCTTTAAAAATGGCTTTGAATAGTTTAAAGAGTAAACCTAGTAAACTTGTTATGACGATTATTCTGACGGCTATGTCACTTGTGTTTTTAGGGTTTACAGCTAATTGTAGTTTATTTGATCGAGTTAGACTTATTACTAATACAATGAAAGATAATAATAATTATGTTTATACTGTTAAATATTCATGGTTTGATACTAATGGTAATCAAAGGGAGATTGAACTTGATGATGAAAAGATTAATAAGATAGAGGAGATTACTAATAGTAAGGCAAATCTTGTATATATATTATATGATGATGGAGAAAGATTAAATTTTGAATTTGGTGAACATGAGCAGGATAGAGGCTTTTATAGTGATAGGATTTATGCTAGTTTTGTAGAGGTAGAAGATTTCTTAGTTATTGGTGATTTAATTGGAAGAGAACCTAAAGAAAATAATGAAATAGTAGTTCATAAGTATTTTGCGGATTATGCGATTAAGTATGGTATTGTTCTAAGTGATGGAGAAGTATATTTTGCGAAAGATTATGAGGAGTTAATTTCTTCAAATAAAGGTATTAAACTTGGTAAAAATACAGTTTATATTGTAGGAATTGTTGATGATGATGACAGTGCGTATTTGGATGTTAAGAATGGTGGTAGTTTTGATTCTGATGAAGAAAGGCAGTTCTTTTCAAATACTTATGCAGATAGATCAAGGTATGTTTATGTAAAGGGATTTGTTGATAGTGCTGTTTTGGGAATGGATAAAACGTCTATTTTAAATGATATAGGGGTTTATAATAGTTCTCATCGTTTAGATAGTGTTACTAATTTAGAAAAAGATGTTAATGTTGTTACGGAAAATGGATTAGAAGTTATTAATTCGATTAATAAAGGTGAAGTGATCATTTCTGTTGCTGACATAAAACAATTAGATGGTAATTTTGAATTAGAGTTTAATCAATATTTAGAGAATAATTCGTCTTTGTCTTATCAAGAAGCAATGATTCAATTTGGAAGTTTATATTTAAAAGAAAACGCTAATAAACTAAATTTAAAAATGATGATTTATTCGTCTGATTTTGAATACAATGGAGAAATTGTTTTAGATACTATTGGTATTTCATTAGATGGAGTAAGCTATATTAGTAATGATTATGTTAGTGAGTATAATCCAATTAGTAAGAGAATTTATTCTGTTAAAGTTTATGATGCTGATTTGAAGAATGTTAGAAAAGCATTTAAACAAATGGAATTTCAAGAATTTCATCCAGAATTAGATAATGGGGAATATTACAATTATACAATTGAACTTGGAAATGGTTTGTATATGGTAATGGCAATCTATCATTACTTATTCGTTTATATTTTTGCGGTAACACTTGTTTTTGTCTTATTTACATACTTGTTATTTTCTAATTTTATTTCTGTATCAGTAACTTATTGTAAAAAAGAGATTGGAATTTTAAGAGCCCTTGGAGCGAGTAATATAGATGTTGTTAAAATATTTGGATATGAATCGGTAATTATTGGAGTTATTGCTTGGATACTTTCTATTATTGGCTGGATAGTAGTGTCTACTATTTTAAATAATTCATTATTTGGAGATAAATATTTTGTACTTAAGGGGATAATTACACATCCACTTGTACCGATATTAATGTTTATATTTACACTTTTTATTGCGTTATTTGTAACATTTACTTCGGTAGGTCGTATTACAAAAATTAAACCGATAGATGCAATTTTGAATAAGTAAACTTATGGTTAGGTTTACTTTTTCTTTTTTCATCTTTATTTACTTTGTTTTTAGTATGGAGTATAATTTAATTGAATAATATTATTGTGAGAGATTTATTTTGTATTTATGATATAATTAATTGACGGGGTGATCTGATGAAGGCAATTGTGGTAGCAGGAGGAACTGGTGGACATATTTATCCGGCTTTAGCAATTATAAATAAGATTAAGGAAAAAGAACCTAAATCAGAAATTTTATATATTGGGACAACTGATCGTATGGAAAAAGATATTGTACCTAAACTTGGTATTGAATATGTTGGTATAGAAATGGTTGGTTTAAATAGAAAGAATTTGTTTAAGAATTTTTCAGTATTGAAGAAGTATAATGCAGCAATTAAGAAAGCTAAGGATGCTATACGTAAATTTAATCCAGATATAGTTATTGGTGCTGGGGGATATATAACTGCACCTGTTTTATATGCGGCACATTCATTAAAGTATAAGACCATTATTCATGAACAAAATTCTATTCCGGGTGTTTCTAATAAATTTTTGTCTAGAGTAGTTGACCGAGTATGTGTTTCACTTCCTGGAAGTTTAAAATATTTTGATGAGAAAAAAACTGTATATACTGGAAATCCTAGAAGTGAAGAGATAACTAAAGTTGATAAAGTATCTAAGAAGACTTTGGGATTTTCTCTTGATAAAAAGTTAGTTGTGATAGTTATGGGATCATTAGGTTCTACTACGATGACTAAAAAAATTAAAGAATTAGTTAGTGGATTTAAGGAAAAAGATTATCAGGTTGCGATTGTGACTGGTAAAGCTTATTTTGATTCTTATAAGGATGTTGAAGTTCCTAAAAATGTAAAATTAGTACCATTTTTGGAGAATTTTATTAATCTTTTGAAGGATACTGATTTAATTGTATCGCGTGCAGGAGCTTCAACTATTGCAGAAATTACAGCTATTGGATTACCGGCAATACTTGTTCCATCACCATATGTTACACATAATCATCAGTATATGAATGCGAAGGAATTAGAAGAAGTTGGGGCTTGTACAATAGTTACAGAAGAAGAGTTTTCTTCTGAAAAAATCATTGCAAAGATAGATGAATTATTTAATGATAATGATGCTTATAAAAAAATGCAGAAAAGTAGTAGAAAATTAGGAATTAACGATTCGGCAACAAGAATATATAATGAAATTAGAAAGTTAATTGGGTGATTAGTATGAATGAAGTAATCCAAAAAATAGATAAAGCTAATATTGGTAAGATTGAAAGAGATGTACCTTTAAGTAAACATACTACTTATAAAGTAGGGGGAGTTGCGAAGGCATTTGTTTATCCAAGAGATACTAATGCGTTAGTTAGTTTATTAAAAATACTTAGAGAAGATGGTATTAAATATAAAATTATGGGAAATGGTTCTAATTTATTATTTAGTGATAAAGAATATGATGGGGTAATTATTAAACTTGATGAGTTTGATAAGGTTGAATTCTTAGGACATAATAAAATTAGAGTTGGTGCTGGTTTTTCTTTAATGAAGTTATCACTTATGGCAGCAAGAAAAGGACTTGCTGGATTAGAATTTGCATCAGGTATTCCTGGTACTATTGGTGGAGCTGTATTTATGAATGCTGGTGCCTATAAAAGTGACATGGGATATATTGTTCAACAAGTTAAAGTGTTGACTCCTGAACTAAAGATAATTACATTAGAAAATAAAGAGATGGATTTTCATTATCGTACATCATATTTACAAAAAAATCCTGGATATATTTGTTTAGAAGTTATTTTAAAACTTGCAAAAGGTGACCGTGAAGCGATTGAGACAGTTATCAGAGAAAGAAGAGAACGCCGTATGGAGTCACAACCATTAGAATATCCTTCAGCTGGATCAGTTTTTCGTAATCCGGAAGGAGACTTTGCGGGCCGTTTGATTGAAGAATTAGGATATAAAGGTCGTATAAATGGTGGGGCAATGGTTAGTAATAAGCATGCTAATTTTATTATTAATTATGATCATGCAACCGGTAGTGAGATTAAACAATTAATTGATGAGGTTCATGATAGAGTTTTAGAGCAATATAATATAGATATGAAAATAGAACAAGAATTTGTTAATTGGGAGTAGGATATGGCAAAAAAAATAGTCAAGAAGAAGAAACTTAAATTGATTCCTTTCTTTATAATACTTTTAATTCTAGGGGGACTATTTTTTGGTGGATATATATTAATTAATTTAAAAACAAAAAACATAATAATAAAGAATACAAATTATTTAAATGATGATTATATCTTAGAACTTGCTGGGGTTAAGGGTTATCCAAGTTTTTATACTTTGAAAACAAATAAAATAGAAAAAGAGTTAGAAAAATCTCCGTATATAAAAAAGGCTGAGATTAAGAGACGTTTTTATAATGTTTTAGTCATTGAAATAGAAGAGAATAAACCACTTTATCTTAATAATTCGGATAATTCAATTGTTTTTGAAGATGAAAGTAAAGTTTTAAGTAGTGAAGCAGTTGATTTGTTTAGAATACCTAGACTTATGAATTATGTTCCTGATAATAAATATGAATCTTTTATTAAAGGAATGAGTGAAGTAGAAAGAGATATTTTAGGGAAAATTTCTTATATAGAGTATGTTCCTAATGACTATGATAAAGATCGATTCCTTTTATATATGGATGATGGTAATATGGTTTATTTAACATTGACTAAGTTTGAAATGATTAATTATTATAATGATGTACTTGGACAATTAGAAAACCATAAAGGAATACTATATTTAGATAGTGGTAATCATTTTGAAATAAAGGAGTAATGTATGAAAAAGAGATTAAAAATAATAAGACCGTATATTAAGTATTTTTTGATCTTCTTTTTCTTTTTATTTTGGAATCTTATAGTTCAACCTGTTAATTTGGATGAAATTTGGAATTATGGATTTGTGCATAATATATATAAAGGGCTAATTCCTTATAAAGAATTTAATATGGTAATTACACCTTTATTTCCATTTATTATGTCATTACCATTTCATATATTTGGTTCTAGTATGTTAGTATTTCATATCGAACAAGCTTTTATCTTAACTATTATTTTTTGTTTATTAAATAGCTATTTAAAGGACAAGAGTTATTTATTTTTATTTTTTATGATTTTTCCATTATCAGTTGCTTTTCCAAGCTATAATATGTTTTTATTTTTATTATTTTTAATACTTATAAAATTAGAAGATATAAAGGCAAATGATTATTTAATTGGCTTTGTTTTAGCGTGTGTTATCTTAACTAAACAGACGGTTGGAGTAGTTATGTTGTTGCCGACGATTTACTATTTAAAAGAACCAAAAAAAATATTTAAGAGATTTATTGGATGTTTAATTCCAGGAATAATTTTTATTATATACTTACTTATTTTTAAGAGTTTTGGAAATTTCTTTGACTTGTGTTTATTTGGATTATTTGATTTTACAGCTAATAGTAAGGGATTTAATATTTTTGCGTTACTTAGTATATTAATGATAGGAATAGTTATTTACTTAATAAAGAAAGATAAGAGTAATATAAGTAATTATTATTTATTAAGTTTTTTTAGTATAATTTTACCTTTATTTGATCTTTATCATTTTCAAGTAGCTTTTTTAGCTTTTTTATTTATTATCTTGTTACAAAGAGATATTAAGATTCATCTTAATATAAAATTGTTTACTATAGGAATATTAATGGGGTTAACAATACTTAGTTTAAAATATAGAGATGATGATGATATTAAATATCCAAATAATATTAATCATTTTGAATATAGATATTTAACAAGTGATTATATTGAATTTTCTAATAAAATTAATAAATTAATTGAAAAGTATGATGATAGAGAAATTATATTTTTAAGTGCTGATGGATATTATTTTAAAATAATTAATGATTTAGATATTGGGTATTTAGATTTAATTAATACTGGTAATTGGGGCTATGATGGTAGTAGAAAATTAATAGAAGAAATTAAGAGTAAGGACGATTGTATCTTTTTTGTAGATAAGAGTGAAATTGGTTCTAATAAACAAACTGATCAAAATGCTTTGAAATATGTAATTGATAACGGAGAAATTTTGGAAATAGAAGGGAATTATTCTGTGTATGAAATTAAAAATAAGGAAGATTATTAAGAATAATTTAAAATATGTATTGGTATTTTTGCTAGTTATTTTAATTTATCAGTTTTTTGGATTTGCTATTTCATATGGTGATCCAATTGCTAATTATGGATTTAGTTATGCTATAGCTAAAGGACAAGTTCCATATTTGGATTTTAATACTATTTCTACGCCTTTATATGCTTTTTATGGAGCAATTGGTTTACTATTTTGGAATAATTATTTAATGTTTATTATAGAACAAGCACTTTTAGTTACTATTACTTTTTATTTTTTATATAAGTTATATGATAAAAAGAGTTATTTGATTTTAGCTATTTTAATTGGACTAAATTTTTATGGTATTCTAGCAACATATAATTTTATGTGTTTTACAATGATGGCAATTATATTGTATTTAGAAGAAAAATATAGTGATAAAGATTATTTAGTTGGTTTTTTTATTGGACTTGCGATTCTTTCTAAACATACAGTTGGCTGTTTCTTTATTTTACCAACTTTTATTAAATATTTTGGTAATTGGAAAAAGATAGGTAGGAGGGCTATTGGGTGTTTAATACCATGTAGTATTTTTTTAATATACTTAATAATTAATGGAGCTTTATTTAATTTTATTGATTTATGTTTTTTAGGATTATTTGATTTTTCTTCTAGTAATTCTAAGGCTTTTTCTTTGATGTTTTATGTTTGTATTTTCTTTTTGATATTAGGATTATATTTTATTTATTTGAATCCTAAAGATATTAAAAATTATTATTTAATATTTTCTTTTTTCTTTGCTGTTCCATTATTTGATTATTGTCATTTCTCATTATTTTGTGCTGGTATTTTTATGATGTTTGTTCCTTATTTAAGATGGAAGGGGTTTTATGATATTTTTATTAGTTTAGTTATTATTATCTGTTCCTTATTTGCATCAGCTCAATTGGCAGTAAATTATGATCCTGTGTTTACTTCAGAATTTGAACATTTTGAATATACGTTACATGCTAGAGAAAGTTATGAACATTCTTTAGAAGTTAATGAGTTTTTAAATACTTATGAAGATGCTGTTGTTTTATCTTATTTTTCGATGCAATATGATATTATTAATAATAATTATTTGGATTATTATGATGTTTTGTTATATGGAAATTTTGGGTATGATGGTACTAATAAAATGATTGATAAATTAAAAAAATTAGATAATCAGATATTTATAGTTTCTATGAATGATTATGAGGATGATTATGAGTATTCGCAGTTTGCAAAAAAAATAGTTGATTATGTACTTTTGAATGGTGAGAATATCGATTCAAAATATGGGTATGATGTTTATTATATTGAATAATTTAATAAAGACTTGGCCAATTAAAAAAATTATAGTATAATAAAATTTAAGAATAGGAGTTGCTGGCTATGGATAATGTTTATACTGGAATTGAATTAGGTACAAATAGTGTAAAAGTAGTAGTTGTGGAAAAACATGATGGTGTTTATCATACGTTAGCTTCTGTTAGTAGTAAGTCCAATGGAATTAGAAATGGACAAATTGAAGATACTAAGCTTGCGGTTGCTTCTGTTAGAAGTGCTATGAAGCAAATTAATGATATGCTTGGTATTAAGATTGTTAAAGTTATTGCGGCAGTTCCACCGACAGGATGTACTATGGATATAGTTGTTGGTTCTTGTGATGTAATAGATTATGATGCTATTACGGGGGAAGATGTTAGGGCAGTACTTAAAGATGCTTTAACTGGGCACATTGGTGATGAATTTGAAGTTATTACTGCTAGTCCTATTAGTTTTAAAGTTGATGATATGGAAAATATTAAAGATCCAAAAGGAATGCCGGGAAAAGTTATTGAGGCTAAGGTAGTAGTTAGTACTTTACCAAAAGAGCCATTGTATAGAATTCTTGAGGTACTAAAACTTAGTGGATTAGAGACTATTGATGTAGCTTTTTCATCAACTGGCGATTATTTTTCAATTAGAAATGATAAGTATGATGGAGAAGTAGGTGCCATTATTAATATTGGAGAGTTATCTACTAATGTTTCAGTATTTAATAGGGGAATTCAAATAAAAAATGCCATTATTCCAATTGGTAGTTTTAATGTTGATAAGGATTTATCATATATTTTCAAAATATCATTAGATGAGTCTCGAAAGTTAAAAGAGACAAATGCTTTAGCTGTTGCAAGTTATGCTGATATTAATGATGTTGTAGAGTGTGTTACTAATACAGGAGAGGTTAAGGAAATTTCACAAGTTGGCGTTTCAAAAGTTGTACAATCTAGAATTGATGAAATATTAAAACTTGCTAAAAATGAAATAAAAAACTTAACAAAAAGAGAAATACGTTATATAATTGTAATAGGTGGTTTGAGTGAATTAGCAGGTTTTCAATATATGGTTGATAACGTGTTTGAACTTAAAGCTAAAGTATGTAATATAGATATTATGGGAATTAGACATAATAAGTATAGTAGTGCTTTAGGGGTAGTAAAATATTTTGATGATAAATTGTCTCTTAGAGGAAAATCTTTAAGTATGATTAGTGAATCTGATAAGGAAAATTTAATCACTACTAGTAGAAAAGTAGCGACTAACGATAATATAGTGAATAGAGTGTTTGGACATTTTTTTGATAATTAAGGAGGACTAGGTAGATATGTTAGGCGGATTAGAAATGGATATGGTAACAACGATAAAAGTCATCGGCTTAGGTGGTGGTGGTGGAAACGCTATTAACCGTATGGTTGAATCTGGTGTTAAAGGTGTTGAGTTTATTGCTGCTAACACTGATAGACAAGCATTAAATCAATCTAAAGCTGATGTTAAGATTCAAATGGGGATATCTTTAACTGATGGGCAAGGAGCAGGTGCTGATCCTAACATTGGGAAAGAAGCAGCAATTGAATCTAAAAAAGAAATAGAAGAAGCACTTACAGGTGCTGATATGATTTTTATAGCATGTGGAATGGGCGGTGGAACTGGAACTGGTTCAGCAGCAGTAGTTGCAGAGATTGCTCAAGGACTTGGAGCATTAACTGTTGCAATTGTAACTAAGCCTTTCTCGTTTGAAGGTCCACGTAGAATGAAACATGCGTTGGCAGGTATTGAAGAATTAAAAAAACATGTAGATACATTAATTATTATTCCAAATGATAGATTAAGAGAAATTATTGATAGATCAACTCCAATGGCAGAAGCGTTTAAAGAAGTTGATAATGTATTACGTCGAGGAGTACAATGTATTTCTGACTTGATTGCGGTAGTTGGACTTATCAACTTGGATTTTGCGGATGTTAAAGCAGTAATGGAAAAGAGTGGACAAGCTATTATTGGTATCGGTATTGGTATGGGAGAAGACAGAGCGATTGAAGCCGCTAAACAAGCTGTTTCATCACCACTTCTTGAAACTTCTATTGAAGGAGCAACTGATGCTATTATCAATATTACAGGTGGAGTTAATTTAACATTGTTTGAAGCTGAACAAGCTGCAGAAGTAGTTAGGGCTGCTGCTAATACTGATATTAATACAATTTTTGGTTCTGTAATTAATGAAAACTTATCTGATGAAGTTATTGTTACAGTAATTGCTACTGGTTTTGAGAAAAATAAAAAAGCTCAACAAGCAGCTGAACAACCTCAACCGGTATTTAGTAATGTAACACCTAACAGACGTGTTGCAACACCAGTTAGTGAGTATAGAGGACCAGAAATTTTACAAGAAGAAGCACCAGCGGGCGATGGTGATTTAGATATTCCACCATTCCTAAGAGATAGAAATTATTAAGAGATTTTAATCTCTTTTTTTGTTTATAAGGAATTTTCTCCTTATAAAGAACATAAAAGGAGTGTACAAAAGTCCACTCCAAAAACAACTCATAATATATGAATTTTAAATTAAAATAAATAGCTATTTTTCATATTTGTGATGGTAACCTCT
>JBGVNW010000017.1:0-5787 GCA_045125935.1 Bacilli bacterium | reverse complement strand
GAACAACGTACTTCTCAAAATACTCAGAAAAATGAAGCTAAAGCGAATAATTGGTTAAAAGGTAAATTTGGTAAATACAAAGATGCCGGTTCTTACATGGAAGAAATGGTTGGATTTACCAAAGATGAATTATATGATGCTTTATTAGAATATGAGGAAGTAATTGATAAATTCCGTTTACAAGATGACGATGCTATCGACTATGAAAAAACCGAACGATTCTTTGGTAGAATTACAAAACAAATTAATGAATACAAAGAAGCGGCAGCTAAAGCGACAGATGAAAGAGTTATTAATAAATATACCGAAGCTATTAAAAACCTAAATAATATGATTACAAATACCAAAAAGAATATTAATACTTGGGAAGAATTAAATCGTATTTATTTAGCAGATAGTGATTTTGATGTAACAGAAGACGCTAAACAAAAAGACGTTGATTTAGATAAAGTTATTAGTTTAAAAGAGACTGTTTCAGAATTTACTCAATATTCCCAAGCTATGAATTTAGCTAAAGAGCAAACAAGTGAAATGCGTCAAGATTTAAGTTGGTTAGCTAAAGATTTTGATAAATTAATTGCCGAAAAATCAATGGACGAAGAAAAATGGCAATCATTAACAGATAAAGTACAACAATATAAAAAAGAATTAGGTGTAACAGAAGACCAAATTAGACAATTCATCAATACTAAAAATGCAGAAATTGAACAAGGTAATGAACATCTTGCCAAACTAAAAGAACTTCAAAAAACATTTAAACGTGGAACTAATGAATATAGAGAATGCAGTAAAGTTATTAAAGATTATAATAACGTATTAGATAACGACCTACCTCTTACTGATACTATTAAAGATATGAAAGAATTAATTAATATTCTTGATAGAGGTAAAGATAGTTTTGATAATTTTAATAATAATGCTAACAATGAAAATACTGTTAAAATAGTTAAGAAACAAAAAATGTCTGTTGAAGAATTAGCTAAACAAATGGAAAATCAAGATATTATGGCAGAAAAAGTTTATTTAGCTAATAAAAAGAACGAACAAGTCATGATAGACATTAACCAAGTAATAGACAGACAAAGAAAAACTTGGAAAGATTTAACTGGAGAAGTTGAAAAATATTATTCTAAACTTTCATCAGAAGAAGTTGATAAAGGTTTATCAATCATTCGTGCAGAAGATAAGGCAGAGAAAAATCCAAACTATCGTATATCTACTTATATGACTAAATCATTAGATGCAGAAAATCTATCTTTAAAAGAAAAAATATCTTTATTAGCAGAATATGAAGCTAAATCAAAAGTTATTGAAGTTCTTAAACGTAAAGTAAATCAAGTTGAAAAATATGGTTTATCTTATTTAGAAGATGAAGAAGACGAAATTCAACGTTTAAATCAAAAGAAACAAGAACAAATTAATAAAACTATTAATCATACAAAAGCCACACAAAATAATAACAAAGCATTAAAAGAACAAGCAGATGTATCAAAAAATATCGCTAAAATTGATGTAACTCAACAAAATAAAAATATGCAAGAATTGTTTAGAAGTGTTGCTCTTGGAGATAACAATTTAGAAAATCTTTCTGAGTTATTAAAACTTGTTAAAAACGAAGTAGAAAAATTTAGCTTGGCATTATCTAGTGGAACTGGATTAACCGATGAAGCTAGAAAATCAATGTATGCTTTAAAAGAATCTTTTACAAAAGCAGAACAAGCATTAACTACAATGGAACAAAAAACTGGTAATGCTAACTTTACCATTGAAAAAGGTAGTAAAGGTTTTAATGCTCAAAAAGATGTATTGGCAAAATTATACAAAGAAATTTATAATGTTTCAGAATCAACTCAACAATCTAACAAAGTAGAAGAAAAAGCAAATCAAATCGCAGAAGATAAAGTTAATAATACTAACAAAGTTACCGAAGCTATTAAACAAGAAACTAATGCAATAGACGATAAAACTATGGCATTAAAATCTATGGCTTTACAAGCAGGAATTGCAGAAGAAAAACTAGACGACTTATTAATGCGAATTGGAAATGTTGTTGGTAGTGGTAAACGATTAAGTAAAACAGAAATGACTAAATTAGCAAAAGACTTCCCAACCGAAGATTTAGCAAGTGCTTCAGAAAGAAGAGCTAATCTAATATCAGAAGGTCGTAAAGGTAAATATAACCAAACTGATGAATACAAACAACGTAAAGGTCAATTAGATGCCCTTGTAGCTAATTATACAGATAATGCATTTGATTTATTCCAAAAAATTTATGAAGAAGCTAAAAGATTAGATAAATTAACAGAACAAACAAACAGAAAAATTACACGAACAAGTAAACCTAAAAAACAAGAAGTAACTCAACAAAATGAAGTTGCTAAAGCAGTTAAAAATGTTACAGAAGTTAAACAAGAACAAGATTCAATATCAGAAAGTTTAGAAGCAAAACAACAAGCTAGAATAAGAGAACAAGTACAACAAATTGAAAATATGTCTGATGCTCAACAACGTTTTAACGCTATTCTAGAATTAACTGGATTAAATTACGATAATATTTATAAAAAACATGAAAAAGAAATTAAAACTTTAGACAAAGCCATGATTTGGAAAGCAACTGAAAACGCAGCTATGGATATGGGTTATGAAAATAATATCGGTGGCGGAGATAAAACAACTTATGTTGGTCAATATATGAAAAATAAAAATACCGACATGAATGATAAAAAAGTAAATACAGATATGTTAAGTGAGTATTATGCTAAGAAAGATATACTTGGAGAATATGAAAAAATTCTTGAACAATATGATTATGCTAATAAAACAGCTGAAGAATTATTGTACGATATTTCAGAAAAAGGATTAAGAGATAGTTTAGCCATCGAAACTGCATTACAAAAAACAACTGAAAGTGAAAAAGTTGTATTAGAAGATATTGCTAGAATTAAACAAGAAATTGCCAGAGAAGGTAAAGTTGATTTAGAAACAAATAATAAACAATTAAATCAATTAAAAGAGCAATTAAAAGCCTACGAGCAAGGTTCTGGAGTTTATTCTAAATATATAGAAGATGCACAAAAACAAGCATTACAAATGGTTAGAGATGGAAAGCAAGAAGTTACAGACAAAGCAGTAAAACAAGCAATGTTTAAAATCTTAGGAAATAATGATACAAATATTGCATATGATAAACAGATTGGTAAAACTGATGAATTTGATAAGATAGCTAAAAGATTAGGATTTAGTAAACAAGAAGCACAAGAGTTTTATGATATATATTTCAAAGTCAACCAACTTAAAAAAGAAATTTCCGATTTAGAATCTAAAAATGGAGATTCTTATTATGATAGAGTATTAGAAAATCTAGAAAAAGAAAAAGCAGTTCTAGAAGAAAATAAAAACTATTTAATGTCTTTACTTCCTAAACAACAAGAACAAGTACAAGTTCAACGACAACAAACAGAAGCAATATTAGAAACTGCACAGGCAACTGAAAAATTAGTACAAGCTCAACAAAAAATTGAAACTAATCTTATTGATTCCGATTCTTTGAACGGAGGAAATGCTGTTAATAAAGAACATTATTTACCAGATGCCGCTATTGCTTTAATGGAAGCTCAAATGGGTACATATCTCAAAAATGGAAAAGTTACTGCTAGTTTTAAAGATTATGATTATGAAGGTTATGACGACCCTAGAGATAAAATGGCTAAAGAATACATTGTCTACCATGAAAGATTTGAAGAGTTAAACGATGTATTAAAAAGAATGGTAGAGATGGCAATAGCCGAAGACGATGTTCTTAATAAAAAAGACTTCCAAGCATTAAGAAAACAATATGATAGATTAATGAATATCATGGAAGTTGATATTAGAAATATTATTAACGGTCTAGAAAGTCAAGGAGCAGAACCATTTATAAAAGGAGATTTTGCTAACTTTGATGAATTATTAAAACAGAGTCCAAAAGCACGATGGTTCTTATCACCAGATGATTTAGCTCAAAATATAGCAGACAATGACAGAGGTGTTCATGACGATAATGTAAAAACTTTAAAAGAGTGGATACAAGCCAATAAAGAAAGAATAGAATATGAGAAAAATAATGATGGAATTATAGAAGCCATTAGAAGAACACATGAAATGACTGCTGAAAGAGAAAAAGCAAAACTTTCAGAAGCAGAATATAGAGAAGAGCTTTTAAAAACAAGAGAAGTAGAAGCAAGCGTTGCAGAGACTTGTGAAAATTTATGTAGACAAATAATTAAAATTGTTGACGCTCAGGGGAAAATTGTTGAAGATAAAGAAGCATATGACTTTTATGATTCATTTAAACAAGACGCTTTATACGGTTTTGACAATGTTTCTAATGGAGATTTAGCATGGATTTATTTAGCAGAAGGCATGATTAAAAGTGCTAAAGATTTAGGTGTTGCAGTAGACGAACAAGAAGCTATATACCAAAAAGAAATTGATTTATTACAGAAACAAGAAGATGTTGGAGTTAAAAAAGTAGATAATGAATATATAATTACAGAACAAAAAGAAGAACAAGTTAAACAAGAAGAAAAAGTCGCAGAAACTATCAGTGAATCTGTTGAAAATTATAAACAAGCATATGAAGAAGTTATGCGTTTAATTGAAGCTTCTAAAGAATATTCTAAGTTAAGTGATGATAGTTCAGAAAAAATTGATTTCCAAGATTTACGAGATAGAGCAGAAACTATTGACGATGATGATGTATCTCAATGGAGAGAAATGTATCAATTATCTTTAGCTCTTGGAGATGAAATGGAGCTTAACATTAATAGAGAACGTCAATTAGCTAAAGAAAAACAAGCTACTTTAGATAAAACAAAAGCTTTATTATCTGATGGACACATAACTGAACAATATTGGAAAGATGAAAAAGAAGCTATTGAAAAAGAAAGTTTAGCTATTGAAGAAAACATTAATGCTAAAAAAGAAGAAACAAATGCGACAGAACAATTAACTCAAGCTCAAAATGAAGCTTCTAATAAAACAGAAGAAGTTGCAAAATCAAAAGACAAAGTAACAAAAGCTAGTAGACAAGCTAAGAAAGCATTGGACGAAGAGAAAGAAGCACTAATCGCATCTACGAATGTTAAAGACCATATTGAAGCAACAATGAAAGCCTTAGACAAAGTAAATAAATCTGCAACTTTTAAAAAGAAAGCAAAAGAAAATTCTACTCTTCAAGATATGTTTAATGAACTTAAACGTGAAGCAAATATTAATAAATCTAGTGGTATTTTAGGAATAGATTATTGGGACGGATTAATTGATAGAATTAAAATCTTTGCTACTGAAATGGTTAAAATGAAAGCTAAAACTATTGATGATGCAGTTAATCCTTTAATTTATACCAATGCTACTTCATCAACATCTGGTAAAGCGAAAGCTTCAAATGCATCAAATAAATCAGTTGTTGATGTAAAAACCAAATCGGTAGAAGTTCAAAAACAAGAAACAGATGCAATAAAAGAAACAACTCAAGTAGCTAAAGAATATCAACAAGTTTTAGAAAATATTAATATTGATACATTAAAAGATAATTTAGGTAGAACATGGCAACAAATTGCAGAAGAAGAAAGAAAAGCTCTATCTAAAATGAAAGAAGATTTATTATTCTTTGAACTTAATAACATGGAAATGGATGGTATTTATAGCGATAAAAATGATGCGTCAGAAAAACGTTACAAAGCTGCTAACTATATGGATACTACCAATTTCACTGCTAAAAACAAAAAAGAAGCTATTGATTTACTT
>JBGVNW010000016.1:0-43356 GCA_045125935.1 Bacilli bacterium | reverse complement strand
CCAACTAATATTGTGGGAATTGATTTGGGAATTAAAGATTTAGTTGTGACAAGTAATGGAGAAAAATATAGTAATCCAAAAGAGATAGAAAAACGTGAAAAGAGGCTAAAGAGATTACAAAGAAAATTAGCACGTCAAGTAAAGGGAAGCAATAACTATTACAAAACAAAATTAAGAATAGCAAGGTTACATAGTAAAATAAAAAATAGTAGAAAACATAATTTGATAAATGTAGTAAATAGAATAGTTGAAGAACATGATATTATCGTAAGTGAAAAACTAAAGGTTAAGGAAATGAGTAGTAATCACAATATTGCCAAAAATATATTAGATGCCAGTTTCAATAAAATATGTCAGTTACTGAAGTGGAAGTGTCAGCTCAAAGGAAAATATTATTATCAAGTAGATACATATTTCCCAAGTAGTAAAAAATGTAGTCATTGTTACAGTAAGACAGAAAAAACAAATGATTTAAATATAAGAAACTGGAAATGTGAGAATTGTGGAAATGAAAATGATCGAGATATTAATGCGAGTATAAATATTATGTTTGAAGGATTAAAAATGCATTATCAAAATTAGAAATATATAAAATATAAAGTAAATTAAAGTTAATTAAAATTTAGTACGGCAGCGACTGTTGCGAATTTAAGCCTATGGAGAATAGAGATTACTCTATCTTAGAAGTAGGGAATTTGATCGGTGACGACCAAAGCGACAAAATTTATTTTGTCTTTTGTTCTGTTGAAATGTTTGGACAAGATAAAAGTGAATTAGAAAAGAAATGGATGCATAATTTAGGATATTTGTCTTTATTATTTTCTGATGAAGGGTTACGTCAAAATTATGAGGGAACTTATAATACTATTAATTATTTACTTAATTCTATTTATAGAGAACTTAATCGTTCCGATGGGAAGATTAGTTCAGTTAGTCAGTTATTTACTGAAATTGTTGAAAAAGAAGAACTTGTTAGAGAAAAACTTAGTGATGTAGAAGAATATTTATGGGATGTTAGAAGTGAGGTAGTTGATTCAAGAAGTTCTATTGGTAATCATGGATTGACTATGAATAGAAATAAAATTAAGAAAAGAATTTCTCCACAACAGAGTGCATTAGTAGAGACAATAGCTTTTGGATGTAGTTTGGAGGAGTTAGATAAAGTGGTAATTATGAAGGTGTTAAAAGATTAATTTATGTACCGGAAAATAAAATAAAAACTTGTAGATAATCTACAAGTTTAATTTGCTTTAGATAGTTCAATTATTAAGTCCATATTGTCGTCTTTTGCCATGATGTTTTTGTGATGTTCATGGCATTTTTCACATTTATATAAAATCTTATAGTTATCTTTAAACTTTTCAATGCCGGTTGGTTTAAGTAATCCATGACAGTCATTTTCACGATCGCCTGGTAATATATCTAGATGTTTAGAGTATAAGCAATATGGACAATGATCTCTAGCAGTGTATTTTAGTGGGGGTACTGTTTTTTTACAATTTTCACATATAAATTCTTCATCACGCATAGTAAAACGTTTCATTTTAATCACCTGTATTCATTATAGCATATATTTTTTCCTTGTGGTATAATGGTGATAGTTCAGGAGTGAAGTATATGAATGTTGAATTTAAAATTAATGAGTTTGAGGGACCACTTGATTTATTATTGCATCTTATAAAAGAAAGTAAGATGGATATAATGAATATTGAGATTGAAGAGATTACTAAGCAATATATGAGTTATCTTGAGACTCAAGAAAAGATGAATTTAGAGATTGCGAGTGAGTATTTAGTATTGGCATCTGAACTTATTGAAATTAAATCTAAATTATTACTTCCAAATATTAAGACTGAAGAAAATAATGAAGAAGTTGAGGATCCGAGAGAGAAACTTGTTAATAGATTATTAGAGTATCAAGCTTATAAAGAAATTACTAAAGTATTACAAGAAAAAGAAGAATTGCGTAAAGAGATATATACTAAGTCACCTGAGAATATAAAGAATTATGTTGATGAAGTAAGTGAAATTACTAGTGATGTAACACTTGATGATTTAGTAGAGGCTTTTAAAAAATATCTTGAGAGAAAGAAAGATAATAAACCTTTAAATACAAAGATTACAGTTAAAGAAATTACTGTTTCTTCTAGAAGATATGAGATAAAGAAATTACTTCGAGTTAAGGGAAGAGTATCATTTGAAGAGTTATTTCCTGTTGTGAATAGGGAATATGTTGTGGCGACTTTTTTAGCTATTTTAGAAATGGCTAAAAGTAAGGAGTTAATCATTACACAAAATGATACTTTTGATGATATTATTTGTGAGGTGGCAAATGAAGAATAAAGCAGTTTTAGAAGGACTTTTATTTGTAGTTGGTGAAGAGGGACTTACGTTTGAACAAATAGAAGAAGTTTTGGAAATAAATGAAGATGAGTCTAAGGCTTTATTGATGGAGTTAAAGCATGATTATGAAGCGGATGATAGAGGACTTAGAATTGATTTTTTAGGTAATAAATTTAAGATTACAACTAAATTTGAACATAAAGAATATTATCAAAAGTTGCTTGAAAATCCTGAGACTAATACATTAAGTCAGGCTGCCTTAGAAACTTTAGCGATAATTGCTTATAATGAACCTGTTACTAGAGTTCAAGTAGATGCGATGCGTGGCGTTGGTAGTACACAGATTATGAGAAAGTTAGTTGCGAAAGGTTTCATTAAAGAGTCTGGTCGTAGTGATTTGCCTGGCAGACCAATATTATATGAAACTACAAGTGATTTTTTAGATTATTTTGGTCTTTCTACATTAGATGATTTACCAGATATGCAAAATTTAATTGCAGAAAGTCAAAAAGTTGATGATAATGAATCAGATTTGTATGTTTCTAAATATAGAGAAGATAATGTTTCTAATGAGTTTTAACAAATTTTTGAAATTTACTTGATTAATTAATTAGTTATGTTATAATTAATTTCGTGATGTTTATTATTTATAAACATTATGCCGAAATAGCTCAATTGGTAGAGCAACTGACTTGTAATCAGTAGGTTACGGGTTCAAGTCCTGTTTTCGGCACCAGATTGATAGCAAACTCGAATGTTCGAGTAGTAATAGGAAACGACTTGTCAAAAAGTCGTTTTTATGATGTTATGAATATGTCAAGGAAACTTCCATAAAATAAAAACGGAACACTTAATATTGCGTTGTTGAGTGTTCGATTAGATTAGAATTAGCATTAGCATATAGAAAATAAATGATTGTTATTATAATATTTTTCAATTTTTTCTTTGAAAATTAAAAAAGTATGTTATAATGAATTTGTGCTTGCTCGTATGGCGGAATGGTAGACGCGGCAGACTCAAAATCTGCTTCTAGCGATAGAGTTTCGGTTCAAGTCCGAATACGAGCACCAGATTGATAGTAAACTCGAACTTTTAAGTTCGAGTTTTAATGTGTCTAAAATTTATGGTAAAATATTTTTATAAATTGAATTGCTTTGACAATTTAGAAACACACTTGTAAATTGACATAATTAATTTATTAATTATTTGGAGGTTATATGAAAGATATTAATATATTAGTATTTGGAGATAGTATTGTTTATGGAGCATGGGATGATGAAAATGCTGGTTGGGTAAATAGATTAAGATTGGTATTAGAAAGCAAAAATGATTGTTATTATAATATTTTTAACTTAGGTATTCCAGGTGATACTACTACAAATGTAAAAACGCGTTTTGAATACGAATGTAGTCATAGACATAATATAAACGCTCAAACTATTATTATTTTTTCTGTTGGTATTAATGATTCATATATAGTTGCTGAAAAAAACAATGTGTCAATATCGGATTTTAAGAACAATATTTTAGATTTAATTAATATGGCAAAAGAATATACTCAAAATATTTTATTTATAGGCTTATCAAAAGTTGATGAATCTCAAGTTAATCCATTATCTTGGGATAACAACATTAGTTATTTGAATAAAGAAATACTTAAATTTGATAAAGTATTAGAAAGTATTTGCTATCAAAATAAAATCGATTATTTAAATATTTTCGAGTTGTTAAAAATATCAGATTTAAAAGATGGACTACATCCTAACAGTGTTGGCCATCAAAAAATATGTAATGAAATATTAAGAAAAATAGAAAAATAAAAGTTGTTATACTTCCACCAAAAGGGCACCATTTAAAAACATAAAAGACACTTTAAAAAAATGATGTGTCTTTTTATTTTGCGTAAGCTGGAGTTGAAGGTTTTTGTAATATTACATTTCCTCTTTTTATTATGGCTTTTTTTCCATCTAAAATTAATTTTACCATTTTATCTTCACAGATTGTATTTCTAAATTCTGCTACTTTAGCAGGATTATTAGATCAAACCAATTATATAATGTAAGTTGAGTTTTAATACTATTTATAGTTGGTAGAGGACTTCCTAATGTTTGTGAATAACTATTTATTTCGTCTATATCTAATAGAGTATTTATAACGTTTTGTCTTGAAGTATATTTTTCCATATGATGTATGAATCCTGGTAAATCATGATTAAAATAGTAATTTTCCATTTCTTTTGGATCATCGAAAAAATATTCAAATAATTTAGCTATTTTAGCTTCTTTGTGATAAGCGGTTATTTTATTCTTTTCATTGTATATTCTTGACGCTAATAATTCTGTATAACCTTCATTTAAACCTTGACCAATATAAACTGAGTCTTTTGCTTGTTTAAATCCGATATAACTTGTCTTTGCTTTTTGATCATAATAACTAGATGCTAAATGAAGTAGTTCATGACCAACTGATTTTTCAGTTAAATACTTAATCTCATTAGTTTTAGAATTATATAAACCACTATAATATAAAGCTGTTAAAGGATTTTGTTTACTTATTTTAGCAGTTTTTATATTACGATAAAGTGCTTGTAAATTATCTTCACTCGTATAATCTTTTAATTTTTCAATATACGATAATATAAAATCATATATTTTTTCATTTACTTCCATCTTGTCTACTTTTGTAGGTGTTGGTATTTGATTATTTATAATATACCCAGTCTTTGATAATTTTTTTAACTTAAATCTATTAAATATTGCCATACTTATATTTGTATAAACAATCGTTGGTATAATTATACTAATATATGTTGATATGTATGTTGCTAAAAATCTAAGTAAAAAGACATTTTCAGTAATCATAGTGTAGCCTCCTTTAATTGGCCTAATTTTATCATATTTTTTTAATTATTTCAATATTTTTGATATAATGAACTTATAGTTAGGATTGGTGATTTGATGAAGAATTATATAAATAATACGTTAAATTATTATGATAATAATTCTAGTAAATATAAAAATGATTGGACAGATGAATTTTTAAATAATTATCAATTTGATGTACCTGAAATATTTTTAAGTTACTTAAAACCTAATTCATATATTTTAGATTTGGGTTGTGGAACAGGTAGAGATAGTAAATTCTTTATTGAAAAAGGACACAGAGTAAAATCAATTGATGGTTCAAGAGGAATGTGTAAGATAGCTAGTGAGACATTAAAAGTTGCTGTTGAACAAATGAATTTTCTAGACATTAATTATAATAAAGAATTTGATGGTGTTTTTGCTTGCTGTTCTTTACTACATTTGAATACACAAGACTTAATTTTATGCTTAAAAAAGGTTTGTGATTCTTTAAAAAATAATGGAGTCTTATATGCATCATTTAAATTAGGTAGGGATGAGAAAATTGTTAATAATAGATTTTATAATGATATGACAGAAGATAAATTTAAAAAGATTTGTGATAATATTTTAGATTTTAAAATTGTTAAAACTTGGACTACTGATCAATATAATACTGATACTAAATTTATTAATTTTATTGTTTTAAAGAATATCAATTAAGTATTTGTGTAACATATAAATATATTTGTGTGTAAAATACTTTACATAAATAACAAATAAAAGATTTTTTTTGAAAATTGTATTGCGTAGAAAATGAAAGTTTATTATAATTGGGGTGTAATGGTAGAAAGGTGGCAGAGTATAAATACTATATAAAGACAAGTGGTGAGAATATGAATAATTCTGTAGAAGTAGAAGCACAAAAAGTATATAAAAAGAAGTTGTTTATTAAAGTCGTTAAAGTGGTGTTTTTACTTTTATTAATTTTAATTTCAGTAATTTATTTGTTTTTATATATTATTTATGCTGGTGGTAGATTTACTGTTACATTAGATAAAAATATGGCTAATCGTAAAAATGTGTTTTTATCAGAAGATGGTAAAGTCAGTAATAAAGCTAGAACATTAGTTGCTGATACAATAGATTATATGGATAATATATCTATTAAATGGTTACCAGAAGATATTGATACAGAAGCAACGGGAGCACATAATGGAGATAATTATATAGCTTATACGTTTTATGTTATTAATACTGGTAAGGAGACTGTTCATTATTGGTATGAAATTGATATTGATGATACTATTAAGAATGTAGATGAAGCTATTAGAATTATGATTTATCGTAATGGAGAATCTATTGTATATGCCAAAAAGAGTCGAGATACAAAAGAAGCTGAGCCAGATACAAAAGAGTTTGTATCTGATACTATCGCAGTTTTAGAACAAAGAAAGAACTTTAAACCTGATACTAAAGATAGGTTTACTGTTGTTATATGGATTGAAGGTGATGATCCACAATGCAAAAATGATTTGCTTGGTGGAGAAATTAAGATGCATATGGATATAACAGAAGAACATGTCGATAAATAGAATAAGGAGTGAAAAGGTTATGACCAAAAAGAAGAAAAACAAAAGAAACGAAAAAAAATAGAAAAAAGATTTTTATATTAATTTTAATGATTTTATTTACTGGAGTTGTTTTGACTAGTAGTACTTATGCATGGTTTACTGCTAATAAAACAGTTACAGTTGAAAAGATTGATGTAAATGTTGCAGCATCACACGGGTTACAAGTTTCAGTTGATGCTATTAATTGGAAGACAGTTATTAGTAATGCTGATATTAACGGTGCAGGTACAAATTATGTAGGAGTAACTAACCAATTACCAACATATAGTGCTGATGGATCTGCTACAAATTCAATTGTTCCAGTTTCAACAATTGGTGAGATTGATAGTTCTACTGGTTTCATGAAGATGTTTGAGGGTGAAATTGCAAGTAATAGTGATGGAGATTATATAATAACTGCTGAACAGTCTACAGAAACTCATAGTAGTAATTCAGGAAGTTTTATTGCATTTGATATTTTCTTCCAAACTAACCAAGCAGAATCTATTTATTTAACTTCAAATTCAAATATTATTGCATTAGGCACTTCAACTGGTATTGAAAATGCATCACGTGTTGCATTTATTAATCATGGTACTGTTTCTGCTGGAGCATCTGCAACGGAGGCACAAGCTTTAAAAGGTGGAACTGATCCAGTTATTTGGGAGCCAAATTATGATATTCATACAGCAGCAGCAGTAAAAAATGCTAGTGACGTTTATCATATTACAACAACACAAACTGGAGGTTCTGTATTAGCTTACAATGGTGTAAAAGCTGATATTACTGCATCTGCTAATGTTTTATTAGATTCAACTGATTCTACTTACTTTGGTGCTGTTACTCCAGATATTACAACAACATCTGCAGGAATTTCTGCATCTGCATACCAAAAAGTTTTTGATATTCAAGCTGGAGTTACTAAAGTTAGAATTTATATGTGGGTTGAGGGTCAAGATGTTGACTGCGAAAATAACGCTTCTGGTGGTTCAATTTCTTATAACTTACAATTTAGTACATTATCAAGTATAACAGATACTGATTAATTAATGAGTTATTAAGACCTTCTAACGAAGGTCTTTTATTATATGGAGAGTGAAATATATGAATGAAGAAGACATTGTAGTTGGTTTAGATATGCTTACCGATATGGAATTAATTTATTTATATAATAATTTATTAGAACATATAAAATTTTTAAATAAAAGTGTAATTGAAGAAGAAAGCGAAGGTAAAAGTAATGAGTAAAATTACAGAGATTGGTAAAGCTATTGAAATAAATAAAAGACATATTGATGAGTATCAATTAGAAAGTGAAGTTGGTACTAAAAGAATGAAAGAAAATTTTCATAAAAATGCAGTTACACAAAGAAATATTTATGTTAATAACCAAAGAGAAATATTTAATACATATAAAAAGCAATTATATAAAGAAATGAAAACTAGAACCTTAAAATATCTACCTACTGATAAAAGTAATTATTATAATCAAGAAAAAGAAACTATAAATGATATGAAGAAAGTAATTGAATTTACTAATTCTACTTCAGATTGTAATTATAAATTAGGACTATTACAACTAATTAGTAAAATAAAAGATGATTGTGAAATTTCTTTAGAAGATATTAATTCTATTATTAATGAATTTGTTAATAAATTTTTAGAAGTTGGTATTAAATTAACTATTAGTGACTTTTCTTATAGTATTTTTACTTATAAATATATGAGTGATTATTTAGATTGTAATAAAACGATTGATTTAAAAGATAGTTTTGAAACAATATATTGGGAATGTCCTGATTTTTTAAAACATTTAAAACTTAATTTATGGGTAATTCTTGATAAGTATAAAAAAGAATTAAATATTTATGCTGAAAAAATAATGAATGAAAAATTAAATAGTTATAATTTAAATGCTAGTAATGTTATATCTAGTTATTATGATAGATTAACTAAATTAGATATTGATATTAGAAGAGATGCATATATTAATTTAAATAATTTTTTAGATAAAAAAAGAAATATTTCTGATTATTTAGAAGATTCAAATATACGTAAAACAAATTTTAATATTTTTGTAAGTGATAAAGATTTTAATGATTTAGATGATATAGCTAAAAATAAATATTATTTAGAAATAGTAGATTTAGCTAAAACATTACCAGTATTAAAATTATATTATAGGTATGAGTTTATTGTTAAGGATTTACAAGAGAAGTTTTCTAAACGCAATGAGAATAAGAATTTGTATGAAAATAAGTTAAAAGAAATTAAGAAGGAAGAGGCAAAACGTAAGAAAATATTTTCTTCTTATTTAAAGGCTAATGGGATTGGTTTTTTAGCTAGAGTGGATGATAAAAAGATTGGTTCTTCTAAATTAGAAATGAATGAACAAATAATAAAGTTATATAATTTATATAATGAATTACATGATTTAGAAATTATTTATAAAATAAATAAGGAATTATCGGATATATCTAGTTTATATGATTTATTTATGGTTGCATATAGTTCTTATTTTTATCTTGAGAAAATGTTTGATAATAATTTTAAAGAAGTAGATAATTTTTCTATTACTGATGAGTTTAATAAATACTTTGATTTTATATATGTTCCAGGAAATGTTTTTTTGGCTAAGATTAATGGTTTTGTTTCTTATGATATTGCGGAAATAATTTCTGATAAATATAAGTTATTGGAACTTAATGTTGAAAAGAGTAATATTGAGAAAGATTCTATTGATAATACTATTGATACAGTTAATTTTATAAGATTAGTTAAGGATATTGATGATGGTAATTTATCGTTATATGAGATGAATTTTATTACAAAATTTAGGGATTTTGAAGAGGTTGATGTAGAAGATTTTAATGAAGTAGAGTGTTTATAATAGTTTTGACAGGGTGATTTTATGTATAATGAATATTATAGTGGGAATGTTATTTTTTATGATCCGGATGTAACTGCTGAAGCGAGAAGAGCTGTTCTTAGTATTGAGAATAATGCTTTGACGTATAGTTATGATGTTGCGATGGAAGATAAATATTTTGATGATGTACCAGAGCGGTATAAAGCGTTAATTCCAGAAGTACGTTATAATGATATAAGACAGGGTATTGTTGATGAGATAAGTAACCTTAGAAGTAATTTTTTTAATAGTGTTACTTCGATAGAAAATGCGATTGTTGATTATTGTGATGGGGACGGAGTTGTTTCTGAGGAAAATAGTACGGTATTGAATTTTTATTTAAGTAAAAATAATCCAAGTCCAACTCCTAGTCCAAATTCTGGTCCAAATTCTGGTCCAAGTCTTGATTCAAATAATAGTTTTAATGAAGATGGTTTAGAAGATGAACTCAAGGAGTTAGGGGTTGACAGTTCTGAGATATATGAAAGTCTTGGTGAGGATTACTATGATATAGATGTTTCTGATGAAGAAATAGTTATGAGTCAAGTTGATGATATTGCTGATAAGATGGGTGATGTTATAATTCCTTTTTTAGGTAATGAAGTTGTTGGAGAAATCTCATCAGGGATTGATTTTAATGGAATAGAAACATCTTTATCTTCTGCAAGTAATGATTTAGGTTTTGGTAATAGTGCAGTGTTACCTATGACTTTAGTTAGTGAAAGTAATGATAATGATAATAGTGAATTACTTAAAGCAAGCAGTATTTCAGCCGCAGCTATGGCAGCACTTAGTGGAAAAATTATGTATGATAAGAGAAAAGAAAATTCTACTAATGCAGATGTAGTTGAAGATGTTTTAAATCAGGATGAAGATTTTAACAATAATTCTATATCAGGAACAAATTTTGTTGAATTAAAAAAAGCATTATTAAATGATACAGAGGTGATGAGTTGATGTTAGGAGATGCTCCTTATGACATAAATTATGCAGAAAATCCTGTTGTCAATGAAAAGTTTAATAGTAATGTTGAAGCAATGAATGATAAAGCATTTAATAGTATTGGTGATGAGGATTTACAACCTAAAAGTACACTTTCCGAATATTATCAAACCGCATTTATAATGGGTAATAGTAATGCTTTTGAAACTTTATCTACTGAATATGAAAATGGGATTAATGCTGTTGTTGAAAGTATTAATGAATATGTTGAAATAGCAAAGAATGCCAAAATGGCAATAGAAGAAGCTATTGCTAAGGACAAGAAAGCTCATGAATTAGCTTTAGCGGCGCAAGCTCTTGCCTTAGAAAAATATCCAGCATATGATCCAAAAAAAGATAAAAGCGGAAAAGTTACTTATCATAAATGGGAATATTTTAGTGATAAAGAAAAAGCTGGAGAAGAGGCTTATAACGCTACTTGGAAAAGTAATTGCTGGAAATATGAAGGCTAGTTAAATAAAAAATCTAAATTTAAGTGTCTATTTAAGTAAAAAAAGGAATATTTTCTTTTTTTTTGTTTTTCAATATGTTAAGATTTGATTATAGAGTATACAATAAAAATTGAGGTGATTATATAATATGGGTAAATCTTATAATGGATATATGTTAAGTGCTAATTGTGATGCCAGTAGACTTGCTAGTTTAAAAAGTGGTTTTTCAAAATTGGCTGACCAATTAGCTACTGTTATTGATGCTGCGCAAGGTAAATATGATGATTTAGTAAGTTATGCTGCGGCAGATCCTTCTGTGCCTGTAGCATTAGATTCAAGTTGTCTTGGAACTATTTCATCGCGAGTTTCTCAAGATTCTGATGAGGTTTTTAAAAATATTGAAGTAATTATCAATGCTATTGCGGATTATCAAGATGGTAATTGGTCTGATCCTGCAAATAAAGAATATATTGACAGATTTTTATCAGAAAATGGAAAGAATCCCGAAGGTGGTGCTTCAAATGGAGGCTCAGGTGGTGATTCTGGTGGTGGTGGAGGACCATCTGCTGAATCTGATGATACTCTTGAATCAAATGAAGAAATTATTGAAAACATTGAAAGTACAGTTCCTTTAGAGGATACGACAACTACTAATGATGAAGAAATTGTTTTGGGACAAGTTGATGGTGTAGCAGGTGAATATAATGCAGAAGCTGTTGTTCCTTTTACAGGAGAGGATGAAGAATTAACTATTGCTGAAGATGAAATTGATAGTAACTCATCTTTGGGAACATCTTTATTTGGCAATGGAGGTACTTTATCAATTCCGTCTATGATTGGAAGTACTGGAGAAGTAGATGGCATTAAAGGCGCTAGTGTTTTAGGTGCAGCTGGAATTGCTGCTGCAGCAGCTGCAGCAATCGGTGGAAAGGTTTTTTATGATAAAAAACATGATACTGATGAAGATTCTGAAGAAGAATTTGATGAAGATATCTCTAAAATATCTGAAGAAAGTGGTTCTGATGTAAATAGTGGTTTTATGTCTGGATTAAATTCTGTTGATTTTAAAAATGAATTATTAAATGAAATGGATGGTGATGAATAATGGCTCATGTTCCTGGCACTGATGGTTTTGCACCAACTCCAACAGCGGAAGATGTTTCTTCTACTGTTGCTCCTAGTGTTCCTGGTGTTCAAATGCCTGTTACTGTTTTGGCTCCTAATGGAACTGCTCCAACAGTAAATACAGCTAATGCTGCTAGTGAAGGTAGTTCTGGTCATGAAATTAATTTTGTTACGGATAATAGAGAAAATGGTATCTTGTCGGAAAATAGTGAATATTATACTACAAATTCTTCTGGTGGTTTAGTTTATGTTGATAAAAGTGCAAATACAACTACTATATTAAATCCTAAAACTGGTGAAGCTTCAGTATATAATGCTGATACAGAAATGGTAACTGTATATACTGATGATCCTAGCACTAGTGGTTATTCTTTACATGTTGATTCGACTTATGGAGTTAATTTTACTCCAGAAGGTAAAATTGTAAATGGTAATGGAGAAGGTTTTGAAGTAAATAGCGGTACAATGCAAAATTTTTATTCTACTAATGGTCTTGATTTGGATGCTGTATCTGAAAGTTATTCTAATTCAAATCCTTATAGTAATGTGGATCCGTCTTCTTTATTAAGGGGACCAAATGCAAGTGCAACTGCTGGTACTTCTGTATATGTAATAAATTCTGATGGTGTTATAACTGATGAGGTTGGTGAATCTCCTAGTGATTTTGCAAAATATTTTGAAATGGCAGATGTTTTTGGTGCTTCATATGTTCTAGATAATTGTAGTACATATGCTGAATTTTATGATGCTGTGGAAAATTATGATGTATTTGGTATCCTTGATGATAGATTTAGTTCTTCAATTGATGCAATGACAAGTGAAACTGGAACAATTGGAACCGCGTGGGCTGATTTTGAACAAGATTTTGATACTATTCTGAATGAATTTGATGATCTTTTTAGTGTTGGTGGTTTAAATATTTCTGCTGCACTATCGCCTTTAAAGGAAAGCTATTCAGCTGCTAAAACTGAAGTAGATGCTTTTTTAACTTCTGTTGCCGAAGAGTATTCTAGTGTATCTGCAAGAAAGGCTGAAATATTAAGGCAAAGAGCATTACAAGAAGCTGCTGAAAATGGTAATACATCTGCTGCAAATGATGCGATGTGGTTAAGAAATAGTTAGATTGTTAAAAGTTAAGTGTTGTAATATACATTTAACTTTTTCGTTTGTTTTAATTTTATTTGTGTTAATATTTAATTGTATATGATAATGTTAATGGGTGGTTATATGGCATATAATATTAGTTATAATGGTAATGTAATATATTATGTCCGTATCAGACGATAAATGCAACTAATGCTTTGGGTAGAGCAAAAAATGATGCTTTGGAGCATGGTGTTCTTATTGCTCAAGATGATCAATATTTCAATAATGTTCCTGAAAGGTATGCATCTTTGATACCTAATCCTAGATATTCTAATCTTAAAGCTGGAATTGATATTTCTATAACAGATTCATATGATGCGGCTATTTCTACTTTTTCTAGTGTTATTAATGCTATCATTGATTATTGTAATGAAGATGGTGTATTTACAGAAGAAAGTAAGGCTGTTTTGGATAGTTATTTAAGAAAAAAGAATGGTAGTCCTGGAAATGATGGTGGAAGTGGAGATGGTAGTGCCAATACTATTGTTACTGATCCTACAATTAAAAATGAAGAATTAAGTATTGATGAATCAGATATTAATAAATCCGGAACAGATGGTTATAAGAGTCAAGGTGTAGATGAGGAGCTTATGGTTCCTTCAGTTACGGCTGCGGCTGCTCTAGGGGGTTGGTTCTGTTTTAGAGACTGGAACTTTGTCTGTTGCAGAACAAGAGTCTCTTTTAAATGATTTTGGTGATTCTTTAGTAGGAAATTTTGTTAATGTTCCTTCACCTATGGTTAGTTTGATTGAAAAACTTTCTAAATCTTGTGTGTTTGATACTGCTGCTATTGCGGCAATTGCAGTTGCTGGTATTGGTGGTAAAATTTTTTATGATAAAAAACAAGATGATGAAGACGATGATGATGAAAAATTAGATGAAGATGTTTTGAGTTTAAATAAGAAAAGTGGTTCAAGTGTTAATTTGGAATTTATTTCTGGTAGTGCTGTTGCATTGAAACATGGATTGCTTGAAACAGGGGAGGTTGTTATTTAATGTCTGTTTATAGTGATGTGACAACACTTTTATCTTCTGGTCCTTATGTTGATGGGAAAGATTGGATAACTAGTGTAGAAGGAAAATCTAAATTTAAAACATTAGTTGATTTTGATCTAGATCCAAAAAGTATGCTTTCTAATTTTTATGATGATACTTTTAAAGTTGGAACACAAAATACCTTTGAAGATATTCCTGTTGTTTTTGAAGCAGTTGTTAATAAGGTTATATCTGAAATGAATGACTATGTTGAAATTGCACAGAAAGCAAAGAAGGCTATAGAAGAAGCTATTGCGAAAGATGCTAAAGCAAAGCAATTAGCAGAGGAAGCTTATAAAAATGAACCGGATATTTATACAATAAAGATAAAAACGGTTAATGGTAAAACAACTAAGGCATGTGTTCTTGATACAGAAGCTACTAAGGCAGCTAAAGAGAAGGCTTATGCTGAAACATGGGAAGAAAATTGTTGAAAACCTACTAAGTAATTATTGATGTTGTTAAGAAATTGAATAAAATTTATTTAATTCTTTTTTTTGTTTTTTTTTTATGGTATTATATTACTGTATATAATAATTGAATAATATGCATTCATAATAGTAAAAGGGGAGTGAATATATGAGTATAACTTGTTCGAGTTGTTTTGCTTCTGGATTGGATGATAATGCAAAATATTGTCCTGTGTGTGGTTTTTCAATCACCGGCGAAGAAGGTGCCGTTACGTGTGGTGGATGTGGAAGGTTGTATCAAGCGTCTTATGGTTCTTGTCCTTATTGTAGCTCAAATGAAATGTTTTTGGCATCGGGTGATACTGTTTATTCAGATAATGATGATAAAATTTTTGAAATGACAAGTTCTGAAGGTGAAATGCCACTTTCTTTGACATATTCTAATTATAGGGGACATGAATTGAGTGTAAAGCCTGATTCTGTGGATTTTGTTTGTTCTTATTTAAAAAGTGATGTTTGGAATCAGTTGGATGAGATGGCAGAAGAAGTAAATGACGTATATAAAAATGTTTCTGATTATGCTGCAGAACCAATTACTGTTTCTGTTCCCAGTGATTTTGATAAAGATAAAAGTAATGCAATTAAGGCGATTGATACTGCTAAAGATGAAGTTGTTGCGGCTGCAGAACAAGTTTATAATATTGCAGATGCAATACGTCAATATGGTGAAGGTGGTTGGAATACTTCGGCTAGTGTTCTTAAATATTTAAATGATTTTATTGGATATGGTAGCAATCCATCATCTCTTGGTGGTGATGGAGATCCTGGTGGAGATGTTCTTGAAGACTCAGATAGTGTGACAGATGATATACTTGATATGGATGCTAATGAAGAAGCTATTGATACTTCGAGTGATATTATTGGTGATTATAGTTCTGGTGATCTCAATTCTACTGATGAGGAAATTGTTATTTCTTCTAGTGGCTCAGATAGTATAGGAACTGGATCATATGTAACACCATCTATTATTGAAGATAAAGATAGCTTAACTGAAGAAATAAGTGATGGTTCTGATTTGACATCTTCTGTTAGTGAATCTGGCTATTCTGCTTTTGCAGTTCCGTCTCCAGCTACTGGCAACATTACAGAAACTAAATCGTCAAGTGTGTTAAGTGCTGTTGGTTTAGCAGCTGCAGCAGCTGTTGCTTTAGGTGGTAAAATATATTATGACGCTAAGCATGAAGGCGAAGATGACGATGGAGAAGATGATAATGATAATGAATCTTCTCAACGTGATTTATTTGCTGATACATCTTTTACGAAAGCTAATACTCAAACTAATTTAAGTATGTTAGATATGAAAAAGAAATTATTTGGAATAGGTGTGGGTGGTGATAATTAATGGCATTAAATGATGAACAATATGATTTAGTATATGGTATTAATCCTCAATCGACATTATCTAATTTTTCGGACTGTATTGTTGTAGGTAATAAAAATTTAGATGATATAACTGTTGAGGTTCAAAAAGTTTTTGAAAACGCACAACAAGCAGTTGACACTTTTCTTTCCAGTGAATCTACTGCTAGAACGTCAATTGCAAATGCTAAAAAGGATGCTGAAAAGGACGCTGAAGAGGAGACTCCTACGACAACTCCAACTTCTAGTTAGTTTTTATCGAAAGCTTAATTGAAAAGTGAATATCCACTTTGAATAAGTTATATCCACTTTTTGAGAAATAATCTATGATTATTAATAATAATTATAGATTTTTTTATTAAAAAGTATTAAAATAATATCGATTTTTAAGAGAAAGTTAAATTTTAATACACGATTAAAAGAGAATGAACATTAATAAAATTTTTTATAATTTTAATGTCCACTCTTGAATTTGATATAAGTGTGATGCTTATTCTTGAAAATTAATATTACTTAAATAAATTATTGTTTAATATTATTTTATTTGCTTTTATGTAAGTAATACTTAGTTTGATGGCAGTTTCTCTGCCATACAAGGTGCTAAATAACTGTAGTGGTGAACAGTCGTTTAGCATTTTTCTTTTGTATGAATTTATATGTGACATCATTAAGTTTATATCATTTTGAATCAGTTCATCAAATGATGTACTTTGTGGTATGACTCTTCTTATTAATTCGTGGTTGTTTTCACATGAACCTTTTTGTTCAGAATGACCAGGATCACAATAAAAAATATTAGTTCTAAATTCTCCATTTTCATTAAATTCCAACTTTGTTGGATTAGAAAATTCACTGCCATTATCAGTTAGAATAATTCCAAATATTTTTCTAAACAATTCTATTCCTAATGTTTTTTCCAAATAATTAAATATATTAATAACTGACTGTGAATCATTTTTGTCTCTAATAAAAGCTAACATAAAGTTACAGTTAACTATATGTAAAGTAAGTAAACATTTTCCACCTTTAATTCCAATTACAGAATCCATTTCCACAATGGACAAATCTTTATTTTTTCTTTTAAATTCTAAGAAATCACTATATTTTCTTCTAACTCTGCATTTTTTATCTATTTTAAATGTAGTGTTTTTCTTTTCACGTTTTTTTCTTTGGACAGTTCTAGGTAAATCAATATTTTTGATGGTTAAATATCCTGAGTTAATCAAAATATATATTTCTCTTTCTGAACACATTAAGGAATCAACATTATTAATGTAAGCATGATGAATTGATTGCCCTTGTTCAACAATTAAAGGATATAAAATATCGTTAATTTGTTTTAATTCGTTTTCAGTATAGGTGATTCCTTTTCTAGAATTAGATAAATTACTAATATACTGTTTGTGAGCAACGTCAGCACTATATTCTAATTTGGAAATTCTGCATTTAACAAAATCTTTACATCCGTTACAACAATATGGAGGTTTATCTAGAAAATCACAATGAGCTTTTTTATATTGAGTGCAGTGGTGGGTTTCATCACAAGATTGATATCTAGTAGAATGTTTACAATTATTTCTGAAAATGCAATTATTAAAAAAACGGTGTTTTGAAACGTTTTTTGTTTCAATCGAGTGACGTTTTATTTCATTTCTAATACAATTACAATCTCTATTTAATAATCTACCTATTTCTTTAAAAGATTTTCTTTCCTTTAAATATTTTTCGATGGATAATCTTTCATCGTATGACAAATTTTTTCTTGTTTTCATTTTTTACTCCTCATTAAACAAGAATAAACATCACTGATGCATATTATATACAGTTGTATAAGTTGAGTCCACTATATTGTTTTGTATAAGTTGTGACCACATAAGGGTGGATTTTAAATTTACAATTGAAGAAAATTTATAATGTGGTAAGAAAAGATTTTTAATAATCTTTTTTTTTGATATAATTGATAATAGGAGTATGAGACTATGAAGAAAAAGAAAATAATAAAGACTTTAAGTATTGTGCTTGTAGTAGTAATATGTTTAGTTTACTTGTATTCTAAAGGAACTTATACTATTTTTGAGAGTAAAGTTGATAGTAATATTAGTCCTGAGGTTGCGACTTGGAGTATTAAAGTTAATGATGTTTTAGTTACGACAGTGGATCCTGTTGTTGTGGATATATCAGACATAACTTGGACAGGGGAACATGTTGCGGAAAATAAAGTTGCGCCAGGATCAGTTGGAGTTCTTGATATTAATATTGATCCTATGGATACCGATGTTGCGATTAGATTTGATATTGAAGTTATTGATAAAAATATTGATTCAGAGAAATTGTTAACTGTTAATTCTATTACTGCTAGTTCAGGAGAGATTTTTAAAACAGCTATTAATACTTATACAGGTATTATTAGTCTTGATGATATAAATAATAATGTTGTTAAAAATATAAAGTTAAATATTGAATGGGTATCTGATGATGAAGAGATAGATTTTGACGAAGTTAGTCAATCTGCTGATGATTATTTAGAAATAAATTTTAGAGCTGTTCAATATAGAGGAGAAGAAATTGATCCGTATATTTCGTAGGTGATTAGATGGTTAATAAGATCAGTAATAAACTTAAGAATATTAGATATTATGAAGAAAAAAAGAGATTTCTTCTTTTTTCGTTTTTTCTATTAATGTGTTTATATTTAGCATTTAAATTATTAGGACTTGCTTATGCTAGTTATGAATCTTCTGCTAAATTAAATGCTAATATTGATAGAGCAATTTATTTAATTGATAATGAGGGAATGAGTTTTAATATTGATTCTAAACAAATTATTCCATCTAATGATTCATATGTTTATAAATTTAGTATTTCTAATTTTAATGCTTCTCTAAATAGTGATATAGATGTTGAATATGAACTAGTAGTTACAACTACAACTAATTTACCATTGACATTTGAGTTATATCGTAATGAAAATTATGATGATAGTAGTGCTGTTAATTTATTTTCTTCTCCTAGAGTAGTTCAAGATAGTGATGGGGCTTGGTATAACATTTATGAGCCTTCGGGTGTTTATGAAATGAAATATTCAGAACAGATTACAGATATTTATACTTTAGTTATTAATTTTCCAAAAGCTTATTCATCTAATAGTGTTTATGCTGATTCAATTGAAAATATTGAGGTAATGATTAAGTCTAGACAGATTATGGAATAGGGGTGTTTTATGCAATTTATTAGAGATCATAAAGTGATTAGTATAATTGTAATGATAGGCTTATCTATATTTTTACTTTTTGAAGTTACTTATGCAGGTTATATTAGAAATATAATTGATAATTACATATTAGAAACTAAGGGTTTTTATTTTAATAGTAGTGTTCTTAATGTTAATGGAAAAGTTCATAGTATTAATAATTGGGATGGTGTTAATAGTTATCCTATTATGATAGATGTTAATAGTAAGAAGAATGAAGTAAAAAGTACTACAGCAGATATAGAGTATGACATTTATTATGAATGTAGTAGTAATGTTACTTGTGAGGTTAGTAAAGAGAGTGGAATAATTAGAGAAAATGTAAAGACAGATTCTTATCAATTAACTGTTATACCAGTAGAGGCTTTTGAAAAGGGAGAACAGGCTACTGTTAAGACTTATGTTACTTCTACCTCTCCATATGAAAAGACATTAGTAGGTACTTATATTATTGGTGTTGCGAAGAATAACTTTACTTATAGTATTGAAGATAGTGTTAATTCTAAATATTTAATTTTAAATTTAACTAATTCTGTTGCTTTCTACGAAGTGGAGACTGCCTTTGATAGTTATAGTGTTGGAGATTTAATACCGCTTGATACGTATTTAACTTTAAGTGATAGTGATAAAGAAAAGTGTTTTTCGGCTAAAGTTACAATTACGATACCAACAGATAAATTAGCTCTTGATATGACTACTAATTCATATTTACATAGAGTTAGTGGTAGTGAAGTTACAACTACTGTTGACTCACATGAATATGTTAGTCAATATACTTTTAAGGTAGATGCTACATCAAGTGAAAAAGTATTATTTTATAAATATGATATAAGTAAAAATTATACATATCCTATTGTTAATTCTGATTCAATTATTAATGTAGATTCAATTGTAGCCGAATAGTAATTTCTATGATATAATTTTTCTATACTAGAGGAGGATGATTAGTATGATAGATAATTTAATGGATTATTATATGAATTATAAGACTAGTCGTCTAAAAAAATATGGTCTAGTTATTATGCATTCACATGATGAGTTTTTAGAAAGAGTATTAGAAAGATATATTAGAACTTATATAAATTGTTATTACTATAATATTTTTGATACTGTTAAAACTAATTTTTGTGATGATTCAGTTATAAGATTAGAACTTGATGGTAGAAGAGTTGAAATGTTAGATGAGTTATTAATTTATGAACTTATTGATAGTAATGAAATATACGAATTAAAACAAAGATATATTAATGATAGTTTTGACGTAGTACTATTTCTAATTAGTTTGGATAGAATGAGATTCCTTAGTAAAGAAAGTATTCCTACTCAGTTAGAGCAATTACTATATTATTGTCCTAATATAAAAGAATCTTTAGGTACAAAGATTTCTAGATTAGAAACTTTATTAAAAGATACTTATACTACACTTAATAAATTCTTGGAAAAAACAGATGATTACTATAATTTAGATTATCAATTATATAAAGATAGAAATGACTTAGTAAAAGTTGTTATGGTATCTAATATTACGATGTTACAAGATAATTATAAGAGGAGTTTACTTGAAAGAGTTTATAGAGATGATAAATTAAAAAGAGAGAAATTAGATTTATTGATTAAGAAGTTTATTAAACAGTTTATAGTTGATTCTTATAATAATAAGAGAATTTATAATAAATATTTTATAGAGTTAGATGATTATTTATTTAATAATAAGAAAGATATAGATAATTTTTTTAGTATGTTGAATAATCCTTTTATTAAAAGATATTTAGTACTTGGTCTATCTCATAATAATTATATGAGTTGTCAGAGTTTATTTAGAAAGTATAATTTTTCTTTAGCGTGTATACAGGATTTTTCACATATAAATGATGTTAATAATAAGCTTAATAATTTAGATAGTTCTAATATTTATGATTATGTTATTATTTCTAATTATAAGAGTCGTGATTTAGATGATATTGTTAAGTATAGTTGTGTTAATTTAGAGGGGATTTTATTTAGTAAGGAGGGATAAAGATGGATACCTTTTTTAGATTTTTATTTGAATTTATGTCGGTATTCTTCGGTGGAATAGGACTTATATTTAAAGGGTTATTTAATGGTATTGTTCAGATGTTTAATATTAGTGAATATGCTTATTTAATACAAGTATATAAGAATGATTTTAAGATGTCTGAATGGATATTAGTAATAGTTGCGATTGTAGTTATTGTTGTTATGTTGGGACTTATTTTACTACTTGGTTATTTTTTAATTAGGAAGTATCTTAAGTTTAGAAAGACTCTTATTGAACAAGAGTCAATGTTAGAAGAGATTGGGGAACTTAATAAAGAAGTAGCACAATTAGTTCAGGAAAAGGAAAAGATTTTAGCAATGAAAGTATCACAACTTGGACTTAAACCTGATGAAGAGGCAGAGGTACCTGAAGAAGAGGAAGTTAGTAAAGACGATGATGTTGATAAGGTTGATTTAGCTAATGTTAGATTTTCTAAATTACATGCTATTGACTTAGAATATAAAAATTATAAGGTTCAAGTTTATAATAATAGTTTTACTTTGGAAGAGTTAGTTGAGTTATTTAGAAACTTTGCAGCTTCACAGTTAAGACTTTATTATACTTCTAATATGATTAGATTATTTATTTCATCTTTATCTGCGACTAAGTTAGTTATTTTACAAGGTATTTCTGGTACTGGTAAAACATCACTTGCTTATGCTTGGGGTAAATTTATTAAGAATGATGCAATTATTGCTTCAGTGCAACCATCATGGAGAGACCGTACCGAGTTATTTGGATATTTTAATGAGGTTACGAAGAAGTTTAATGAGACAGAAGTTTTGAAAAAGATGTATGAAGCTGGATACAATGATGATGTTTATGTAACAGTACTAGATGAAATGAATATTGCGCGTGTTGAGTATTATTTTGCAGAGATGTTATCAATTCTAGAAATGCCAACTCGTGATGAGTGGATAATTGAACTTGTTCCAAGTGTATGGGATACCGATCCTAAGAAATTGGAAGGTGGTAAACTCCATATTCCTGGTAACATGTGGTATATTGGAACAATCAATAACGATGATTCGACTTTCGCAGTTACTGATAAAGTATATGACCGTGCGATGCCAATAGATATTAATGATAAAGGACAAGTATTTGAACCTATTGATACACCAGCTATGAATATTAATAGTTCTTATTTAGAAGGATTATTTAAACGAGCCAAAGAACGTCATCCATTAAGTGATGAGATGAGTAAAAAGATCGACGAGATGGATGATTATGTTATTAAACATTTCCGTATAGCTTTTGGTAACCGTATTGTTAAACAGATGAAAGACTTTGTCGCAACATTTGTTGAATGTGGGGGACGAGAAGTAGATGGAGTAGATTATTATATTGCGAGAAAGATTTTACGTAAGTTTGAACAGTTAAACTTAGCATATATTCGTGATGAATTAGATGGTTTTATTGAATTTTTAGATAAAAGTTTTGGAAAAGAGAATTTTACTGAATGTAAAGAATATTTATTAAGACTTAAGAAGATGGTTTAGGAGGTAGATTATGTTTAATGATGATTCATTTGGAATTGATTTTGAAGATTTAAAGAATGATTCTTTTATGAATCATCTTAATTCTACTTTGCTTGTAAAAAGAGATTATGAGTTACATGAATATGATTATGAATGGTTAGAGCGTATTGAAGATACTTTACCATACTTAGATAATATTGTTCGTAATCCGAAAAGATTTATTGTTAATGAAGAAGAAATTGTTAAAGTTGAGTTATCAAAAAAGATTACTGTTGAAAGTGTAATTCATTTAACACAACATACTAATTTAATTCAAGATTATAATCAAAAGACAGGGGATGTTAAACCAACTAAGGTTTTAAATATTAATAAAGAAGAAAGTTTAGATACTTATGAAAATAGATTTGTTTATACTTTGATTAATAATTTAAGACAATTCTTTAGTGAAAGAGTTGAATCTACTGGAGAAAATTCTTTTTATGTGGATAAGAAAAATTTACGTTATGATGGTAATTCTAAAGTTGGGACTGATGAGATTACTTTTTCGCTTGTTGTTAATTCATATGATAAAAATACTAAAGAAGCATCTGGTGGAGGAAGTTTAACATATCAGGAAAGAATTAATAAAATAAAAGTACAATTAGATGGTTTTATGGGTAGTGAATTAATGGTAACTTTAAATAGATTACACGTTTCGCCTGTTAGATCACCTATTAGAAAGACAAATGTTATTTTAAAGAACCCTAACTTTAAGAAAGCTGAAGAGTTATGGAATTATATTCAGACTTATGTTAATAAGGATAAGAATGAAAAAGATAAGAAAGATTATTTTGATGATGGATATTTGAAAAAAGAATATGATCAAGCAATATTAATGACTTATATTGCGAATAAAGCTTTGAGTGATAATAGTGCTAGTCTTTCAGAAGAGAAAATGCTTTCTGATGTTATTGATAGGTTAATTTCAAATTTACTTGATTCTGATGATGAACTTACTGAGGATTATTTAAAAGAGATATTTGTTAATCGTATTAAGGCTGTTAAGGCAAATAATAATAATAAAAAGAAAGTTATATTACGTGTTTATAGAGATCGAATGGATAAAGATCGTAAGAAAATTGATGAGGCATTTGATTTGTTACGAGAAGGTGTATTATAAGATGAAAAAACTATTTGAGAATAAGATTTTTAAATTTATATATGGTATATTTAAAGCTATTATTGTGACTTTTTTAATTGTATATTTAGTTTTTGTTATGGTACAAAGACTTACTAATAATTCAGATATTTTTGGGTATCGTGTTTTTACTGTTGCGACTGGATCAATGGAGCCTATTTACAATGTAAATGATGTTATCTTGGTTGAAGAGGTTGATGTTAGTACATTGAAAGTTGGGGATGATGTTGCTTACGTTGGAGCTAGTTCTGAGAATAAGGGTATTACTATTACCCATAGAATTATTAGAATTGAAAAAAGTGAAAATGGAGAAGATCTTTATTATTTAAAGGGAGTTAATAATGAATATGAAGATCCAGCTATTTATGGAGATCAAATTCTTGGTAAAGTGTGTGGTAAAGTATTTATTATTAGTACTTTAAATCATGTTGTAAAAAATATATATGGATTTTTCTTTTTAGTATTCTGTCCGTTAGTATTAGTTATTTTCTTAGAAATTGCAGATACTATAATTGAAATTAAGTTAGAAAATAATGAACTTAGGTTGATTAATGATGCAGAAGATAGTGATGAAAAAACTGATGGAGTAGAGGTTTTAAATACTCTGGAAGGTGATAAGAGTGAAGAAGAAGTTATCTAGTGATGAAGTAAAAAAAGTTTATAATTCGTTACAGAAAAATCGAAAAAAAATAAAGGCGAGAAGTATTTTGTTGGCATCATTTGTTCTAGGAGTTAATATTTTTGCATGGTTTGTATTTGTTTCAAAAGCAGATGTTAAAGTTAATGCTAATATTATTTCTTGGGATGTTAATTTTTCTGATAGTACTGAGGTTATTAGTAAAGTTGTTGTAGAAACTACTGATTTGTATCCGGGAATGCCAACTTATAAGAAAGAGATTCATGTATCTAATTATAGTGATCTTGAAGGAACTTTTGAATATAGTATTAATAGTATAAAAGTATTAGGTAATGAAGTTATGGATTCTACTACTACTCAGGATGGGGCGGTTACTTATTTAAATTATACGTTTCCTTTTATTGTAAGTTTTAATGCTTCTAAAGTTGATTTGGCTAAGAAGGATGAAATGGTATTTACTATTTATATTAACTGGCCGATGGAGTATACTGATAGTGGTGCTAGACAGTATTATAGATTAACTGAGCATTATACATTTGATCCATCAGTTACTTATTATAGTTATGCAAATGGCTATAATAAGGCAGAAGGGGTAACAGAAGAGTTATTTCAAGCTAATAAAACTGGGTATTATGTAGAAAAAGATGATGCTGATAGTTTTTGGGGTTCTACTTGTCAGAAATTTAAGGACGAAACCAAAACAGCTTGCTTTAGTTTTAATCTATTACTTAAAGTTAGTCAAAAATCTAGTAGTTAAATTGTTTAATAATAAAAGTACTCTTTCGAGTACTTTTAATTTGTTTTTTGTTGGAATTTTAAATTAGCTTTTATTAGAGCTTTTCCACTATTTATGGCAGCATTTGTATCTTCAGTGTTATCCATTGTACCATTTTCTTCTTCCCATTTAATATATAATCTTATAGTATTATTTCCACTATTTTTTGTTATACTTCCAGTTATTATTGTTTCCTCATCATATGGTGTTTCAGTTGTATTAACACTAGGGTTAATGGTATATCCAGATATTTTTAAGTCTTTTACATCTGATTCTTCAGGAACGGTAGCACTTATTTCATAGATAAAGTCAACATCAACTTTGCTTGCATTAATAATAATATCGCAATAACCAGTAGATCCAGGAGCAATTACGGAGTCTTTTACATATTCATTTCCAGTAAATGATGGCACTATTGCTTGAGTTAGTGCTGTTTTATTATTTATAGTTTCATTATTAACCATTATGTTCCATTCAGCAATATTTACATTAATATCAGCCTCAGCTTGTTTTCTATATTTTGCTAGAGAAGTTTGAGTTAGATATGTAATAGAAACTGTTACTATTACAATAAATATAATAATAAATTTTAAATCTTTAATTTTCTCTTCAGTCATATTTTCACCACCTTAATTTTATCATATTTTAAATCTATGATACAATGTATTTGGGTGATTTTATGAAGCTAGAAGATCAATTTAAATTATTAGTTGGTGGATATTATGGAGTTACTTATTTAGATGAGTATGATTTAAAAGTATATATTTTAAAAGATATTGAAAATTATATTAGAGATTTTATTATTATTAATCCAATTGATAATTATGATTATATGAGGGAAGCTAAAAGATTTGAAGATGAATTATCAGAAAAAACAAAATTACAAGATGCTTTAATTGTTTTACATAAGATTAAGGCTCCTATGGAAGTAGTTTTATTAGCTAAAAAACGTATTAAATTATTAGAAGATTTAGAAAAAAGAATAAACTCATAATTTACATTTTATTTGTTTTAGCTTATAATAAGCAGTAATTTTAAGGAGTGGGATTATGATTTGGGTTGGATATATCCTTTTTGGAGTATTATTATTTATACTTAGTATTATTTTTAATAATAAATATAGTATAAGTAGAAGAGAAAATATAGTTTTTTCATTAATATATTTACTTATAATTTCTGGTGTTTTTTCACGTATTGGGGTAGTTAGTTTTAATGAAAATATATTTATGGTTGTAGTTGTAGAATTATTTTGTCAATTATTTTATATTAACTATTTTTTAGAAAAAGACTTTTTTAATAAGGATGATAAAAACTTTTCATTTTATATGATAAAGATTGTATTAGCATTTTTACTTAATCAGGAATTGATAAATAGAGTAAGTTCAGTTTTTTTATCTGGGGAAGAGTTAAAGATAATTGTTTGGTTATTAGTAATTGTTTATTTATATCAGTTTTTTAAGGGGAAGGAGACTACTAATAATATTTCGAAGGAGTCAGCTATTTCTAAAGAAAGTATTGCTTTATCTTTTGCAAAGTTAAAGTTAGCTTATGGTGATGATATTTCTGTTAGCAATGAGTCATTAAAATTAATTATATATTCTATAATGATCTTTAATAATTATAAGAGATCAAAAGTATTTAGAAAGATAGACAGTATTTTATTTAGAATTAATAATAAGCCTAGAAAACTTGGAGTTATGCAGGTTATGTCAAAGAAATATATAAATGATTATGAAAGTATTGTTTTAGCTATTAAAAAGATAGAAAAAATATATAGTAAAAATAAAGATTATATTGAAGTGATTAATTTATATGATAAAAATAATTCTAAAGAAATTTGTTATATATATGATGAGTTAAGTAAGTTCTGTAAATTATAAAAATCTTTATTTTCAAAATAGTTAATTTATGATATATTTTTAACTGTAAGGTAGGGATATATTTATGAAGAAGATTTTTAGTTGTATCATTATTGTTGTAATGGTCTTTATGGCAACTGGTTGTAAAAATAGGGAAACTACTAGTGGTATTAGGCATGCTGGGTTTGCTCTTTCATCAATTGAATTTAATTGTACTGAGTTTATGCCAGCAGATGAGGAGGATACTAACTATACTAAGATTTGGTTTTATAGTGATTCTAAAATAATTACGGAGTATGGTGTAATTTATGAAGTTGCTTTAGATAGTGAGTTTTCAAATGGACAAAGTTGTATGCAAGCTAACTTTACAAAGAAAGTTACTGCTATATTAGATGATAAGATTGCTAGAGCTGATGATGGTAAACTTTATTATTTGGTTGCGAATGGAAATGCTGCGGCTTATTCAGTTGTTACATCTGATGATAGTTCATATCAAATATACCAAATTTTATTTAAAGATCCTGAAACAACTAAAATTGTTACAGTTGATTCAAATTCAGGAATTTATTATTTATTAAAACGAGATGGTAATGTTTATAAATATGTTATCTCTAAAGCTAATAGTAGTAATGAAACACCTAAATTGATTGAATCATCTATTGTATATAGTAAAGCAGCTTATGGGTCTATTTTAGATTTTAGTTATTCTTTAACAAATTTAGGAACTAATTATATTAGATCAAATACTAAATTATTCCGTAATATTGCTTCTAATAGTGAAGAGTGTAGTAAATATGCGGATATTCAATGCCATTATGAGATGAGACAAGATACTGATTTATATCAATATATGGATAAAGTAATTGCTTATAATGGATCTACTATCATTACATCTTATGGTAGTATATTTAGTCTTTCATATTAGGGGGAGTTTATAATGTTAATTGCAAATGATTGGAAAGATTATGAAATAATTGATGCTTCATGTGGACAAAAATTTGAAAGATGGGGAAACTTTTATTTATTAAGACCTGATCCACAAATTGTATGGGATAATGGTGATTTATTAGAAAAGTATCATAATAAAATAGATGCTGTTTATTATCGTAGTAATAAGGGTGGAGGACATTGGGAAAATTTAAAGACTGTTCCTATTGCTTGGCAAATAGGATATAAGGATTTGACTTTTAATATTAAGCAGATGGGATTTAAACATACAGGATTATTTCCAGAACAAGCAGTTAATTGGAATTTTATGATTAATAAGATTAAAAATTCTGGTCGAAATATTAAAGTTCTTAATTTATTTGCTTATACTGGTGGAGCAAGTGTTGCCTGTTTATCTGCTGGTGCTAGTGTTACACATGTTGATTCATCTCGTGGGATGATTGATTGGTGTAAGGAAAATGTTAAATCAAGTAATTTAGATAGTTCAAAAATGCGTTATTTGGTCGATGATGTTGTAAAATTTGTTCAACGTGAAATTAGGCGTGGTAATAAGTATGATGCTATTATTATGGATCCACCTAGCTATGGTAGAGGGGCTAATGGAGAAGTTTGGGATATTGAAAAGAATTTAAATTATTTAGTTAGTATTTGTTCGGAAATATTAAGTGATGAGCCGTTATTCTTTTTGATTAATTCCTATACTACTGGTTTGTCTTCAACTGTACTTTCTAATATTTTGCAACTTACTGTTAATAAAAAATACTCAGGTAAGATTAGTTGTGGAGAAGTAGGACTTCCTATTACTAATAGTGATTTAATATTACCATGTGGTATTTATGGAAGATGGGAAAGTAATGAGTAAATTAAATGTTTTATATGAGGATAATCATATAATTGTTGTTGAAAAACCAATTAATGTACTTAGTCAAGGTGATTCAACGGGGGACATTGATTTGTTAAGTATGGTTAAACAATATGTAAAAGTTAAATATAATAAGCCTGGTAATGTTTATATTGGACTTGTTCATAGACTTGATAGACCAGTTGGTGGAATAATGGTGTTTGCTAGAAGTTCAAAAGCAGCTAGTAGACTTAATAAACAACAATTGGAACATGCTTTTGATAAAAAATATTTAGCAGTTATCAATGGAGTTATGGATAAATCTACTGGTAGGCTTGTAGATAAATTAGAAAAGTGTAGTGACGGAAATACCATTGTTTCTAAAAATGGTAAAGAAGCTATTTTAAATTATGTAGTGCTTGGTGTAAATAAAAAGACAAATCATAGTTTAGTCGAGGTAAAACTTGAAACTGGACGTCATCATCAAATTAGGGTTCAGTTTGCATCTCGTGGACATAGTTTATGTGGAGATCAGCGATATGGTAGTGTTGATAAGACACAATTAGCTTTATATGCTTATAAGTTAGGTTTTGTTCATCCAGTGACTAAGGAGAGATTAGATTTTACTTTAAATCCTCCTCAAGTTGGCTATTGGACAGAATTTACAATGTAAAAAAGTGTATATTTAATAAAAAGTTTGCAATCGCAAATTTTTTTTGTTATGATAAATGTAGATTAGAATAAAGGGAGTTAGATCTTATGAGTAATTTTGATTTTAGTTGGTTTATATCATTGCCTGGTTTATTAGTTACTGCTGGTGTATTACTATTAGTGGTTGCAATTTCTATTTTAATAGTATCCAGTGCACGTGATAAAAAAGAAAAGAAACAAGCAGCTATGGTTGATCCTAACAGTGCTGTTGCACAAACTCCAGTAGATGCTACTGTGGCAGTTGCTCCTGCGGCACCAGTGGTTGGTGCTGAATCTGTTGTAGCTCCAGTTGTTGCTCCAAATGTAGAAAGTGTTCCTACGGCTCCAGTAAGTGCTTCAGTTTTGAGTGATACTGTTATGCCAGCACCAGTTGAGGTACCTCAAGCTCCTGTAGCATCAGTTGCTCCAGTTGAAGCTGCACCTGCAGTTCCTACAGCTCCAGTAATGCCAGTTGAACCTTTAGTAGAAACTGTTCCTGTAACAATGCCTCCAATTGTAGAACCTACAGTTGATGTTGCGCCTATTGTTGCGGCAGTACCAGTTGAACCTTTGGTTGAGGCTATACCAGTTGCTCCTGCAGTTCCTGTGGAACCTTTAGCAGAACAAGTTGTTCCTGCAACAGCAGCTCCAGTAGTTGCGACTATGCCAATTGAGGTTGGGGCAATGCCAATTGAAGTAACTTCAACAGTTGAGGCTGCACCTGCAGTAGAAGTTCAACCTGTAATTTATGGTGGAGCTAGTCCAGTAGTTTCAAATTTGGATTTAGGACAAAATAATGCACATCAAATTTATGGTGGGGCTAATCCATTGGAAAATACTCAATCAATGCCAATTATGAGTGAGGCCGTTGCACCTGTTGTTGAAGCTGTATCACAAGTTGCACCTGTTGCTCCTGAAGTTGCAGCAATGCCAGTTGCACCAGCGGTAGAACCAGTTATTGCATCAACACCTGTTATGGAACCAATCGCTGGACAAGTTCAATAATTTAGTCGTTAAAAACATAAGAAAACTTATGTTTTTTCTTTTGTTTCTAGTTTTTGTAAGTTATAATTGTAGGTAGGAGGCGTGGTATGAAAAAAGTTGCTATTTTATCTTTACATTTAGGTTTCGGCGGTATCGAAAAGTCTGTTTCTGCTCTAGCAAATTTATTATGCGAAAAATATGAGGTAGAAATTGCCTGTACGTATAAACTTTATGAAAAGCCTGTTTTTGATCTTGATGAAAGAGTTAAGATTAAATATTTAGTTCCGGAATTAAAACCAAATCGTCAAGAAGTAAAAAATGCTTTGAGGGAGAAACGATTTATTAAATTTATAAAAGAAGGTTTTATATCACTTAAAGTATTAAGACTTCGAAAAAAAACTATGATTAATTATATTGAAAAAAGTGATGCAGATGTTATTATTTCAACTAGAGATATTTTTAATACGTGGCTTGGAGAATATTGTCCTGCGGGTGTATTGAAAATTGGATGGGAACATAATCATTATCATGGTGATTATAATTATGCTAGAAATATTGTTAGATCGGCTAGTCATTTAGATTATTTAGTCCTTGTTTCTGAATCATTACGTAAATTTTATAAAAAAGAAATGATTCATTCTAATTGTAAATGTGTTTATATTCCTAATATTATTGATAATATTCCTGATAAGTGTTCAAGTCTTAATGAGAAAAGAATTGTTTCTGTTGGTAGACTTTCTCCAGAAAAGGGATATTTAGATTTACTTAAAGTATATTCTTATGTAGTAAAAGATTATCCTGAATGGAAGCTTGATATTATAGGTGATGGTGTTGAGAAAAGTAAGATAGAAGAATATATTGATAATCATCATTTAAATAATTATGTGACATTGCATGGATTTCAAAAAAAAGATTATATTGATAATATTTTACATAAATCATCTATTTATGTTATGACATCTCATACTGAATCATTTGGAATTGTTTTACTAGAAGCAATGTCACATGGACTTCCTTGTGTTGCTTTTGATTCAGCAGAGGGAGCAAGAGAACTTATAAATAGTGGAATGAATGGTTATTTAATAAAACATCGTAATTTATCAGCAATGGTAAAGAAAATAGAGGATTTAATTAAGAAAAAGGATGTAAGAAAAAGTGTTGGTTTAGCTGGGAGAAAGAGCGTTAAAAAATATACGGGAAATGTTGTTAAGGAACAATGGTTTGAATTATTAGAAAAGTGAGTGGTAAAATGAAAAGACGTGTTATGTTTATTTCTTCGACTGGGGGACATTTAAATGAAATGTTACAGTTAAAAGAATTATTTGATAAATATGATTATCATATTGTAACTGAAAAGACTAAATCTAATTTAAATTTAGGTGAAAAGCATGTGGGAAAAGTTGATTTTTTGGTTTTTGGTACAAAGGATTTTATGCTTACATATCCATTTAAGTTACTTTATAATTGCTTTAAAAGTGTTTATATTTACTTAAAAGTTCATCCAGATTATATTGTTACTACAGGAGCTCATACTGCTGGTCCTATGTGTTGTCTTGGCAAAATTTTAGGTAGTAAAGTTATTTATATTGAAAGTTTTGCGAATATAAGTAGTAAGACTATTACTGGTAAACTATTATATCCTATTGCTGATAAATTTATTGTTCAATGGGAAAGTATGTTGGAGCTTTATCCTGATGCTACTTATGGAGGGTGGATTTTTTAATGATATTAGTTACTTTAGGTACTCAAGATAAAAGTTTTGAGAGATTATTAAAACAAATTGATAAAGAAATAGAAAAGGGAACTATAAAAGAAAAAGTTGTTGTACAGGCAGGACATACAAAATATGAGTCTAAAAATATGGAAATATTTGATTTGGTATCCTCAGAAGAATTTGAAAAATTAATGGATAAGGCTGATATTCTTATTACTCATGGTGGAGCTGGTTCAATACTTTCTGGAATAAAGAAAGGTAAAGTAGTTATTGCTGCGGCAAGACTAAAAAAATATAAAGAGCATAATAATGATCATCAAAAACAAATAATTAGAGAATTTTCTGATAAGGGATATATTTTAGAACTTAGAGATTTTGAAAAACTAGGTAAAGTATTAGAAAAAGCTAAAACTTTTAAACCTAAAAAATTTGTTAGTAATACGGAAAATATGATTAAATTGGTTGAAGATTATATAGAAGAGACTAATCATATTTCTTGGTATAATAAAATAAAAGAAATACTTTGGTATGGCTTTTTTGGAGTATTAACTACTGTTGTTAATATAGTTAGTTTTTATTTATTAGATAAAGTAGGATTAAATACTTATGTTGCTAATTTTATCGCATGGATAATTTCAGTATTATTTGCTTTCTTTACGAATAAATTATTTGTATTTAATTCAAAGAGTATGAATATTAAACTATTTTTAAAAGAAATGGCATCCTTTTTCTTTTTTAGAATTCTTTCTTTAGGTATTGATATGGGTGGTTTATTTGTATGTTTAGATTTATTACATATGGGTAAAATGTTATCTAAAATACTTATGAATGTTATTGTTATTATAGTAAATTATGTATTTAGTAAAATATTTGTCTTTAAGAAGAATAATTAGTTTTAGAAACAGAAATATATTTTTTGTAAATTTGATATTTCTGTTTCTTTTTTCATGTACAAATAAGTAAAAATTTGTTATATTGTATAGTAGGTGATTTCTATGAAGAAAGTTTCTATTATATTGTTTATACTAGGGTTTTTAAGTCTTTTTTCAGGGCTTGGTATTGGCTTTGTTTATGATTTAAAAGAAGATAGAAGCGCAACACTTGCTCGAATGGAAGAAGTAAAAGAAGAATATAAGAATTTTAGTAATTCAGTAGATGTATTTAATGATATACGTAATTCACTATATTTAAATGTTTTTGAAAATGTTTATTATGATACTATGGCATCTAATGATAGTAATGTTAAAGAGACTTTTACTAATTATGAGGCAAGTGTAAATAGTGTAATGAAAAATGTAGATAATCTTTCTAATTTATGTGGAAGTATTTATTTTCCTGATAATAATGTAAATAATAAGTGTAAGGGATTTGCTAGTGTTTATGAACAAATAGTAAATGCATTTGTTTCAGATGTGGAACTTTATAATAATAATATTTCACAATATAATGATTATCAAAAAGATAGTGGTTCAAATGATTCACTTGAAAATTATGAAACCAAGAAAAAATATATAGATTATAATAATGATAACAAATATGAAGGTAAGGAAGAGTAATTATGGGAAAGAAGAAGTGGTCTTGGAAAAAGAAACTGCTGGTATTTGGGGGAAGTTTTTTTGTAGTATGTGTATCAGCTTTTCTTTTTGTTTTTTATGGTCCTTGGACTGGTTTTAGAAACTTTTGGATTACAAGTGCGATGACTACAATGAATCATCAATATTTAGCTACTTGGTTTTATAGTGATGAGGTTATTTATGAAGTTTTAGCGAATAATACAGTAGAAGAAGTTGAAGAAACATCAAATCCTGATGATGTACAATTAAAGAAATATACGGCTAAGACAATTTATAAAAATGAATATGATAAAGAAGTTTTAACAAAGGATCCAGATAATGATTTATATAAGGTTATTGAAATAAAAGGATCAACTTATCAAGGGTATTTGGTAGTTTTATATGATCCTTCAAAAATATCTATTGCGACTACTAATTATTTAGGTGTTAGAGGAGAAGATATTTTAACTGTTTCAAAAAGAGAAAATGCGATAATTGCGATGAATGCTGGAGGATTTTATGATCCTGATTGGAATTCAAACGGTGCACTTCCTCATGGAACTGTAATTTCTAATGGAAAAATTGTTAGTGATTATGAAGATGCTAGAATGGGTGGAGGCTTTATTTGTTTTACTAATGAAAATAAGTTAGTATTGGGTAAAATGACTAAAGAAGAAGCTCTTAATATTGGTTGTCGTGATGCGGTTGAATTTGGTCCATTTTTAATTGTAAATGGTAAGAGTTCATTTATAAGCGGTAATGGTGGATGGGGAATTGCTCCTCGTACTGCGATTGGACAAAGAAAAGATGGAATAGTTTTAATGCTTGTTATTAATGGAAGAATAACATCTAGTATTGGTGCTAGTATGGTTGATTTAACTGAAATAATGGAAAATTATGGGGCTTATAATGCCGCTAATTTAGATGGAGGTTCTTCTACTGAATTAGTAATTAACAATGAAATTATTAATACGCCAGTAGCTGGTGGTAGATATGGTTTAAGAGATATGTCTACTTTCTGGGTTGTTAAAGAATAAAATTATAAATAATTAACTAGTTATAATTGACAAGATATGTTAAAATTTAGTTAAATATATTTATTTTAAGTAATTAGTTTCTTTTAGGAGTGATAAAAATGAATTTATTATCAATCGTTACTCAATGTAATGATCCAGTTATGATTTATGTACTTGGTATTATAAAAAATGTTTTAAAACTTATTCAACTTGTTGGTCCAATAGTTGGATTGTTTGCTCTTATACTTAATTTAATTAAATTAATGGCTTCTCCAGAAGATAAGAAAAATCAAAAACTAATTATTAACTGGATTATAGCAATATTTATGTTATTCTTATTACCAACAATTGTTAATATTGTAATGTCGTTATTAGATGATTCATTTAAAATAAGTAGTTGTTGGAATAATGCGATGATTATTATGAAAAGTTTTAAATAAGTACTTATAAAATTTAACTTCCAATTGGAAGTTTTTTTATGGATTTTTTTAGTTAAAAAGATTAAAATTATAATAGGAGTTGAGTATATGGTACGTTCTAAGAGGAAAGTGAAGAAAAAAATAAAACTTATTGGGACTTTTTCAATATTATTGATTCTTTGTTTAGTTGGTATTTTTTATTTAGAATATGATAAAGGAAGAGCGCTAGAAGAAGCAAAGATTTTAGATGAGAAGTTATTGGTAGAACAAATTACTAATAGTTACAATAAATACGTTAAAGTTAAGAGTGGAACAGTTTTATATAAAAGTGATGGTAATAAGTATGAGAAAGTTCTTAAAGTAAATGATGAAAAGGATTATACTTTAAGTGATATAAAAATAGATAAGAATACTAAATATTTTTATATTGAAGAGTTAGGTTATTATGTTAGTTATAAAGATGTTATAAAAATTGATAATTTAGTTGAAAAGGATTTACGTTATAAGAATTATATACCTTTTAATGAAAATGTTGTTACTAGTGATAAGGTTAATTTATATCAAAATGATGAAGTTATTTATGAATTGTATTTTAGTTTAGATGTTCCAATTATTGAAAAGGGTGATAATGGTTATTATATTGAATATAATAATGAACTATATTTAGTAAAGAATGAGGATGTTGTAAATACATATGCGAAAGAAAATACTAGTTTAGTAGAATCTACTAGTGTTCCTGTTACAGTTTATCATTTTATTTATCTTGAAGGTGATACTTCTTGCAATGAGTCTATTTGTCATAGTGAGAGTCAGATAAGATCACATTTTAATTATTTAAAAGAAAATAATTTCTTTACTTTGACTACAACAGAACTTGGTAAGTTTATAGATGGAAAAATTAGATTACCAGAAAAGAGTATTTTAATTACAATTGATGATGGAGCAAGAGCTTGGAATTTTATACCTTTACTTGAAGAGTATCAAGTAAACGCTACTTTATTTTTAATTAGTTCTTGGTATGAAAAAGCACAGTTTGAGTCACCTTATATGGAACTTGCGAGTCATACACATAATCTTCATACTCCTGGAGTTTGTCCTGGTGGACAAGGTAGTCCTTTAAAATGTGCAGATAGAGAAGGGTTAGTACAAGATTTAAAGACAAGTAGAGAGGTACTTAATGGTACAAAAGCTTTTTGTTTCCCATTTTATGAATATAATGATTATGCACTTAGTGTGATAGAAGAAGCTGGTTTTGAGATGGGATTTGTTGGTGGATATAAAAATGCTGCACAGGGAATTAATAAACTTAAAATTCCTCGTATAGCCTTAACTGGTTCTACTACGTTAGGCCAATATATAAATATAGTTAACTAAGGGTTTGTATAAACTCTTTTTCTTTGATATGATAAGCCTACAAAGAGGAGTAGTATGGCAGATGAAGTTGAAAGATTTTTTCGATCATTAAAAAATCCTAATTATTTAGCGATGAAGTTATTAGTGGATAGTTTTTATACAAATATTGCGGATAGAGTTTGTGAAAAAGGAAAGGTATATCAATATAAAAGTTAGTTTGAAAAAAGTAATTTCTAGTCGAAGTTCTTTTTTTTTGAATTTATTTGATATATAATAAGATTAGTGGAGGATGATAAATATGAAGAAAATAATGGATGGTAATGAGGCATGTAGTTATGTTTCGTATAATTTTACGGAAGTAGCAGGTATTTATCCAATCACTCCGGCATCACCAATGGCGGAGCTTACTGATAAGTGGAGTAATGAGGGAAAACTAAATTATTTTGGGACTCCTGTTAAGGTGGTAGAAATGGAATCTGAAGCTGGTGCGGCAGGAATGGTTCATGGATCATTACAAGCGGGATGTTTGACAACTACTTATACAGCTAGTCAAGGACTTTTATTGATGATTCCAAATATGTATCGAATTGCGGGAGAATTATTGCCATGTGTAATTAATGTGGCTGCTCGTTCACTTGCAACTCATGCATTATCAATTTTTGGAGATCATCAAGATGTTTATGCGGCACGTAGTACAGGTTTTGCGATGTTGGCATCTTCTTCTGTACAACAAGTCATGGATTTGACTGGTGTTGCGCATTTGGCGGCTATAAAAGGAAGAGTACCATTTATTAATTTTTTTGATGGTTTTAGAACTAGTCATGAACTTCAAAAAGTAGAAGTAATTGATACAGATAAATTAAAAGATTTAATCGATGAAAAGGCTTTAAATGATTTTAGAGATAGAGCTTTAAATATGGATAATCCTGTTATTAGAGGAACTGCACAAAATGAAGATATTTATTTTCAAGCTACTGAAGTTCGAAATAAATATTATGAAAAAGTACCAGAGATTGTTAATAAATATATGGAAGAAGTTAATAAGATAACTGGTAGTAATTATCAACCATTTAATTATTATGGAAGCAAGACTGCGACTAAAGTAATTGTAGCGATGGGATCTGTTTGTGAGACAGTTAGGGAAACTGTTGAATATTTGGTTAATCAGAAGAAAGAGAATGTTGGGTTAGTTGAAGTACATTTATATCGTCCTTTTAGCGCAAAATACTTTTTAAAAGCTTTACCTAAGTCAGTTAAAAAGATAGCAGTTCTTGATCGTACAAAGGAGCCTGGTGCAAGTGGAGAGCCATTATATTTAGATGTTGTGAAGACAATTAAAGATATAGATGCTAAAGTAGCGGTATTTGGTGGTAGATATGGTCTATCTAGTAAGAATACGACTCCTGCTATGATTAAAGGGTTATTCGATTATATGGATACTCGTGAAATGCATAATAATTTTACTTTAGGAATTGAAGATGATGTTACAAAGTTATCTATTCCATATGACAAGAAATTTATGTTACCAAGTGGTAATATTGAGTTTTTAGTATATGGTTTTGGTAGTGATGGAATGGTATCTGCTTCTAAAGATTTAATGAAGATTACTGGTACTTATACTAATGCATATGTACAAGGATATTTCCAGTATGATTCTAAAAAATCTGGTGGCGTAACTATTTCTAATTTACGTTTTGGTAAAAATCCTATTTCTTCTACTTATTATGTTGAAAAGGCTAGTTTAGTTGTTTGTACAAAGGATTCTTATTTAAAGAAGTTAAAGATGCTTGATAAGCTAAAACCAAAAGGGACATTTGTTTTAAATACAACAAAGACTCCTGATGAAGTTCTAGCTAGTATGAGTAGTTATGATAAGAAAATATTACAGGATCGTAATATTAAGATGTTTATTATAAATGCGGATAAGATTGCGGAAGAAAATGGTCTTAAAGGTAAGATTAGTGCGATTATGGAAGTGTTAATCTTTAAGTTAGGAAAGATTGTTGACTTTGAATTTGCGGTTGGGAAGATAAAAGAAAACTTAGCTGTTAAATTTCAAAATAAGGGTGGAGACTTAGTAAATAAAAATATTAAGGCAATTGATGCAAGTTTACAGAGTTTAGTACCTGTAAAAATACCGACAGTTGATTATATAGAACAGTTTACAAAGAAGAAGAATTTCTTTGAAGTGATTGATAGTATGGAGGGAGATAGTCTTCCTGTTAGTAGTTTTGTTAAGATGCCAGATGGTACATATGAAGCTGGTACTTCGAGATTTGATAAAAGAGATGTTTCTGATACAGCGCCATGTTTTATTTCAGAAAATTGTATTTCATGTAATTTATGTTCATTAGTTTGTCCTCATGCGGTTATTAGACCTTTCTTATTAAATGAAAAGGAACAAATAGATGCACCTGATTCTGTTAGTCGTAATTTACTTCCTGCTAATATAAAGGATCAAGATTATAAGTATACAGTTGGTGTTAGTTTACCTGATTGTACTGGTTGTGGTTTATGTAGTGAAATTTGTCCTGGTAAAAAGGGTGCTAAGGCAATTGTAATGAAAACTAAAGAGGAACTTTTAAAGGATAAGAAGGAAGAAGAGTATAAGTATTTATTTAATGAAGTAAGTGAAAAGAAAAATGTAATGCCAACTACTACAGTTAAGGGTAGTCAGTTTAAGAAGCCTAAGTTTGAATTTCCAGGAGCTTGTGCTGGATGTGGTGAGACTCCATATTTAAAACTTTTAACACAGTTATTTGGAGATAAGATGATGATTGCGAATGCGACTGGTTGTTCTTCTATTTATGGTGCGTCAATGCCATCAATGCCATATTCGGTACCATGGGCTAATTCTTTATTTGAAGATAATGCAGAATTTGGTTTTGGTATGAAGATTGCTGATTTAACGATGAAGAATAGAATTGTTACTTTGATTAAGAATAATATTAAGGATGTTAAGAAGAGTGAACAAGATATTTATAAAGCATATTGTGATAATATAAATGAAGAGACGGCTAATGCATTACTTGAAGTAATTGATGAGACTAAGATTTCAGAGTTGTTGAAGTTAAAGAAATTTATTTCTCCTCGATCAGTATGGTTAGTTGGTGGAGATGGTTGGGCATATGATATTGGTTATAATGGAATTGATCATGTGCTTGCGAATAAAGAAAATGTTAATATTTTGGTATTAGATACAGAGGTTTATTCAAATACTGGTGGACAATCATCTAAATCGACTCGAGTTGGGGCAGTTGCGAAATTTGCCTCAGCTGGTAAAGAGACTGCGAAAAAGGATTTGGCAAAGATTGCGCTTACTTATCCACATGTTTATGTAGGTACCATTTCACTTGGAGCTAATCCAAATCAAGCAATCAAAGTATTAAAAGAAGCTGAAAGCTATAATGGTCCAAGTATTGTTATTGCTTATGCTCCATGTATTGCGCAAGGTATTTTAAAAGGAATGAAAAACAGTATTGCGGAAGAGAAGAGTGCTACTGAATCAGGATATTTCCCATTATTCCATTATAATCCTGAGACTCAGGAGTTTAAGATGGATAGTAAAGCAGATTTTTCAAAGTATGAAGAGTTTATTACTGGTGAAGATCGTTATCGTTCTTTAACAAAGATTTCTCGTAATCATAAAGAGTTATTAAACAAGAATAAAGAAAACGCTAAGATGCGATATGAATATTACAAATCATTGGAAGGCCGTGAAGAATAAGTATTAGGAAACTAATACTTTTCTTTTATCTAAAGCAAAAAAAGAAGGCGTTCGGCAACGTCTTCTTTAATTTTTATCTAAGAGGCTGCACCCCCCTGAGAGGCAGCCTCCAAAAAGAATAAAAAGGGGTTGGCTAGTGTGATACTAGCGACCAATTCGCCTAATTCCGAATTGGTGATTACTATACTAATCGAAGAAGTGGTTTTTGTCAATAAAAATAATCAAAAAAGTTTATTTTTTTCTTTCGTATGATAATATATAATTACAAAATATTTGTTTAGGGGTGTTATTATGGGAGTTAGAAAAAGTTTTAAGGATGCTAAGTTAGAAATAATAAAAAAATACTTAAAGGAGAATGGTTTTTCTTTTGATTATAAAATATCTGATTTAGAAAGACTTAAAAGTAGTTTGAAGAGTAATTTAGGAGAAATTGAATATAAGAATGCTTCTAATATAATAGAGAGTGTTAGTGCAAATTTTGATGAACTTCTTGTTGATTTAGAACATGGAACTATGGGATCATTTGATAAATTTATTATTAATGTTAGTAAAGTTACTAAACCGTTGTCGAAAGCGACTATTCATTCTTTGGCTAGTAGAACAGCAATTATTTTGGCACCAACATTATCATCTAAATTAGTAGTTGGAACGATATTTAGTGGAAGAGCTATTTATAAACTTTCTAAAAGTAAGAAACAGGGTGCTGTTGTTGATGAGGAATATGAAGCCAATAGAATATTACAAGAGTTGGAGTTAGTGCGTGATGATAGTGGACAAATTGTTGATACACGTTTTAGTAAAAGAATTCAAAAGATTATTAGGGATTATTTAACTGATAATGAAATTAAATTTGCTGATTTTGGTTATTTATCACTTATGGAACAGATATATAAGTTAAGTACAGAAAAGAAAAAAGAGTTATGTCATATCATTAATAACAATACTGGTAATAAAATTGATGTTAATGGAAGATTTGCTAAAGTAGAAAGAAATTTTTTTGATAGTTTTAAGAGTGGTACTAAAAAGGTTGCAGCTGCAACAGCGGCAGGTATTGGTACTGCGGGAGTTATTAATAGTGTGGATCCAGCAATTATTGCAGCTTCAATTAATTCTGTTGCTGTTACTGGATTTGCAGATGAATATATTATTAGTAAAGTAATTACTGATTCCTCGGCTAAAAGAATGGCTAATTTTATTACGTCTCTTGCTGGTACTACAGCTTTTGCATTAGTAGAGAACTTACCTGTAGTTGGTGAATATGTAGAAAATATTTACGCGATTGAAAATCTTGTTGTTGGAGGAGTTTTAGGATTTAGTACAGGTTTATTAGGCGTAACGGCTTCTAGTGCTATTGGTGTTGTTTTAAGGTTACATCAGAAATTTAATACACAAAAAGATAGAAAAGCAATTTTAGAATATGACTCAAAAAGATATGGAAAAGAAAATCTTGATGAAATGCGTAGGATTAGGCAATTACTAGAAAGTAAACAAAATACTTTAGAAGAACAAGTTATTATAGATTTAAGTTATAGTTTACTGAAAGATATGAGAGTAAAATTAGATGATAAACCTAAAAATATGTATGAATTAAAGAAAATTGCATTGGATTTAAGTAGTTCTAAGAGAAAAGAATTATCTAGTTTTTTTGGTAAATTACGTAATTATAATAGTAATGATCATAGTGATTTTGTAAATACTTTGATAAAGACAAAAGATGTATTTTCGACATTAGTTTTGTTAAGCTTATCAGGATTATCAGTATATGATTTATTAAAAGATGGGGAATTTTTACCAGGAGTAAGTGCGGAACTATTTAAAGATGTTCCCGGAAATATCTATTTACAAATGCCTGAGAAAATTCAGATTAATAGAATTGAACGTGAAGGACTTACTGATAGTGTTTTTCAATTTGGGGAGAATGTTTCTAGTAATGCTGAGGCAGTTATATCTGGTGAAAAAGGAATTGGCGAAGCAGTTTCAGATGTTCTTGATGGAAGTAGTGAGCTTGCAACATCTAGTGATGATTTAATGAGACAGTTTTCTTCTATTGAAGATGTTGCTGGTACTAAGAAAATTTATAGGTCTTTGGAAGGAATGCAAGTTGAAGAAAAGACTGAATTTTTAGGATTTGAAATTTCTTCAAAGATGGTTCCAGATAAAGAAGGAATATTTAGTTTTGTTGAGAATTTATCACAGGAAGAATTAATTGATTTGGCATATTATTATAATTCTTGTTCTGATATTGATAAAAGTACAGATGTTTCTTTAGCAATAGGGGAAGTACTAAAAGATAATTTGAGTGTTATTCAAGAAGGCATTACTGCATATAATCAAGAAATGGCGGTAGTTAATGGAATATCAGAGACTCTTTCTGTTGCGGTACCAGTAGTTGATGGTATTGCAGAGGCTATTTATACTAAAAAGAAATAAGTGTAAAGATTTGAAAGGCAAAGTGTAAAATTTTGCTTAAATGAAAAGGTAAATTCCACTTTGAAAGGTTAAATTCCATGTTTATTAGATTTTTAATTGATAAACATAATGAAAATAGTGGATTTTTCCTTTTTTTTCGTATAAAATATTGGTGAAAGCTCCAAAATGACT
>JBGVNW010000015.1:0-29362 GCA_045125935.1 Bacilli bacterium | reverse complement strand
GATAAGTTAGACCCGTTCACGGGTAAGCAAAGATAAAATAATGCAAGTGCGAGTCGTGTGGGCGCTTTTAAGCGAAGCAAGAACCTAAGCCTTTTAGGCGCCAGAGAAAAACCACTAGCTAAGCTAGTGGATATTTTTTTTTGACAAATAATGACAACATTATTTGATATATTTAGCGTGAAAACGTTACTAGTTTTCTAATTTTAGGGGGAATATATATGAAATATGAGATTAGTAAGGGGACTTTAGCTATAGTTCCTAATGAAAAAGAAAATAGCTTGGTTTATGAGGATGATGATAGATATATTATTAATCAGACTCCTTTTCAAATTATGGAAAGTAGTTGTAGGTACTTTGGTAGTACTTATAACGGACGGAAAGATAGTGCTAAAGACATTTTAGGTGCAGAATATAAGGTTCCTATAATTGTTGAAGATACTGATAATTTAATAGTTTTTCCAACAACCTCACCACTTTCAGAGGATTGTATTTGGATTTCTTTAAAGAGAGTAAAAAAATTTGAAAAAATAGATGCTTGTAATACAAAAATTATTTTTGATAATAATAAGGAAATTATAGTTCCTTGTTCATTTAGGACAATAGAAAATCAAGTCTCTAGAGCATCCAGATTGGACTTGATTATGAGAAATAGAAAAAAACGTTAAAAATAGTTAGAAAATAACTATTTTTTAGTGCTTAAAAGGGCCATTTATGGTATAATATGTATGCGTATATAGGAATATTTAAATAGGGGATAGGTGATTATATGGGTCTTTTTTGGGGATTTAAATGAAACTGACTAAAATTAATCTGATAAATTTTAGAAATTATTCTAATGTTTCAGTAACTTTTAATCCAAAAATGAATATTTTTATAGGAAATAATGCACAAGGTAAGACTAATATGCTGGAAGCTATTGTTATGTTAGCATTAACAAAGTCTCATAGAGTTGGTATTAATCCCAATATTATTCAGTTTAATAAAAGTAAAGCTGTGATTAAAGGTACAGTAAAACGTGATAGAGTTATTTCAAAATTAGAGCTTATTGTTACTGAAGATTTAAAGAAAACTAAGGTAAATGGCGATGAGATTAGAAAAATAGCAGATTATATTTCTAATTTAAATGTTATAGTTTTTACTCCAGATGATTTAGAAATAATTAAAAGTTCACCTAATATCCGTAGAAATTTATTAAATATACAATTATCTCAAGTTTCTAAACAATATTTGAATACTTATAACGAATATAATAAAATCTTAAAAACTAGAAATGAATACTTAAAAATTTTATTTAATAATAGTATTGCTGATAAAGATTATTTAGATATTTTAACCGATAAATTAATTGAAAAAGCGATAATTATTTATCAGAAGAGAAAAGAATATTTAGATTTGATTGGTCAAACAATTGATTATTATTACAGGGAAATAACAGGAATAAGTGGTCTTAAGGTATTTTATGAACCTAATATTGATTTTGAAAGTTATGAATATGAAGATTTAAGAAAAAAATTGAAACATACTTATAAAAAAAACTACTTGAAAGAACTTAATTATGGTATGACTATGTATGGTCCTCATCGAGATGATTTTTATTTTGAAATTAATGGTAATAATTTGAAGTTTTTTGGATCCCAAGGGCAACAGAGATTAGCAATTTTGGCTTTTAAGCTATCTGAAATTGATATTTTTACTAATGTTAATGGTACAACTCCGTTGTTATTATTGGATGATATTTTTAGTGAATTAGATTTGAAAAAGAGAAATAGGTTATTGAAGTTTATAAGTAGTAAAGATATACAAAGTATTTTAACTACAACAGATTTGAAAAATATTAGTAAGAAATATTTAGATGATTCTTATATATATGAAGTGAGTAATGGAAATATAGAAAGAAAGTAGGTAATATAAATGAGTGAAGAAAAAGTAGAAGCAACATATGATTCGTCCGCTATTCAAGTACTTGAAGGGTTAGAAGCAGTTAGAAAAAGACCAGGAATGTACATTGGTAGTACTAGTTCTAGAGGATTACACCATTTAGTATGGGAAATTGTTGATAATGCGATTGATGAAGCTTTAGCTGGTTATTGTAAGCATATCGAAGTTACGGTTGGTGTTGATAATAGTATTACTGTAAAAGATGATGGACGTGGAATTCCTGTTGATATCCATCCAAAAACTGGAAAAAGTACTGTGGAAACAGTTTATACAGTTCTACATGCCGGTGGAAAGTTTGGAGGCGGTGGATATAAAGTATCTGGTGGTCTTCATGGAGTAGGTGCTAGTGTTGTTAATGCACTAAGCGATTGGTTAGAAGTTAAAGTTTATAAGAATGGAAATGTTTATTATCAACGTTATAGTAGAGGTGGACATCCTGATGATGACTTAAAGGTTATTGATAAATGTGATGAGGATAGAACTGGTACAACGGTTCATTTCTTACCAGATGATGAAATCTTTACTGAAACAACAGTTTATGATTATGAAATTTTAAAAACTAGATTAAAAGAATTAGCGTTTTTAAATAAAGGATTAAGAATATCTCTTTATGATGATAGGGATCCTGATAAAAAGGATACTTTTTATTATGAAGGTGGTATTGTTGAATATGTTCAAATGCTTAATAAAAATAAGAATCCTATTCATGAAACAATTGTTGATATTGAAGGAGAAGAAAAAGATATTAGAGTTGAAGTAGCACTTCAATATAATGAAACTTATAACTCAAGTATTTATTCATTTGTTAATAATATTACTACTCCTGAGGGTGGTACTCATGAAGATGGAGTTAGACGTGCTTTGACTAGAATTTTGAATAAATATGCAAGTAGTGTTGGTATGTTGAAAGAAAAGGATGATCCACTTACTGGTGATGACGTTCGTGAAGGACTAACTATGATTGTTTCAATTAAACATCCAAATCCACAATTTGAGGGTCAAACTAAGACAAAACTTGGAAATAGTGAAGTTCGTGGTATTGCGGATAAAATTTTTGCTGAAACATTTGAAAGATTTTTAATGGAAAATCCTGATCAAGCTAAAATAATTGTTGATAAATCAATGACTGCAAGTCGTGCTCGTATTGCTGCTAAAAAAGCAAGAGAACTTACTCGTAGAAAAGGTGATTTAGATGTTACTAATTTCTATGGAAAATTATCTGATTGTAAGAGCAAAGATGCTACCGTTAGTGAAATATTCTTAGTCGAGGGAGATTCGGCAGGTGGTTCTGCTATTAAGGGTAGAGATAGTATGACTCAAGCAATTTTGCCTTTACGTGGTAAGATTTTAAATGTTGAAAAAGCAAGAATTGATAGAGCTTTATCAAATGAAGAAATTAGAACTATTATTACTGCATTTGGTACTGGTATTGGTGAAGAATTTGATTTGTCAAAACTTCGTTATCATAAAATTATTATTATGACTGATGCTGATGTAGATGGTAGTCATATTCGTGTATTGTTATTAACTTTATTCTATCGTTTCTTTAAGCCAATTGTTGAAGCAGGGCATGTATATGCTGCTCAACCACCATTATTTGTTATTAAACATGGTAAAACTATTAAATATGTTTTAAATGAAGCTGAAAGAGATGAATATTTAAAAACGCTTTCTCCCAATACTAAATATGATATTATGCGTATGAAAGGTTTAGGAGAAATGGATGCAGAAGAACTAAATGAAACTACAATGGATATAAATAAACGTGTTTTAAGACAAATAACTGTAGAAGATACACAAGCGGCAGATGAAGTTTTTGCTAAATTGATGGGTGAAGAGGTTGGGCCTCGTAGAGAATTTATTGAAACTAATGCAACTTATGTTGATAATTTGGATGTATAAGGGGGATAAAGAATGGATAGATTAGAAAAAAATAATATTGTAAAAGAAGTTGAAGATTCATTTTTAGAGTATTCTATGAGTGTTATAGTTGCTCGTGCTCTTCCTGATTTACGTGATGGTTTAAAACCTGTACATCGTCGTATTTTGTATTCAATGTATGAGTCTGGTTATACTCCTGATAAACCTCATAAAAAGAGTGCAAGAATTGTCGGAGATGTAATGGGAAAATATCACCCACATGGTGATTCAAGTATTTATGAAGCTATGGTTAGAATGGCACAAGACTTTTCGTATCGTTATATGTTAGTTGATGGTCATGGTAACTTTGGTAATATTGAAGGTTATGGAGCAGCTGCAATGCGTTATACTGAGTCTAGACTTTCAAAAATATCATTGGAATTATTAAGAAATATTAATAAAAATACTGTTGATTTTAATCCAAACTTTGATGAAAGTGAAAGAGAACCTGCAGTTTTACCTTCTAGATTTCCTAATATTTTAGTTAATGGAACTACTGGTATAGCTGTTGGTATGGCTACAAATATTCCACCACATAATTTAGGTGAAGTTATTGATGGATGTGTTGCTTATATTGATAATCCTGAAATTGAGTTGGATGAGTTAATGCAATATATTAAAGGTCCTGATTTTCCTACAGGTGCAACAATTTTAGGAAATGCTGGTATTAGAAGAGCTTATGAAACAGGTCGTGGAACAATTACAATAAGAAGTAAAGCTACGATAGAGGAAAAAAATGGAAAACAATATATTATTGTTGATGAGGTTCCTTATGGTGTTAATACTTTAGAATTGAAAAATAAGGTTGCTGAACTTGTTCATAATAAGACAATTGAAGGAATTGCTGATTATCATTCTGATTTAAAAGATGGTATTAAGATTACAATTACTTTGAAGAAAGATGCTAATGCCCAAGTAGTTTTAAATAAATTATATAAGCATACAGCATTTCAAACTACATATGGAATTATATTTTTAATGCTAGATCAAGGTGTTCCTAAAACTTTAGGTTTAAAGGATATTATTGTTAAATATATTGATTTCCAAAAGGAAATTATTATACGTCGTACTAAGTTTGAATTAGATGTTGCGGAAAAACGTGTTCATATTTTAGAGGGTTTAAAAATAGCATTAGATAATATTGATGCTGTAATTAAATTAATACGTGGTTCTAAGTCTGATGAAGAGGCTAGAACAGGGTTAATGAATAACTTTAAGTTAAGTGAAATTCAGGCTAATGCAATATTAGAAATGAAATTACGTCGTTTAACGGGCTTAGAGCGTGATAAGATTGAAAATGAATTAAATGACTTACTAAAATTAATTGACGAATTACGAGGCATTTTAGCTAGTGATCAGAAGGTTTTAGAGGTAATTAAGAATGAATTATTAGAAATTAAAGAAAAATATGGTGATGAAAGACGAACTAATATTGATATGACAGCAATTGAATATATTGAGGATGAGTCTTTGATTCCAAATGAGGATGTTATAGTTACATTAACAAATAGTGGATATATTAAACGTTTAAGAGCTGATACTTATAAAACACAAAATCGTGGTGGAGTAGGTATTAAGGGTATGTCTACAAATGAAGAGGATTTTGTTGAGCATTTAGTTTCAATGAAAACTCATGATTATATATTATTCTTCTCAAATAAGGGTAGAGTATATAGAATGAAAGGTTATGAAGTTCCTGAATTTTCAAGACAATCTAAAGGTTTACCTATTATAAATCTATTACAATTAGATAAAGATGAGAACATTAGTTCGATTGTGGAAATTCCTGCAGATAGCAATGAAATTAAATATTTGATGTTTGCTACTAAGAATGGTTTAGTTAAGAGAACTGATATTTCAGAATTTGATAGTATTCGTAAAAGTGGAAAAATTGCTATAGTTTTAAAGGAAGATGATGAGTTAATTTCTGTTAGAAAGACTTGTGGAAAAGATGAAATTGTAATCGGAGCAAGCAATGGTAGAATGGTTCGATTCATTGAAGATGAAATAAGAGCAATGGGTAGAAGTTCTTCTGGAGTTAAGGGAATTGAACTTGATGGAAGCTATGTAGTAGGAGCTGAAGTCGTTAATCCTGGACAAGAGATTTTGATTGTTACTGATAAAGGTTATGGTAAAAAGACATCAATAGATGAGTATAGATTAACTCATAGGGGAAGTAAAGGTGTTAGAGCATTAAATCTTACTGAAAAGAATGGTAATATGGTAGCTTTGAAATGTATAGATTCGGAGCAATATGATATTATTATTGTTACAGATAGTGGTATTGTTATGAAGATGCCATTAAGTCAAGTTTCTACATTGAGACGTGCTACACAAGGTGTAAGGTTAATTAATTTAAAAGATGAGCAAAAAGTTGCGACTGTTGCCATTGTGGAAAAAGAAGAAACAAATGAAAATATAGATGAGATTAATATTTCTGATAATGTTAATGAATAATAACTTTAAAGGCAGATTAAACTCTGCTTTTTTTGTGCATTAAATTGATTTTTCTTTAATTTTTATAAAAAAACACCCTGTGGATAAAATATTTTTCAAATCTAAAATTATTTGCAATTATCTATTAATATCCACTATCATTTTTATATTTTCCTTATTTTTCAACGCTTTTATACTTGTGGAAAAAATATTTTGCAGAATATAAATTTAAAAATTAATTTATTAATTTTATATAGATAGAGTTAATATCTAAATTTTATAAGTAAAAAAATATTTCCTGGGAAATAATTAAATTATATTTTTATTTCAACAGTAATAATTTTATTCAAGTTTTTTTGCACAATGTTTCACGTGAAACAAATGTTTTTTCCACAGAAAGGGTTAATTTTTGAAATTTGTTTTGTTTTTGAATCTTTATTTTCTATTTAATCTTTAAATATGTCTTTTGAATTTTTTCCACTAATTATTGATTTTTAAATATTTTATTTTTTGGGAAATATTTCCCAGGAAATAATTTTTTTGTTGTTTAATTTTTTTTATACTAAACTTTTTCCACAATTTAGGATACTTAACTATTCTTTAAATATTTTACATATGTATTTTTATTGGTTAATTGTGTTGATTTTTTAAGTATCTAAGTCTTATTTTTTATATATAAATGAATATTATTTGGATATTATTTATTAAATATTTAAACTTATATTTTGATTATTTAAATATTTTCTAGTAATTATGTTTCACGTGAAACTATAACTTTTATCCACAGTTTGTTATATTTTGCTAATTTTGTTTATGTTTATTAAGTATCTTTTATATATTAAATTTATTTTTATACATGGTTGTTATATATATTTAATATTCAATAGTTAAACAATAATTTTAATTTTAAAATGTGTTTAAATATATTTTTATAATTATGTTTCACGTGAAACTTTTTCCACAATTTGAAAATTTTAAATAGTTTTTGTATATATATTTTTAGCAATTATTGTGTATTTTAATTAATAATATTATTCTTTTATACACAATGTTTTATGATTTTCTGTTTCTTTAAATATTTAATAGTTAGAATTTATACTTTATTACTATGTTTCACGTGAAACATTTTTTCCACAACTAATATTATTTTTGTATTCTTTAAAAAAAATAGATACAATTTTTTCTTATGTTTTTTCCACTTTTTATTATTATTCATTCAATATTTATAATTGTTATTTTACGTGAAAAATATAACTTTTATCCACAATTAGTTTTTTTTTACTATTTTTTTATTGGGATTTCTAATTTATATTTTGAATTGACTATCCACAATAATAATTTGAATTTTTGAATTTTCATACTTTTATAAATTTTAATTATTTTTTTTGATGAGGAGAATGTATGATTTTTGATTTTGAGTTTTTTTGTTTCACGTGAAACATTTTATCCACAGTTTAGTATTTTTTTTGCTATATTAAAGTTTTTTTCTCTTTAATAATTTTTTTTGTTTTTTTTTAAGTTTTTTCCACAGTTTTTTGTTTTTTTTAAATTTTAATGAGTATTTTTTGGAAAATGAGGTTTAAAACTTAATTTTATTCTAGTTTTTATTTGTTTCACGTGAAACTATCATTTTTCCATGATTTTTTTGTTTACAAAGCTTATTTCTTATATTAAAATAGTGTTGTGCAATGAAAGCAATAGAACCAGGTCAGGATTGGAAAATAGCAGCCTTAATATTTCACTTTCATGTGCACTTTTATTTTGGAGTGATTTTATGAATTTGGAATATATGGAGGTTGCTTATCAGGAGGCATTAAAGGCTTATGAGAGCGATGAAATACCTGTAGGCGCTGTTATTGTAAAAAATGATAAAATAATTGCTGTAGGGCATAATTTAAAGGAAAAAATGGTGTGTTCTATCTATCATGCTGAGATTTTGGCTATTATTTCAGCTTCAATTGAGCTTAAAAATTGGCGATTAGAAGATTGTGATATGTATATTACTTTGGAACCATGTCCAATGTGTGCCAGCGCTATAAAACAGGCTAGAATTAAAAATGTTTATTGTGGTTTGTCAAATTTGGATCCAAATAATGAATTAATTGTTAAAAAAATATTTGAATCTGATGCTGTTAATCCTAGTGTTATTTTTTATAATAATTTATATGTTGATAAAGTAAGAGCTTTGATGCAAAAATTTTTTAATGTAAAAAGAAAAAAATGATAGTTTATGCTATAATTTAGTTAGTGGGGTGGTAATATGTACCAAGCTTTATATAGAAAATATCGTCCAAAGGACTTTGGAAGTGTAGTTGGACAGGATTCGTTGGTAAAAACACTTAAAAATTCGGTTAAAAACAACTCTTTTTGCCATGCATATATGTTTTTTGGACCGCGTGGTACTGGAAAAACAACTTTGTCTAAAATTTTTGCCAGAACAATTAATTGTTTAGCTCCAGTTGATGGAAATGCATGTGGAACTTGTGATAATTGTATACATTCTTATGAAAAAGAGTGTGTTGATATTATTGAGATTGATGCAGCTTCAAATAATGGTGTTGATGAAATTCGTGAATTGAAAAATAAAATTTCTTTGGTTCCGGCTCAATTAAAATACAAGGTATATATAATTGATGAAGTTCATATGTTATCTTTAGGGGCATTTAATGCTTTATTAAAGACTTTGGAAGAGCCACCAGAGCATGCTATTTTTATTTTAGCTACTACTGATCCTCAAAAAGTTCCTGAAACTATAATTTCTCGTTGTCAGTGTTTCTCTTTTAAGAGAATTTCTGAAAATTGTATTGTTGAAAGATTAAAATTTATTTGTAATGTTGAAAATATTGAGATTGATGATGCGGTATTAATGGAAATTGCTTTGGCTTCCGAAGGTGGAATGAGAGATGCTCTTGGTTTACTTGATAAATTACGTTCATTTATTGATGGAAAAATTACAATTGATGATTTTGTTGAATTGAATGGATTGGTAACTCATGCTGATTTAAAAAATTTTGTTGATTGCGTTATGACTGGTGATAATGCTAAGGTTTTACAATTAATTTCAGCATATAATGATTCTGGAAAAAATCTTATTCAAATTATTTCTCAGGTAATGAATTATTTAAGAAATATTTTAGTTTTGCATTATACTTGTGGAGAAAAATGTTCTTATAATATTGAAAGTATTATTCAGCTAATTAATACAATAAACGAAAAAATGTTCGATATTAAAAAGAGTGGAAATCCTAATATTTTTATTGAAATGTTATTGCTGAAATTTATAAATGATTATGTTAAAAATGATGGAATTATTTCCCAGGAAATAAAAATAAAATCTAATGAGTCAACTAGTAGTGAATTTGTTGTGAATGATTCAATTAAAAAGCAGAGTTTTAAACCTTCTGAAAGCATTGATATTAAAGGAAATTCTGAGAATTTTTCATTTGATAAGTCAGCAAGTATTATTTCTGAAAAAGTTACAGAAGAAGTTGAATTTAAAGACGTTAATTCTGATGGTGATAAAGTTAGTTTAATTCAAACTGAAAATGATACTAATATTGAGGCATTAAGATTAGAAAATATGCTCGAAATAATGAAGGCTAGAGTGAATAATACTTTGGCGAAAGCTGATAAACAGATTTTGAAAAATGCAATTAATGATATGAATATATTTAATGATTATACTTTTGATGAAGGAATTGGGTATATTGCTTGTTCTTTGTTAGATGCTAAGATTAGAGCAGCTAGTATTGATAGTATTATAATTAGTTATGATTATGATTCTGTTGTAAAACAAAATTTATTAGAATTAGATAAAATTACATTGATTTATAATAAATTTACTAATTCTAATAAGAAACTTGCTATTATTACTGATGAGGAATGGGAATTGGAAAGAAATAAATATATAAAGGCTATAAAAGAGGGGCATCAATATACAATTATTGAAGAACCAGAGGTTAAAGTCTTTGAAGGTCCAAAAGAAAATGATATAATAACTAATAGTGCAATAGAACTATTTGGTGATATTGTTGAAGTTGAATAGAGGAGGATATATATGAATATTCAAGCAATGATGAAACAAGCGCAAGCTTTACAAAGAGATATGATTAATATTAAGAAAGAAATAGATGCTAAAACCTTTGTAGGTGAAAGTTCTTTAGTTAAAGTTACTGTAAAAGGTACAAAAGAAGTTACTAAAGTGGAAATTAGTGATAAAGAAAGTCTTGAAAAAGATGATTTAGAAATGTTAGAAGATATGCTTGTTGTAGCTTTAAATGATGCTTTTGAAAAAGTTGATGCTGAAACAGAAAAGAAGATGGGAAAATTTACTAATATCCCTGGATTATTTTAAATATGTATCCTGATAGTATTAGGAATTTAATAGAATCTTTTAAATATTTGCCTGGAATAGGTGAAAAGACAGCAGAAAGATTAGCTTTTGCTGTCTTAGATTTAGAAGAAGAACAAACAGAATTCTTTTCAGAAAGTTTGAAAGATGTTAAAGAAAAAGTACATCAATGTAGTACTTGCAATACATTAACTGAAAATGATCTTTGTTTTGTTTGTTCTGATTCTGCACGTGATAAAAGAATCTTGTGTGTTGTAGAGGATACTAAAAATGTTTTTTTATTTGAAAAGTTGGGCATGTTTCATGGATATTATCATGTTTTAAATGGTTTAATTTCTCCGTTAGATGGTATTAATCCTGAAGATATAGGTATTGATAAACTGTTAGATAGAATTACTAATGAGAAATTTGAAGAAGTAATTTTTGCTTTTAAGCCTAGTATTGAAGGTGAAACTACATCTCTTTATATTAAAAAGGTTCTTTCTGGTATGAATGTTGTTGTTACTAGATTGGCTAGTGGTGTACCTATTGGTGCTGATATGGAATATGTGGATAGTTTAACTTTGGAAAGAGCATTAAAAGATCGTAAAGAAATTGAATAATAGCAAAAAAAATTCATAATCTTCAATAGGAGATGATGAATATGCTATTATCCTTGATAAAGAAAGTAATAATTAGTGCTTTTATTTTATATGGATATAATTTAATTGCAGTGAATTTTAATATGACAGTACCTATTAATATTTATACTCTGTCATTTGTTACTTTTTTAGGATCACCGGCTTTAATTGGTTTGATTCTGTTTAAAATTATTGCATTGTGAGGTTTTTAAATTGAAAGAGTCTTCTTATAGTAGTTGTAATTTTATTTCGGTTGTTAATAGAATAGTGAGTTCTAATAGGATTTCACATGCTTATATCATCCAAGTAAAAAACTATGAAGAAGATTTTTTATTGGTTAAAAGCTTTGTGAAGACTATTTTATGTAAGGAAAAGAAAAAAATAAATGATATTTCTTCATGTAGTTTATGTAATATTTGTAGTTTGATAGATTCTGATAATTATCCAGATTTATGTATAATAGAACCTGATGGAAAAGAAATTAAAAAACCACAATTGTTGGGATTACAAAAGGAATTTCAAAATAAGTCTTTGTTAGAAAACAAAAGAATTTATATTTTAAAAGAAGCTGATAAGTTAAACGAATCGGCTGCTAATACTATTTTGAAGTTTCTTGAAGAGCCTACTGATGATATTGTGGCAATTCTCGTTACAACGAATAGATATAAAATGTTAGAAACAATTTTATCTAGGTGTCAGGTGTTATCAGTTAATTCTAAAGAAAAAGAAATTATATATAGTGATGAGATTATAGATTTGGTTCATTTTATGTGTGATGGAGATGCTTTATTTATAAATTATAATGATATTATTGAGAATATTCTTCCGGATAAAGTAATTGCAATAGAAAGATTAAAGATTGTAGAAGAAATTTTTGTTCAATATTTAACTGATAAGAGTAATTCTACTTTGAGTAAGTATTTGTCTAAAATTTCAGATAATACTGTTGTAAAGTATACTTTAATTATTGAAGAATACTTGAAAAAATTGGAATATAATGTTAATTATAAATTGTGGTTAGATTCTTTTTTTGCTAGTTTATTAGGTGGTGAAAAGTAATGTATGATGTTGTTGTTGTAAGTTATGTTAATAGTAAAACTATTGATTATTTATTACATGGAGACCTTGTTTTAAAACGTGGTAATTTAGTTGTAATTGATACTGATAATGGATTGCAGCTAGCTATTGTTAAAAAAGAAAGTTATAAAGAAAAAAAAGAAAATTTAGTTTTACCTTTAAAGAGTGTATTAAGATTAGCTACAGAAGATGATGTTAAACAAAATGATATTAATAAGAAGAATGCTGAAAAGGCCTTACTTGATGCTCGAAAATTTAGTAAAGATTTAAATTTACAAATGAATTTTATTGAGGCATGTTATAATTTGGATAAGACTCAGTTATTATTTTATTTCCTAGCTGATGAACGTGTTGATTTTAGAGAATTGGCTAAAAAGTTGGCTCAAAAATACAAAACTCGAATTGAATTAAGACAGATTGGTGTAAGAGATAAGGCTAAAAAAATTGGTGGATTAGGACCATGTGGTTTGTTTTTATGTTGTAATTCTTTTTTAACTGATTTAAGTAGTGTTTCTATTAATATGGCGAAAAATCAGTATTTGGCATTAAATCCTTCAAAGATTAATGGTGTTTGTGGGCGCTTACTTTGCTGTTTAGGTTATGAAAATGAAATTTATTCAGAACTAAAGAAAGATTTACCAAAAATTGGATCGATAGTTGAAACGGAACATGGTATTGGAAAGGTTGTTTCTGTTGATGTATTTAAGAAAAAGTATAGTGTTGATTTAAAAGAAAAAGGAATTGTAGTATTTAATAAGGAAAAAGATAATGGAAGTAATAAATGATATTTTAGGTTATAAGAATAGAAAAATTTATCAGGATGACGAATGTTTTGCTTTTTCTTTAGATAGTGTTATGCTTGCTAATTTTGCAACGATAAGATTACGTGATAAAAAAATTGTTGATCTTGGATGTGGTAATGGGGTTGTACCGTTAATTATGTCGTTGAGAACTGATAAGTCAATTATTGGTGTTGAAATTCAGGAACAATTAGCTGATATGGCGAATAGATCAGTTGAGTATAATGAGCTTTCTAATCAAATTAATATTATAAACAGTGATATGAAGGATTTTGTTACAGATGAGACATTTGAGAAATTTGATTTAGTTACATGTAATCCACCATATTTTAAGGTAAATGAAAAAAACTATTTTAATTTAAGTCCACAAAAATTGATAGCTAGACATGAAGTAAAAGTCACTCTTAGTGATGTTTTTTCTGTTTCTAGGAAACTATTGAAAAATAATGGAAATTTTGCTATAGTACATAGGCCTGAGAGATTACTTGAGATTTTTGATTTATTTAGAACAAATGGAATTGAACCTAAAAGATTAAGGTTTGTATATGAAAAGGTTTCTAAGGAGTCAACACTTGTTTTGATTGAGGGTCAAAAGAATGGTAATCCTGGTTTAAAAATTGAAAATCCATTAATTTTATATAATGATGATGGTAGTATGACTGATGAATATAGTAAATTAATTGTGGAGGTAAGAAGATGAGTCAAAAGAGTTATGATGGAAGTGCTAGTTTATATTTGATTCCAACACCTATTGGTAATTTAGATGATATTACTGTTAGAGCACTTAAAACTTTTGAAATGGTTGATTTTGTTCTTTGTGAAGATACTAGAGAAACTGGAAAATTATTAAGTAAATATGATATAAGAAAAAGATTGGTAAGTTGTCATGAATTTAATGAAGACAAGATAAAAGAATATGTTGTTGAAGAATTAAAGAAGGGGTGTAATATTGGTTTAGTTACTGATCAGGGTACACCTATTATTAGTGATCCGGGATATTTAGTAGCTAAAGAGGTAATTGCACAAGGATTTAATGTTATAAGTCTTCCTGGAGCAACAGCTTTTGTACCTGCTTTAACTAGTTCTGGTATTCAACCATCGCCATTTATTTTTTATGGATTTTTAAATGCAAAGAATAGCAAGCAAAAGAAAGAATTGGAACGTTTAAAAAATTTACCTTATACAATTATTTTTTATGAAGCTCCTCATAGAATTAAAGATACGTTAGGAAATATGTTTGAAGTGTTTGGGGATAGAGAAATTACAATCTCAAGAGAAATTTCTAAAATACATGAGGAAATTTGTCGTGATAAGATAAGCAATCTTATTGATATAGTGGAAGGTATGAAAGGTGAATTTGTTTTAGTTGTTGATGGCTGTCATACTGATGTTGATTATAGTGATTTGAGTATTGTTGAGCATGTTAAAATATATGTAGATGATGGTATGAGTGAAAAAGATGCTATTAAGTTAGTTGCTAAAGAAAGAGATGTTGCAAAGTCAATAGTTTATAAAGAATATCATTGTGATAAGGAGAGTTAGTTTTATGTGGCCTAGATTAGTTCCTAGACGTGGTTCTAAAGATTGTGCAATTTTTAGAGGTTGTGCAATTAGAGACTTGGATTCTAAGTGGAATCCTAATATTTCTGAAAATATGTTTTCTACTTGGTCAATTGTTGTTAGCGGTGAGAAGGTTAAAAATTTACATGTTACTGATTATATTATGAATCATCAATTAAATAGATTTGGTGAAGATGAATTTTTTAAAAGAATTAGAAAAAGGTGAGTTATTATGAAATTAATAGTTGGTTTAGGAAATCCTGGAAAAGAATATGAAAAAACTCGTCATAATATTGGTTTTATGCTTTTGGATTATTATGTTTGTGATAAAAAACTAGATACTTATAATTGGCAAAATAAGTTTAATGCTTTGTATATGCAAGCGGATATTAATGGTGAGAAAGTTATTTTTTTAAAACCACAAACTTATATGAATTTATCAGGGGAATCTGTTAGGGCGTGTGTTAATTTTTTTAAGATAGATATTAAAGATGTATTAGTTATTTCTGATGATTTGGATTTATTAGTTGGTAATTTTAAATTAAAATCTAATGGTTCTAGTGGTGGACATAATGGATTAAAAAATATTGCAGAATGTCTTGGTACTACTGAATATAAACGTTTAAAAGTGGGTATAGCTAAAAATAATAATATTGATATCAAAGATTATGTTTTAGGTAAAATATCTTCTAGTGATATGGAAGTATATAATAAACTTTTCAATAATTTAGTTTTAGTAATTGATGAGTATTTTAAATTACCTTTTTCAGATTTGATGAGTAAATATAATCAAAAGAACAGGTGATGTTGCGTGAATTTTTTTGATAATTTAGTACAGGTTGATTTGAAAAAAAACATGTGTATAGCTGGTCTTACCGATGAGTTTTTTTGTGTTTATTTGAATGGTATTTTAAAACAGCATAATAAAAATATTTTAGTTGTTGTAAATTCTTTGTTTGAAGCTAATAATTTATATTCTTCTTTATCTTTGTATACTGATAAGGCAAGACTTTTTCCCATGGATGATTTTCTTACTAGTGAGGCTTTGGCGATAAGTCCTGATCTTAGAATTACGAGATTAGAAACACTTAATAAAATTATTGAAAATGAGCCTAGTATTGTTATTACTAATTTAATGGGATTTTTACGTTTCTTGCCTAGTAGAGATACGTATGTTTCTCATGTTTTAAAATTAAAAGTTGGTGATACAATTGCTCCTAAGTTATTAGTGGATAAATTAGTTAGTTGTGGTTATACACGTGATACTATTGTTACTAAAACAGGAGAATTTGCTGTTAGAGGATTTGTTATTGATGTATTTCCAATTGATGAAGATAATCCTGTTCGTATTGAGTTTTTTGATGATGAAATTGAATCAATTCGATATTTTGATGCAGATACGCAAAAGTCTTTAAAAGTAGTTGATAATATTTTGATTAATCCATTTTTTGAATTTTTATCCACAAAAACTGTGGAAGAAAGTAAATTTGGTAAGCAAAAATATTTACCTGAAGTGGAAAAAGTAGTTTCAATTTCTAATTATTTTGCTGATGGTGTAGTTGTATTTAAGGATTATGAACAATTAAGACTTAGTTATTCACATATTTGTGAAGAAATGTTTACTTATAGGGAGAGTAAAGATATTTCATTTGATGGTGAATATATGTTTTCTTTTGATGATATTAATCCTTATTTTCCTGTTTACTATATGACTATTAATAATTTTATTAATCACGATAAATATTCTGATTTGATTAATTTTCATATAAAAACTATTAATAATTTTTCTGAAGATATTGATCAAATTAATAATTTTGTTAGGAAATGTATTAGTGATGGTAAGACTGTTCTTATTTGTTTAAAGAAGTTTCAACTTGCAAGTATTTCTAAAAAGCTTAATATGCTTTATGTTGAGACTAGTCTTGATTCTGTCAAGTACGGTGCTGTTAATTTGATAGAAAAAGATATTAACCAGGGGTTTATTTATAATGATATTGTTGTATTAACTGCCCATGAATTGTTTTTAACTAAGGAGAAAAATAAAAAATATAATACTAAGTTTAAATATTCAACTAGTATTTCTGATTTTTCGAAATTGGCAGTTGGTGACTATGTGGTTCATAATGTTCATGGTATTGGTGTTTATAATGGTATTAAGACTTTGACTTCTAACGGTATTTCTAAAGATTATTTAGAAATTTTATATCAGGGAACTGACAAGATGTATATTCCTGTTGAAAAGATTGATTTAATTAGTAAATATTCTGGTAATGAAGGAATGGTTCCGAAAGTAAATAAGCTTGGTGGTACTGAGTGGGCTAAAACAAAGGCTCGAGTTAGAAAAAAGGTTACTGATATTGCGGATAAATTATTGGCTTTATATGCAGAAAGGGAGGCTCGTAAAGGTTTTGCTTTTTCTCCTGATTGTGATATGTCGATTGATTTTGAAAATGATTTTCCATATCAACTTACTAGAGATCAAGAAAATGCTATTGGTCAGATAAAGGGTGATATGGAGTCCTCTTTACCGATGGATAGACTTTTATGTGGAGATGTAGGTTTTGGAAAGACTGAAGTTGCCTTTGTTGCAGCATTTAAAGCAATTTTAGATTCTAAGCAGGTATTATTTTTATGTCCAACTACAATTCTTTCTAATCAACATTATGATAATGCTCGTGAAAGGTTTAAAAATTTTCCTGTATCAATTGGTTTGTTAAATCGTTTTACTTCTCCTAATGAGGTTAAGAGAATTCTTCAAGGACTTAAAGATGGAACAATAGATTTGGTATTTGGTACACATCGTTTACTTAGTGATGATGTTGTTGTTAAGGATTTAGGGTTACTTGTAATTGATGAGGAACAAAGATTTGGTGTTATGCATAAGGAGAAGATTAAGCAATATAAAACTAATGTTGATGTACTTACTTTGACTGCTACACCAATACCTAGAACATTGCAGATGTCTTTAGTTGGTATTAGAAGTTTATCGCTAATTGAAACTCCACCAGTTAATCGTTATCCTGTTCAAACTTATGTTATTGAAGAGAATATGCAAATTATTAGGGATGCTATTTATAAAGAATTAAGTCGTGATGGACAAGTATTTATTTTATATAATCGGGTTCAATCAATTGAAGAGGAACAATTAAAAATTAGTAATTTGGTACCAGAAGCAAGAGTTGTTGTTGCTCATGGTCAAATGACAAAGAACGAACTAGAAGGACGTATTATTGATTTTATTGATCATAAATATGATGTTCTTGTTTGTACAACAATTATTGAAACGGGTATTGATATTCCTAATGTTAATACACTAATTATTATTGATGCTGATTGTTTTGGTTTGAGTCAGTTATATCAAATTCGTGGTCGTGTTGGTAGAAGTGATAGATTTGCTTATGCATATTTGATGTATAATCCAGCTAAAGTTCTTACTGAGACAGCTATTAAGAGGCTTAATGTTATTAAAGAATTTACAGAACTTGGTAGTGGCTTTTCTATAGCTACTCGTGATTTATCAATTCGTGGTGCTGGTGATATTCTTGGAAGTGAACAGGCTGGTTTTATTGATTCAGTTGGTATTGATTTGTACTTAAAGATGTTAAATGATGAAGTTAATATTAAGAAAAATATTGCAAGTGGTGAGGTTGAGGAAGAAAAAGAATTAATGCCACTTATTAATGTTAGTACCCATATTGCTGATACGTATGTTAGTGAAGATGATTTAAAGATTGAGATTCATCGTAAAATTAATGAAATTGATTCATATGATAAATTTATGTCTGTTAAAGAAGAACTTGAAGATAGATTTGGTCGTTTGAATGAAGATTTGATTATTTATATGTATGAAGAATGGTTCGAAAAACTAGCAAATAAATTAAAGATTAGTAGGGTTAAACAAACTAAAAATTCTATAGAAATGTATTTTCCAGGTGATGTTGTTTCGAAGTTAAATACAGAAGATGTTTTTATGGATGCTTTTTATATTACAAATATGTTTAGATTTATTGGTCGAGGAAATGATTTAGTAATTGTTCTTGATATTATTAAGTTAGAACGACATCCTATTTATTATTTAGTAGAATTGTTGGATAAAATTTATAAGAAATTCGGAAATAATATTGACTAATTCCATAAATATTTGTTTAACTTATAATGCTGGGAGGTATAAAAATGAATGAGACAATTGAAGAATTAAAGAAGAATCATGTTAGAAATTATAAAAATGCGTTAATAGAAAATGTTAAAAATAATACTAATGTATTAGTTGATGAGGATATAATGTCTCTACTTAAGAAACCACCTCTTGATTCTATGGATTTAATTAAAAGTAAATTTTTGGATTTAGCAAAAAAAAATAAAGTTATTTTAAATACGGAAAATCTTAATAATATGATGGATAAATATAGAGAAGATTTAGTTAAGGTTTGTCGTGAATTAAAGAAAATTAGAATTGATGGGTTGAATAGTAAAGTTGAAGAATTTAAATTAGAAAATGACTCTGATGTATTTAAGTTGACTAAAAAGGATTTTATAACTATTAATAAAGAAATAAAGAAACTTATTAAAGAATATGTTAATAAATATGCTGAAAAAGATATTTTTAATAAAGTTGATTGTTTGTTTTTAGATGATGTTGATTTAGAAAAAAAGAAAAAAATTATTGCTGAAGTTACTAAATTTATTAATGGTAGTTATCAAAAACAGTTGTTGGAAAATATTGATTTTAAAGTGTTGGTTAAGGATACTATTTTGGTAAATGGTATTAAAGAGCATAATGAGCGTTATCTTTTTACTTTGAATAATTCAAGAATATTTAATGATTTATAGAAATAGCAAGAAGTTGCTATTTTTTTATGGAAATATTTACCAAGGGAATTTTTGGAAATATTGTTTATAATATTAATGAGAGGCAAATTTTGGTATAAATTATTGAATTCTTGGGAAGATATAAGTATGAAGAAAGTGAGGAATAATTTTATGAAATCAACTGGTGTGGTTAGAAGAGTGGATGATTTAGGACGAATTGTTATTCCAAAAGAAATTCGACGTACTCTAAGAATTCGTGATGGTGAGGCTTTAGAAATATTTGTTGATAGTGAAATGATTGCTTTAAAGAAGTTTTCTAAAATGACTGATATGGGTGATATCGCTAAAGAGTTGGTAGAAATAATAAATAATAATATAAATAAAACGGTCTTAATTGCTGATCGTGATAGGTTTATTGCGGGCTCTGGTACTTTAAAAAAGAATTATGTAGATAAAAATATATCAAAATTTCTTGAAAGTATAATGAATGATAGAAAAGTTGTTGTGGAAAATAGTATGCATCCTATTGAATTATTAGACAATGTTAAAGAATCTTTAGCTCATGTTATATATCCTATTATAATGAATGGAGATGCGATGGGGTTAGTTTTAGTTATTTCTAATAATAGTGATATTAGTCAGTTGGAAGAGAAACTTGTTAATATTACGGCACAATTTCTTGGAAAACATATTGAAGAATAAAGAAACTTGTGTTATAATTTGTCCATATCTCAAATGTTGTGATGAAGAGTTCTAGAAAATTAATCTAATAAAGAGACCTCGGTTGGTGGGAAAGAGGATAGTGTTTTTTTAGAATATGGCTTTTGAACTACTGTATCGATATGTAGGTATGGTCGTAGATAGGCGTTAACTATTTAAGTGTATGATAATATTAGATTATTATAAAGTAAGGTGGTACCGCGACTTTGTCGTCCTTATGTTTATAATAATTTTTTTTATTATATAAAAATTAGGAGGGATTATTATGAAGGAAAAGTTTTATATTTCAACAGCAATTGCATATACATCTGGTAAGCCACATATTGGTAATACTTATGAAGCAGTTTTAGCGGATGCAATTGCACGATATAAAAGACAAAGAGGATATGATGTTTATCTTCAGACTGGAACAGATGAACATGGTATAAAAATTGAAGAAAAATCAGCACAGGCTGGTGTTTCACCACAAGAATTTGTAGATAGTGTAGCTGCTGAAATTAAAAGAATTTGGGATTTAATGGATGTTAGTTATGATAGATTTGTTAGAACAACAGATGTTCATCATAAAGAGGTTGTTCAGCATATCTTTAAAAAAATGTATGAGAATGGCGATATTTATAAAGGGGAATATAAAGGTCTTTATTGTACACCTTGTGAGTCATTTTGGACTGAATCTCAATTAGTTGATGGTAAATGTCCAGATTGTGGTCGTGAGGTTAAAGTTTCTAGTGAAGAGGCATATTTCTTTAAACTTTCTAAATATCAAGATAGATTAGAAAAATATTTTGAAGAAAATCCTGAGTTTATTTTACCTATATCTAGGAAGAATGAAATGATTAATAATTTTATCAAACCTGGACTTCAAGATTTATGTGTATCAAGAACATCGATTAAGTGGGGGATTCCAGTAACTTTTGATGATAAGCATGTAATTTATGTTTGGTTAGATGCATTAACTAATTATATTACTAATATTGGTTATGATGTTGATAATGAAACAGATGAGTTTAAGAAGTTGTGGCCAGCAGATGTACAAATTATTGGTAAAGATATTGTTAGGTTTCATTCAATTTATTGGCCTTGTTTCTTATGGTCTTTAGGATTAGAACTTCCTAAGAAAATATTTGGACACCCTTGGTTATTAACTAATAATGATAAGATTGGTAAATCTAGAGGAAATGCTATTTATGCTGATAATTTAGTAGAAAAATTTGGTTTAGATGCTGTTAGATTTTATTTATTACATGAAATGCCTTATGCAAATGATGGAAATCTTACATACGAGCTATTAGTTGAAAGAATAAATGGAGAACTTGCTAATGTATTAGGTAATTTAGTTCAAAGAACTATTTCAATGGGTAATAAGTATTTTGGTGGAAAAGTTACTAATAAAAATGTAGTTGAAGATGTTGATGCTCCATTTATAGAGCTTGTTAATGGATTAAATAATAAAGTAGAAGAAAAAATGGATAATTATCTAGTTAGTGATGCACTTACTGAAATATTTAACGTGTTGCGTGCAAGTAATAAATATATTGATGATACTACTCCATGGGTACTTGCTAAAGATGAAGCTTTAACAGATAGACTAGAAACTGTTATTTATAACTTATTAGAAGCTATTAGAGTATGTGCTGTTTTATTAAAACCATTTATTAATAAGACTAGTGAAGAAATAATGCGTCAATTAAATAATGATGTAGAGAGTTTTGGATACGTTTCTGATAATAAGTATGAATTAGGTCAACCAGTAGTTTTATTCCAAAGATTGGATAAAGATAAAATTTTAGAAGAATTTGCTTAATGTAAAATTATTGTCTATGTATAAATAAAAGAGAGTTTACTTATGGTAACTTTCTTTTTTTGTGATATATTTAATTATGTTGTGAGTAGTTGGCTGTATAAATTATGTTTACAAGGAGATTTATATGACTAATAAATTACTTAAGAAGTTTGCTGTAGATATCTTTTTTATATCTATTGGATTATTATTAATTATTTCAATACTAGAGTCTGCTAATATTATTGATATTGCATATTTGTGTTGTGTTGTTTATTATTATGCGAGAATTAAAATATATAGATGGAAAAACTGCCAGTAATATGGTATTTTTGTTTTGGAGGTATTTATATGTTTATTGATACGCATTGTCATTTATCTAGTGATGATTATGATGATATAGATTTAGTAATAAAAGAAAATGTGGAAAATGGAGTTTCTAAAATGATTATTTCAGCTTGTACTTTTGATACGTTAGATGAGGCTGTTTCTATTGCTGATGTTAATTCGTGTGTTTATTTAACGTTAGGATTTCATCCATCTGAGGCTGATTTAATTGGTGAAAAGGAATTAGTTGCCTTAAAGGAAAAGCTTCATAGTTCTAAAGTAGTAGGTCTTGGTGAGATAGGACTTGACTATCATTATGGTAAAGAGAATAGAGATAAACAAATAGATTTGTTTAGAAAGCAGCTTGATATAGCTGTTGAATTAAATTTACCGGTTGTTATTCATAGTAGAGATGCAACTCTTGATACTATTAATGTTTTAAAAGATTATAATTTGTCTGGAGTAATTCATTGTTTTAGTGGAAGTTTAGAGACTGCTAAGATATATATATCAATGGGGTATAAGCTAGGAATTGGTGGTGTGGTTACTTTTAGTAATTCTAATTTAGGTAGTGTTGTAAAGGAGATTGGTCTTGAAAATATTGTTTTAGAAACTGATAGTCCTTATTTAGCACCAGTTCCTTTTAGAGGAAAACAAAATAGTTCTAAGTATATTCCTTTGATTGCAAAGAAAATTGGTGATATATGTGATGTTTCTATTGAGAATGTGGAAACAATTACTACAAATAATGCATGTAGTCTGTTTGACTTGAATTAGGTTTTGTGATACTCTTAATGTGATAGTAGTTATTAATAATTAGGGGTTGATTTAATGGCGAAAGTTAAACAGAGGGCTTTTAATCATGGTGGGCTACTTTTTTTAATTTTGATATTTGTATTTATAATTGTTATTAATTGTTTACCTTTTTTATTGAAAAGTGAAGTTCCAGCTGTGTCGTTTAGTGGTCAAGATGAAATTAGGATTTTATCAAAACTACCAATTACAGATGTTAGTGCTAAAGAACTTAATGTTGAAACAATTCAAGATGGAATAATTGGTTATTCGGAGTTTTCGATAGAATTAGAGGAAGAAACTGACGAAATTGTTGAATATGAAATATATTTGACTGATATTAGTGCAGATAATAAGTTTAAATATGATTATATCAAGGTGTATTTAACAGATGATTCTGGTATTCCATTTAAACAATTTGAGGGAAATCAAGTTCCTTCATATAAAGATATGCGGGTATCATTAAATAGTCCCGATGAAAGGATTTTATTATCTGGAACTATAAAGTCTGGGGAAGTTAAGAAATTTAAGTTACGTGTTTGGTTAGCTGATACTTATGCACTTAGTAATAATGAAAAAGAATTTAAAGGAAAAATTAGTGTTAAAACTATTTCGTAGGAGGAAAAATGAGTAGTAATAATAATGGTGTTTCAAAAAAATTAATTGGTTGGTTGGTTGTAGCGAGTATTTTAGTTATTTTAGTTATTGTGATGTCTTTTATTATTTTCTTTAGAAATGAAAATAATAAGAGTGATGAATTTTTTGATTCAGGATCTGTTGTTATGACATATGCTGAAAATAGTGATATTTTCTTTATAAATAATATGGTACCTTTATATGATGAGGTAGGTAGAGTAATTAGTGAAGAGGATCAATATTATGATTTTACTATTAAGGTTAATTTAGGTGATTCGGCTGCTGTTGATTATGAGATTGCGTTAGAAATTAATGAAGAATTTACTTCTGCTTTACCTGAGACTGTAAAAATATATTTAGAGAAACAAGAAAGTGGAACTTATATTCCTGTTGCTGAACCTGTTACTTTTGATAAATTAGAAGATAATTCATCTTATGGTGCTCCAACTGGTGCCAAAATAATTGCTAAGGTTTCTAGTGAAGAGACAGTATCTCATAATTATCGATTACGTATGTGGCTTGCTGATGATACAGTTGTTACCCCAGAGGTATTACAAAGTTTTGGAATAGAAATTAATGTATATGGAAAGGCTAGATAAATTAGTCTTTTTTGTTTGAATTTGTCATTGTGATGTGGTATTCTTTTAATATATTATGGAGGTAATATTGTCATGGATAATTCATTGTCTCGTCAAATATTATTATCAATTCTTGGTGTAGCTATATTAATTGTTGCACTTGTTGGTGTATCTTATGCTGTTTTTACTACGAGTGTAGATGGCTCTAAGATTAATACAATTAATACTGGAACAATTTCTATGTCTTTTGTGGAATCTACTAATGGAATTTTAATATCTAATGCAATGCCTATTAGTGATGAGGAAGGAAAAAGATTAATTGGAGATAATAATGTTTTTGATTTTGTAGTTAGTTCCTCTATAGCTGGTTTAACTACTGTTAGTTATGAAATTGTTGCGGAAAAAGTAACGGCTGATGGAATTGAACTTGATAATGATGATGTAAAAATATATTTAGAAAAATTAGTAAATGGTGAGTATGTTTCAACATCAATTACTGAGATACCTATTGGTTATATTCCAAATGGTACTGCAAGTGAGATTGGTAGTCATGAAGATGAAATGACATTGCATTATGATAGTTTTCAAAATGTTGATGGTCAAAAACAAACTTTTACTGATAGTTATCGTTTACGTATGTGGATTTCTGATGATACTGTAATTGATGAAGTTAGTAGGACATTTCAAATTAAGATAAATGTCTATGGGGAAGTTTTGTAAGAACGTGTAAACCGTTCTTTTTTTTCTTGTAAAATATAGCAATTTTTTGTGTTCACGTATTATAATGAATTTAAGATTAGGAGGCAGTAGAATGAAAATAAGTGCTAAGTATGTTAATAGTCATCAAGAAATGACTACATTTGGCAAAATAAAATATATTTGTCATTTTATTGCTAGGGCTTTTTTGTATGCTGTATTTACTTTCTTTATAATTTTTGGTTTATTTATGACGGTTTATTTTGGTGATTTATTTTATAATTTTAGTCAAGGTAATAATAAGTTACCATTATTTAATGCTTATGTTATTGTATCTCCAAGTATGGTTCCAACTATAATGGTTAATGATGCAATTGTTGTTAAAAGAGAAGAAGGGATGGAATTAGAAATTGGTGATATTATAACTTTTTCATCAGTTGATCCTTCTTATCCAGGACTTACTGTAACGCATAGAATTGTTGGAAAGCAATTATCGCAATCGGGTGATTATATATTTAGAACAAAAGGTGATAATAATAATATTGAGGATCCTTCTTTGGTTAATGAAAGTAGTGTTTATGGAAAGGTTATTTTAAAAATTCCTAAACTAGGTTATGTTAGAAAGTTTTTATTAACTTCATATGGATTTATAATTGGTATTGTTATGCCTTCGGCAGCAATTATTATTTTTGATATATTAAAGGTTATAAAGAAACGTATTATGAAGACAAAACAACTAGATGAAAAATTAGAAGTTATTTAAATTGTGTGGTGATATTAGGTGAAAAAAAAGAATAAGGAGTACTTTAGTATTTTAAATTTTTCATCTTATGTAATTATAACGTTTGTTACGGGAATTGCTTTTTTCTTACTTTTAATTAATATTTATCATTTTAATGAAGTTAATCATACATATGTAAAAACGGAAGAGGAAATGGTTGTTTCTGATAAATTGAAGTCTGAAGTTGAAGAGATTTCTTTAAAATTAGCTAATATTAATTTAGATAGTTATGTTGATAAATCTAATTATGAATTATTAATTGATACAAGTAATAGATTAAGTAGTTGTGTTACTATTTTAAATGACGAAAAACTTTATAATTATTTAGATAAAAAGGAAATGAATGTAACTGATATTTATAATTTTCAAGAGTTATATCAGAGTAATGTTGTTAATGACTGCTTAGTTAAGCAATTATATGGAATTAGTGATCTTAATGATGAAGCTGATATTATGAATAATTTTATAAAAAATAATATTGATACTATTCTTACTGATGTGTCTTATGTAAAAAATAGTTTACTTAATAATAGTAGTTATTATTTTTCTACTTATAGTACAAAGAATAATGTTTTTGATTTGTATAAAGAAAGTTATTATCAAATAGTTAGTTCCTATAGAAAAACTGTTAATTTTGTTGATATGGTTACAGATTGGTATATAGATTCTTTAGGAGGTAGTAATGAATAGATTTTTTAAAATTTTACTTAATGTATTTAAAGTTTTCTTTTTGTTGATAGCTTTTACATTATCTATTTATATTATTATTGGAATGGCATATCGTTTGGGTAATGATTTGTTTAGTAGTATTTTGTATTTTGTTCCTTTTGTTATATTACTATTAATTTATGTATTGAATTTTATATTTAAACAGGATAAAATTAATGGTAATTTATTTTATAACTTGACAAGTTTATTAGTTTATTTTGTAATTATTTTTGTATGTTTAAGAGCGATATTTGATAAGGGAATGCTTTTAAATGAGGTTATGGGTTATGGAATAAATTTTAATTACTTTAGTGATTTTATAGTATTTATGGAAGTAATGCTATATGGTTTAATTATTAGTAATTTGTTGTTTATGTTAAATAAAAAAGGTAATGGGTGATTTGGTGGAAAAATATGGTGTTAGATTTAAAAAGAAGTTTGGTCAAAATTTTTTAAAGGATGTATCTGTTGTTAAAAGAATTGTTAATGTAGCTGAAATTGCTGATAATTCTTTAGTTATTGAAGTTGGTCCTGGTGGAGCTATAATGACTAGGGAACTTGCTAAAGTAGCTACTAATGTTTTGGCGTATGAAATAGATGTTGATTTGAAAGATGAATTAAATAAGAGAATAAGTGATTTTGAGAATATAAATTTACTTTTTCAGGATTTTTTAACTTCTGATTTGTGTAGCGATGTTGCAAATTATAAATATGATAATTTGTATTTTGTTAGTAATGTTCCTTATTATATTACAACGCCAATTATTATGAAATTAATTAGTAGTGGACTTCATTTTAAAAAGATAGTTATGATGGTTCAAAAAGAAGTTGGAGATAGATTTTCTACTTCTTGTGGCAGTAAAGAATATAGTTCTATTTCGGTGTTGTTACAATATTATTTTAATGTAAAAAAAGAGTTTTTAGTATCTAGAAATGAATTTGTACCAGTACCTAATGTTGATAGTGTAATAGTTTCATTTTCGGAAAAAGAAAATAGATTACCAGTTTCTGACTTAACTTTTTTTGAACAGGTTGTTCGTGATAGTTTTCAGTTTAAACGTAAAAATTTAAGGAATAATTTGAAAAAATATGATTTAGATATTGTTTCAGAGGTTCTTTCTAGATATGGTGCCGATTTAAGTGTTAGAGCAGAAGCTTTAGAGGTAGAAGTTTTTGTTGAACTTGCAAATGCATTGTATAAAAAGTAGTAGATAGTTTTTAGAAATTTTAATGGTGCTTGATTTGGGCGCCTTTTTTGTTCTATCTTTTTTTTTAATTCATAGAATTAACTGGAGATGATTCTTATGAATTTTAGAATTGGAGATTTTGTTACTCGTATTTCTTATAAACATGATGTTGTCTTTAAAATAGTTGGTTTTGAAGGAAATACTGTTTTTTTGAAAGGTGTTGATTTACGATTAATTGCTGATTGTCAAATAGATGATTTAGTAAAAGCTGATAATATTAGCGATGAAGATGAGAAGATAATTGAGGCTAATGTTAGGGATATAAAAATTGATCGTAGTCAATATTTTTATTTACCTGGAAAAATATTGCATATTGATGGTGACAGTGAATATTTGGAAAGGTGTATGCGTTTTTATGATGATTTAAAGGTTAAAGCTAATGGGATTACTTTAGATGAGGTTGATATTCCATATCGAATAGGTGATTTACTTAGAGAGTTTCAGCCTGATATTGTTGTTATAACTGGGCATGATGCTTATTATGCTAAAAAACGTGATAGTAAAGACTTAAATAATTATCAAAATACTATTAATTTCATTGATGCGGTTAAAGAAGCTCGTAAGTATGAGAAGAGTCAAGATAAATTAATTGTAATTGCTGGAGCTTGCCAGTCTAATTATGAGGAGTTAATTAAAGCTGGGGCTAATTTTGCTTCGAGTCCGAAACGGATTAATATTCATGCTTTAGATCCGGCTATTATTGCGTCTTCCTTAGCTTTAGCGGATAAAAATCAAAGTATAGATGTTGTTCGGTTGGTTGAAAAGACCAAGTATGGAAAAGATGGTATAGGAGGAATTATTACGAATGGAACTATGTATGTGGGGTATCCTAGATGATGTTAGATAAAGTTAAAACCTTTGTTGCTTCTAATAAAGGCATTGATCATATATTTAGATTTAATGGGATTAGAAACCAAAATGAGGAGTTTTCTGGAAGAATAGTTGGTGTATATCCAGCAGTTTTTACTATAGAGCTTGATAATAAAGTAATTAAGTCTTTTAGTTATAGTGATTTATTAATTAATAATTTAGAGGTTCTAAAATAGTGTTTTTCCCTTTATTTGACTATAAAAAAATGTTGCAATTTGATATTGTGTATTATAAAATATAGTTATAAAGTTTAAATACTTTAAGAGGGAGGAATAATCGTATGAAGATTACAACTGTAAATGTACGTAAAATTGAAAAAGAAGGATCTCGTATGAAGGGAATTGCTTCAGTGTTGTTAGATGAGAGTTTTGCAGTACATGATATTCGTATTATTGAAGGAGACAACGGTCTATTTATAGCAATGCCTAGCCGAAAGGTAGCTGCAGGTGGATATCGTGATATCGCTCATCCAATTAATCCTGAAGTTCGTGCTATGTTTGAAGAAGCAATTTTAGATGCTTACAAAAACGCAGAAGACGTATCAGAAGAATAATAAGATGCTACGGCATCTTTTTGTTGTATAAGAAAACCACCAGATAGTCTGGTGGTTCTTTAAAGCTTTAGCGTTGAGTCTTTAAAAAAAACACTCCTTTTGATATTATAAATTTGCGATTCGCAGTTGCAAATAATAATATATGTTGAGAAAGGAGTGGTCA
>JBGVNW010000014.1:0-110461 GCA_045125935.1 Bacilli bacterium | reverse complement strand
TTTTATCGTATAAATGACTTGCCACATAAGTATCTCTTTTTGCTTTTGTTGGATGAGATATCATATTAGTTAATAAATCTATTTTGTCTTTTAGTTCAATTTCTTCAACTGATGTTCCGTGAGTTAGTCTTACGAGGGTTTCAGTTGATTTCTGTTTTGACATTATTATCCTTCTTTCATAAGGTTAATTTTAGGTATTAATTACATTTTAGTCAAATTAAAAAAAATATTGAACTATAAGATAATTTTATAAAAAAAAAGAATTAGTTTTTACTAATTCTTTATTAAACTTGTACCTGTCATTTCTTCTGGAATAGGAAGTCCAAGTAGTTCTAACATAGTTGGAGCTACATCTGCTAATTTACCGTTATTTAATTCTATTCCTTCTTTAGTTATGATACATGGTACTGGGTTTGTTGTATGTGATGTTACTGGTAATTTGTTTTCGTCCCACATCATGTCACAGTTACCATGGTCAGCTATGATAATAAGTATTCCATTTAATTCTTCTACTTTATTATATATTTTAGTAATACAGATATCCATGTCTTCTACAGCTTTTTTGGCTGCTTCATAAACACCAGTGTGTCCTACCATGTCTCCATTAGCTAGGTTCATGATTGTTACATCAAAGTTTTCTACTTCTTTTAAGAAACTATCTGTTACTTCATAAACACTCATTTCTGGTTTTAAATCATATGTTGCTACTTTTGGTGATGGTATAAGTATTTTCTTCATGTCATCATATTCTACTTCTTTTCCACCATCAAAGAAGAATGTTACGTGTGGATATTTTTCTGTTTCTGCTATTCTTAATTGAGATAGGCCGTTTTCAGCTACGTATTCGCCTAAAATGTTTGTCAATTTTGGATCATTATAGGCATGAGGTGCTTTTACCGATTCTACTACTGGTAACATTGTTACAACTTTTAAATTTTTAAATTTTGTTGTTTCCATTTCATTAAAGTCTGGATTAGTTAATGCAGTTAGCATTTCGCGTAGACGATCTTTTCTAAAATTAAAAGCTATTAATCCATCATTTTCTTCTATCATTCCACTTTCGTCAAAAATTGTCGGAATAAAGAATTCATCTGTTATATTATTTTGATAACTTTCTTCTATAAAATCTTTGATGGATGTTTTTTTGTTACCTATTCCATTAACAATTACATCATAAGCTTTAATTAAACGATCATAATTGTTATCACGATCCATTCCATAATAGCGACCACCGACGGTTGCAATTGAACCTACTCCTGTTAATTTTTCTTCAACTATTTTTATATATTCATAGGCGCTAGTTGGTGAAACATCACGTCCATCAGTGAATAAATGTAGATAAACGTTATTTAAATTTTCTTTTTTACACATCTCAATTAGGGCTAATAGATGATTGATATGGGAATGTACTCCTCCATCACTAATTAGTCCCATTAAATGAAGTTTTGAATTATTTTTCTTAGTATGGTTCATTACTTCTAAAATTTTATCATTTGTGAAAAAGTCTTTATCATCAATACTTTTATTTATCAATTCTAATGACTGGTAAACAATTCTTCCAGCACCAATATTCATATGTCCAACTTCACTATTTCCCATTTGACCTTTTGGAAGTCCTACTGGTTGTCCAGATGCCTCTAATGTTGCATGTGGATATTTTTCCCATAGCTCATTAAACATTTTATTATCTGCTAATATTACAGCATTACCCTTTTCTTCTTCTCTTAATCCATATCCATCTAAGATTGTTAAAACTACTGGTTTCTTCATATTTGCCTCCTATATTTTTGTATCATTTAAACAGAATACTGCATAAATTGGAATATATCTAACTTCCTTTTTAGATGAAAAATTATTTTCTGTAATACGGTATGCCTGTTGAACAACGAATTTCTTAATAAATACTGATAAAGATTTTGCCTTAGACATACTTCTAGTAGCTATTTCAATAGGAATAATTTTTCCCATTCTATTCTGAATAACAAAGTTAACTTCTGCTTTTCCTTCTGATTGATAATAATATAATGAATAACCTGCCTCTACTAATGTTTTAGCAATATGATTTTCATATAAAGTTTCCTTTATTTTCTCGTCATTTACAAATTGCTTTAAATTTAGATGTAGCATTGTAAATAATAGACCATCATCTGGTAAATATAATTTAAAACTATCTTTTTCTCGACAACTACTTAGTGGAGATTTAACAGTTTGAATTTTATAACTACGATATAATATTTGATTATTTACTAGATAATTAATCGTACTTTCATATTCTTTTGCTCTTTTACCAGTTCCCATCAAGCCATATTGAAATTTTTTATTATCTTTACGTAATTGCTCTGGAATAGAGTTTAAAACTTCAATTCCTCGTGGAATATCAATTAAAACTTTATTTAATGATATTTCTTTTTTATAAACATCTATTATTTTTTGCTTAATAGCATCTATTTCGTATGGGCTCTTTCCATCAATTTCTGCTTTTACTACTTCTGGGAGACCTCCCGTCATTAGATATTCTTGAAATAGCTCTAAGGCTACTTTGTGAAAAGGACAAACTTTACGTTTATTAAATGATTCTTTTATAAGTTCAGCTAAGCTTTTTTCATCATGTGCCCATAGGTATTCTTCAAAGTCCATTTCGTTCATACCTTTAAATTGAAGTTCTTCACCTTTAAATTCATTTAGTTTTTCACGATGAGAAATAATTGCTATTATGTGGTATTTACTTTTTTCACTGCCAAATAATTTTAAGCCCTTTACTACTTCAGTGTCCGAAACGTTATCCATTATAATCAAAGTGTCTTCTTTTAGAATAGTTTCTCCTGATAATAATGATAAATTTAAAATTATTTTATCTGGTGCTTTTTCTTTATTAAATATTTCTAATAGGCTTGGATTGTTCTCGGTGTTAAAGTATACTGTATTTTTATATTCTTTTTTTCCGAAGTCTAAAGTTGCGAAAGTTTTACCTATTTGTTTTGGTCCATATAAAATTAATGGTTTTCTAATTATATCATTTTTCCATTTTTTGAAAAAAGTTTCTATCTTTCGTTCCATAAACTGTATCCTCCTAACATATTTTATAAATTAAGTATACTTTTTTCTTTTGTTATTGTCAATGATTGCAAACTAAAAAGACCTGGTAACCTTTATTGTAGTTTTCTACCAACTACTTCTTGTAGAATCTTCAAATTCAGTTCCATAGTCTTTTATTAATTTATTGATTGATGTAATTCTAAACGTAGTTTATCAGCAACTGTTACTATAAATTCAGAATTTGTTGGTTTAGCTTTATCAATATCAACACTGTGGCCAAATATTTCTTCCATTAGTTGCCAATTGCCTCTATTCCAACTTACTTCTATTGCATGTCTAATTGCTCTTTCTACTCTAGATACTGTTGTTTCATATTTTCTGGCGATTTCTGGATATAATTCCTTAGTTATACCGCCTACTAACTCCGGGTTTTGATACACCAATGTTATACCCTCTCTAATATATTGATACCCTTTTATGTGTGAAGGTACTCCTAGTTCATGTAATGTGTTAGTGATAGACTTTTGTAAATTATTGTGAAATAAATCAATCGATTTTCCACCATACTTTATACCTTCTGCTACTTCTCTAATACGATTTTCTAAATCGGCAAGTTCAAATGGTTTTAGCATAAAGTAGCTTACTCCCATTTCAGATACTTTTCTAATCATATCTTGTGTATTGTATGATGTAAGGACGATAACCTTCTTATCGATTTCCTTCTTTTTCATTTCTTCTAATACTGATATACCATCTTTATTAGGCATTATTAAATCTAATAAAACAATGTCATATTCATCTTTCTTCTTCTCAATAAGTCTGAATCCTTCGGCTCCATCATACGCTTCTAGGGTGATCTTTATATCTGCGTGATCACTAAAATATTCTTTAATCATGTCAACTAAACTCTTGTTGTCGTCGATGATTAGTACACGTGTTCTCTCCATTTTTTCTCCTCTCATATACTGCCACGCATTCTAATTATATAACATTGTGTTTAAAATTGGTAGATAAAAAAAAGACAACTTTTGTCGAAATTGTCTAATTTGTCTATTTTTCTGCTTTTTCAATAAAAATTTGTAATTTATCAGGCTTTAAACTTAGGCCGCCAAGTAAATACCCATCTATTAAATTACTATTTTTTAAATAATCAATATTCTCATCATTAGCACTTCCACCATATAGGGTATTACTTGCTGGTAGTATTTCTTTTATCAAAGATAATACTTCTTCAATATCCTCAATAGTTGGAATAAGTCCTGTTCCAATTGACCAAATAGGTTCATATGCAACTATTATTTGGTTTTTTTCTTCAGCTGTTAAGTCTTTAATTGCTATTTCTAACTGTTTCTTAATTAAAGATTTTGTTTTACCTAATTCTTTTTCTTCTTTTGTTTCGCCTACACATAATATTGGAATTATATTTTGAGACAATAGATTTTTAATTTTTAAGTTAGTATCTTCAGATGATTCATGCAATTCCTGTCGTCTTTCAGAATGACCTACAATACAGTATTTAACTCTTAGGCTTGCTAATTGAGACGCTGATACTTCTCCAGTATGGGCACCGTTATCATTTTTACTGACATTTTGGCAACCTAATTCAATATTATTTAAATTGTATAGCGATAAATATGTTATTGTTGGACATAATATTAATTTAGAATTTTCACTCTTAATAGCAGTTAATTTTCTTTGATATTCTTCAAACTCTTCTTTTGATAGATTACATTTATTGTTTAACGCAATAATCATAATTGTTCACCCCTTAATTTTTTTGAAATTTTTGAGAAAAGACCAAATCTGTCCTCAGCTTTTTTATCAATAATTGCTCGATTATATACTTCTATTACTCTTTCTGCATAACTTGCAGAACTGCAGTGTTCAGCTTGAATTCTAGCTTGTTTGTTGTATCGTTGATGTAGAGAAGTATCATTATATAAAGTTAAAATCTGAGTTATATATTCTTCTTCAGTTTCAAAAATCATTCCGTTCAATTCATGAGTTACTGTACCTAGAAACGACTCATCTTTGATACATACAGGCGTTTTTCCAGATGCCATTGCTTCAATTACTGTTAATCCTTGTGTTTCACTAGTTGAAGCTGTTGCAAATAAATCGGCGCAATGATAATAGTATGGCATTTCTTCCCAGGCCGCTTTACCATTAAATATAACATTTTTTTCAATATCTAAATCTTTTGCTAATTTTTCATAATGTTCCTTGTCTGGACCATCACCTACTATTAATAATTTTATATTAGAATGTTTTTTGATTATTTTTTTGTGGGCATTTAATAAAAATTCAACATTTTTCTCGGCAGCAAGTCTTCCAACAAATAAAATAGTAAAATCTCTCTTATGTATATTTAATCTTTTTTTCAGAGTTTGAACTAATTGTTTATCAATATTTTCTTCAAAAAAGCGATCAATTTCAATTCCTGTTGGAATGATATGAATATTTTTCGTAAATTCATACTTTTCTTTAAATAATTTATATATTTTGTTAGTCGGCACAATTAGTTCATTAGCTGTTTTATCACAATAAAACTTTGTTAGATATTCTACTGCTTTTTTACTTGATTTATCAAAATAACCATGAGTTACATAATGAGTATAATCCTCATATAATGTATGATATGTGTGAACTAGTGGAATATTGAATTGTTTGGCGAAAAGGCGTGCAAAAATACCAACACCAAATTCAGTATGTGAATGAATTATGTCTAATTTCCAATTTTTCATAGTATTAATCATACTTAATGGATAAATTTTACTTAGGCGATAGTCATAAATTCCTATTGGAATTCCTGGAACTTTAACCACTCTTTCTTCTTCATCATATTCATACTTTAAGGCATTGTTTCCAACAGTTACTACATAAACTATATGGCCCTTTTTCTCTAATGCTCTTTTTAGCATAGCAACACTTGTCGATACGCCATTTATATACGGTGGATATGAATCAGTGAATAAACCTATTCTCATTTGATCAATCCTTTCTTTTTTATTAATAATACTTATGGCAGTGCTTTTAGTATTATTAATTTTAAATATATTAGATACGAAAGAAGATGTTTGATGACATCTTTTTCTTCTACAGTTAATTTTTTTCAATTTCAAAAGACTTAACGAAGCTAGTTATACCATTTTCTTCACCTAAATTTTCATAGCCATCAATTTCTAATATTTCATGAAGTGCCCGATCATAAGCACTGGTAGTTGCGAAAATTTCTAGCATACCTAGTCCATGGGCATGTTCTGTTGCGAGTAATAAAAGTTTTTTGCTTCTTGCTATTTTCTTAGATGGAGATAAACTTAGATAACAACTTTTTATGTCTCGATAAGCGTTTAATGAACAACAATCTACTATTTTACCCTCTTCATCTAATAGAAGATATTGTTCTAATTCATTTGACCCCCTAATCATTTGGTCATACTCTTCTTTTGAATAACAACCAGATATTTCATGTAAGCGTGAAGTTAGACTATTTCCCAAATCATTCTCTGACTCAAATGCAGCGATCATTTTTAATTGCTCCTCATTATAAGGATTAGCAACTAAAAGCGCTTTTTTTTGCATTTAATCACCTACTTTATTACTGCTATTCCTGGCAATGTTTTTCCTTCCAAATATTCTAGTGTTGCTCCACCACCGGTTGAAGCATGATATACTTTATCCTTATATTCTGCGGCAGCAGCTACAATGTCACCACCACCTAAAATGGCTTTTATATTATTATTTACAATATATTCAAGCAATTTATCTGTTCCAACTTTGTATTTATTAAATTCATAAACTCCAAGTGGACCATTCCATACAACGATTTTGGCATCTTTTAAATTTTCTTCAAAAAGACTTAGTGTTTGCGGACCAATATCTAATCCCATTTCATTAGATGAAACATCAGTTATATCTTTAATCTTATAGTCTTCATTTTCATTGAATTCTGTTGTTACAGCTACATCAACTGGTAAAACAATTTTATCACTGTAATCTTTTAAAACATTTGTACAAAATTCTAGGTTTTCTTCATCTATTAGTGAAGTTCCTGTTTCGTATCCTTTAGCTTTTAAGAATGTAAATGCCATTCCTCCACCAATTAATATTTTATCGGCTTTTTTTACTAGGTTATCAATAACGCCAATTTTATCAGCAACTTTTGCGCCGCCTAAAATTACGATAAATGGATGTTCTGGAACATTTAAAGCACTTAAAGCAGTTAACTCTTTTTCAATTAAGAAACCAAATGCTGATGGAAGATTAGTCGCAATACCTACATTTGAGGCATGAGCTCTATGAATGGTTCCGAAAGCGTCATTAATAAATATATCGCCTAATGAAGCCCAATATTTACCCAACTCTTCATCATTTTTGCTTTCTTTTTTACCATCCAAATCCTCATATCTGGTATTTTGAACTAAAATTATATCTTGTGGAGACATATTAGCTACTGCTGTTTCTAATTCTTCTCCCCTTGTTTTTGAAATAAATTTTACTTCCCTTTTTAATAATTCACTTAAACGCACTGCAACTGGAGACAAATCATTTTTAGCTAAATCGGCCTCTTCTTTAATACGACCTAAGTGTGATAATAAAATAATTTTAGCATTTTTTTCTAAACAATAATTAATAGTTTGTAAGCTTGATACTATTCTTGTATCATCAATTATTTTACCTTCTTTGATTGGTACATTAAAGTCACAACGAATTATTACTTTTTTATTTTCAATATTTAGATCCTTTATAGTTCTCATTTATTCATCCTCCTGTCTTAATTAGAGTATAGCATTTTTTTTATTAAAAAAAAAGAAATAGAACTTATTTCAAGTAAATTCTACACATTTTTACTTTGTAAAAATTACTATTATTGTTCTATTTTCTTATTTATCTACTCATTAAGTATTTAGCAGTTCTAACCATTTGGGCAGTATAACTCATTTCGTTATCATACCAGGCTACTACTTTTACTAGTTGACCATTTTCTGTTTCTAAAACATTTGTTGATAGACCATCTACTAGTGAACCACAACGTCTACCAATTACGTCACTTGAAACAATTGGATCATCTGTATATTTAAGAGTTTCATTTTGAGCAGCTTTTAAAGCATTATTAACGTCTTCAACAGTTACATTTGTACCTAATTCTAGAACTAAATCAACAACTGATCCTGTTGATACAGGTACACGCATAGCAACACCTTCTAGTTTTCCTTTTAAATTAGGACAAACAAATCCAATTGCTGATGCAGCTCCAGTTGATGCTGGAACAATGTTAGCAGCACACGCTCTACCACGACGAGCTTTAATTCCCTTTTTATGAGCTACATCTAATGTTGCTTGGTCATTTGTATAAGCATGAACAGTAGTCATATATCCTTTAGTAATTCCAAATGTACGGTCTAAAACATCTACTACTGGTGCTAAACAGTTTGTAGTACAGCTAGCAGCAGAAATTATTTTTTCATCTCCAGTTAATGTTTCATGATTAACATTATAAACAATTGTTTTTAAATCTCCTTTGGCAGGTGCAGAAATAATTACTTTCTTAGCTCCAGCATTAATATGTGCCATTGCTTTTTCGTCTGAAGTAAATAAACCTGTGCATTCAAAAACAACGTCTATATCTAGGTCGCCCCATGGTAGCATAGCAGGGTCTTTTTCAGAATAAACTCTTACCTTTCTATTACCTACAACGATATATTCTCCTTCATAAGAAATATCATCAATACGGTAATTTCCATGATTTGTATCATATTTTAATAAATAAGCTAATTGTTCAGCATCTGTTAAATCATTAATAGCAACTACTTCATATTCTTCATTTTCTTCCATTAAACGAAATGCTAAACGTCCGATTCTTCCGAATCCATTGATTGCAACTTTTATCATTACATATCCTCCTTATGTTTTAATTATATATTTTTATATTTTTTGTTTCAATAAATTCGCTTTTTTTTGACATATTTAGATGTAAAAAATTGAACGTTTCATGAAAAAAAACAAAATAATCCACAGCTTTTGTGGATTATTCTAATCATGGAAACAACCATTTCCAATGAATTCACGTAATACAGAATCACTTGGAATATCATCTGCTGGAATTGGTAAAAATAAACGTAGGAAATTTATTAATCTTCTCGCTTCCTCATAGAATGGAGATTCATATGAAACTGAATATAATAGTGGTTCAACATATGTTTTAAGGACTCCAAGTTCATATAGTAGAGCTGTATTTAATGTACAATCAGCCTCATCTTGGAATGGGAAGATATTTTTTTCTTCTCCACGACGAACACTTACCCATGTTTTTAATGTGTGCTCAACATCATAACCACGCGTACGATTATCACGAATAATTCTTCGTAAAAGGCGATTATCTGTTGTTGAAATACGATTATGGTCGTCAATATTTAACTCAGTTAGCGCTGAAATGTAAATCTTATATTTATTATTTCGAGGAATATTAGTTAGAATATTGGTATTTATTGCATGAATTCCCTCAATAAGTATTATGTCATCATCTTCCAATTTCATTGTCCTTTTATATTCTTTTTTACCTAAAGCAAAATTGAATGTTGGAATTCTAACTTCTTCACCTTTTAAAAGACTTTCTAATTGGCTATTAAATAGTTTTAAATCTATTGCTACTAAACATTCATAATCTGGTTGTCCTTTTTCATCTAAAGGCGTATCTCCTCTTTCTACAAAATAATCATCCATTGATAACATTTTAGGATGCATTCCAAAACTTTTTAAATACATACATAACTTTGTTGTTGTAGTTGTTTTTCCTGATGAAGATGGACCAGCAATTAAAACTATTTTAATATCCTTTTTACTATTAATTTCTTTTGCAATATTTAGTAATTTGTTACTTTGAAGCGTTTCATCAATTCTGATTAAATCACTTATTTTTCCGCTTGAAACAAATCTATTTAAATCAACAGAGTTTTCAATATGGATAATTTTTCCCCATTCGTGATGTTCTTTAAATACTCCGAATACTCCTGGATGAGGTTGATATGGCATTATTTTATCTGGGAAATATACTGTTGGAAATTGTAATAAGAAACCATCATCCTTTATATAAGTTAAGTCAAAAGCAGCAAGTTTTCCTGTTGAAATTGGCATCAAATTGTAGAAATAATTATAATAATTTCCTAAACGATAAAGTGTTACGTACGAATTAGTATTATATTTCATAACACCAGCTTTTACAGGATCATTCATTTTTTCAAAATAATCAATTGCTTCCATGCGATCAATTGTCATTCTAGTTATTGGCATATCAGATGCTATTATTGATTGCATTTCTTGCTTAATAGCATTTACTTTTCCTTCGCTTAACTTAAAGTTTGTTTCAATATAAATTCCTTTATCTAGCGAATGTTGAATTATTACATTTGCATTTTTTCCATATAATTTTTTTACAGCATATATTAAAACATAAGTTAAACCACTAATATGACTTCTATTTCCTTCTCTTGAAGTTAAATCTAAAAAGTCGATTGTTGAAGGAGCAGTTATTTGTTTTGTTAACTCTTCCAATTTATTATTTACTCTAGCGATAAGAATAGGATATTTATAGTCTTTTTGAAATTGACTAGCGATTTCTTCTAGAGTCACGCCATTACTTATTTGATATCTTTGCTTATTAATTGTTATTTCTATAGTTTTTAACATATAATCACCCTTTTATTCTATATATTATTATAACATGAGTTTTTTGTTTATAATATGCATATTTTTAAATATTTACACTATACTATGTATAGGTGATATTATGAACTTGGTTCCAGTTGTTGTTGAAAATGATATGAGTACTGAAAGAAGTTATGATATTTTTTCTAGATTACTAAAGGAAAGAATTATTTTCTTAAGCGGAGAAATTAATGATTCTGTTGCTAATAGTATAGTGGCACAATTATTGTATCTTGATTCTCTAGGTAATGAAGATATTTCTATTTATATTAATTCTCCTGGTGGATCAATTTCGTCTGGAATGGCTATTTATGATACTATGAATTTTATTAAGAGCGATGTATCTACAATTTGTGTTGGAATAGCTGCTAGTATGGGGGCATTTCTTTTGAGTAGTGGCACTAAAGGAAAAAGATTTATTTTACCTAATGCTGATGTAATGATACATCAACCTCTTGGTGGTGCGGAAGGACAAGCTAGTGATATCAAAATTGCATCCGAGAGAATATTGAATCTAAGAGAAAGACTAAATAAAATTCTAGCTAAAAATACTGGTAAAAATTTAAAGAGAATTGAAAGGGATACAGAACGAGATAATTATTTAGATGCTTTAGAAGCAATTAATTATGGTCTTGTTGATAAAATAATTCAAAATAAAAAGATCTGATTAGATCTTTTTTAAGTTGTCTGCTAATTCTTTAATTTTGCGAAATCTATGATTAAGACCAGACTTCGTAATTTTCTTTCCTGTTTCTAAGGAGATTATTTCACTTAATTCTTTTAACGATGATTCAGGATATTTCTTGCGATAAAGCAAAGCTTGTTTTGTTCTATCATCAAGTAAATCTAAATTACCGCTTTCTTCAATTAATTCTATTTGTGATAATTGTGATGAAGCCGTTTGAAATACTTTATCCATATTAGCTTGCTCACAATTGTTTAAGCGATTAGTTTGATTTTTTTTCTCGCGGTAGATTTTCGCATCTTCAAAAAACATTACAGCTTTAGAAGCTCCTAGTATTCTTAGATAGTCGCCTATTTTTTCGGCCTCTTTTATATAAATCATATAGCCTTTATCACGATTTAAAATCTTCGCATTTAAATCAAATAAATTCAATAGTTTTTGAACAAATACCGATTCTCCGGGTTTTGATACTAATAATTCCATATGATATCTAGATGTTTTTGGATTATTAATACTTCCTGTACATAAAAATACCCCTCGTAGATAAGCTCTTATCTCTTCATTGGCTCCAACAATGTAGGTTGGAGGGTTTTCTAAATACTCATTATCATTACTATAGTATCCAATATCTTGTAGAATTTTTTCCGTTTTAGTAGTTAGTTTTAATAAATATAAGTTCTTTTTACTGAAATTTAAATTTTCTTTTATCTCAACACTTAAGTCTACTTCATATAAATTTTTAAAAAATAACTCAAGTCTTTTAATTGTAAACTCATTTTCAGTTGTTAAACTAAGAATATTATTTTCCACATTTCCATTATTTCGTACAAAACCTGATAATTCTGCAATCATTTCTGATTTTGTACAATTAATAGATGAAATTTCTTCTTTTATATCTATAGTATAAGACATTATTTCCTCATTAAATAAGAAAAAATAATTGAACTTAGTTTTAAACTATTATGTCTTAAAATATTATCTTCTACTACTATTAAATCATCTTCGATTAATTCAACACCTATTTCTCTGATGTTTTCATAATCAATTTCTACTAATTCTTTTTGTTCTTTTGTTGAATACTTCTTGGCTATTTCTTTATCTATTTTTGTATTGCTAGCGATAACCACATCAATTTTTTTGTTATCTAAATATTTATTTAGTAGTTTTACATGATCACTAACATTGAAATCGTCTGTTTCTCCAGGTTGTGTAACTACATTACATACATACATTATTGGCGCTGTTGCTTTATTAAAAGCTTCTTTTACTTCTTTACAAATAATATTAGGTAGGATACTCGTGTATAGGCTTCCCATACTAAAAATTATTAGGTCTGCTTCTTCGATTGCTGTTAAGACTTCTTTTAAAACTTTAGGTTCTTCTTTGTAATAAATTTTTTCGAACTTATGATTTGAAGCTGTTATTTCAGCTTCTCCTTCAATAATATTACCATCTTCATCTTTACCCATTAAGGTTAGTGAAGAGTCTTCTGATATTGGAAGAACTGTTTGTTTTACATCTAAAAGTTTACTTAAACTGGCGATAGAATCTTTTAGTGAACCTGTTATATCAAGCATTGCGGTTAAAATCAAATTACCTAGTGCATGCCCATCTAAATCACTCGATGTGTTAAATCTATATTCCATCATTTCTTTAATTGGCTGATCAATATTTGATAATGATGTAATTACTTTTCTAATATCCCCTACTGCTGGAGTATTAAATTCTTTACGAAGTTTTCCAGTAGAACGACCGTTATCAGCAACAGTAATTACAGCTGTTATATCTACTGGAACGTCTTTTAAACCCTTTAGTAAGTATGATATTCCTGTTCCTCCACCTAAGACTACTACTTTTTTATACATATTTGTCACCTCTTTTTTTGTAATATGTAATAAACCCTGCATCTTCATCTATTGGTGTTAGATCCTCAGTATATAATTTTTGATTTTCACTTGTACTTTTTATAACATTATAGAAGAATAAAATTACTCCTGTAATAACAAATATCGCTGATACTAATTGTGCCATTTTTAAGGGACCAAGCATAAGCGAATCACTTCTTAATCCTTCAATTATAAAACGGGCAATACCATACCAAATTAAATAAAAACCTGTAAGTTGACCTCTTTTTAGATACTTATATTTTCTAATAATTATTAATGATAAAAATCCTACTAAGCACCAAACAGATTCATAAAAGAAGGTTGGTTGACGATAATCACCTAAAATGTACATTCCATCGATAATAAATTGTGGAATTCCTTGTTCTTGTAGGGTTGTTGCTGTTGTGATTTGTCCATATGCTTCTCCGTTAAAGAAATTTCCCCAGCGTCCTATGGCCTGACCGATTATTAGACCAACAACTACTATATCAAGTATTTGAAGTATATTGATTCTATGTTTTTTACAATAGATTATTATGAAGATTAGAGCTGCAAAAACACCGCCATGTATTGCTAGACCACCATTCCAAATAGCAAATATTTCTAGTGGATTCTTAATATAGTATGGTATGTTAAATAATACATAATAAACACGTGCTCCTATTAGTCCAATAATTATAGAATCACATATCAAATTTATCATGAAATCTTCATCAATTTTTCTTTTTCTAGCTTCTTTAAAAATAACTATACTTGCAACTAATAATCCTATAAATACAAATATTGAATACCAATATATTTGAATTGGTCCTAAATCTACTGCAACTCTATCCATGATTCTTTACCCTCTTTAACATTTTTTTAATTACTTCTTCTACTATAAAATTCATTATTGATAAAAGAATGGCCACTAGCAAAGCAATAAATATGTTATCTAATTCAAAACGCTTTCCTAGTATCCAGTCAGCTAATTTTAGAATAAATAAATTTATAAATGGATAAAACAATCCTAAGGTCATACCTGTTATGGGTATCGTCAATGTTACGAGAACTGGTTTAACCGTTTGATTTAATATGTGAATAACAAATACTATTAGCATTGAATATAAGTAATAGTGTTTCTCATCAACATGCATACTTTTGAATAATTTGCTTATTAATACAAATACAAGAGTATAACCTAACATATATATAAGCCATTCAATAAATTTATTTAGTCGAACTACTTCTTTTTCTTTTATAATTAAGTGCATTTTTCACCTCTACAGTAGTTTCTTTAAAAATTGGCCTGTGTATGACTCTTTTACTTTTGCTACTTCCTCTGGTGTTCCTGTTGCGACAATTGTTCCACCTTCATCTCCACCTTCTGGTCCTAAATCGATGATATGATCTGCAACTTTAATAACATCTAGATTGTGTTCAATTACGACTACTGTATCATTATTATCTACTATTTTTTGTAAAATTGCAAGTAAACGCTTAATGTCATCAGTATGAAGACCAGTAGTTGGTTCGTCAAGAACAAATAAGGATTTTCCGGTGGCTTTTTTTTGTAATTCTTTTGCTAATTTTACACGTTCAGCTTCTCCTCCTGATAGAGTCGGCGCACTCTGACCTAATTTAATATATCCTAAGCCTACTTCTTCTAATACTTTTAGTTTATTTTTTATTTTAGGAACATTATCAAAGAATTGAAGAGCCTCTGTAACACGCATGTCTAGAACTTCAGCAATGTTTTTGTCTTTATACTTTATGTTTAAAGTCTCACGATTATACCTTGTACCATGACATACTTCACATGGAACATATACATCTGGTAAGAAATGCATTTCTATTTTCTTAACTCCATCTCCACGACACGCTTCACAACGTCCACCTTTTACGTTGAATGAGAAACGATTTTTTTCATAACCATACATTTTTGCTTCTTTTGTCGTTGTGAAAAGAGTTCTTATATCATCAAAGACACCAGTATATGTTGCTGGATTAGAACGAGGAGTTCTTCCAATTGGATTTTGGGAAATAGCAACTAGTTTATCGATGTTTTCAATTCCTAAAATTTTATCATATTTACCCGGCTTATCTTTTGAACGATATAATTTACTTGAGACTGCCTTACACAGAATTTCATTTATTAAACTACTTTTTCCACTTCCAGATACTCCTGTAATACATGTAAATGTTCCAAGAGGAATATCAACGCTGATATTTTTTAAGTTATTTTCCCTAGCACCTTTTATTTTCAATTTTTTTCCAGTGCCTTTTCTTCTTACTTTTGGTATTTCTATGCATTTTTCTCCACTTAAGTATTGTCCGGTAATACTATTTTTATTTTTCATTACTTCTTCTGGTGTACCTTGGGCTACTATCTTTCCACCGGCATCTCCGGCACCAGGACCAATATCAACTAAGTAATCACATGCTAGCATTGTATCAGTATCATGTTCTACTACAATTAGAGTATTTCCTAAATCACGCATTTCTTTCATTGAATTAATCAACTTTTCGTTATCTCGTTGATGTAGGCCAATACTTGGTTCATCTAGAACATATAAAACGCCTGTTAGGTGAGAACCAATTTGAGTAGCTAGACGAATACGTTGGGCTTCTCCTCCAGATAATGTTCCGGCACTTCTATTTAATGTTAAATATCCTAAACCAACATTTGATAAAAATTCTAAACGATCATTTATTTCTTTTAAAACAAGATTTGCGATTTGTTTTTGTTCTTCAGTTAATTTTAAAGAATTGTATGATTTCAAGAGTTCTTTGATACTTAAGCATGTTACTTCATAAATATTTTTACCATCAACTTTGACAGATAAAACTTCATCTTTTAATCTAGCGCCATGACAAGCATCACATTCATATTCAATCATATAGTTTTCTAACCAGTCACGTATCCAAGTTGAACTTGTTTCCATGTAACGACGTTCTAGATTGTTAATAATTCCTTCATAGAAGTCTTTAGAATTATATTGATTACCACTTTTTGATTGATATTTAAATTGAATTATTTCATCAGAACCATATAGAACCATTTGCTGCTGTTTTTCTGTCAAACTTTTCCAAGGTTTAGTCATATTTATTTTATAATGTTTACATACGCATTCTAACTTTTTATAATCTAGTCCTTCAGGATCATCAGTTAATGTCTTGATACAGCCATCCGCAATTGAAAGTATATCATCTGGGATAAGTAAATCTTTATCTATTTGCAGTTTTATTCCTAAACCTTTACATTCTTCGCAAGCACCGTAAGGAGCATTAAAACTAAATGTTCTTGGTTCAAGTTCTGGTAGTGAGAATTCACAGTGTGGACAAGCAAATTGTTCTGAAAAAACTAGTTCTTTCTTTTCTTCTCCTAATATTTGAATTACTACTTTTCCACCTGATAATTTGGTAGCATTTTCAATAGCTTCAAATAAACGACTGTGGCTATCAGCTTTAATGACAATACGGTCAATAACTACTTCAATATTTGATTTCTTATTTTTATCTAAATCTATCTCTTCACTTAAATCTAGCATCTCATCATTTATGCGAACACGTACATAACCATCTTTGCGTAATTTTTCTAATAGTTCTTTATGAGTTCCTTTTTCACCATGTACTACTGGAGATAAGATTACTATTTTGGTTCCTTCTTCATATTCCAAAACCTTATTAGTCATTTCTTCAACACTTTGACTAGATATTGGAATATTATGTGTTGGACAATACGGTACTCCAACTCTTGCGAATAATAATCTTAAATAATCATAAATTTCTGTTACTGTTCCAACTGTTGAACGAGGATTATTAGAGGTCGTTTTTTGATCAATACTAATGGCCGGAGATAATCCTTCAATACTATCAACATCTGGCTTTTCAGAATTGCCTAGGAATTGACGAGCATATGCAGATAAGCTTTCTACATAACGTCTTTGCCCTTCGGCATAAATAGTATCAAATGCTAAACTACTTTTTCCACTACCTGATAGTCCTGTCATTACTATAAGCTTATTTTTAGGAAGTTCGATATTTACATTTTTTAAGTTATTTTCTCGAGCTCCTTTTACAATTATTTTGTCCATGTCAATCACCTATGGCTTATTATAACACAAAAAAAGAAAAATATTAATGGAATATTCTTCTTATTTAAACCTGTTTTTAAAAGTGCAGTTTAAGCATAATTTTTCAGTAATTTTACGTTCTTGAAACGATTTTTTTATTGATTTAAATCTTTCACTATTTATTATTTCTTCAAGTGATTGATTATAAATATTTCCAAGTTCAATAACTCCGTTACTATCTAAGCAACAAGGCACAACCGTTCCATCACAAAGAATAGCAAGTTGCGTTTTTAAAGCCATACAAAAACCGTTTGTTTCTATTCCTTTATCTGCATCGGGCCACTCAAATTCATTATCTTTATCCACATAAATTGTGGAGTTAATTTTTGTATTTTTTTCGTTAACTATTTTTTCCACAGTTTCTGGGGATAAATCATAATAGTCTTTAATTTTTTCCACTATACTTGTGGACTTTTCATCTAACTCACCATCTTTTAAAGTCCATAGTCTGTAAATAATAATTGTTTCAAGAGGTAGTTTTTCAACACTTTTAAATATTTCATCTAAGTAATTAGGATTATCTTGTTCACAATGAAGTGAAAAATTAATTTTACGTAGAGCCTTACAATCTTTTAACTTATCTACCAGTTTTGGAAACAAAGTTCCATTTGTAGTCAAATTGACTTTAATATCATATTTTTCTGCTAGGTGGAGAAAATCTATTAAATCAGGATGTAACATTGGCTCACCTTTGACATGTAGATAAATGTAATCTGTTTTTGATGATACCTCTTTTAAAATATGTTCAAATTCAGTAACACTCATAAATCTCTTGGTCTTTTTGACAGGACTGCAAAAACTACAATTTAAATTGCAACTATTAGTAATTTCAATGTATATTTTTTTAAACATCTTCTTCATTTGTATATACCACACATGTTAAATTTACTCCTGGTCTATCTGCTAAATCAGAGTAGTAGTTTTTTTTTTCTGTTGTATCCTTTGAATCAAAATAAATGTAGTGAGGATCAACTATTTCATATAGTAATTGATTATATATTGCATATCTTATATCTAAATAATATTTTTTTCTTTTCTTAATATAAGTATCTTTCCATATATATTGATCCTTTAGCCTTTCAAGAGAATCTAATTTATAATTTTCTTGAGATGGACAGCCAGTGATATAGAAAGTCATTTCAAAAGGAGCTGCATCTGTTTCTTTGATTAGTGTTTCTATTAATTCATGAAGAATGTTATTGTTAATATTTTCTATTGTTCCAAGGGCAATTGCACAAGTATTGTTGGAACTTGCGACTATTACTGGATCATCTGTTGTTTCTACTAAAACAGCTACATTAGGAGTTGTTCCTTTTAAAACTAAGATTTGTTCTTTTACTTTTTTAGTAGTTTCTGTTACTGTACGGCTTTTTAACTCTTTATTTTTTGATGATAAAACTACATAGTTTTTAATATCTAATCCTGTTTTTTGAAGAAATCGATTTATATTAGTATCATATAATAGATTAATTTCTGTTGTAGAAAGATTTGGATAATACTTTTTTTCTTTAGTAAAGTTACCATCTTTTATTGTTGTTCTAAAAACATTTAGTTTCATAATTACACCTCTTTTATTGAGACTTCATTTCAAATAGAATATCTCGTAATTCCATTGCCCTTTCAAAATCCAAGTTCTTAGCTGCTTCACGCATTTCTTGTTCAATATTATCAATAAGTAGAGCTTGTTCTTTCTTAGTTGGCTTTTTAGTCTTTTTAGTTCCTTTTTCTGTATCTACATTACTAATTACTTCACGTATTGCCTTTGAGATAGTCTGTGGAATAATACCATGTTCTTCATTATACTTTTCTTGAATTGCACGACGACGAGCAGTTTCGTCAATGGCATTTTTCATCGAATCAGTAATCTTGTCACCATACATTATTACATGACCTTTAGCATTTCTAGCACAACGACCTACTGTTTGAATTAAACTTCTTGTACTTCTTAGAAAGCCTTCTTTATCAGCATCTAGTATAGCAATTAGAGATACTTCTGGAATATCAATTCCTTCACGTAATAAATTTATTCCTACAACGACATCATATTTACCAGTACGTAAGTCATGAATTATCTGCATTCTTTCTAATGTTTTTACCTCGGAATGAAGATATGCTACTTTTATATCTAACTCTTTTAAATAGTTAGTTAACTCTTCTGCCATGCGGATTGTTAGGGTTGTGACTAAAGTTCTTTCATTATTTTCAATACGATCTTTTATTTCACCTACTAAATCGTCTATTTGACCTTCAGTCTTTCTTACTTCGATCGTTGGATCAAGTAGTCCAGTTGGACGAATAATTTGTTCAGCATACTCATTGTTTGTATGTTCAAGTTCTAAATCCCCTGGAGTTGCGGATACGTAGATAGCTTGCTTTATCTTTTGTTCGAACTCGTCATATTTTAATGGTCTATTATCTAGGGCACTAGGTAGACGGAACCCATATTCGACAAGGTTCATTTTTCTGGCTCTATCTCCGTTATACATTCCTCTTACCTGAGGTAGTGTCACATGGGACTCATCAACTATTAATAGATAATCATCGCCAAAAAAGTCCATTAATGTAGTTGGAGTTTCACCTCTTTTTCTACCAGCCATTGGGGCAGAATAGTTTTCAATTCCTGAACAAAAACCAGTTTCTTGAAGCATCTCAATATCATAATTAGTTCTTTGTTCTAGACGTTCAGCTGCTAATAATTTATTATTTTCTTTTAATTCAGTAAGTCTTTCTTGTAGTTCTTCTTTTATTCTTTCAATTGCTGCGTGTAGTTTTTCATCGCTTACAACGAAGTGACTTGCTGGAAAGATACTGATTGTTTTTTTATTACTTGTAATTACACCTGTTAAGGTATCTATTTCACTAATACGGTCTATTTCATCATCAAAAAACTCAATTCTATAGCCCGTTGTATTTTGGTTGACTGGAATTATTTCTAAAACATCACCACGTACTCTAAATGTACCACGCTTAAAATCCAAATCATTTCTTTCATATAACATTTCCACAAGTTTTGTTAATACTTTGTTACGATCAATTTTATCGCCAATATTTAAAGTTAACATTTTATTCTTATATTCTTCGACTTCTCCAATACCATAAATACAAGAAACACTTGCTACAACAATAACGTCTTTTCTTGATAAAAGAGCACTTGTTGCCGAATGGCGAAGCTCATCTATTTCATCATTTATTGATGAATCCTTTTCAATATAGGTATCAGTTGATGGAACATAAGCCTCTGGTTGGTAATAATCATAGTATGAAACGAAATATTCTACTTTATTATTTGGAAATAGTTCTTTTAATTCGGAATAAAGTTGACCTGCTAGAGTTTTATTATGAGCAAGGACAAGTGTTGGCTTATTTACTTCTTTGATTACATTTGCGACTGTGAAAGTTTTACCAGTTCCTGTTGCACCTAAAAGTACTTGTTCTTTCTTACCTTCTTTTATTCCTTGGACTAAAGTTTCTATTGCTTTGGGTTGATCTCCACTTGGCTTGTATTTTGATACTAATTCAAACATAAGTCACCTCTTAAGTATAGTCTTTCCAATTCCAGTATATTTTAGCATTTTTTCATAATAAAAACAAGGAGATTATTTTCTCCCTATTTTCTTTTTTAACGCTTATGACCCAACTTTTTTTAAGAATATTTTTACACAAATTTCACATTATAAGTATGCTCAATAGGATGGGATATTAATAGTTTTTAACTTTGAAGAATTATCTAGTCTTTACCTTTTTATACTTGAACTCATATTGTTTAAATTATTGGTTACCATAATATTTTTGCTATTTGTAATATCGTTTTTATCAATATAAACATCATGTGAATAACTATTATATAGTTCTAAAATTTGAGTTTGACTAAGATAATAATCTTGCTGCTCTTCTGATAAAATACCATAATAGTCAAGAACTGTTTCTAGATATATATCGTCTTCTGTTTTTCCATCGTCATCTACATATTTTTCTACATTTATGCACATATAATCTACAACTAAATATGTTTCATTTGGTGATAGATTTAAATAAATTGAATTTAGTTCTTTTCGGGTTCCATCTTCATCAATCGTAACATAATAAGTGGGATGAACATTGACTGTATCATTTTCTTTGTCGTAAGTAAAATTACCAAAGTGTTTATTTATTGGGGAAGATAGTTCTTTACCCGCTATTAATTCTTTTAAATAATCTTCGCTTAAAAATGGAGCTAAATCTATAGTAGTAATATCTAGATTTTCATATACATAATTACCTAAATATTCTAATAGTGGAATTGTTACTTCTTTTAAGTTAGCGTCGTCTTGATAAATACTTTGAGTTTGACTACTTAATGAGAATGTATTAGTACCATCTTCTTTTTGGCCGATTGTGATATTTACATCAAATAAGTAATCATCGACTAATTTTGTATCATCCAAGTAAAGTGTTACCTTCTTATATGTTGCTGGATATACTCTAAATAGTTGTTGCCAAGTTGTTTCAGAAAATGTAACGGTATCTTGCTCTAATGTTTCAAATAATTTTCTAATAAAACTATGTTGATATTCATTATCCTCTGTTCTAAAACTTGAGGCAATATCTTTTTTATCTAATAAAATTATCTTACCATCATTGTTTAATACAGGTACTTTTGTGCTTGTGTTATAAACTTTATCAGCATCGGGAATATCAACTACTGGGTAAAGAATGTCCTCATTAGTTATATCATATCCTGCTATTCTTATATTTTTATATCTGTTAACTCTTTCCATTACAGATTCTTTTGATATAGTTTCGTTTCTAGTATAACCATTGCAATATAAAAAATCATTATATGTATCTAATAGATCACAAAATAGATTGGATATTTCTTCTTCTGATATATAATGATGATATGAAACTACATTCGATTGTAAATATTTTTTGAATGGTTCATATATATTGTCTTTGGAAATATTATTTATATCTAAGGTATCTACATGTTCTCTAAAATCTTTTCTATAGATATTGAATTTGTCTAGCATAAACGTAAAATCAGTAATATTAGTTTGTATTTTATTGTTTTGGTATCCTTTTTCTGATAGTAAATTGTTATATTCTTTTAAATAATATTCTGCAACATCTATGTACTTGTCACAATCTATTAACTTCAAGAAATTTACAAATGGTTGATATACACTGTTACTTGATATATTTGTCGCTTGAAGATTACAAATACAGATATTAAACATTTCATCTAATAATGATGAAGTTTCCTCAATTCTAATAACCTCACCAGTATTTATTTCCGTGTCATTCATTGCGTCTATTGAATTAATAATATAATCAATGTCAACTGTTGGACATTTTTCTTTTAACAAACTTATTAATTTAGCAATGCCCTCTCTTTCATAATCATAATAATCATAAGCAACACAGGTTTGAAAATAATCTAATACTTTTCCTACTTGGCGATAAGTGGTTGTCGGCACTATTCCATTTATAATTTTATTTGTCATTGCTTCATCTAATGAATTGCCATAAGACTCTACTCTGTATTTTGGAGTTAAATTTGTTTTCTCCTTCCAATTATGATACGAATGTGCAAATTCATGAGTTATAACCTCTTCAGAATCATCGTGATCCTCTCGAATTGAAATTTTATTATCATTGCAGTTATATGTTCCTGCAACATACTTACTCATATGACTATTTTTGACCTTTTTTACACTTATTCTTTTCATATTTTCATAAAATATTCTTTGATCAGTATCTGGATATTTATTTTTTAGAAAAGTAGCTAGATTAATTGCGTAACTTTTATAATGTTCTTCAATTTTAGTATTTGAATTTATGGCATTTATTACTTCCTCTATAGATACAGCTTTATAGCCAAGAATACTGTCAAGTTCATTTGTATGAGTTATTAGTGTTCCATCAACGTAGTCAGCTACAATCTCTATGTGGTCATCCTTTTTAACAAGTTTAAGCACTCTACTCATAGTTACGCTAGTAAAAAGTGATGCTAGATTTACTGATACTAAAATTATTGCAATGTTTTCAATTGAGTCATGAACAAACTCTTTAAATATAAGTGATGGATTTGTTGATTTTTTCTCTTGATTTTTTTTAATGTCATGTGAAATAAATGGATTTTTTTCATTATATATTTTATGAAGAACTACAAAATCATCAAGATGTGGATAGACATATTCACCTAGTTCATTGACTTCTAAAAAAGTTCTTCGGCCATATTTATCAATAAATATTGCGAAAGTTTTGTTGTTGTAATGTATATTAAATAATTTTTTGTATACATTTTCTTTTATATCATCCATTTTTTCACCTAATTCTTTATTATATTTATATTTTATCATATTTTTTTAATAACAATATTATTGACTGTTATAATATTGTTATCTAATGAAAAAACAAAAAACCTTTTGGTTCTTGCTATTTACTTACGTGTTGCTCTATTTGCTGATGTTGTACTTTGATAATTAGCCAATTCATCTTGATAATATGTTGAGAAAGATAGATAAGAGGCTAGTGAGCCAAAACTTTCGGAATTATCGGTAACTTTCTTCAAGCCGTTTTTAATTAGTTTATCTTTTATTGTTTCAAAGAATGCAGATTGTTCTTCTTGTGGTAGTGCTCCTATAAACTTACTATTTGGGACAAATTTTTCTACATGACCTGATACTAATTTTACACCGTCTAAATCACTTGTATGACCCTCATTTAATATTAGCAAGCCTGCAATAAATTCTCGTGGAACTCTACTTTCGCTTTCGATGAATTGATTTATTGGTAATGTATCCGCATCTTTATCATATTTCTCGCATCCGGTTGGATAAATTCCCATGTACCAATCTTCTCCATTTTCATCCCTTATTACTTCAGGAATTGATACAACAACGACAATCTTATTATTATTTATATCATTTGCATAAACATTTGGTAATATTTTTGAAGTGTTATTAATTATATCAAAATTTCCAGGTAGGCCACCTAGTGTTCTATCTGATTGTTCTAATCCATTCCATAGTATTGATGTAGCGTCTTCTACAGCATTTCTCCCACTTATTGTGTGAATCGCAATGGTTGATTTTTTGTTAATTACGCTTTCTATTTGTTCTTGAATTGTTTTTTCCATACACTTCTCCTTAAATTTTTTCATTATAACGTAACGGTTGAATTAGTCACTTCATAATTAAACTTTGGTGCTTGGTTTCCATCAAATACCCATATTCTACCAGCTGTTAAATTTATATCATTTTGTTGGATATATCCCCATTCACTAAAAGTTAAATTTTGACCGGTTTGATCTTTTTCGTCTTGCCATGGACCATACGGATCATTGACTAAGACTTTTCCGTCTTCGGTTAATCCTTTTAATACCACAAAATGACCACTATTATTAACTAGAGCTATTACTACATCACCATTTTGTAGTGCCGGCATAAGATCTTTGGTAGTTTTTTGTTCATAAGTTAAACCTATTTTATCAGCTGCGGTTAACATTCTTCCAACATTATCTACTTGATGACCTTCAACTGTACTAGCTAGGGCTGCACATTCATCAGGTGTCCATTCTTCTCCAGTAAAATATGAAGCTACCATCGCAAGGCATGTAATACCACATCCTGATGAAGCAATTGTACCTGCACCGTATTTTACATTTGCATAGTCAGTTTGATCATATAATGGCATTACTCTAACCTGCTCTGTAGACTCCTCTATTTCTTCTGTTTCTGGAAAAAAAATATCATTAAACTTATCTGAAAATAAACTGCTTATATTTTCAACATTTGCACATAGTGATTCAATTGGTGAAAAAAAGCTATTAATAAGATCTTTTGACTCATCTAATAATGATGCCGTTGTCAATTCACTATTATTTATTGTAACTCCACCAATTAACCCCTTAAATCCTGCATATATACTTTTTAATGAATTTAATGCAGTTTTACCTAAATTTAGGATTCCTTCATTAATATTAATATCATCCATTAGAAATTCCCCTCTTATTTTTGATTTTTTTCTGCCTGTTCTCTTTCCCATGCTAAAGCTTGTTCATACAAAGTCTGATATTTAGCAATTTTTTCATCACATTCTGCAGTTATAGCATTTAAATTACCATTGACTGTTTGTAGAGCAGTTGAAAACTCTTTTAATTTATCTTGATCAAATACCTTTCCACAAATTATGATTTTATCGGTATATTGGGTACAATTACTAGTTGCTGTTGTACATTTCTCTAAAGAGGAAAACAACGATGAAATATTACTTTTTATTTGTTGAAACTCCTTAATTTTAGCAGCATAATAGGCTGAGCTTTGCATAAATTCACCTCTCATACATGATGGTTCTATTATTTATTTTTCTAGTTTAATAATAAAATATAACTACATTAAAGTCAACTTTCGTTAAATGTTTTATATTAATTAGACACTATAAATCATTTATTTTTTATGACTTAAACAATGTAATACGAAAAAGTTATGCTATAATGAATTTAATGATAGTGGAAGGTGAATTTGTTGTGAAAGACTTAGCAATTATTATATTAGGGAAAAACTATAATATTAAGAAAAAAGAAAATATCGATATTATTTTTGCTGACAATAATAATTTTTTAGATAAATTATATACCGTTAATAGTAAATATGTTACTTTTATTAAAGAAGATGATGAAATTACTAAAGATTATATAAATATAATATCCAAGAAAGTAAAAGAAGAGTTTGATTATTGTTTTATTAATTATTTAATTAGATATAATTATGTTAATAAACCTAAGATTGCTAAGGATCTAGGAGAATTAAAACAGAACAAGCCTTACTATGGAGAATATATTTGGAGTTTTATTTTTAATAAAAACAAATTATTAACATTATTGGATTGTCCTAAAGAAAAATTTAATGAAGCTGTGGATGGGTTATTTAAAGAACCCTCTGCTATTGGAGAAGTGTTATATTATCATAATCCAAATGGTTCAAAGTATATTAAAGATTTTTGTTATAACGATGTAAAAAAGAGTCAGTATTATGAGAATATAATTTACGTTGCTGGTGGATGTAATGGATTATTTAATGGATATGTTAGTTGGGTTAAAAATATTGGTCGTTGTTTTGCCGATAAATATGATATTACTATTTTATATGATACAATGTGTAAGCCTACTTTGGATAACTTTTCTAAAAAATTTAGATGTGTTAAATTAAGTAATGATATAAACTACGTTTGTGCTAGATTACTAGTTACTTATTCATCTTATTATTATCCAAAGAATATTCATTCTATTGAAGAAAATTATATGTTCATACATGGGAATATGAGTGATTATCCTAATTCTAGACGTTTTTTTGAAGATTTATATACAAAATATATTGCTGTATCAAAAATTGCTGCTGAGAAAGCTAAGGGGTATTTTCCAACAGAAAATATAGAGTATATACTTAATCCATTTAAAATAGAGAATAATTTGTTAAAGCCTCATTTAAAGTTAGTGTCAGCTCAGAGAAATAGTCCTGAAAAGAAGCCAGAAAGACTAAAAATTATAGCCGACGCATTAAATGAGTTAGAAATTCCTTTTACATGGAATATATTTATGGATTCACATCCCTTTGTTAATGAAAAAGGTCTTATTTATAGAGAATGTGTTGAAAACCCATTACCTTATATTCAAGATAGTGATTATTTTGTATCTTTAAGTGATACAGAAGCTTTAGGATATTCTGTTCTTGAAGCATTAGTTTTAAATACAAAAGTTATTGTTACTCCTCTGGATGCTTTTAAAGAAATCGGTGTTAAAGATGGGGAAAATGGATTTTTTATTCCATTTGAATGTTTTGATGAAGAAAATAAAGAAATGTTACTTGAGATAATACAAAAGATATATGAAAACAAAGAAATGAAAATAGATTATAAATTTGATGAGAAATTATTTGATAAATATAATGATTTATTCATATGATGACGAGTAAGATGAATTTTGTTATTTTCTTTTTCATTTAATTTATAGATAAAATTTATTCTTATAGATTATAATTTGATAAATATTTATACTCTTTAATGAATGGTTAATAGATATTTATTTAACAATATATTTTTACAATGCAATAAAACCTTAGCTCAATCTTTAGAGATAAGGTTTTTCTTTTGTTAATATAATTGTTATATGTTATTTGTGCTATCTAAATACAAAGTTTTCACTTTTATTTTACCATTATTTGTATATGTAGATTGGTAATAATAAACTGTACAAAAAAGACACTTTCTTTGTAAATTCAAAAATGCACTTTCTTGACAAAAAAAAATAGAGATTATCTCTCTATAAAAAATCTTTTAATTTTTCGATATAATCTTCTTGCATTGAAATAAATTCTTCTATTAGTTTATTAACTTTTTTATCTAATTTTTTATTGTTTATAATTTTTCTTCCTTCAATTATACCCATATTAGTTCCTTGAATAAGCATTTCTGCTATATTACTGTTACTTTTGTCTTTGAATGTTTCCATTTGAATTGTTGACCATGTCATAGCCTTTTCCATAGTAGATGTTTCATGTGGTTCTTTTTCACTATACTCTTCATATAATTCATTGACTTTTTTGGAAATTTCATCATATTCGTTGTATTGATCTTTAAGTACTTCTTTAAATTCTTTATCTTCAACTTTTTCTAGTATGAATTTTATGGCATCCATCCCCATTGTTGTTCCTTTATTTAATTCATCTAGGGCATTTCTATTTTCTTGCATTCTATCATCTCCTAATATTATTATTAGATTTTTTTTTATTTTTTATACAGAAAAAAAGACCCAAGGGTCTTTTTATTATCTATGTTTTGGAACTTGTTGAGTAATACAGTGAATATTTCCTCCACCAAGTAAGATTTCTCTTGCATAGATAGGTTCAATTTTTCTATCTGGATAAAGTTCTTGAAGTTTTTTAATTGCTGCAACATCATTTTTATCTCCAAATACAGGTAGTGCTACAAATCCATTTCCTGTATAGTAATTAACGTATGAAGCTGCTAATCTATCTCCTTCGAGTCTTGGAAGTGTTCCATCAACCGCATCTACATCTTCACTTTCTTCTTTAGTGATTAATACTGGAGATGGAGTTAATAATTTATGAACAATTATATTTCTTCCTTTAGCGTCTGTTTGAGAAGTTAAATATTCATAAGCTTCCATACTTCTTTGATATTGTGGATCATTTTTATCTTCAGTCCAAGCAAGAACTACTTCTCCTGGTCTTACAAAGTTACACATATTATCAACGTGACCATTTGTTTCGTCGTTATAAATACCTTCTTTTAACCACAATACTTTGCTAACATTTAAATATTCACATAGCATTTCTTCAATTTCTTCTTTAGTAAGATGTGGATTTCTTCCTTCTGATAAAAGACACTCTTCTGTTACCATTGCAGTTCCTTCACCATCTACATGAATAGATCCTCCCTCTAGAACGAAACCTTCTGTACGATATCTATCAACTTGTTCAAGTTCACACATTTTATGAGCAATTTTGTCATCATTTGCCCAAGGAAAATATAGTCCATCTACTAATCCTCCCCAAGCATTGAATTCCCAATCAACTCCACGCATTGTACCATCGTCATTAACAACGAAAGTAGCGCCGCAGTCTCTTACCCATGAGTCATCATTACTCATTTCAACGATTTTAACTTTATCACTTAGTAAGTTGCATGCATTTTCATATTGAGCATTACTTACTAACATTGTCATTGGTTCATATTTTGCAATAGTGTTTGCTACTGTTGCAAAAACTTTTTGTGCAGGTTTTCCACCTTGTCTCCAGTTATCAGGTCTTTCAGGCCAAATCATATATGTTCCAGCATGTGGTTCAAATTCACCAGGCATTCTGAAACCGTCATTTCTTGGAGTACTATCAATTTTGTTCATATTATCTTCCCTTCTATTCTTTTACTGGTTCTTCTTTTACTCTAGCTGCTAGTATTTCTTGAATAATTACTGATATTACAACACCAATAATTAATGGTAAATTTTCCATCATTGCTTCTTTACTGAAGTCAATAAATACTGTGAATATTACACCTAATACTAATAATACAAGTGGTACCCAAGTCATGATATTAAGTACTAAATCATTTCCTGGAACTTTGTAAGCACGTTTTGTTTTATCAATTTTTCTTAATTTTAAGAAGGCTGGGAATAATGGAATATAACTAATTAGTAAAGTAACTAAACTAAAACTAAAGAAAGTCCAGAATAAATTAGAGGCACTTTCTGATATTTCACCTAAAATTACTCCAATAATTACAATTATAGCTGCAACAATACCATTCATAATTGATGCCATGTATGCAACGCCTTCTTTATTTGTTTTACTGAAGATTTTTGGTAGACCACCATCATCTGCTGAATATTTAGCTACTGAGTTAACACCGAATGACCAAGAAGCAATATTAGCAACCATTGTGTAGATAAACATTAGACCTACTACAATAACAATTCCTCTTACAATTCCTTCTGATACTCCTAGAGTAGTTAACAAAATAGCGAAACTATCAGTAATTCCAGCTACTTCTGCATCAGCAGTACTCATAGCAATATTTACACCTGTTGCTGGTAAAATATAGAATAATGCCATTAAAGCTCCACCAATAATTAAAGCTTTTGGAATTTCTTTTTTTGGATTTTGCATATCTTCTGTGAACGTTGCAACAACTTCAAACCCTAAGAAGTTGAAAATGATTACTGAAATAAATGATAAGCCAGCTAAGTCAAAGCTTGGTAATAAATCAGTTACACTTTCGATTGGATTAGCACTCTTTCCTGTCTTTATGTAAACATAAATTCCTAATAGTCCAAGTGCAACCATAAATATAATTTTGAAAGCAGTACCTAAATTAACGACAGCTTTACTTTCACCAATTCTATGTGTACCTAAGAATGAAACTAAGGCAGTATATCCAAGTTGTAATACTAGCAACCAGAAAATTGATAGATTGATATCAAAAATACCAGCTACTACATCTGTTACAGCAACTGCAAGTGATGCAATCCACAATGGGAAGTTAATCCAATAATTCCATGCAACACGTGCTGCCATTTTTTTACCAAATGCTTTTTTAACCCAGTCATACATACCACCCTCACTATTGAATGTACTTCCTAATTCGGCAGTAATTAGACCATATGGTAAGCAAAAAGCTAAGATTAAGAATATCCACCAGAAATATTGCGAATTTCCGATAGCGGCTGTTGGTGCTACACTTTCAGCAACTAATGTGATACATACGGTTGCTAAAATGGCATCAACTAATTTAAATTTTTTCTTTTTATTTGCCATTTTTAAACCTCTCTAAATTTTTAAATCTTTTTTACACTTTGCTGTAGTTTCTTCCATTTTATCCATAAAATAAACAAGTAAGCCGCGCATTGCTGTTAGACGATTTTCAGCTTGATCGAATACAATTGAATATTCAGAATCAATTACTTCATCAGTAACCTCTTCTCCACGAGTAGCTGGTAAACAGTGCATATACTTTACGTTTGGAGAACATTTTTTGATAGCATCCATATTAACTTGATACTTAGGATAGAAAATTCTCATTCTCTCTTCTTTTGGTAATTCAGCTTCATATAAACCATACCATACGTCTCCATATACAAAGTCTGCATCTTTTAGTGCAACTTCTGGATCATCAGTTATTAGATAAGTACCACCAGAAACACGACAGTTTTCTTCTGCGATTCTTAAATAATCTCCTCTTAATTGGAAACCTTCAGGACCACAGTGTACAAAGTTTCCACCCATTTTTGTAACAATCATCATTAATGATGCACAAACTTGAGTACAATCTCCCATGAAAACCACTTTACAGTCTTCAAATCTTTTTCCTGCTGGTAAATGCTCTAGCATTGTGATAATATCTCCCATTTCTTGAGTTGGGTGATTATAATCACTCATACCATTGATTACTGGAACACCTGCATGTTCTGCTAATAATTCAACACTTTCGTGTTTAATTACTCTGGCCATTAATACATCAGTTAGGCGTCCAAGAACTTTTGCTGTATCATATAATGATTCATGTTCTCCTAATTGAATTTGACCAGGCGCAAGATATTGTGCATGTCCTCCTAATTGTGTCATAGCTGTTTCAAAAGAAACTCTTGTTCTAGTTGATTTTTGTTCAAATATCATACCTAATGTTTTTTGGTATAAAACATTTAAATGAAAACCTGCTTTAACATGAGCCTTAATTAAACGGCTAACATCAATTATGTCTTGTAGTTCCTCCTTTGTGAAATTTGTTGTGTCAACGTAGTTTTTTACCCTTGGCATATTTTCACTCCTTCCTATTGTATTGTACCTTAAGAATATCACACTTTTTTTATTCTGGCAATTGGCTTTATTTTATTTCAGCCCATAGCCTATCATAGTCTAAAATAGACTCCCCAATGTTCTTTATAAACTGAGCTTTTTCTAACTCAGGATCGGGTGTATTTGTGGCTGGATTATTTAGATAATCCAGACTTAATAAATTTTGAGTTTCTTTATTAACATTATTGTATGGATATGACTCGATTATTTGTTTCATAATTTCTGGTCTTAATAAATAATTAATAAATTTATGGGCATTATCAGTATTTTTTGCTCCTTTTAAGATAACATAATTATCTATACTAATACTTGCCCCTTCCTTAGCATAAACTACATCAATGTCGGAATTTTCCTCCATAGCAATAGCAGCTTCAGCATTCCACATAAGGCCAATATCTACTTCTTTTGATATTAAAAATGTTTTTGGTGAATCACTATCGAAAGCTTTAATGTTAGGCTTTAATTTTAAGAGCCAGTTCTTAGCTTCTTTTAGTTTTTGTTCCTCAGTTTCATTTATATTATAACCTAGAGCTTGAAGTGCCATTCCAATGACAATTCGCTGATCATCTAATATTACAATATTATTTTTATATTTTTCATTTAGTAAATCATTATATAAAGCAATTGGCTCAGTGATATTTTTTTTATTATAAGCAATTACTGTTGTTGCTGCTAAAAATGGTAGTGAATACTCATTATAAGGATCATAATCTTGATTTAAATATTGTTGTTTTAGATTAGATAAATTTGATATTTTAGTTTTATCTAATTTCTGTAGCATTTCTTTTTCAATTAATAGACTAACCATATAATCGCTTGGAAATATTAAATCATATGTACCTTCTTTTGCAGATTGAACTTTTGCAAGACATTCTTCGTTTGAAGAATAAGTTCCATAATTTACTTCTATTCCTGTTTCATCTTCAAAATCATGAATTACACTGTCCGGGATATATGATGACCAGTTTAGGACATTCAATTCTTCTTTACTTTTGTTTTTTCCACAACCTGTTGTGAGTAACAATAATAATAAAACTATAAATATTTTCTTTTTCATCTTTTCACCTGTAACTTTCTAATATCTCTAACTTGAATAATCGTTGATGTTGTTAAAATTATGACCGTTACAAGTAAAATCAATGTAGATAAAGCATTTACATCTGGGGAAACTCCAGTCTTTATCATGGAAAATAATTTTAATGGTAGAGTGTTACTTCCAGGACCAGCTGTAAAATAACTAATTACAACATCATCTAGTGATAAGGTGAATGCTAGAAGTGCACCACTTTTGATTCCTGGATAAGCGGTTGGAATAGTTATATACCATAATGTTTTTAATTTACTAGCACCCAAATCGGCAGCAGCCTCTTCTAAGTTTGGGCTGGAAGCAGCGAGACTTGATCTGACTGAAATTAATACATATGGTATCGAAAAGACAATATGTGAAAGAATCAATGTAGCAAGTCCTAATTCCAGTTTTAATACAGTATAAATTGATAATAGAGAAATACCTAAAACTATTTCCGGTATAATTACAGGGATATATAATAAATTATTAATAAATTTCTTTCCAGGAAAGTCGTATTTTTTTAGACCTATTGCTGAGATTGTACCAATTACTGTAGATATGGTTGTGCTTGTTAGGCCAACTATCATTGTGTTTTTAAAAGCTTCAAGTAAGTCTTTGTTTCTAAATAATTCGACATACCATTTTAGAGTAAATCCTTCAAAATTAATATTTAGTTTTGATGTATTAAACGAATAGAAAACTAATACAATTATTGGTAAGAATAAAAACAAGAAGACTAATCCAATATAGATATTTTCTAATTTAGGATGTCTTTTCATTATAGACCACCTCCTAAATCATCCATTTCTCCACCTAGTTTTTTATAAATTGCAACTAGGATGAATGTAATTATTAATAATACTATTGAAATAGCTGCTCCAAAAGGCCAATTTCTGGCAGTCAAGAATTGATTTTTAATTAAATTTCCAATTAACATTGCTTTTCCACCGCCAAGAATATCTGAAATGAAGAAGTATGCTAAAGATGGAATAAAGACCATTAGAGCTCCATTAAATAATCCTGGGATTGTCAGCGGAAAAATAATTTTAGTAAATGTTTTCCAGTTACCAGCACCTAAGTCATGGGATGCATTAATTATAGATTGATTAATTTTACTGACAGAACTATATAATGGAAGAATCATAAATGGTAGTAAAGTGTAGACCATTCCGAGAATAATAGTTCCATAGTTATACATTAACTCTAGAGGGGATTCAATTAAATTGGCATTTAGGAGAAATGTATTTACTACTCCTGATTTTCTAAGTAAGGTTATCCAACCATACATTCTGATAAGAGAATTAGTTAAGAATGGAACGATTACGAGAGTCATTAACACACTTTTAGTAATTTCATTTTTTCTTGATACGTAAATACAGAATGGATAAGCAATTAATATACAAATTAGCGTTGAAATTATAGCTATGGCGAATGATTTTAAAAACACCCCAATATAGACTGGATCAAATATGCGAATATAATTTTGCATAGTAACTTGTGTAATTATTCCACCATAAATGTCATTTTTAAAGAAACTGATTACAAAAATATATAGTAATGGTAATAAGACTAAAACTAAAGTATAGATTATTATGGGTAGATTAATTGCTATTTTAAAGAAATCTCTATGCTTTTTCATTTTGATTTTTCCTTATTACAATTATATCTTTTACATCCCATACCATATAAAGTTCTGTTCCTATATCGTATGTTCTACCATCTTTATCTACAGATATTTTAGTCTCTTTTCCATCCATATCAGCAATTACTTTAGTTAATGAACCGTCATAAATATTTTCTTTTATTATAATTGGCATTGATTGATAGTCTTTTTCTTTTGTAGATAAGCGAACATCTTCTGGTCTAAATACAATTTGTAATTTTTCATCAGCTTCATAATTATTACTTCTTATTTTTATTCTATATTTGTTTTCTAATGTACAAAAGGTATAATTTGGTTCAACGTAATCAACTACAGCATTAAAAATTGTTGATTCGCCAATGAAATCAGCTACATATTTTGACACTGGGTGACGATAAATATTTTCGGGAGTATCTATTTGTTCTATTTTACCATTGTTCAAAAGCACTATTCTGTTACTCATTGTTAGGGCTTCATCTTGATTATGAGTAACATAAATAAATGTTATTCCAGTTTTTCTTTGAAGTTGTTTTAGTTCGACTTGCATTTGTTTTTTCAACTTCAAATCTAGTGCAGAAATCGGCTCATCTAGTAATAAAACCTTGGGTTTATTGATTAGCCCTCTTGCGATTGAGACACGTTGTTGTTCTCCGCCTGATAGTTGAGATGGCATTCTTTTTTCATAACCTTTAAGTCGAACTAGGTCAAGCATTTCTTTGACTCTTTTTTCTATTTTATTTTTTTCTACTCCTTTCATTTTTAAACCAAATCCAATATTTTCTTCTACAGTCATGTGTGGAAAAAGTGCATAATTTTGGAAAATTGTATTAACTTCTCTTCTTGTAGCATCTAAATTGGTAACATCTTCCCCATCTAAATAAATTTTTCCTGATGTTACATTATCAATTCCAGATATAGATCTTAGAATAGTTGTTTTTCCACAACCGCTGGCACCTAGTAATGTTAGAAATTCACCTTCATATACTTCTAAATTTAGATTCTTAATAATTTCTTTTTTACCATAACTTTTACAAAAATTTTCTAATTTAACTATTACTTTGCTCAAATTTATACTCCCTTTCGCTAGCCGCCCTATTATTAATGTAATTATAAAACATTTTTGTAATAAAAACAACAAAAGAAAACTTAGCTAAAATAGCTAAGTTTATAATTCGAATTGAGAGTTATATAAATCTGTATAGAAACCATTTTTAGTCATAAGTTCTTCATGATTTCCTTGTTCAATAATGTTTCCATCTTTCATTACTAAGATTAAATCTGCATTTTTAATTGTTGATAAACGATGGGCAATTATAAATGAAGTTCTTCCTTCTGTTAATTTGTCCATTGCTTTTTGAACTAATTCTTCTGTTCTTGTATCAACATTACTTGTAGCTTCATCTAGAATTAAGAATGGTGCGTCTTCAATCATACCACGAGCTATGGTAAGTAATTGTTTTTGTCCTTGACTTACTGTGTCATTATCTCCAAGTACATAATCTAGTCCTCCTGGAAGAGTTTTTACGAAGTGGTCTACACCAACAACTCTTAAGGCTTCCCAAACTTCTCTATCAGTAACATCTTCTTTATTGAATTTGATATTATCACAAATAGTACCTTCAAATAACCATGTATCTTGTAAAACCATGATAAATAAGTCATGAATGTTTTCTCTACTTAGTTCTTTTGTTGATACACCATCTATTATGATTTGTCCATTGTTTATTTCATAGAATTTCATAAGAAGATTTACCATTGTAGTTTTACCAGCTCCAGTTGGTCCAACAATGGCGATTTTTTGACCTGGTTTTACTTTAACACTAAAATCTTTAATTATTGTTCTTCCAGGATCATAACCAAATTTAACATTTTTAAATTCAATTGAACCTTTAACTTTAGAACGTTTTAAACTCTTTGTAATTTCTTTTTGATCAGACATTTCTCTTTCGTCTAAGAATTCAAATACTCTTTCAGACGCAGCGGCTGTTGATTGCAAACTACTCATAGCTTGAGCAATTTGAGAAAGTGGATTTGTAAATAATCTAATATAAATCATGAAGGCTACAATAACACCAAATGAAATAACATCATTCATTGTAAGTAGGGCACCAACAATACATACCATAACATAACCAAAGTTGCCTACAAATCCCATAATTGGATGCATTGTTCCTGATAAAAATTGGCTTTTACGATTTGCATTATATAGTTTATTATTTAATTCCTCAAACTCTTCAAATGCCTTACTTGTTCCGTTATAGGCCTTTACAACATTATGTCCTGAATACATTTCTTCAATATATCCGTTCATATTACCAAGTTCAATTTGTCGTTGATTGAAGTATTTTTGAGATTTGCTTAGGATAGTAAACATCAAAACAAATCCAACAATTGTTGAAAGAATAGCTGTTAAAGCCATTATCCAGTTAGTAATAAACATCATAAGTATTGAACCTAAGAATAAAGTTATGCTTGTTACTAATGTTGCCAAACTGTTATTTAAATTTTGAGCTACTGTATCGACATCATTTGTTACTCTTGATAAAACATCTCCTGTTTCGTGTGTATCAAAATATTTTAATGGAAGTCTATTAATTTTCTTACTAATTTTATCTCTTAATGTATTAGCAAATCTATTAGATACTGTTGTTAATGAATAAGATTGGATGTAGTTAAATAAAGCACTTAAAATATAAAGAATTGCCATGAAGATTGCCAATGATTTAATAGCATCCATATCAATTTGTGGTTTTATCATTTCATAAATTGATTCTGGTAATTCATCAATTAGACCAAGAGCATGTTCTGTCCCTGTTTCATCTCCCATTAAAGTCGCAAGTTTAAGTAGTTCAACTTGATCTTCAGATGTTATTGTTACTCCATCTATTTTTATATCACTTATCAAATATACAAGGGCCTTATCTGGTAGTGATAGCATAAGGGTCATCGCTTCATCGGATGTCTTTGCTTCACTCATTTTAGTGATAGTTTTAGTTATTTGTTTAGTTTCCTCGTCTGTTAATGGAATATCATTAAATAATTTAGGTACCTTACTTTGAATGTCTGTTGTTGCTAGATTTTCTCCTACTTTTTCACCAATTTCTTGTAATTTTTCAGTGTTTGGAACTAGTCCTTCAGAAATAAGATCTGCAAAATCTGATAATTTATTAGGGGCAATTAATGACAATATAGCACTAATCAAAGCAAGAGTTAATGCCATTATCATTATAATTTTCCATGGTTTTAAATTTTTTAATAATCTAATCATAGAGCCTTTAAAGTCTTTGGACTTTTCTTGTACTCTAGGTCCACCAGGTCTAGGCATTTTCTAATTCCTCCTTTGATAATTGTGATAAAGCAATTTCTTTATAGACATCGCAAGTCTCTAATAATTCTTTGTGTGTACCAATTCCGACACATTCACCTTCGTCTAAGACAACAATTTTATCAGCGTTAATAATTGTTCCAATTCTTTGGGCAACAATCATACTTGTTGCGTCTTTAGTATAATTTTTTAATGCTTTTCTAAGAGTGGCATCTGTTTTATAATCAAGGGCTGAAAACGAATCATCAAAAATATAGATTTCTGGGTTACGAGCTATTGCACGAGCTATTGCTAATCTTTGCTTTTGTCCTCCTGATACGTTTGTACCACCGCGAGCTATGTGTGCATCATAACTATTTTCCATTTTTTCTACAAATTCTTGACCTTGAGCTACTTTGATAGCCTCTTGTATTTTTTCTTGTGTAATATCACCTTGGCCATTATCACCATAAGCAACGTTTGTAGATACTGTTCCTGTAAACATAACTGCTTTTTGTGGTACATAACCAAGTTTATTAAATAGATTTTCTTGTTTATATTCTTTTACATTAACGCCATCTACCAGAACTTCCCCTTCACTGGCATCATAAAATCTTGGCACTAAATTTATTAATGTTGATTTACCGCTACCTGTTGAACCAATAAAGGCAATTGTTTCACCTTTATTAACTTTAAATGAAATGTTTTTTAGAACATATTCATCAGCATCTGGATATTTGAATGAAACGTTTTTAAATTCAACAGTTCCTGTTTCTTTAGGTGTTCCAATATAATCTCCATCTTCAACACTAATTTCAGCATCTAAGACTTCATTAATACGTCTTGCTGAAATTTGCGCACGTGGTACCATCATGAAAATCATTGCTAACATTAGGAAAGACATAATTACTTGCATTCCATAACTTGAGAAAACTACCATATTACTAAATAAAGTTATTTTATCTAGCATACCTGCGTTTTGAATTAGATTAGAACCAATTATGTAGATTCCAAGAGTTAATCCATGCATTACTAAATTCATTACAGGGTTCATTATAGCAAAGCATCTTTGATTAAATAATTGCATTTCTGTTAACTCGTCATTTACATTTTTAAATTTATTTGATTGATATTTTTCAGCATTAAAAGCTCTAATAACACGAATTCCTGATAGATTTTCACGTGTTACGCCATTGATCTTATCAATTAATTTTTGTACCTTTTCAAATCTAGGTAAAACAATGATCATTAATGTTGCTACTGCAAATAATAGAACCGCTACACAACAAGCAGTTAATATTGACCACTCGAAACCTTTATTTAAGATTTTAAGTACTGCGCAAACCGCCATAATTGGAGCCTTAACCATAGCTTGTAATCCCATACCGATTAACATTTCAACTTGTGTAACGTCATTAGTTGTTCTTGTTATTAAACTACTTGTTGAGAACTTTTTAATCTCAGCAATCCCCATATTTTGAACTTTTTCAAATATTTTTTTTCTTAAAGTAGCTGAGAAACTTGATGCTACTCTAGCTGCAAAATATCCAACAACAATAGAGCAAATTAAGCTTACTAGAGCACAGATAATCATATAGCTTCCTTGTTGTAGAATATCTGCCATTTTGCTGCCTTCAGTTTGTACTAATTGGGTTATCTTACTCATATAATCTGGCACTTTTAATTCTAGCCATACATGAAATGATACTAGAACTATACAAATTAAGGCATATATGATTTCTTTTTTTGTTAAATTTTTAAATAACTTAAACATTTTGACCTCCTTGTTTATTATATTTGTTTTTTAAATTCTCTTGCATCTTTTTTAACGTTAATGAAAATATTTCTAATTCTTCTTTGGAGATATTTTCCGTAAGTATTCCTTCTAATTTTTTAATATTATCTTTCATTTCTTTATGTTTATTGCTATCAGGTTCCAATAATATTATTTTTTTAGAACGAGCATCATAAGGATTTTTGTCTCTTGCAATAATACCTTTTTTCTCCATTGTTGTTAAAACTTCCGAAACAGTTGCTCTTCGCAAATTAAGTTCCTTCTCAAGTTCATGTTGGTATATCTCTTTATTTTTATTTTCAAGAAGATAGTCCATTATTCTAGCTTGAGTCATTGTTGGTGGTCTTAATTTATTATTCTTAACAGTATTAAATAGTAATCTTACTACAAGAATTTCTAAATCCTTAATTTGACAATAAATACCTTTTTTCATATGAATATTCTCACTTTTTCTTTTCATTACGCCTATTATATGTTACTACTTTTTTCAAAAATTGTCAATTGCCTAACAATTTTTAAATATGAAAAAAAGTTATCATTTTTGATAACTTTTTGGCTCTGATACTTCTTTGTCATCACTTAACATATCATTTAATTCATTTTTCTGATACTCATTAATATATTCTGATTCAGCAAGTATCTTATTTATATCATCTTGTGTTTTTTGATAGCCTCCATCTACTTTATCAAGTTGTTCAGCAGTAAATGATTCTTCATCTGGAGATGTTTTTGCTACTACAGGAGTAGTTTCTTTTTTTCTAAAAAAATTAAATGCCATTTATAATCCCTACCTTTGTTTTATAATATCACATTTTTTAACACATAAAAAGAGCTTTTATGTTTTTATAGACGTTATATTTTGTTTTGTGGTTTATTAATTCATTTTTTCTCCTTTTACGAAAAAATAGGCTTTCGCCTATTATGAATTTAAAGATTCTGTTTCATATAATTTTTTGTATATGCTATTTGTTTTCATCAGTTCATCGTGAGTTCCAGATGCAATTATTTGACCCTTATCCACAACATGAATTATATCAGCATCCATTATTGTTGATAATCTATGAGCTACAATGACAACTGTGTGGGATTTTACTAAATTATCAATAGCTTTTTTAATAAATTTTTGCGATTCATTATCTAATGCTGAAGTAGCTTCATCAAATAAAATTATTTTGCTTTGTTTTACTAAAGTTCTTGCGATTGATAGTCTTTGTTTTTGTCCACCAGATAAATTTACCCCACTTTCTCCTAGAACGGTGTCATATTTTTTAGGTAATGACATAATATAATCATCTAGGTATGCTAATTTAGTATATTTTCTTATAGTAACTAATGGTATTTTAGAATCAATTAACTTAAAATTTTCTTTAATTGTTCTATTAAATATAAAAGGTTCTTGACGAATTATTGAAATATTTTTACGTAATTCTTCTTCTGATAATTCTTTTATATCTACTCCGTCTAATAAAATTTTTCCTTCTTGAGGATCAAATATCCGAGTAATTAAATTAAACAAAGTTGATTTTCCTTGACCAGATTTTCCTACAATAGCAATCTTTTTATTAGGTTCTATTGTTAAATTAAAATTATTTAGAGTTTTTGTTTCATTTGGATAAGCAAATGTTACATTTTTAAATTCAAGAACACCTTTTGAATCAATTATATTCTTCTGTCCAAAATATTCATCTTTATATAATCTATTTTCTAATATTTCATTAACTCTGCTTAACGATACTACTAGTTTTTGATATGTTTGTGTTAGGCTATTGATATTTTCAATTAACCACATATATCTATAAACGTAATATGTCATTGCGATAAAGAAAGTTAATGTTATTTCATTATAGTACAATAAGATTATACATGTTATAAAAACGCCAACCTCTAAGAATCCTTTTAAGACTCTTGTTATAAAATTGAATTTCTTTCTTATATCTATTTCATTTTTTGATCTACTGTAAATATTTTTTGTTATTTCAGTCATATCTTTTAATAAACTTCTTTTTATTCCTAATGTTTTAATTTCTCTTATACCTCTAATAGATTCTGTAACTAATGAAGTAAAAGTATCTTGCTGTTCTTTTCTTTCTTTATGAGCTTTTTCCATCATAGGATTATATTTTCTTATGAACAAAAATAAGACTCCTAAAAATATTAAGATTTCTATTCCTATAATCCAAGAATTTATAAAAATATATATTATTACTACAAATGATGCTATTAATGATGAGATGACATTCAATAAATGTCCGAATGAAAAGCTCAATGAATCTGCATCATTCGTTATTCTATTAATTACCTCTCCTGATGTTTTTTCTTCATAGGCATATGCTGGTAAGTCTAGAGCTTTTTGATAAGTAAAATAACCAAGTTTTCTAGTTAATTTACTTTCTACTTGTTCTAACATACTATTTGCAACATTAGATGCAAGCGCATGCATCAGTAATTCTATTACTAAATAAATTAATAGATAAATAATTGCTTGTTTTAGTGCCATATTAGTAATTGCTTCTACAGCCGCTCCATTTAAATAACCTGTTGCTATTTCAGCAAGACCAGATAAAAGTATTAAGATACTTGCAAGAATTAATCTTACTTTTTCTTCCTTAATTAATTTCCATAGAGGTATAAATTCTTTTAAATTTTTCATATATCCTCCTTAAAATTAAAACCTACTATTTCTTATAGTAGGTTATTGTAAAGTAAATTGATTACATAGCAGGAAAAATTACGATTTTCCTACCCCATTCTTTTTCTACTATAAGTTTATTATTTGTGTTTAAATTTAAAATCTTCATTTTTCCCACTCCTCTTTAAATTCAAGTTTAGTTTAACACTCCTTTTATATTCTGTCAACCTTTTTTTGTTGATAGTGCTTTTGTTGTTTATTATGGTATGATATAATTAATTATAGTAGGAGGCGTAGTTATGCTGTACAGTAGTAATAATAGTGGAAAACTTGAGGATTTTTTATTCGAAGCTGAACCTTATAATGCAGATATTGATGTTAGAGACATTGCCGCGATAGAAGATTTTTATGAGCATAATGGATATGTCCTTGATAGTTGCGTTACTGATTTGCTAAATTGGCTCATATATCGTACGAGAATTAATATTTGTACAGGTGTCGAATCACCACTTTATTCTTCTTTTGTTGGAAGATGCTCAAGAGCACAAGTTTTTTTGGATAATATTCTTAATAAATTAAAACTTGAAAATATTTCTTTTAATATTGGCGATGTTATCGGAACAAATAGAATTCACTCTGTTACCTGTGTACAAATACCTACTATGAATGATGAAAAGATTACTAATAGATTATTTTTATTAGATCCAACGTTTAGACAATTTTGTATAACCGAGGAAAATAGATTTGAAAGATATTATGAAGAACCTAGATGGGCTGTTGCTATGTCTACGCCACATCCTGGTTATTTTCTTAATTTAACTGATATCGGTAGACAATTTGCAACAGACTTAATACATTTTGGATATTTTGGGGTTACGGAGGAAAGTTTAAAAACTTATTTTGATGCCTTTGTTTTATATACTACACCTAAAGAAGAATATTTTGATGTTAAAGATATCGGAAATATTTCCTCTACTTCTAATAGTGGATTAGATTACTGGGAGGCAATTATTAATAATGTTAAAAAACCTACTGGTAGCACAAAAGGTCTTAATTTAGATACGCCTAAAGATATTGTAGGAAGAGATGATAAACACATATTAAGTAAGTTACGAGGAATTGTTGATGCTAAATATAATGATGACTTAGAATTATCTAAAGAAAAAAAATAACAGACAAGTTTTATCACTTGCCTGTTATTTTTATCTGTTACTCCATTTTGAAGGGAAACTTACATATTGGGTTGGATTTATTGTATTATACCTTGCGTACGATTCCCAAACACAACCACCACCAGCTGAATACCAGTCACAGTTTGTTATTTCTAAGTGAACATGTGGACCTGTTGAATTACCTGTTGAACCCATTTGTCCTATTGCAGTATATGCAGAAACGTATTGCTCTTCTTTTACTGCAAAATTTCTTAGATGAGCATATGTTGAATATATGTACCTTCCATTATATTTATGCTTAATTCTTACGACTAATGCTCCAGCACTATCATAGTATGTTCCTACAACGTAACCGGGAGCAATTGGATAAACATCAATACTTTTATTGGAGCTTGATATATCTATTCCAATATGACCTTCACAAACGCGTCGACTTGAATTCCAACTTTTACAACCTGTATACCATTGAGTAACATAACCATATTCTATAGGTCTATAGAAACCATTGGCACTTGGAATTGAGGATGAGGCATCTTGTTTAGTTTGTTCTATACGATATTGGCACTTTTGGATATCTTCTGTATCTCCACAACCTAAATCCTTATAATATTCTAATTGATTTTTTGCAGCTTTTATCTGTTCTTCAACTCCTGGCATACCAGCTTTTAAAGCTACGATATCAGCGTTTATTTTTACCTGTTCATCATATAAACTTTCTTGCATTCTTTCTAGCTTTTCTTGTTTTTGTGATAATTCTTCTTGTTGTTTTTGATTTTTTTCAATTAGTGCCTCTAATTCTTTCATAATCTTATCATTATAATCTGTTAATTGTTCAATTACAGATAAACGATATATCATATCTGTAATACTAGTTGCACCAAAGGCATACTCTAAATAAGCATTGTCTCCATTTGATATTTGATAGTATTCAAGGATTCTTCTACTCTCTTCACTTTTTTGTTCTATTTCTAAGTTACTTTGATCTATTTCCTCTTGGAGATTTTCAATCTCTTTTTTCGCTGTTTCAATCTGAACTTCAATTGCAGCTATTTTCTTTTTTATCGCAGCAACCTCTGCTTCATTTGTTACAACTTTATTTTTCATCTCTTCAAGTTCTTTTGTGTACTTTTCCACTTCAGCTTCAAATTCTTTTATAGTTTTAGCTTTTGTATTTAAAGGTAGTGTAAAGAATGATACAAATATTGAAACTATAATTATTGAGCAAATTATTTTTTTCGTTTTCATTATATTTTTAAGTACTTCTTAACGGCACTAGCACTACCAATCATGCCAACTATAATACCAATTACAACTATTATTAATGACGTTGTATAAATAAATGGTTCTGGTTTAATTAATTGAATTAATTGTGAATATAAATATCCATCAAAATGTCTATAAAATGCTAAGTATCCATAAGTTGTAAATACTACTGGAACTATAGAACCAAGTAGTCCAAGAATCATTCCTTCTATAATAAATGGTGTTTTAATGGTAAAGTTGCTTGCTCCAACTAAACGCATAATACTTATTTCTCTTTTTCTTGCAGATATTGTCAACTTAATAGTATTTACAATTAAGAATACTGTTACTACTACTAATGCAATTACTATTCCATAAGTAACCTTCTTAATTGAATCAAAAGCAGATACTAATTTTTCTACCATGCCTTCGCCATATCTTACAACAGAAACCATTTCTATTTCTTTTATTGCATCTGCTGTTTCTTTAATTTTTTCAATATCTTTTACCTTTACTTGATATGTATCTTTTAACGGGCTATTTCCCTCTTCAAATTCTTCAAGTACCACTTCAAATACTTCGGATTCTTGTTTTATTTGTTCTCCGACTTCCTCTTTGGATATGAATTCTATTTTTTGAATATTAGATAAATCTTCTATTTCTGTTTCTATTAATTTCAAATCTGCATCTGTTGCTTCATTATCTACAAACACAACAATTGTCATGTCTTTTTCAATTAAGTCAGTGAAATTTGTAACATTCAAGGAAGCCATAATGGCAATCGCAACAATTATTAATGTTATTGTAATACAGGAAATTGATGCTAATGATAAACTAAAATTTCTAATTACACTTTTAAAGGCGTCACGTATACTACGTCCTAACATTCTAAATGGCTTCATTATCGTATGTTCCTTTCTCTTTAAAGTTTACTAAATGTCCTTCTTTTAAGATAAGGACTTGTTTTTTCATACTATTAACAATCTGTTGATCATGAGTAGCCATTATGATTGTTGTACCTCTTGTTTTATTTATATCATCAAGAACCTTCATTACTTCCATACTCTTTTCTGGATCAAGATTTCCGGTCGGTTCATCGCATAATAATAACTTCGGATTATTAACGATAGCTCTGGCAATTGCAACTCTTTGCTGTTCTCCTCCGGATAATTGATCAGGATAATTATGTATTTTATTCTTTAACCCTACCTCTTCTAATGCTTTTAAAACTTTTACTCTTATTTCATCTTTTTTTGCACCAATTACTTCTAGAGCAAAAGCAACATTTTCATAAACTGTTAGTTTAGGTAATAGTCTGTAATCTTGAAAGACAATACCTAGTTTTCTTCTTAGTTTATATACTTTTTTATTTTTTAATTTTGCAACGTCAAGTCCACCAACTATTATTTGTCCTTTCGTTGGTTTTTCTTCACGATATAACATTTTTATTAATGTACTCTTCCCACTTCCAGATCCACCTATAACAAAAACAAATGAACCTTTCTCAATGGCTAAATTTAAATCATGAATAGCTGTAACTCCGTTCTTATATTTTTTTTCAACGTGTTTTATTCTGATTAAATCCATTTTTATTCACCACCTTAGTAATTTATTATATCATATTTTTTTTTATAGAAAAAGAGGAGTAAGCAATTCTCCTCATCTATTGACATTATTTTGCTCCTACAACTTCATAAGAATCAGTAACAACAAAGAAGGCTTTATCATCAAGCATTTTAATTCCTTCTGTTACTTTATAATACTCATTTGTAGGTACAACAGTTAAAATAACATTCCCTTTCTTTGATAGAAAGCCACCTTTTATATCAAAGACTGTTACACTATGTCCTAGCGTTCTTATAATATAATCTTTAATTTTTTCTGTTTCAGTTGTAATTATATAGAAAGCTTTATTAGTTGAAATACCTAATAATATTTTATTAATTACTAAGCTATTAATATAAATTAAAATTAGAGCATACATCGCTTTTGTCCAACCAAAGAATAGTGCACCTATTACTACTATTATTGCATTCATAACACCACTTGTTGTTGCGATAGGAATATTATAATATTTTTTTAAAATTTGGCCAATAACAGCAAGTCCTCCACCACTGTATCCACTTTTATACATTAAACCATTTGCAAATCCACCAATTATTCCTGCATAAATTACAACTAAAAACATATCATGATAATCAATAAAAATTAATTCACTTATTGGAGCAGTAATTTTAACAAATAATGGATAAATTATTGTTGCGGCTGTTATAGCAATAGTTTCTTCTATTCCTAAATATAATAAACTTAAAACGCCACAAGCAGCAGAAACTAATAAAATCATAAATGCTGGATCAATATCATAAACATAGTTAGTAATTGTTGCAATACCACCAGCTCCACCAGTTACTAGATTGATTGGCAGTAGGAACAAGTTATACACTATTGCACTTATGAATAAACCTACTATAAGCATGGCAAATCTTTGAACTATTTTTTTCCTGTGTATTCTTTCGGCAATACTTTTCAATCTATTCACCTCCGAATACTTCATAAGCGTCCGTTACAACGAAGAAGGCTTCTGGATCTATTTCTAAGATTCCCGCTTTTAAACGATAATAATCTTTTGTAGGTAATACACACATCAAAACGTTTTGTTTTTCTTTTGTATAGCCACCTTTAGCATTAAAAACTGTAACACCATGATTTAAATATTTTAAAATATACTCTTTAATTGCTTTTTCCTCATCAGTAATAATATAGAATGCTTTACTATCTGAGATTCCTAGAATTACTCTATCTGACATAATACTAACAATATATAAAACAATAATAGCATACATTAATTTATTTGTTCCAAATACTAAGGCAGATGATAATGTAATTGTTCCATCTGTACATAACATACTTTTACCAATACTTAGCTTTAAATACTTATTCAATATTTGATTTAAAATATCAGTTCCACCAGAAGTAAATCCGGCTTTAAATATCATTCCAATTCCAAGGCCATATAATACTCCACCAAATACAGCAGAAATTAATAATTGTGATGTATCAATATCAATTACACTACCAATATCAGAAGTTAGTTTTACACATATTGGAAAAACTAGTGAACCTAGAATTGAACCTCTTGTTTTTTCTTTACCTAGTAAAAAGTAACTTAAAATCAATAAAAATATATTTAGTGATAAAATGACAATAAAATCATCAAAATCAAATAATCCTTTTAAGATTATCGCAATACCACTAACTCCACCAGCAACTAAATTATTTGGTGCTAAAAACAAATTATAGGCTATTGCGATAATTAAACTTCCTAGGATGAAGCTTACAATTCTTTTAGTTCGTGCTTTTTCATTGATTCTTTCTAATATTTTAAAGTTTCTTGTTTGTGATAAAAAATTCATATCTATAACCCCTTTTTTAAATTATCTTCTATGAACATATCTATATTTCCATCTAAAACTTTATCAACACTACTAGTTTCAGTGTTTGTTCTATGATCTTTTACCATTGAGTATGGGTGCATTACATAACTTCTTATTTGAGAACCAAACTCAATATTTTTTTGTACTCCTTTTATTTGATTTAATTCAGCTTCTTGTTCTTCTAACTTTTTTAGTAACAATTTATTTTTCAGAACTTTTAAAGCTTGTTCTTTATTTTGAATTTGACTTCTTTCATTTTGACAAGTAACAACTATTTTAGTAGGCAAATGAGTGATTCTTACGGCCGAATCTGTAGTATTTACTCCTTGTCCACCGCATCCGCTTGAACGATACACATCTATTTTTAAGTCTTTTTCATCTATTTCAATACTGTTATCTTGATCAATTTCAGGTGTTACCTCAACTGATGCAAAAGACGTGTGACGACGATTACTAGAATCAAAAGGTGATAAGCGAACTAATCTGTGTACTCCTTTTTCTGTTTTTAAATATCCATAGGCATTAGTTCCCTTTACTAACATTGAAACACTTTTTATACCTGCCTCTTCGCCATCTTGATAGTCTAACAATTCTATCTTGTAGCCTTTCTTTTCACACCATCTAGTATACATCCTATATAGCATCATCGCCCAGTCACAAGCTTCTGTTCCACCAGCACCAGAATGAATATCGACAATGCAATTATTTTTATCATGAGGTCCATTTAACAGTAAAACTAAATTTAGTTTATTTAATTCACTATCAAGATTATTAGCAAATTCTTCTAAATTTGATTGTAATAGATTATCTGGTTCTACTTCAAGTAATTCAATAATTTCTAGATTGTCTTTTACTTTTACTTTTAAATCTTCAATTATAGAAACAGTGCCTTTTTTGTCAGTTATTTCTTTTATAACTTGTTCAGCACTATTACGGTCATTCCAGAAGTCAGTATTTTCGGTCTTTTTTTGAAGTATTTCTAATTCCTTTTTTATTTCATCGATGTCAAAGTGACCTCCATAGATTTTCAATATCATTTAGGGCTTTTTCAAACAGTCTTTTTAGTTCTTTAAGTTCCATAATTTCCCTCTCTTATTTTAGTTTAGTTATTTTATACATATTTATACACTATAAGAATAACATATTTTTTTACGCAATACAATTTAATTATTTTTAGTGTATAATTTTTAATTTCTTGCATACATTATTATTGAGGAAGGTTCACTGTATAGTGTGAAGATCCTCTGTAAATAGATTAAGGAGCCTTAGTTGGCTCCTTTTATTTTTGTATTATATCGTTAAAATCAATTTTAAAGTATGTGAACACAGTATTTGGTACACATAACTTAATTATAAAGACATTATCTGCAACTTTAGAAATCCAGGCACTAGATAAGTTATGGAAAATATCACTCTTTGTATTTGTTGGCATATAAAAATCTAGCCATGAAACCGATTTATCAGGATATCCTATGAATGTTTCGCCTTCATCTATATCTTTAGTAATATCTACTGGTATATCGGTATATGAATTTAATTTATCTATATTAGATATGATATCAAAACTAATCCATGTTTCTTTGCCTTCAAGTGTTTTACCAGAGAGAAGAATACTTATTAGGTCTTTTTCTATAATTTTTTTCTTTTCTCCATCAACATATATACTTTCTTTAATCTTGTCCATATAATATGTTACGCTGACATCAATTATATTACTGTTGTTAATTTCGAAAGCATAATCTTGAACTTCCAATTTTTTGGTAATTTTTTCTACTGATTTTAAAGTTTTAATTTCTGTTCTTAGAACTTCGCTCATACTATCACCTCGTTTTTACTTATAATATCAGCTTTTTGCTTATTTTTCTATAGTACTAATTTCTTTTATGTTTTCTATAAAATACTTTAGCTATTCTTTTAGGAATACAATCTTCATCACTATTATTTTTTACTGGTTGTTTTGTTGTTTCAGACAGAGGAATTGTTACAGAAAATTCCATATCAGACATTCCGTTTTCCACAAGGGACTCTTCTGCTTTTTCAAAGAAATTTACTATATTTTGGGATATTCTTCGCGACATTTTTGTTGCTTCTTTGGCACATTTTGCATCCGCATGCATAAAAACATCACAGCAAACTTTTCCATTGTAATTTCTTGGGGAACAGCCTATAAACATATAATTACTTTTTTCATAATTCGATTCTTCTAGTAATTTTATTGCGAGAACACTGTTACTGTTAAAGAACCTGTGGTATTCTAAATTCATTTTCTCAATATTTATTCCCATATTTTTATAACATTCTTTAATAGTTCTAATTAATTCTTTAAAGCTTTCTTCAGGTAGTGGATTTAAAGCTACGTCTAAACTTAATCCTTGTCCTATCTTTATATTCTCTAGATTCAATTTTATTCCCCACTTCATTATTTTTTTATTACAAGAAAATTTCAAGGTAAATTTCTATTTAATTATTTATGAACTAATACTCTTTGACCTTCAGATGAATTATAATACAATGTTTTTACAGCAGAATATGGTGTATTAGTACATCCATTACTTCCGTTTGTATGGCGACTTTCTTCACCATATACTTGTCTCCACCAAGCATCATGTATTCCTTCATTATTTCCGTTACAGTTAAGCCAGAAAAACACCCAATCTTTATTATTGTCATTTAGATATATATTTGTTGCCATATAGTGAATGTTGAATAGACCTATATCAGTTGGAGTACTATCTTTACCTGTTGTTACTGGGGTATATATTAATTGTTCATTGTCATTATACATATACATTCGCTGTTCACTCTCATCAGTTATAACTGTTTTTCCTTTTAATTCTTCAACGTAATCACTATGAACATAACCAAACTCGTGTTCATTAGTCATTACAAAATACCATTCGTCATATTCTCCAAATACTCTTAGACTCTCATATTTTTCTAATGTACGAATTACGCCTGATTCAATACTATTTCCTTCACGAATATTTAGGCCAGATTTTGAAAATACAACCTTTTGTATTTCAAATTCCTCAATACCTAACTCTGGGTATAATGATTGCAATTTTTCTAATAAAGACATTGTATAAGCTTTATATACATAGCCAATTTCTCCATTATATTCTACTAATAACCATTCATCATCTACTTCAGCAAGCACTTCTAATTCTTCATTTTTTTTGAACTGCATATCAACTTCTGTTATCTCTTTTTCTCTCTTTGTTATTAAAGTCTTTTTTATTGGATAATCAGTTGATGGACCACTTCTAAAGTTTAATGCGGTTGTTGTTACTGCGACATCATTTTTAAATACAAAGTTGTGCTCTTGTTCATATGTTTCATTTGTATATGCTAAATAATCTCTACATATGTATCCAATTTGGTCTCCAACTTTTACTAAATCCCAGTTATTATCGCATGACATTATTTTATAAACACATTCATTTGGTTGTAATACATTGATTATCAGTGATTTAGTATTATCACCTGCACGAAGGTTAACGTTTGTTGTTGTATAAGCGATAATGTTTTCTGGTAATTCTTCTATTTCTGGTTCAGTTGGTATCACAGTTTCTTCCTTAGGGAGCTCTTCTTCAGGAAATGTTTCTTTAAGTACCGTTCCCTCTGGTAATACTGATGCTGGTTTAGAACTATCAATATCAAAAATTAATTCTGTTTCAGTTGTTTGTTCATTGTTTTCTGTTTGGATTGTTATTTCAGTGGAATTTGTTTCAGTATTTAGCTCTGTTGTAGCAGAAGTAGTAAAGTCTTGCTTAGTATGTTCAGTATTATCTCTAACTACAATAATATCCAATTCTTTTTTACATCCTGTCAAAAACATTCCTAACGCAAGTGTTCCAGCCATAAAACGTATTTTCTTTTTTCCTTTCACTAGGTCACCCCCTAAAATGGTTTTTATATATTATCTCAAAAATTAAAAAAAGTCAATGCAATTGACTTCCAGATTTTTGAACTTTAAGTTTCAATGTGATAATTATGGTCTGATAAGTATTCTTTTAAGCAGATATTGTATTCTTTATTTGAACTATATTTTACTTTTTCTTGTTCTAATTTCTTTTTTTCATCAGTATATTGTTTTATTAATTTTTGTCTATGCGTCTTATATTGTTCTACTAATTTTCTTTTTTCTTCTATTATTTTTTTATCTTTTATCCTAAATTTATATTCAATATCTTTTAATTCTTTTGCGGTTCCTAATATAAATATTATGAATATTACTGTTAAATTTATGATATTTGTAATTTCAGTATCAATATTAAATATCTTGTTTATTATAAATAGCAATATCCATCCAAATGATAATAGATAAATTATTATATGATAAAATATGTTTTTAATTGACTCAATTATATTTATTTCATTCATACTTATCACCCAAATAAATATCATACATTGTTTTTTTAGTTTATTCAAACAAAAAACTTTTTATTTAAATATTGTTTTTTATAAAGCTTTTACTCTGATTGTTGTTGCCTAAGTATTAATATTTTTTATTTGTTAGTTAATATCCACTCATGTAAATGTTTAATAGTTGTATTACAATATTCGCATTTTTCTTTTGTAACATCTACTGAAGAACCACAATTTGGACATTTTATTATATTAGTGCCATTTTTTATTTCGATAGTTCCATTATTATGTTTTTCCATTGTATAGTTTTCTTTAATAATTTTTGACGTTATTTTGTTATTTTCAAATGATACTATTCTAACTTCTGCCAAAACATCTACATATAACTTATTATTTTTGGTATATTCTTTAAATTCAAGATAGTCAAGTATATCATAATCTATTATGGTATTTTGATTATAATAATATTTTCTTAATTCATAGTTTAGATTGTTAAAAAATACTTTTTTGTTAATTTGAGTTTTGTTCCAAAAAAGAATTTGTTTTTGATTTTGTCTATCTTTGTATTTTTTTATAGGTGTTAAAACTATGTATGCATCTACTATGTAGAAAAAATAATATAATATTAAGGATAATATTATTCCATAAATAAATACTTTATAAACATCATAGTTATTAAATGTGCGAGATGTTACTTTTATAAAGATATAACTTAAAACCATGCTTATAATTAAATCTATAATAGCAGTAATAATTCTATATGTGTTATTTCTTAACACTCTATCATAGTGATATTTGCTTCCTAAGTCTTTATCAGTATACTCAATATTATAATATGTTTTACAGTAAGGGCATCCATCTATGAAATTTTTTAGTTTGGAATTCATACCACAATTTGGACAAGTATAATCTTTATTCTCTTGATCTTTTGAAATAAATGTATATTCAATTCTTGAATCAAATTCTTTTTCAGTATGTTTTAGCTCATTATTTATATAATATAGTTTTTCACATCTAATACCATTCTTGATATCATCATTTACTGAATTATTTGTATTTCTTTCAAGTATGTTATTTCCAACTATATACTTTGTTTTAATATTAATGTTATATTTATCTAGTTTTTTCTTGTGAAAGTTATCTGATACAAAAGACATATATTTTCACCTACTATCTGTTATTATTATTATTGTTATTGTTGTTATTATTGTTGTTATTTGAAGAAGAACCACCGCTATATCCTGAGCTTGATGACGGAGTATAGTGAGGAATTATATTAAAAAAACTATTACTCATAATAAGTCCATCTATATTTAGATTAATACGTTGGGCATTTATAACTGAAAAAACATTTCCACCATTAATTAGGGTAATATTATTTAATCCACCTTTTACCTGTCCTTGAGGATAATTTGTTAAAAATTGGTATATTTGTTCTAATTCTTCTTCTGATAGTCCATAATGCATAGTTAAATCGATACATCTTTTTTGTCTTATTAATTCTTCATATGTTTCAGGTTCTTTTTTCATTATTTTAACTCCTTATCTATATAATAAAATTCAATATTTTGAAATGGTAAATTTATTGCTTGAATATGATAATAGGCATTATTTTTTTGTTTTGTGTAGTGATAATCTCTTAATGCAGTAGTTGTAAAAAATATATTATTAGGAGTTTCTAATGATAAAAATTCTTTGTATTCATTTATAAGATTTGTTATATCATAAGAATAATATTCTTCTTTATCTGATGTAGTATTATCGAGTACACCCTTGTATATTTGATGTGTTGCGATATGTCTTTGTTTAGTTCTATTCTCATCACCATATGTGACTAAATTACCACTTAATAACATTATATATAATGAATTATTTTCAGGATAATCACACTCTTCGTTTATCATATTTTTCTTCATATAAATTGTGATTTTACTTTTTTTGGTAATATATATAAAGTCTCTAGTATTTTTAATTATTTGTGAAGATAATTTATATTCAATATTATCGACTTTTAATATAAAAACATTATCATCATAAATATATTTTAATTTTTGATCCGATATAATTAACTCTTCTAATGATGGATATAATTCATTTTTCTTTTTAGGAATATATTTCTTGGGACTTTCTATTCGCATTTTTGAAACATATTCATATATGGTTTCATCATTATATTCGTCTTTTTGATAGTTTCTATCTTTATACATTTCTTGTTGTAGTTTACAAGTATAACTTTTATTTGTATGATAGGTATTTTTTACAAACGGACATCCACTCTTACATAAATATAAATATCCACAGTTACTGCATTCTTCATTAAAGGGCATTTTGTTATGATTAATAAATATTTTGTTAGATGCGTTATTTAGTATTTCATCTACTGTATTTTTATATATATTTCCATAATAATAGTCAGGATTTTTTTGTCCTCTTACACAAGAATAAATGTCACCATTTTTTTCAAGTAGGAAAAATTTATCGCCACAGTTGTCACAATTAGGACAATACTTTGGACCAAACTCATCAAACCATGGACCATTTACTCCATAATCTAAATCTGTACCATCAAATTCTTTATGCATTCTTTTATAAAAAGTAACTTGTTCTTCTTCAGTTAGATGGTGAAGTATACCGTTGGAATTATAGTCGAAACCTATCATAAAATTAAAATCATTCATATCTAAACAAGTGTTTTTATGTAGAAATTTTATATCTTCAATTATTTCATCAAGATGATTATAATGTTCTTTAAATATTGTTGCGGAAACTTTTTTCTTATTTGGAATGTCTTCTAATAATTTGATATTTTCTAGTATTTTATCTAATGTTTTTCTATTGTCTTTAGTAATTCGATACTCATTATGAAGGGATAATGGTAAATCAAGACTTCCAGATATCGATACATTAAATTCTTTTATTGTGTCAATATGCTTATTTAAATTGTATAAGTTTGTTTTGATATGTGGTGTTCCTAACTTAAAGCCGGCATCTGTAATAATTTTTTTATTAGTATTGTAGTAATCTGCTATATATTTTATTAAATCATGAAAATTATCTTTATTTAATGTAGTAACTTCTCCTCCATGTAATGATATATTGAATGGAATTACGTTGCTATCTTTAAACTTATTTATTGCATATTTTAAAGTATCAAGTGCTGTAAATTGAGTTTTTTCATCTTTAGTATTATCTTCTAAGTAGCAATATTTGCACCCCATATTGCATGCCATTGTTGGGACATACAATAAATGTATATATTTGTTATTCATAAATCCCCCGTTAATTAGTAATAGAAACTAAATGTAGTTGTTACTGCTTTATATGTATATTTGTATGTAACAATGTAAAAATAATCATTTATGTATGTAGTGGAACCATCACATACTAATTCAACTGTTTGATTTATTGCGCCACTTAAATTTAAAGTTAGATGTAAATATCCATCTATTAGTTCAGCATTTGTAATTGATAAATATGTTATTTCTTGATTAGGAAGAGTAATACTACTTGTTATTCCATCATTTTTAATTGTCATAACGTGTCTTGATAAATCATTTTTAGTATCTGTATTAAAATATTTTATCTGTGTTGGACTTTCTTTAAAAGCTCTTTCATTTATATAAATATTATTTGGTAAAGTTATGGTATATAGTTTACTACATTGTCTAAATGCAGATGAACCAATTTCTTTTAATAAACTATTTTCAGTAAATACGGCTTCACTTAATGAACTACATCCATAGAAGGCATGTCCTCCTATTCTTGTTACTGTATCTGGAATAGTTATTGATTCTAGTGAACTGCAATTTTCGAATGTATTTCCTCTTATTTCTGTTATGTTATTAGATAAAGTAATACGTTCTAATGCTGTTGCGTTGTAAAAAGTTTCTCCACCAATGTATGTTACTGTGTCTGGAATAGTTATTGAAGTTAGAGATGTACAATTATAAAAAGCTCCTCCTCCTAAATATTCTAGATTACTTGGCATATTTACTTTAGTTAGTTTTATATTATTTTTAAATGCTTGACCCCTTATTTCAGTAATTGTATCTGGTAATGTTACTTCTTCTAAAAGGAACATATTGGAAAATGTATTTCCTCTAAGACTAACTACTTTTTCATTTTTATATGTTGATGGTATTGTTGCGGAAGTAAAATTTGTTATACCAAATGTATAAAATCTAACTCCATATCCGTTATCTGTTTTTTCGTATAGTATTCTTGGATTCATAAAGATTATTAATGGTAGTATAATTGCTACGCAAGTACTAATAATAAATGCAGTTTTACTATTATCAGGAATAAGTGTTGATTTAGTCATCATTATGATATTAGAAATTTTTTCACTAGGTCGAGATTTTATTTCTTTTTTTAGGTATTTAATAAAACTATATTTTCTTGTTGTTCTATAGAAAATGAATAAAATTATTATTCCTAGAATATATGTATAGATAGGAAAGTGGAAAAATATCAATGATACAAATACGAATACTAACAAAGAGAAAATTATATTTAGGACTTTTTTTCTTTTTAGGATTTCGCTTGGAATTAAATTAGTTCCTTGTTCAACACCGGCTTTGGCTAATTGACGATTTATATATTCTTCAACCATAGCTTCTTCTGATAATCTGTACATTGAGTCAAAATTGCTAGGTAAAACGGAAACCTTTGGTTGTATTTGACCAGTAACTGTTACATTATTTCCACTAAATGGTGAGCCGCAATTTCCACAAAATTTATCTGTTACTTTTAGAGTCGAACCACATTTTGTACACTTTAAAACAAGTGCTCCCACATTTGAAATCGCTCTGTTTGCTGCAGTATTACTTGCGGTTGATGAACTTTGACTTATAACTTGGTTGCTTCTTTTATCAATTGGCGTTTTAGTTATTAATGCACAAATTGGGACTACAATAAATGCTCCGATGAATACGGCAAAGAAATCAACCATTGCAATTGCTGTTGTTATAAAAAAATCGAAATACAGTAATACAGCTGCTCTAATCGCAAATAATGTCCAGAATAATTTTTTATTATCATCTTTTCCAAACATTAATGATAATGGTTTTAGTACAAATACTGACATGTGTATTGATACAAATGCTTCCATAAAAATTGCCATACCTATATCAATACCAATTGATGAAGATGAGGAACTTGCAAAAACTGTCATCGGTATTAACATTAGTGTAATAATTAAAATCAATCTACTTTTTTTCATAAAAATTACCTCTCACTACTATTATTAATAAACTTATTTTAATTATAGCATACTCTTTTAGCATATTTTGATTTTTTAAATTAAAAGATTAAATTTTAGTTGCTTTTATATTCTTCATTTAACTTTCACAATTTAAAACAATATTGATATACGTTTTCTCTTTTTTTATGCTAATCATTTTATCACTCTCTTTATCTTTTTTTCACATATAAAAATAGAGTATACATATATAATACACTCTATTCATTCTTTGCTTTGTCATCAATTTTATTACTTATTGCTATCTTGTTTGTTAATTATAGATTAAAGAAATTTTTTAATAGTATACCAATTATAAAGCCAACTATTATAAACACAATATGTAAAAATGGTAAAATAAAACACATATACCATCTAATATATTCTGGCTTGTCTTATTTTTCTTTATATTTAAGTGAAGAAAATATTAGAAGTATAATCAATAGAGGATAAGAAACATAATATACACTCACAATAGAAAACACAGGAAAAACTTTCACATAGAAACAATCTATCAATGCACTTAATATTGCTATAACACCAATTCCAACTATAAAAATCAAATCTAGTTTATGCATTTTCTTTTTTTCAATTAATAACACTCCTTTTAGTTTCTTATATTTATTTTTCAAAAGCATTGTATCATTTTATTATATTTTTATCAATATTACCACTAAAATACCAATGTCACATTTGTAGTGGTTCATATCTTCCAGAATCCTTGAAAATATCGATTTTTATTGTATCTAATTTATTTCAGATAATTTTAGATAAGCTCTCAGAACACATTTAAAAACGTATCTAATAAATTTTGTCTGTATGCAGGTATGTAAAAAACCCTTATTTCAAGGGCTTTAATTTATTTACCACAACATTGCTTATATTTCTTACCATTGCCACAAGGTAATCAAAATCTAGTATATATAGTACTATGCGATACATACAGTATTATACGGTTTCCTAGGTATTACAATGTCTGGTAAGATTCGGTATATATCGTACATATAGTATTATCGTTACTATACATTTTGCAATTTTTGCACACAAATTGCAAACAATGTTTGCATTCGACCTCCATAAGAAAATTATATTTTAGTCTAAGAATATTATTTATTTGTAATTTTTAATAATTCTTCACGTTCTAATTCTTTAATAGATTTTTCTGGCGTTGGTAAATTTTCTGGCATTGTCCCGCCTAGTTCTTCAATTGCTTTTCTAACTGTCTTTCCTACCTTATAATGAGTATTTGTTGCAATTTGTTCGTTAGGTTCTTCCTGTTTTTCTAATAATGCTTCGGTTTGAGTTATTCTAAATATGTTAGCCCCCAATTCAGCACTCCCCATATTATCTAATATATCTTCTCTATATCTTAATCCTTTTCTTTTTGCTATATCATTTGCTGTTTCTCCATTATATAAACCTTTATAACCTGCATTCGTAAATCTATCAAAGTTTTTTACACCTTTTTCCTTGGCAATTTTATATAAAATTTTGTTGCCATCTCTAGTTTGTTTTCTTCTATACAATCTTTTTTCATCTTCAGTTAATTTACTATACTCTTCTTCTGTCAATTCCATTTTTCTTGTTTGAACTGCAAAATACGTTTGTCCTAAAGCTACTGCCTTAAATTTAGGATTTGCATTTTGCACTATCAAATAGCAAGCATATCGGCTTAATTTATAGTCGATAATTGTCTTAGAAGAAACCCCTGTTTTTACTATTTTGGTGTTTACACCAAAATTGGAATTGATACTGTTATTGCTCTGAGAACATGCAACTTGAGCCTTTTCTATAACTGATGAAAAATATCTCCATTCTTTATAACCTAAAATCTGTTGTAATTCTCTTGCTTCCCAATATTCATTTCCTCTATCATCAACGTGTTTAATATCTTCAAATGTTTTTTCATTATATTCTTCTATAGCATACATTTTAACCCTCCTTTTTTAGACTATTAATAATTACTTATTACTAACTATTACCTTACCATCTAAATTACAAATATAACAATCAGGTAATTTAGATTTTATGTAATCTAAAGCTTTATTATCTTTTTCTATCTTTCTACCTATAAAAACACCTTCTACCAAATTTATAGGTAAACCAAACATAATTGCAGATTCTCTATCAGTAGTAATCGCATCTCTTTTTACCCTATCTTCATTAATAAATTTTTCAACATATCTATAATCTAAGAATGACATTAAAGTTTCTTCATCAAAATCTAAGTTCCATACATCATTATATGCAAGTTTTTTAGCATAGTCTGAATCCATATTTAGTATAAAAGCTATTTGTCTTTTATTAGAAACTAAACTAGGAATAAACCTTACTTCTTTTGTTTGTTCACCCCAATAAGACCATATTTCATCATTATTATTTATTTCTTCAGTAATCTCATCAAATTTATGATATGGGATTAACTTACTAATTATTTTAGATCCTGGGCCTCTACCAATTGAATATGAAATAGTAAATCCACTATATTGATTGATATAGTCTTTTAACAACATATCATCTTGTATATTCCACACACCAACACTATTATTTATTTTATTAGGTCTTGCTTCAGAAGTAAAATCAGTTGATATAAATCCATTTTCTATCGTAAAATCAAAATTTTCTAATTCTCCAAATATACCATGGATAAATGTACCCTTTTTTAATCTAACATCATCACCTATATCATATCTATTTTTTGAAATTTCATCATTCGCATTATAAAACAGGTCAATTTGTTTTAATAATATATCTTTTGCATTACCACTAAATCTAGTAATAACATTATTAATATATTTTTCTTTGTTATACATTGTTATCAACTCCTATAAATATTATACCATAAACATTCATACTATCCTTTGTAATCAAACAAAATAATAGTGATTTTAATAAAAAAGAAACCAGTCAGATTGACTAGCTTCATACACTATTTTTTTATTTGTTTGCAAGATTTCTATACGTTTGCAAACAAATTGCAAACATTTTAACAAAAATCACTATTTTTTACGTATTTTTTACTTTTTCAAATCCTTGCAAACCCTTATAAAATAAGCTATTTACCACAACACTGCTTATATTTTTTACCACTGCCACATGGACTTTAATTCATTTAAAATTGAATTTTTATTCCTATATTTTGCTAATTTCTTCTTATTTTTGGAAAAAGATTTCTAAATATATGAATTATTTTTCTATAAGTGCTAAAATTTGTATCTAAAAACGTATCTAAATTTATCTTTTTAGTTTGGATTCTTCGACTAAATTTACCTGCTGAACATTTCCATGTTCAAATATATAATATGGTCTTGTTCCGATGAATTGAATTCCGGTTTCATCCACATAAATTGTATCTTCTTCCGGTATTGCATAAATCGGTTTTTGTTTTGACAATTCTAATAAATATTCCCTACTTTTTTCAGTTCTAGTTTCATCTCTATTTGTAAAATGACATAATAGAGAATATCCATTTAACATATCAAAACCAGATATTTCAGTTAAACGGACTTCATTTTCATCGTCTGTTATACATGAATCTAAATCCTTTCCAAATATAATAGCTCCCGCTGAACCACCATATACAATACCATCATTTTTTAAATATTCCTTTATTTTTTCAAATGAACCACTATCTTTTAAATCTTTTAATAAACTAAATGTATTTCCCCCACCTATATAGATAAAAGAGTAATCATTAAAGTTTTTATTATATAATTCTTGTCCACTTTTTATCATATCAATTCCAGGTATATCGACATCTTTTAATTCATTTGTCATAAATTCTAAACATCCATCAAATGATTTATCTGGCCACGCTAGCGGAACATATAAACACCTCTTTGTGTGATCAATTAATTCATTTAATTTTTGTCTTGCAGAAGTTACTGAATTACCAACGCCACCACCATTTAATATTAATTTCATATTATCAACTCCTATCTTAATTATATAATATTTCTATAAAAAAAGATACGTTATAGAATTGTAAAAACGTATCTAAAACGTATCTAATGGTATTTTTCTTCCATTTTTGAATTTTGAAAAAAACTTACAAACCCTTTATTTATGGGCTATTTGCCACAACACTGCTTATACTTGCGACCCGACCCACATGGACAAGGTGCATTTCTACTTACTTTTTCTGATTTCTTTGGAGCTTTTTTTACGCCTTCGTCTTTTTCATTAGTAATCTGTTTTTTTGCAACTACTTTTCTTTCTATATTTTGTCTTATTTCAGCTTTTAATAAGAAAATTGAAACATCTTTATCAATTCTTTGAAGCATTCCATCAAATAAATCGAATCCTTCCATTGTATAAGCTCTTAGTGGGTCTTCTTGGGCATATCCTCTTAAATGGATACCTTCTCTTAAATGGGACATTGTATTGATATGTTCCATCCAATATTTATCTAACACTTGTAATGTTATAACCTTTTCAAATTCCGCAGTTACTTCTGATGGAATTGATTCTAATTTTGCCTCATACTCTTCTATTACAAGTTTTGCTATTTTATCAATTAAATCTTCTGGACTTAATTCATTAACAGAATTTTTTTCTATATCTTGTTTTAATAGATTTTCATTAGCAAACTCTACTATTTCTGAATAGTCTTTTTCAGTTAAATAACCTTCTGGGGCTATATGTGAATTTACTAAGTCTTCTACGTGATGTCTAAAAGTACTTAGAACCATTTCATGAATTGAATCACTATCTAGAATTTTATTTCTCTTTTCATAAATAATTTCTCTTTGATTGTTCATAACGTCATCATATTGTAATAAAGATTTACGAACATCAAAGTTATTTCCTTCAACTCTTTTTTGTGCTGTTCCAATTGATTTAGTAAATGTTTTACTTTGAATAGCTTGATCTCCAAGTCCCATATTATTCATCATTTCGCCAATTCTATCAGAACCAAAGCGCACCATCAAATCATCTTTCATTGAAACAAAGAATTGAGTGTATCCAGGATCTCCTTGACGACCAGAACGACCTCTTAACTGATTATCAATACGACGGGATTCATGTCTTTCTGTTCCAACTACGCACAAACCACCTAAATTTTTAATTTCATCAGATAGTTTAATATCTGTACCACGTCCGGCCATATTTGTTGCGATTGTTACAGATTTTCCTAATCCAATCTTTGAAATGATTTCTGCTTCACGTGCATGATTCTTAGCATTTAATACTTCATGAGGAATTTTAGCTTGTTTTAATAAACTACTAATTAATTCACTACTTTCGATAGCAATGGTACCAATTAGAACTGGTTGTCCTTTTTCATATTTATCTTTTACAAATTCAACAATTGCCTTATATTTTGCTTCTTTTGTTGCATACACTAGGTCTGGTGCATCAATACGTATAACTTCTTTATTTGTTGGAATCTCAATAACATACATATTGTAAATATTACGAAATTCTTCTTCTTCTGTTTTGGCTGTACCTGTCATACCAGAGAGTTTTTTATACATTCTAAATAAGTTTTGGAAAGTAATTGTTGCTAGAGTTTTTGTTTCTTGATTAATTCTAACGCCTTCTTTAGCTTCAATTGCTTGATGTAGACCATCTGAATAAGCTCTACCTTTCATTAATCGACCAGTAAATTGGTCAACAATAATTACTTCACCTTCTTGTACTACATAATCAACATCTTTTCGCATTGAATAATTAGCTCTTAGAGCTTGATTAATATAGTGAAGCAATGAAGCATTATCTATCTCATAAAGGTTTTTAATATTAAATGCTTTTTCAGCTTTATCTGAACCTGCTTCAGTTAGATTAACGCTTTTTGTTTTTTCATCATAGATATAATCTTGTTCTTCTTTTAGACTCTTTGCAAAATGATCAGCGTCTGTATATAAATTGGCGCTTTTCATTTCCCCACCTGAAATAATTAATGGTGTTCTAGCCTCATCGATTAAAACTGAGTCAACCTCATCGATAATAGCAAAGTTTAGTTTTCTTTGAACTCTATCTTCTTTATGAACTACCATATTATCTCTTAAATAATCAAATCCTATCTCATTGTTTGTTGAATATAGAATATCACAATTATAGGCAGCTTGTTTTTCTTTTGCTGATAAATCTCTTGTGTTAACACCAACAGTTAAACCTAAAAATTCATGAATTCTTCCCATCCACTCTGCATCACGTGTTGCAAGGTATTCATTGACAGTAATAATGTGTACTCCATCTCCTGATAAGGCATTTAAATATGCTGGTAAAACACTTGTTAGGGTCTTTCCTTCACCAGTTTTCATTTCAGCAATATTTCCATAGTGAATAGCAAGTCCACCTAGGATTTGTACATAATAATGTTTTTCACCAATAACACGAAAAGCAGCTTCTCTTGCTGTCGCAAAAGCTTCTACCACTATATCATCTAGTGTTTCACCATTATTAAGACGCTTTCTAAATTCCTCTGTTTTGTTTTGTAATTCAGTATCTGTAAGTCTAGAATATTCCTCATCTAAACTCATAATTTTATCTGCTAAAGCAGTAAATCTTTTTAATTCTTTATATTCATGATCGAATAATCTTTTTAAAAGATTCATTTAATCATCTCCTTCATCATATTATTCTATCAAAAAATAAAAAAGAATGAAAGTATTTATTGATATATAACAATTCCATAAACTAAAAGAGATATCTTTCGATATCTCCTAAAAAACGTTATTCTGATTCAAGAACTCCGTAATTGCCATCATTTCTTTTATATACTACAGCATCTTTATTAGTTTCACTGTCTTTATACATATAGAATTGATGTCCAAGTAATTCCATTTGAAGAATAGCTTCTTCTTCATTCATTGGTTTTACTTCGATTACTTTTCTTTTTAGAACTTTTTTTTCTTCTTCCTTTTCAGGTTCTATTACAGACATGTCAAAATCAACACTTGTTTTTACTTGTTTTGACATCATTCGTGTTTTATTCTTTCTAATTTGTCTTTCCAATTTATCTACTGCTTTATCTACTGCAGCATAGAAGTCATCTTTTGTTTCTTCTGACCTTAAAATGTAGGTTTTTAATGGGATAGTAATTTCTACTCGTTGCTCATGATTCTTAACTTTTACTATAACGTTTACGCGAACATCATCGCTATTTTTTAGGTATTTATCTAATTTTCCTAACTTTTCTTCAATATAGTCGTTCATAGCGTCAGTAATCTTAAGCTTATCACCGCGTATTATAAATTCCATATTATTCCTCCTTTATATTTTGATTATAGCATATTTTAATAAAAAAAACTACTATTTTACTCCAGTAGTTTCTTTTACTAATTTAACGTTAATTGCTTGATAACCTTTACTTGTTTCAACTAATTTGAATTCAACAAGTTGATCTTCAGATAAAGTTTTGTATCCATCTAGTTCAATTGCTGAATAGTGTACAAAAATATCTTCATTTTCTTTGAAATCGATAAAGCCATATCCCTTTTCATTGTTGAACCATTTAACGCGTCCAATCATCATACCTCTAGCACCTCACATTCTACCAACTTTTCTATTTTTATTTGGCATGTTTTATTCTATCAAACTTTATTTAAATATTTCAAAAATTCCTTAACTGGTATATTTTAGGACTTTTTGGTTAACTTTTCGACATATTTCGACAAAAATCGACTTTTTCATTAGAAGATTTGCAAGTTATAGATAAATTATTTTTTAATCATTTATTAATTTATAATTGTCTTAGGTGATAAGATGAAAGCAAGATTCATGGATTGTACTATGGCTTTTTTAAAAAAGCATAATACTTATTCTGATGAAGATATCGAAAAGCTTGAATATGGTCTTGAAGGAATATATTTAACAATTACCAAATTAATAATAATATTTATTACTGCTACGCTCTTAGGAATTGTTAAAGAACTTATTGCATTATTGATTCTATTTAATATTATTCGCTATACAGGTTTTGGTTTTCACGCTGAAAAGAGTTGGCAATGTCTGGTTATTTCATCATTTTGTTTTTTAATTATCCCATTATTTTTTATTAATATTGCATTATCTAAGAATGTTTATATAGGAATCAGTCTATTTTGTATTATCAATTACTTATTATTTGCTCCTGCTGATACAGTTAAAAGACCATTACCTAACAGAAAGAAAAGAATTATGCGTAAAATAGTTACTGTTATTACAGGAGTTATTTATTCCGTTCTTAGTATTGTGTATTTTAATCATTGGGTTAGTGCAATATTAATATCCGCTATGGTTATTCAAGCAATAGTTATTAATCCGTTAATATATATTATACTTAAACAACCATACAATAATTACAAGAACTATAATTTAGTTTAAATACATGTGTGTTTAAAAATATATATAAGGAGGATTGTATGAAGAAAAAAATTGCTTATCTAATTGCAATGGTTGCAATGATGGCTACTGGTGCAGCTTGTTTAGGTTGTTCTTGGGTAGTTTTTGATGAACCAAAGTCTTTAAAGTTTATGCATGATTAAAAAAGAGTCTATTTTTTAGACTCTTTTCTTTTGACAATTAATTGTTGGATATAATAGCCATCTACTACATCCTGTTTCGATTCTAGCCAATCATTTTCAGCTATTAGTTTTGATGCGAAGTACAGACCATTTCCGTGACCTTCACCTTTTGTAGTTACTCCTTTCTTATTTCTATCATCAAAATTATCTTTCTTTTTAAATGTATTAGAGAATACAAAACAAACTTTATTTGGTAATTCATAAACTTCAATTAGTAATTTCTTTTTTCTTGTTTCTTCCGCTGCTTCTATAGCGTTGTCTAAGTAAATTCCAATTAGTTTACAAATAACTCTCAATTCTTTTTCTGATAGTTTACTTAAAATACTTTTTGTTTCTAAACTAACATCCGCTGTAACTTTGATCTTTTTCTTTTGAGCAATAGCAACCTTATAATACATTAACCCTTTAATACCACCTTTTGGAAGATGTTTTAAATGATTAATTACTTCTCCACCAATATTAATGTTATCCTCTAATATTTCATTTATTTTATCTTTGACTTTCTTTTCCTCAGTAAGACAATATAATACCGCAAGTTGATTTTTATATTCGTGTCTATTAAGTTGTTCTTTTTCAATCCAATCTTCAAAATTTTGAACATAAGAAAATAAACTGTCATATTCATCTGTTAATTCATTATAACTATTTCTATTTTTAACAAATATGTATGTTAGAATACCTAAAGTAAGCATTAAAACTGTATTTACCAAGAATTTTATGTTACTAAATATGGCTATATTGTATGCTAGAATGCAAAATCCAATAATTAATGTACTAAAATATATTATATTCATAATAGAATGTTTTCTTTGGCAATAGTTATAGAAGTTCTGTAACTGTTTCTTGATTACTGGAATATTTATGATTATATTTTCTATTATTCCTATTACTAAATTAGCCAATAATGTCAAATAAACATTTTTCCTTATATCTTCTACGGTAAAGAATATTTTTAAAGCCGTTCCACCTAAAGTGTCACTTATAAATACAATTATCATCATTATACTTGTCGCAATCATGCTTTCTTCTAAAGAAATATCAAATATTAGTTTATAAATTATAATATTTATCAAAAAGATGATAAATGATTCAATACCAGTATATTGAGTTTTATGAAGCATTACCGTTATTATTGATAGGATAATTATCAGACTTATATTTTTTATTGTTAGTAGTCTTATATTACTTTTTGTAACAATGTTAATTGCATAGAAGGCTGCTACAGATAGTATTATAGGACCTAATAGACTAACGAAGACCTCTAACATATTTTATTATCTCCTTTCTTTGATTTCTTGATATTGTACTTACTGTGTCTCCATTTTTGAATGTTATTTTTCCTTCTTTAATAAAATATTTTTCAATTTGGTCTAAGTTAATTATCATATTTCTATAACATTTTATAAATCTATCATCTAATCTTTTCATTATAGTATTTAATGTTCCTGGAATTGGATAATTACTAGTTGTTGTTTTAACGATACATCTTTTATTATCCGGTTCTTTTTCAATTGATATAATTTGTTTTAAGTCTATATTATAAATATTATTTTTATATGTATATCTTAAAGTCTTATGTCTATTATCATAATTTTTCATACATCTAGTTAATGCAGTTCTCAGACGGGATTCAAAATTTGAGAGTTTATTTATAAAATCTACTAACATTAATCTTTTCTCTAAAGCTTCATATTTATATTCGTTATACGCTGTAACAATAATTATCATTGATACCCAATCATCATATTCTTCTCTTATCAGTCTCGCTGCATCAAGACCTGAACCGATTGCAGTTTTTATATCTAATAAATATATTTTGAATCCATCATCCTTTTTAGCATAACTTTTCCATCTATCATCATAGCCTATAAATGTATGACATTTGTAATCTATATCATATTGCATCATAAACTTATCTATCTCATTAACATATTTTCTTAATAAAATAGGCTCATCTTCACATATTACAAAATTTACCATAATTGAACACTCCATACTCTTCTTTCTTAATTTTACCATATTTTTCCATTTTTGGGATTGTAAATTAAAAGAGTACCTTTATTTTGTACTCTTTTTCTTATGAACCTTAGGTGTCAATTTCGACTTTACCTTTTTTGTTATTTCTGGACTTTTATCAGAAATAATAGATGTATGTAGAACAAACCATATTACGATAATTAATATCAATGTATACATCATTATTCCCTTTGTTTGATCCTTAATTGTATAAAAGATTGAAGCAGCTGCAAATAATAAATTTATTCCATATATTATCAAAACTGTTGTACGTTGTGAGAAATTCATACCTAATAATTGATGATGAAGATGCTGTTTATCTGCTTTAAACGGTGGTTGTTTCTTCAATAGTCTTCTTATAATAGCAAATAATGTATCAAGAATTGGTATTCCTAAAATTGTTACTGGGACAAAGAATGAGATAAGTGCTGGTCCTTTAAACTCTAATAATGTTATTACACCAATTATAAAGCCCATGAACGTAGCACAGTCACCGGCAAATATTTTAGCAGGATAGAAATTATGAAGTAAGAAACCTAGAGTTGATCCTAACATTATAAATGTCAATATCATTACTAAACTTCCATATCTACCTTGATAAAAACCAATTATTCCAATTGTTAAATAGAAAATGCAACAGATTCCTCCACTTAGACCATCTAATCCGTCGATTAAATTAATAATATTAGTACAAGCGACTAAAAATAAGATAGTTATTGGATATGCCCATATTCCAAAATCAAAATAGAATCCAAAAGCAGTTATATTATTTAATAATATTCCACCATAGAAAACAATTACGGCAGCCGCAGCTATATGACCTAGTAATTTATAAGTTGCTTTTATTGGCTTAATATCATCAATAATGCCCGTTAGTACTACAATAAAACTTCCTATTAAAATCGAGTTCATTCTAATACTTTGTTCACCAAATAGCATATATCCAACTAGAAATGCTAAAAATATTCCAACACCACCAAGTTTTGGCGTAATATGCTTGTGTATGTGTCTGTTTTCTTCTTCATCTCTTGGAATATCTAGAGCTCCTATATGAACTGCTATTTTTTTCATTAAAATCATGATTACTGCTGAAAAAAGAAATGTTACTAGAACAATCTTGCTAGCAGATAATATTTGTTGTTTCATTATCGTCACTTCTTTCTAATAAGATTATATCAAATATGATAATTTTGGCAAATAAAAAGCCGATTATTGTCGACTTTCTTCTAGCATTTTTATATTATCTAGTAATATCCCTGTTCCTTCAGCTACACAAGTTAGAGGAGATTCGGCTATTAAAACAGGAACTTTTAATTCTTGTTTAAATAATTCAAGTAAGCCTTTTACTAAAGCTCCTCCCCCTGTTAAAACTATACCTTTTTCCACAATATCTGCGGATAATTCAGGATTAGTTTCTTCCAGTACACGAGTTGTTTCTTTTATTAATTTATTTAAACTTTCAACAAGTGCTTCTGAAACTTCATCTTGAGTTATTTCTATAGCATGTGGAAGTCCAGTTATTAGATTTCTTCCTCGTACTTCTTTTTTCTTTTTCTTACTTGGTTTAAATACATTAACAAATGTTTTTTTTAATTCTTCTGCTGTTTTTTCTCCAATTAATAATTTATATTTATCTCTTATATAATTAATAATATCTTGATCAAATGCATTACCTGCAATACGGATAGATGAAGAAGTTACCATTCCATTCATTGATAAGATTGCTATATCAGTTGTTCCTCCTCCAATATCAATAATCATATTAGCTGATGGTTTAGAAATATCCATTCCAGCACCAATTGCTGCTACTTTAGGTTCTTCTTCAATGTATACTTTTCTAGCACCAGTTCTTTCTGCAGCCTCTTTTATTGCATTTTTTTCTACTTGCGTTATATTAGTTGGACAGCAAATCAATATTCTAGGTCTTGAAAATAGGTTTTTAGCTTTTATCTTTTTTATAAAGCTGTTTAGCATAATTTCTGTTGCTTCAAAGTCCGCTATTACTCCATCTTTCATTGGCTTAATAGATTTAATCTTTCCTGGTGTTCTGCCTAACATTTCTTTAGCTTCTGTACCCACAGCTACAATGCGATTAGTATCTGTTTCTAAAGCTACGATACTTGGTTCATTTAAAACTATACCTCTACCTTTAATATATATCAAAACATTTGCAGTACCAAGATCTATACCAATGTCTTTTCCTAGCATTTCTGTCACATCCTTTTCATTATTATTTTATCATAAATTAATATCTTTCAATATAATATATTATTGTTTTTATTTTTTATTAAAAAAAGAGTACATTTAGTGTTACTCTTTAGGTTTTTCTTGAGATAATTCTTTATTTAAATATAAAGTTGGGTCAACTATTTGTCCATTTGCGTAGAATTCAAAATGTAGATGGTTTCCTATTTCTTTATCTAATTCATTTGTTCCACTTTTTCCAATTACTTGTCCTTGACTTACAACATCTCCCTTTTTAACACTTACTTCTGATAAACTTTGATAAATTGTTACACATCCATTGTCATGGCTAATTTCTACTATTTTACCTAATGTTTCATTGTCACTTACATCAGCTACTGTACCATTTAATACCGCTACTACATCAAAGACATTTTGGCTGATGAAATCAACACCAGAATTTTGCATATATGTATCATCATGGTAAATAATAGACTTCTCTTGTTGATTTGCTTCAGCTTTGTAATCATAGAAATATTTTCCAATAGTTACTGACTCATCAGTATATGGATTTATTATTTTAGTTGTCGTATCATTAATTACTGCTATTTCATCATCTAATATTGTTTGTGTTACATAATCTACTTCTTTTAATGTATCACTAAAATCATTTGTTGTTTGAATATTCATAATACTTACTAAAACTGCTACCACTAATAGAATTGCGGAGATACTTGGAATTACGTAGGACCTTAATTTTAATCTTCTCATTTTTATTCACCTCATTATAAGTTTTAACAAAAAAAAAGGATTTATACTTCTTTTAAAAGATTTTTCCAGAAGTAAATAAATCCATTATAAAATTTGTTACTAAATAAATAAGTGATATAGCTAAAAAGAAATAAAATACACGTGCTTGAATTACTCTATTTTTTTTAAATATTTGATTAATATTAATTGATTCCATTGCCCAAATCACAGCAATTGTTACTAATATGTATAAAAAGAACTTCCCACTCATTAATTGTTTTCCTCATAATTTAAAATTTTTTCAACACGTCTATGATGTTTTTCTTCATTGGAGAAGCTTGTTTCTGTAAATACTTTAATCATTTCTAAGGCTGTTTCTAGTTCAGTATTTTCACCAAAAGCAATGATATTAGAATTATTATCTATTCTTGTTACTTTTGCATCTTCTACTGTACTTGCCTTAGCACAGCGTATTCCTTTTACTTTATTGCAGGCAATACTTATTCCTATTCCAGAACCACAAATTGCTACTCCATAATCAACTTCATTTTTTACTACTGCTTCTCCTAATTTAAATGCAAAATCAGGATAATCCACAGATTCTGTGGAATAAGTTCCGTAGTCTTCTATTTCATAATTTAATTCAGTTAATTTTTCCTTTAAATTTTCTTTTAAAGCATATCCACGATGGTCATTTGCAAAACCTATTCTCATACTTTTCTCCTTTTTATTATTTAGTTATTTATTTTGACTTATACTTTTTTATTGTAATTTTATTTTTTACTCTTATTTTTTAAACTACCTATTAATAGACCTAATAAAATTCCTACTATGATTCCGCCTGTTTGATACATAAGATTATCCTTTGTAAATGTTAATATCATACCAATTACAGCACCTGCCATCATCCCATAGCAAATCCACGATCCTAAATCTGACTTTTTTTCTTTTGGCTTACTGTCAGTTTCTTTTTCTTTCATAATCTTCTCCAATCTATTTATATTCTAGTTTTAATTTATTCTATTATATCATGGGAGAAGCAAAGTTTTATAATCTCATTTATTATTTCCACAATTTTTGTGGATTATTTAATAAAATTTTTACTTTTTGTTTTAAATACGTGAATTTGTAAATTTTGTAGAGCTTTTTTAAACTTTTAGTCGGTGTTTCTAGTTCTTGATTTCTTATTGTTCCATTTACTATTACTTCTGGTGTTGTTGTTCTATATAGATTTTCTCTTATTTCTGTTACTTCCCAATTATATTTTTTGGAAATTTTAGTAAATTCATACAACTTATCCATTGGAATTGTAATTAACGGTTTTTCCTCTGATAAATAATCCACAGCACGGGATGCTAAAAGTGTTCCGATTTGATTTCTTCTAAATGTTTTTTCCACATAAAATGTGCAAATCTTTTTTTCTTGAGGTGTTTTCTTTAAGGAAATAAAACCAACAATTCTATCTTCTATATGGGCAATTATAATATTTCTTGAGCCATCATATACTCCTGGTACTTGAACGTTTTGATACCACTGTTTATAATCTGGATAATCCTCTTTTACCCTCATACTTAAAATCAATACATCATTAAGTAACTTTTGAATTATTTCTATTGGATAGTTTTGGTTTATTAATTCTGATATGTCATGTATTTCTACTTTATTCATAAAACTCACCTAAAATAAAAACTGCTTATTAAGCAGCTTCTTTTGATTCTAAACCATATTTTTTGTTGAACTTATCTACGCGACCAGCACGTGATGCTCTACTTTGTTTTCCTGTATAGAAAGGATGACATTTTGAACAAACTTCAACATTGATTTCTGATTTTGTTGATTCTACTGTAAATGTTTCTCCACATGCGCAAGTAACTGTACATTCATGAAGTTCTGGATGTATTCCCTTTTTCATATTAACTCTCCTTCCGCCATGACATTTCTTGTCATAGTAATTAAATGCGTTATTAGTATAGCAACTATTTTACTATTTTTCAAGTTTTTTTATTATTTTTGTAATTATTTGCTTAGAAATTGCTTCATATCCTTGACGAGTCGGATAATAATTTATGAAATTTGGAAGATAGTTTTCATTGTCTTGGAATAATTCATAAGTATCAATATATATAACATCATCATTATTTTGATATATTTCATTTAACTTTTTGATTGCTTTTTCAAATAAATAACTATCTTTATAGACATTATAATACCCTACTACGTATATGTCATTTGGATAGTATTTTCTTATTTCTGTTATTAACTGATTAAAGTCTGCTTCTATTTCTGAAATTATTCTATCTATTGTGGTATCATTCAAACTGTTAGCGATACTTAATTTATATATTAAATCGTTTAATCCTATTGATATAGTTAATATATTACTTTCTCGAAGTGTTTGCTTAATATTATACTCTTTTTCATCTAATACTATTTTTTTATTTAAGACAATATCTTGATATAGACTACTAATTGAAGCATCTTTTTTAGAAAATGATTTGATATATTTATTTAGTTTTTGTTCTTCAGATAAGTAATCTTTAACATAATCGCTATAACCGTAATCTACTTGGCTATAGGCATTTTCTCCTAAAGCAAAACTATCTCCTAATGACATATAGGTTATATTATGGTGATTGTTCAATTTAAATATTAAAAATATTGATAGACATACTAAAATAAAAATAAGTAATTTGGAATGTTTTTTTATAAAATGCATTTTTCAGCCCCCAAAAAAAGAAATATATTAAATTATATTTCTTTTATTCTTACTTTAGCACCTACGCCTGTTAATTTTTCTACTATTTGTTCATAACCTCTTAAGATGTGTTCAACATTGGTTATTCTTGTTGTTCCATCTGCGAGAAGAGCGGCTGCTACCATTGCTGCTCCAGCTCTTAAGTCTGTGGCAACTACTGAAGATCCAGTTAATTTTGTAGCTCCAATTATTGTAGCAGTTTGATTTTTAACTGTGATATCTGCTCCTAATTCTCTTAAGTAAGGAACATGCATAAAACGATTTTCAAATATTGTTTCAATTACTTTTGATTTTCCATTACATTGTGTTAATAAAACACTAAATGGTTGTTGCAAGTCTGTTGGAAAGCCTGGATATACTGCTGTTTTAACAGTAGTTGACTTGTAGTTTTCGTTGCTATTAATAATTACGTAGTCGGCACCAACTTCTACATCAACACCGATTTCTTCCAATTTTGATATAAGTGCATCAACATGTTCTGGTATAACATTGTCTACTTTTAGTGGATTTCCACATAATGCTCCAATAATTATGTATGTTCCAGCTTCTATTCTGTCTGGAATAACTTCATGAAAACATTTATGTAAGTGGTCTACTCCTTCAATTTTAATTGTCGATGTTCCAGCTCCAGTAATTTTTGCTCCCATATTATTTAAGAAAGTGGCAACATTTACAATTTCTGGTTCCTTCGCAGCGTTATCAATAACAGTTTTTCCTTTTGCTCTTACAGCGGCTAACATAATATTAATAGTTGCTCCTACTGATGCAATATCTAAGTAAATATTAGCGCCTTTTAATTCTTGTGCTTCAACAGTATATTTATTTTTATCAATGGTTACTGTAGCACCTAGAGCTTCAAATCCTTTTAAATGTAGATCTATTGGACGAGAACCAATTGAGCAGCCTCCTGGAAAATACATAACTGCTTTACCATATTTTCCAAGTAATGCTCCCATAAAGTAGTAAGAAGCTCTTAATTTTTTTGAAAATTTTTCAGTAATTTCAATATTTTCCATATTAGTTGGATCAATGATTATACTTTCGCTTGCTCGTTTTACATTTACTTTTAACGTTTCTAAAATATCACATAAATCATCTGTATCTGTTATTTCTGGAACATTACATATTGTTGCTTCTTCATCTGTTAAGATAGCTGCTGGTATTAAAGCTACAGTAGCATTTTTCGCACCACTTACACGAATTGTACCACTTAGTTTTCTACCACCATCAATTTCGATAATTTTCATTCTACACCTCCGCCTTTACCTACTATATTTTATAATTTTGTTCCAAATATCGTTACAATTTTATTAATTTGATTTTTCATTGCTTCTTCTCCACTACCAATTACTTTACGTGGATCATAAACTTTTGCATCTTCACTTAAAAATTCTCTTACAGCTTTACTCCATACTGCCTGTAAATCAGTATTAATATTTACTTTTGATATACCACAAGAAATAGCTGTTTTTATTTTATCTTCTGGAATACCTGTTCCACCATGTAATACTAATGGAATTGGTAGTGTATCATTTATTTTTTTCATTGTTTCAAAGTCTAAGTTTGGTTCACCCTTATAGAAACCATGTACACTTCCTAAGGCTGGTGCTAGAGAATCAATACCAGTATTTTCATATAATTCAACACAGTCTTCTAATGTAGCATTTAAAATATTACCACTTACATTATCTTCTGTTCCACCAATGTGACCAACTTCAGCCTCAACACTTATTCCTCTTTCATGTGCGTAATCTACTACTGCTTTTGTTATTCTGATATTTTCAGGTAATTCATGTTTTGAACCATCAATCATTACTGATGTGAATCCTGCATCAATTGCTGCTTTACAACTTTCAAATGATGAACCATGATCTAAGTGAATACAAACTGGTATTTCTATCTTTAGCGATTCTACCATTGCTTTTACCATTTCACTTACTACTAAAAATCCTCCCATATATTTAGCTGCACCTTCGCTAACACCTAAAATTACAGGAATATTTAATTCATTACATTTTTCCAAAATATACTTTGTCCACTCTAAATTATTAATATTAAATTGTGGTACTGCATAATGTCCTTCTTTTGCATTTTTTAGCATTTCATTAAAGTTTACTAACATATATTATCACCCAATTAAATCATAAAAAAAATACCCAATTTTGTCAATGAATTGGACACTTTATCAAGTAAATCAACGTAAATTAAGAGAATAAATATTTGATTGCAATCAAAATCAAAATAATTATTCCTATATATGTAGCTTTATTACCATATTTTTTAGATAAATAATTTCCAAGAGTTAATCCTGTATAAGTAAAACTTGCACTTACTAAAGAAAAAATTAGAAATGCTACTTTTAAATTGGTTTTTTCAATTCCTAGAGCTAGGCCTACTGAGAAACTATCAATACTTACTGTAAAAGCAAATAAAATTAATGATATAAAATTAGTTAGATTACCGTTATGTTCCTCGTTTCTAGATTTATACATTTCATAACTCAGTAAAAAAAAGACAAGACTAATAATATAATTTGACTTTGAAATTAAAAAGACTATTTTAGAACCTATTACAGAGCCAAGAGATGGCATTAAATAATGAAAAATACCTACTAAAATACTTAAGAAAACTACTTTTATTTTTTTTATGTAATTAGTACCATACGCTATAGCAAGAGAAAATGCATCCATACTTAAACCAATAGCAATAAAAAAATATATAAGGTTTTGCATAATATCACCTTATATATTTTATGATTTAGAAGTACTTTTCAATGACTTCTTTTATAAACGAAGTATATTCTACGTCTGTAGTGTCTGTTTCTTCGGCTTCTAATAAGCATAGAGGAGGAAATAGTACACACCAGAAATTATCACCCAAACCATCTCCTAGCGTAACAACTAATGATTCATATTCTCCCTCTGGATAAATCACACCTTTATATTCTTTTTCTGGAAAATAGTTAAGCCCATAGTTTACATTGTACTGTTTTGTTAATTTTTTTTCTTCTAAAGTATTTTCAACTATTGATTCAACCAATGGAACTTGTGATTTAATAGTATTTCTAATATTATTAATATTACTATCTTCTAGATTTAATTTAGTAAATTCTTTATAAATATTGGCGGTTATTTCTTTTTTTAATGATTGGTCTTCTGCACTGTTACTACTGGCAATCACTCTAAATCGAATTGCTTCCGAAGGAATTGTTACTGTTTTATTTTTTCCAATACTTAAAATTAATATAATTATTGCGATTATTATTAAAGTTTTTTTCATATAAAAACCTCACTTTCATTATAATAGTGAGGTTAAGTTTATTTTTTTATTCAAGATTTTGAAAAATAAATAACATTCTATCTTTTTCAGATAAGTCTTTTTTGACTTCTACTTTGGCAGTAGGGAGATTTTCTTTTACCAATTCAATAATTGGTTGGGCTTGAGTCATGCCTATTTCAAAAGCGATTAGGCAACATTCTTTCATGTGTGGTGTGATATTATTTAAAATCTTTCTATAGCAATCAAGGCCATCTTCTCCAGCATATAAAGCTAGATGTGGCTCATTGTTTTTAACAATTTCTTCAATTTCTTCGGTTGTTTTTATATATGGTGGATTACTTATAATAATATCATATTTTTTAGTAACCTTTTCGAACATATCACTGTTAATTAAATTGGCATTTGAAGATAGTTTTTCACAATTCTTGTGGGTAACTTCTAGAGCTTTTTCACTTATATCAACTAAATCCACAGAATTTGTGGAAAGTTTTTTTTCTAAAGTTAAGCCTATTACACCACTACCACAACCTAAATCAATTATATCCACAGGTGTTGTGAAAAACTTTTTTGCATAATTAATTGTTTGCTCTACTAATTCTTCAGTTTCAAAGCGTGGTATTAAAACATTTTCATTTATATAAAAGTTATTTCCATAAAAATTAACATTTCCAAGAATATATTGTAATGGTTTTCCTTCTTCTAAGGCCATTACTTCTTTTTTAAATAATTCTGCTTGTTCAGATGAAACTGTTTCAGAAAGATAATTTAAAAGTTCTAATGGATTTTTATTTAGAAGTTCAGCTAAAAGTATTTTGGCATGATCAGAATGTATATGCTGTTTAGCAAAAAACAGAAGATTTTCAACTGTCATTACTCTTCTGTTTCTCCTTTTAATTTACGTTTTTGATCTTCTTGAATTAAAGCATTAATAACATCTTCTAAATCGCCATCCATTACTCTGTCTAAGTTCTTAGTAGTAAAGCCAATTCTATGATCTGTTACCCTATTTTGTGGATAGTTATATGTTCTTATTTTTTCTGCTCTATCACCAGTACCTATTTTACTACGACGCTCAGCACCAGTCTCTTCTAGTTGTTTTTGTAATTCTAATTCATAAAGTCGTGTCTTTAAGACTTTCATTGCTTGTTCTTTATTTTGAATTTGGCTTCTTTCATTTTGACAAGTAACAACTGTATTGGTAGGTAAGTGAGTAATTCTTACGGCTGAATCAGTAGTATTTACACCTTGTCCACCGCATCCACTTGAACGATAAATATCTATTCTTAAATCATTAGGATTAATTTGAATATCAATATCATCATCAGCTTCTGGCATTACTAAAACTGTTGCGGTTGATGTTTGTAAGCGGCCATTGGCCTCTGTTACTGGTACACGTTGAACTCTGTGTGATCCACTTTCATATTTTAATAAAGAATATGCATTTTTTCCTTTTACAATAAATTCTATTTGACTGAATCCTCCAGCTGTTCCATCTACAGCATTATATACTTGATAGCTCATTCCTTGTTTTTCAGCATATCTTGTATACATTCTGAATAAGTCACCTGCAAAAATATTAGCTTCATCTCCACCTGCAGCTCCTCTAATTTCAATAACAACGTTTTTGTCATCATTAGGATCTTTTGGTATTAATAATATTTCTAATTCGCCGTCTAGCACTGTTTTTTCTTCTTCTAAGGCTTTTAATTCATCTTTAGCCATTTCTCCTAGATCTGGATCTTTTGTCATTTCTCTAGTATTTTCAATGTCTTCTAAAACCTTTTTGTATTTTTTGTAACAATTAACAATGTCTTCAATTGAGGACATTTCTTTTGAATATTCTCTAGTCTTTTTAATATCACTTAATACTTCTGGTTTTGTAAGCTCATTTTCTAAATATTGATATTTTTCTAGTGTAGCTTCTAATCTTTCGATCATAGTCTCACCCTTTCCTTGTAATTCAAACGTATTATATCATACTTTTTTGAAGAAAAAAACTAGATTATTGTTCTAGTTCTAATTCATCTTCATCGATTATAACTAAGTCTTTTAATTCTTCATTAGTTTCATCGTCATAATCAGATTCATCTGTATCATCATATGAGTCTTCAGATAATGAATCGTCTTCTTCTTCATCTTCATTTTCTTTTTCTTCTGTTTCTTCCTCGTCTTCATCATCAGTAACTTTAACAACTTTATCTGAAGTGTGACGACTTCTTAAGTCCCATGTTCCATCTTCTAATAAAACAAATCTTTTATCTGTTGCTAGAGATGTATAATAATCAGCAATTTTCTTTTCAAATATGTTTTCAGGTAATTCTAATAATTTAATTATTTTCTTAAATAAATCAGCTGTATTCATTGATTTTTTACTATCCTCAAGAATTAAGTTAGTAATATCTTTATTTGACAATAGTTCTAATTCATCTTTAGTCATCTTTTTTAAGTCCATGTTGACCTCCTATATCAAAACATTATATGTATTTTTTCTATTTTTTGACTGGGTAATAAAATTACCAATAAACTTATAACACATATCTTACATAAATACAACTATTTTTTTACATTTTTTCTGGGACACTAATTCCTAAAACATCTAAAAGTAATGTATTTATATCATATACAACTTTTGTTAATACTAACCAAGATTCTCTTAATTCTTTATTTTCTTCTACTAAAATTTTATTTTCATTATAGAATTTGTTGTATAAAGAAGTTAATTTATATAAATATTCCGCAATATCATTTAAAGATTTTGCTTCAATTGACTTAGTTAAAATATTTGGCATATTTAAAATAGTTAATGCTATATCTTGTTCTGTTTGGCTGTTTAGAATATGTAATTTTTGAAAGTCTATATCTTTTGCTTTGGCTAAAAGAGATTTCATTCTTATTGTAGAATATAGTAGATATGGCCCTGTTTTTCCTTCTAAATCAGCAAACTTTTCTACTTCAAAGATATAGTCTGTACCACGATATGGCAAGAAATCTGCATATTTTAAAGCGGCAATAGCTACTGTTTTAGCAATACTTTCTCTTTCTGCTTCTGGAACTGTTTGAGGATTAATTCTTTTTAATGTTTCCTCATGAACTAAGCCAATTAGATTTTTTAGAGACATTACTCCGCCGTCTCTTGTCTTAAATGGCTTACCATCCTTACCATTCATTGTACCAAAACCAACTACTTCTAGATTTACATCTTCTGTTATAAGATTGGCCTTGCGGGCTGCACGGAACACTTGTTCAAAATGTAATTCTTGTCTTGTATCAATGCAATACCAAATTTCATCTGGATTATATTTTAATTTTCTTTCTAGAATTGTTGCTAAGTCAGTTGTTTCATAAGAAATTGTACCATTTGATTTTATAAATAATAGCGGTGGCATTGGTGAATTATCAGTTTCTTCTTTTAATTCAACAATTTTTGCTCCTTCACTTTCTACTAGGAGATTTGCTTGCTCAAATATCTCTTGAAGTTGTGGAAAATATTCCATTGCATCACTTTCACCTTGCCATAATTCGAAATGAACATTTAAGTCATCATAAATTTCTTTAATATCAGCTTTAGAAATTTCAACAACCTTTTTCCATAAGTCATAATAACCACGTGTATGGGTTTGAATTTTATATGTTACATCTCGTCCTTCTTCTAGATACGCCTCATCTTCTTTGGCTTTTGCTGAAGCATATGGATATATTTGCTCTAGATCAGTATTGGTAATTGGTAATTCTACTTCACTATAATCTCCTGTATATGTTTCATCAAAATAAGCTAAATTTGGATATCTTTTTTTAATTTCCAATACAACAAAACCTAATGGTCTTCCATAATCTCCTAGATGAGCATCTCCTAGTACTTGATATCCTAATAATTTGGCTAATCTTTTTAATGCTTCTCCTATATTTGCACTTCTTAAATGGCCTACATGTAATGCTTTAGCAACGTTGGCACCGCCATAGTCTAAAATTACTTTTTTAGATGATTTTTTATCAATATTTACATTTATATCATTATTGATCATATTTAGCATATTTGCTAAAGACTCATTTGTAAGTGTTATATTTATAAACCCTGGACCAGCAATGTTTATATTTGTAAAACGAGAATCTTTTTCCAATTCATTTACAATGTCTGTTGCAATTTCTCTTGGATTTTTACCATACTGTTTTGCCAAACTCATAGCACAATTTATTTGATATTGACCTAAATCTGGTCTATTAGATAGTTGAAACATCGGATCTGCTACATTATATCCTGCTTCATTGATTACTTTTATTATATCTTTTTCTAAATCTTTAATTAAACTCATTTTAACACCTCGATTTTATATTCAATTGGTTCATTTTCTACTAAAAATTTTATTTCTATATTATAGTCACATCGGACTAGTTCTTTAGTTACTATTTTTAAAGTTACATATTTTTGTAATTCATAAACTAACAATTGTCCCGTAGTTTGTTTCTCTTTATCAAAATTATATTTCAATGATAATTCTTTATTCTCTCTAATTAGTTGATTTTTATCATAATTAAAGTATGTTTTAGTCTTTTTATCATCTTTTTCAATATAAACAATTGAATTGTCATGAATAATTGCTTTAGTATCATATCTTACTTCATGATTATTACTAATTGTCGTAATGCGTACTTTTTTTCTCACATTACACCACCGCCTTAAATTTATAGTTTAGATTATAGCATAAAAGATGGAAATTTTATACATATTTTCTTTTTTTATTTAAATACTAATAAAGAAAAGGAGACTATTATTATGATTAGAAAATTTTTTAAATTTATTAAACTTATGATTATTTTAGTAATACTTGGAATTGGTGGTATTTATGCATATGTAAAAACTTCTCCTAAACCAGAAATTTCAAGTGCAAATAGCTTAGTTTTATATGATAATAGTGAACAAGTTTTCTTTCAAGGAAATGAATCTAAGGAATGGATATCTTTAAGTGATATGTCAGAACATTTAATTAACGCTACTATTTATACGGAAGATAAAAACTTTTATAAACATTTTGGATTTGATTTTCTTAGGATTTTAAAAGCTGGATATGTCAACATTGTAAGTGGTTCTACTAAACAAGGAGCATCTACTATTACACAGCAATATGCTAAGAACTTATTTTTAGATTTTGATAAGACTTGGAAACGTAAATGGGATGAAATGTGGTATACATTGAAGATTGAGGCCAATTATTCGAAAGATGAAATTTTAGAGGGCTACTTAAATACAATTAATTATGGACATGGTAAATATGGAATTGAAAATGCCAGTAAGTTTTATTTTAATAAATCAGCAAAAGATTTAACACTTGCAGAAGCTACTATTTTGACAGGTATTCCTAAATCTCCTGCTAATTACTCTCCTTTAAATAATTATGATTTAGCTAAAAGTAGGCAATTATTAATTTTAGAATTACTAGTTAAAAATGGAGTTATTACTGAGGAGGAAAAAAATGAGGCTTATAATGAAGAATTAATTTTTAATGGAGAGGAAGAAATACAGGAACTTAGTACACTTATGTATTATCAAGATGCAGTTATTAAAGAATTAAAATCAATTGATTCTATTCCATTATCTTATAGTGATAGTAAGGGATTAAAGATTTATACTAATCTTGATATTTCTGCACAGAAAAATCTAGAAGATACTATTAAAAATACGATTCCAGACGATTCTGAAATTGAAACTGCTGCTGTAATGATGAATCCTGAAACAGGTGGTATAATTGCACTTATTGGTGGAAGAGATTATAATGTTTCTTCTTTTAATAGAGCGACTGATTCTATGAGACAAGTTGGTTCTACTATGAAGCCTTATTTATACTATGCAGCTTTAGAGAATGGGTTTACTTCTAGTTCAGCATTTACTAGTGAGGCTACTACCTTTACCTTTAGCGATCAAAGTAATTATTCTCCTAGAAACTATAATAACACATATGGTAATAAACCTATTTCAATGGGTACAGCTATTGCTTATTCAGAAAATATATATGCTGTTAAAACTCACCTATTTTTAGGAAGTGATGCTTTAATCAATGTTGCTAGACGTGTCGGTATTACTGCAAAATTAGAAAATATTCCATCTCTTCCTCTTGGAACTAATGAAATTAGTATTATAGAAATGGCAGCAGGCTATTCAGCTTTTGCTAATTTAGGTTATAAAGTTACACCACATTTAATTGAAAAAGTAGTTGATGCTGAAGGAAACGTTTTATATGAAGCAGACAATAGTAAAGAATTAGTTTTAAATTCTAGTATAGTATTTATTTTAAATAATTTGTTAACCGCAACATATGATCCTGATTATATTGATTATAATTATCCAACGGCTATTTCACTTGCATCTAAACTTACTCATACTTATTCATTAAAAAGTGGTACTACTAATGGTGATAATTGGAATATTGGATTTAATAAAAACATTGTATCAGCTGTATGGATTGGTTATGATGATAATCGTTCTTTAAATACTTCTGAATATAAATATGCACAAAATATTTGGTTTAATTCAGTTGAGAGTTATGAAGCAGGAAAAGAAGATGAATGGTATGAAATGCCTAGTAATGTTTCAGCTGTTTTAGTTGATCCAATCTCTGGTAAACCGGCAGATGAGACATCAGAGAAGAAGAAATTAATGTATTTTATTAAAGGTACTGAACCCAGTGTAACTGATCAAACATTTGACGAGAAGAACAGTCAATATGTTGGGACATGATTACTTGTTTAAATTATGGTTATTTGCTATAATGAAAATATAGGAGGAGTACGTTATATGAAAAAGAAAGATGATGAAAAAGAAGTTGTTGATATTTATGAAGGTAAAATATCAGTTGAAGAACGCTTAATATTATTACTTACTGGAATCTTCTGCTTTCCAGTAGGATTTGCTTTATATTTTTATTTTGAAAATAAAAAAGATTATAAATATCATGCTCAATTTGCAAGGACTGGATCTTGGACTGGATTTGTTTTTATTATATTAATACTAATCTCAGCACTATTATTTACATTAGCAGGTTAAGATTAAAGACCAACCATGTTGGTTTTTTCTTTTGATTTATTGTCTAGTATGTATTATTTTGATATAATTAGTTATGATTGAGGTGATTAAATGTTAGAATTAGTTCTTGGGGTTGTTGTAGTTATAGCTTTTATATTAATTTTTATAGTTATAGGACACAATAAATTTCAATTTGCAATTATAAAGATGGAGGAAGCTGAAAATAATATTGATGTATTATTACATAAAAAATTAGATCTTTTAAATAGATCTGCTCCTGTTGTAAAGAAAGAATTAAAAATGGAAGAATTTTTGGAAGAACTTGAGAGTAAAAAAGAGGCAGATATAAGTTTGTTTGAGTTAAATACTCTATTAAAGAAAAATTCAGATGAGTTTTTTAAGGTGTTAGATGAAAATGAAAAATTATTTAAAAGTGAGACTCTGGCAACAATTATTAATGATATTAATAGTAATGAAATTGATTTAACTGCTGCAATTAAGTTTTATAATGATGGAGTTGTTGTATTTAATAAGTTAGTTTCTTCTTTTCCAACTAGTATTTTGGCATTTTTAAAAAGATATAAGAAGAAAGATTTTTATAATAACGAAAAGAAAGAAATATATGATATTTTAAATGATAAATAGAAAGAGGAATTAAGATGAGTTTTATTGATAATATAAAGAATAGAGCTAAAAAAGATATAAAGACTATTGTATTACCTGAATCTATGGATTTAAGAGTAGTTCAGGCTGCTGAGGCAGTAATTAAAGAAGGCATTGCTAATATAATATTAATTGGCAATAAAGATAAAATTAATGAATTTGGATGCGATGTTAGTAAAGCAACTATTATTGATCCAGAATTTTGTGAAGATACAGAGGAATTAATTAATGAATTAGTTGAGCTTAGAAAAAGTAAAGGTTTAACTTATGAAGAGGCTAAAAAGTTATTATTAGAAGATTATATGTATTTTGCTTGTATGTTGGTTAAAACTGGTAGAGCTGATGGTGTAGTATCTGGTGCATGTCATTCTACTTCTAACACATTAAGACCTGCATTACAAATAATTAAAACTAAGCCTGGTACTGAGTTAGTTTCAGCATTTTTCCTAATGACAGTTCCTAATTGTTGCTATAGGCATAATGGCACTTTTATCTTCGCAGATTCAGGTTTAGAACAAAATCCTACTCCTGAGAGATTAGCTGCAATAGCGGCTAGTTGTGCTGAAAGTTTTAAATTACTTGTAGAAGAAGAACCAATGGTTGCGATGCTATCTCATTCAACTATGGGAAGTGCAAAACATGCTGATGTTGATAAAGTAGTTGAAGCTACTAGAATTGCAAAAGAAAAATATCCACAATATAAAATTGATGGAGAATTACAATTAGATGCAGCTATTGTTCCTGAAGTTGCTGCTTCTAAAGCGCCTAATAGCGCTGTTGCAGGTCATGCTAACGTGTTAGTTTTTCCAGATTTAGATGCAGGAAATATTGGGTATAAATTAGTTCAAAGATTAGCAAAAGCTGATGCTTTTGGACCAATATGTCAAGGAATTGCCGCTCCAGTTAATGACTTATCTAGAGGCTGTAGCGTAGATGATATTGTTGGGGTTGTAGCTATCACTGCAGTACAAGGACAAAATCAATAATTATAAAATGAAAGAACTTAGATTATTATGCTTTTAGTAAACATAAATTCTAAGTTCTTTTTTATTCTACTCGCCAGTCTATTTCTTTTAGACCTTTGCTCTTTAAAAATGCATTTGTTTTAGAAAATGGTCTACTTCCAAAGAAACCATTATATGCAGAAAATGGCGATGGATGAGGAGACTCAATAATATAATGAATTGGATTTGTAATCAAACTTTTCTTATTTCGTGCATAACTTCCCCATAAAATGAAAACTACTGGTGTTTGTTTTGTATTAATTATTTTAATTACATTATCAGTAAATGTTTCCCAACCCTTGTCTTTGTGGGATGTTGGGGTATGCTCTTGTACTGTTAATACTGCATTAAGTAATAAAACACCTTCTCTAGCCCATGGTTTTAGTGAGTTTGCTTCCGGAAAAGGTATTCCTAAGTCACTTTCTAGTTCTTTAAAAATGTTTTTTAATGATGGTGGTTTTAGAACATCATTACTTACCGAAAAAGATAGCCCCTCTGCCTGATTCGGACCATGATACGGATCTTGTCCTAAAATTACAACTTTTACATTATCAAAGTCTGTATAGCGAAAAGCATTAAATACTTCATTTTGTTTAGGATATATTGTTTTTTCTTTATATTCTTTTTTTATAAAATTCATTAAGTTAACAAAATATTCTTTTTGATACTCTTGTTTTAATAAATTATCCCAATTATTTCCAATCATAGTCTACTCCTTATTTGTGGTAACTTTCATTATTCATTATTTTATATGAACGATATATTTGTTCTAAAAGCATTACTCTAAATAATTGATGTGGGAATGTCATCTTAGAAAATGATAAATGAAGTTTTGCTTGTGTTTTTATGTCTTGACTTAATCCATAGCTTCCACCAATTACAAAGACGATGTTACTATTTTCTATTAAGATTTGATTTAATTTCTCAGAAAACTCGACTGAAGTCATTTCTTTGCCGTCTATTTCCATAGTAATTAAGTAGTCTTTAGGACTAATATACTTATTTATTTTTGTTCCCTCTAAGGCGATTGCTTTAGATTCTTCAACTAAGCCTTCATCTTTTACTTCAATTATTTCAAGATTAGTATATTTTCTTATTCTTTTACTATATTCTTCAATTGCTTCTTTTAAATATTTTTCTTTTATATTTCCTACAGTAATTATTTTTATCATTTTACACCTCTATTAAAGGACTACCTTCATGTTGTCTAGCAGCAATAATATTTATATTTTTTCCCTCTAGTTCTTTTTTAGTAGTTTCTAGGGCTAATTCTTCAGTATTATTTGTTTCACTTAAATGGGCTAATATAATATTTTTTGTATTTTCTCCTACTATTTTCCGCAAATATTTTGCGGTTGTTGTATTTGATAAATGGCCTTGATCACTGATGACTCTTTCTTTTAAAAATCTTGGATAGGGACCATCCATCAACATTACCTCATCATGGTTACTTTCAATTATGTAGGCATCTTTTTCTACCATTTTGGCAAGATATTTTCGATTAATATAACCAGTATCCGTTACATATACTAGGCTCTTTCCTTCAAATTCAAAAATGAAACCTACCGAACTAGGTGCATCGTGTGATGTATGGATTAGTTCAATATTGACATCGTTAATATTAAAGTTATCATCAATAAATATACATTTATCTAGTGGTAAGTATTCTTTTAAGCTATCATACATTTTTTCTGGAATATAAGCATTTAACTTTGTCTTTTTTATTAGAGATGTTAATCCACTTATATGATCTTTGTGACAATGGGTAATTAATATTCCTGAAAAATCATCAAAAGAAAGGGAATTCTCCTCTAAACTTTTCTTTAAAGTTAAGTAGGAAATTCCCATATCAATGATAATTTTTGTATCTTTACATAATACTATGGCACAATTTCCTTTTGAGCCACTGGCAATTACTTTTGCTTGCATTAATAGTAATTCATAGCGTTTAACGCTACTCCACCTTTGTAAGGATATCCTTTCCATAAACCATAATGTAAGTGAACTCCTGTTGCAGCTCCGGTGTTACCCATTCCACCAATTACTTGTCCTTTTTCTACTACATCTCCTACCTGAACTGTACGACATCCGGTACATAGATGGGCATAAATTGTATAATAACCATTATGATGGTCAATAATTATGTATTCTCCATTATCACCATATCCACCTGGATAATAACCTGTTTTCTTCTTTGATTCAACAACAGTACCAGCTTGTGCCGCAAAGATGTTTGAACCATATCCACATCCGGCAATATCGGTACCATCATGTAATGTTCCCCAACGCCATCCAAAGTTACTAGAAACTGAACCACACGATGCTGGCCATCCCCATTCACCTTTAGTTGGTACAACGGTTCCATAACCATTATAATTACTCTTTTTACCACCTTTTATGATGATTTCTGTTGTTGCTGGAGTTATTACTTCTGTAGTTACATTAACAGTATTTTTGGTTTCGCCATTTACTTTTAGAACTTTTTGGGCTACTTTTTGTTCACCGTTTGCACCGGATTGTTCTAATTTTGTATAACCAACATATTGATTATTATCATATCTTGTTTCTGTTGTATAACGAATCTCTTCACGGAAAACAACGTGATCTTGCTCTACAACGTTAAATTGTGGTTTTAAAATTCCTAATGTTACAACTTGTCCTGGATATAAAAGACTCTTTTCATCGACTATATCTGGATTAGCAATTAAAAATTCTTCAACTGATATTTTATTATTGAAAGCTATATCTTCTATTGTGTCACCATCTTGAACTGTATATGTTTTTTGATCTTCAGTGGTTCCAAAAAGAAGGTATTTACTTAAATCAGCTGATGTTTGATAAATTGTCTCATTTACTGGGATTTTTTGTTTTTTTATTGTGATTGTATTTTCGATATAAATCTTTTCAATTATTTTACCAGTATCTTCAATTTCTTTTTGAGTTTCTTCCGCAAAGGCATTATAATCTTCTTCTGATATAAATGCTTTTACAGTATTATCGACTGATTCTGTAAATATTTTTTTATCTAGTACGTAAATTGTTTGATCTTCAACTTTTACTGTTTTACCTTCACTGTCTGTTGAATCTACACCTTTTATTTTTATTGCATATCCACTAATTGTAAATGGTGATATATCTTTTATACTATTGTAGATTTTTTCAATAGAAGTTAAACGGTTGTCATAAGTTGTTTCTTTTACAATATCTAAATCTGATGGAATATATACTTTATCAACACCATATTTTTCTTTGATTTCAGCCTGTTTCTTATCAATATATTCTTCTAGTTGTTCTTTTGACTGAATTAATCCAAGGGATTTACCCTTTAGATAAACTCTGTATACATCATGTGGAGTAAATTTTCTAATAGATACTCCTGTTGTTGTGAATAATGATAAGAGTAAAACTAAACACACTAGTAATTTCCTTTTTTGACTATTCATTTTAACCCTCCATATTATCCCTTTTTAAGTTTAAGAATGTTGATGTATTTTTTTTGAATAGTAATTCAATTGTTGCGGTTGGTCCATTACGATGTTTACCAATTATTAATTCACTGATACTGTTATTATCTTCAGTTCTTGCTTCTTTATTGTAATAATCATCACGATATAGGAATGCTACAATATCAGCATCTTGTTCGATTGAACCAGATTCTCTTAAGTCACTCATTAATGGTCTTTTATCTTCACGTGCCTCAACACTACGTGATAATTGCGATAAGGCAATTACTGGAACACCTAATTCCATAGCTAACGTCTTTAAGCTTCTTGATATATCTGAAACTTCTTGTTGACGATTAGAACCATAGTTTTTTCCTCCGGAAATCAACTGTAAGTAGTCGATTACGACTAAGCTTAAACCTTTTTCACTACTTGCTAAACGGCGGCATTTTGCTCTTATTTCACCAATTGTTATTCCTGGTGTATCATCAATAACTAAATTAGTATTAGCTAATTGAGATGAGGCTTCGTTAATTCTTTTCCAGTCATTATTCATTAAATTACCTGTACGTAGTTTGAAACCTTCTAATTGCCCTACTGATGATAAAATACGCATTGCTAACTGCTCAGCAGACATTTCTAAGTTAAATACAGCAACACTTTTATCTTGCGTCATTGCGGCATGTGTTGCTAAATTTAAGGCAAAAGCAGTTTTTCCCATTGCTGGACGGGCTGCAATAATGATAAATTCATTTGGATGTAATCCAGTAGTTAGCTTATCAAAATCATACCAACCTGTTGCTAAACCTGTAATTTCACCTTTATTTTCTGATAATCTCTCCAAGTCTGCTTGAGTCTTTGCTAGAACATCTTTTATTGTTCTGAACTCACTAGATTTACGGTTTTTAACAATATTTAAAATTCTTTTTTCTGAATTATCTAATATTTCATTTACAGACTCATCCGTTCTATATCCTTCTGATGCTATTTCTGTTGCAGTTTCAATTAGCTTACGTAGAATGGCAGCTTCTTCTACACTTTGAATATAGTAATCAACATTACTTGCTGTTGGAACAAAGTTCAATACTTCAGTTAAATATTCTACTCCCCCAACTTCTGATAATTCATTTCTTTTATTTAAATAACCTGTAACTGTTGTAATATCAATTGGAGTTTTTTCTTCAGCTAAGGATGTCATTGCCGAAAATATTTTGGCATTTTTCTCACTATAAAATGATTCTGGTAACAAATTTTCTATAGCTTTTTGAAGAGCATACTTTGATAGAAAACATGCACCTAAAACGGATTCCTCAGCTTCTAAATTGTTAGGCATAACTCTAGTTGCCATAATACCACCTCTATTTTACTAGATGAACTTTAATAGTTGCTTCTACTCCAGGATATAAGTTAATTTTTACATTGTGAAATCCTAACGAAGCAATTGTATTAGTAACCTCAATTTGGCTTTTTTCTATTTTGAAGTTTTTCTTTTGTAATTCATCTTTTATTTGCTTAACACTAATACTTCCGAATACTTTATCACCTTCACCAGTTTTTACTTTGAACTCTAAAACTGTTTTATCTAATTCTACTTTTAAGGCTTCTGCTTGCTTTTTATTTTCTTGATCGGTTGCGGCTTTTTTTGCTTGTTCAGCTTGTAATTTTGATAAGTTTTCTTTTGTCTTTGCTACAGCATAACCATTTTTTATAAGAAAATTTTGAGCATAGCCATCTTTTACTTCTTTTATTTGTCCTTTTTTACCTTGATTCTTTAAATCTTTAATGAATATTACTTCCATATTATTCACCCTCCTGATTATCAATTTCTTTCTTTAATCTTTGTTCTACTTTACTGATTGTTGTCTTTTCAAATTTTGCAGCTCCATTGTATGCATCGCCGCCTCCGCCTAATTTTGTTAGAATAGAATTAATATCATAGTTTCCTAAGCTTCTAGCGCTTATTCCAACTGTTTCTTTTCCAATCTTTCCAATAACAAAGGATGCTTCAATGTTATTAAAGAATAATAGCGTATCTGCTACTTTAGCTAAGTCTTCACGTCGATATATCGTATATGGTGTGGCTTTAGTAAATGCTATTTTACCATTAATTGTTTCAATATCGGCAAGTAATTTTTGTCTTTCAGTATATTCCATAATATCTTGTTTTAATAAATATTGAACTTTTTTGGCACTTGCCCCTAAACTCGTTAAAAAATATGCAGCATAATATGTTTCGGCTGTTGTTTTCAAAGTGAAATTATTGGTATCTAAAACAATTCCTGATAGTAATACTGTTGCATAGTATGGTTCAATTTCAACATCATAATATTCAACTAGTTCAGTGATCATTTCACAGGCACTCGATACTTCGTTATCAATTATTAAAGTAGCATCTTTAATGGTTCCTTTACCAACTTCATGATGATCAATTACTATTTTATTTTCAATTCTTTTTAATAGTTCTTTTGATTGAACAAGATCAGATTTATTAGTATCTAAAATAATTAACAAATTCTTTTTATCTTTTGGGTTTAGATATTTATCAATATCTTCACTTTTTATAGTAGTAATGCACCCTTCTAGTTCTTGAAGTACTTTTTTTACTCCAAGTTCGTGATTTTTATCATCAACTATTATATAACACTTTTTCTTTTTAGCAGTAAGAATAATATTTAAACCAACACAACTTCCAAGAGCATCTAAATCAAGATCTTTGTGCGCCATTAAAAATATTGTATCGCTTTTCTTTATTGCTTTGTTTAGGTCTTTTCTTTGATCGATAATTTTCATTTTGATCTCCTCACGTATATCAGTTTTATTATATAATAATTTAACTTATTTGTCTAATAGTTACGGAAGTTTTCAGGTAAAGAAAAAGTATACCCTAAGGTATACTCTCTTATCTTGAATAAGGCATTAATGCAATAGCACGTGCTCTTTTTACTTGTTTTGCAATATATCTTTGATGAAGTGCACAGTTTCCTGTTACACGTCTTGGTACAATTTTACCTTTTTCATTTGTATATCTTCTTAATGTTTCTGGATCTTTGTAATCAACAGTTTTTCCAGTACACATCATACAAACTTTTTTCTTTCTACGATTAAATTCTGCCATCGTCTTTCCTCCTTTTTAGAATGGTAATTCATCATCACTAATTTCAATACTTGCTCCAAAATCTGCAAAAGGATTACTTTCAACGTCTGTTCCTTTTGGTTCTGGCACATTACCAAAATCGTATGGTGTAGGTCCACTTGCTTGTGAATACCCTGCATTATTAGAATTAGTTGAGGAAGATTTTGATCCTATGAATTCTACATTATCAGCGATAACTTCTGTAACATATCTTTTTTGTCCATTATTATCATCATAACTTCTTGTTTGAATTCTACCATCGATAGCAACTTGACTACCTTGTGTTAAATAATTTTTAACATTTTCAGCTTGTTTTCTCCAAACAACAATATTTATGAAGTCTGCTTCTCTTTCTCCGGCTTGATTAGCGAAGTTTCTGTTAACAGCTAATGAAAATGTTGCTACAGCTGTATTATTACCAGTGTATCTTAACTCAGGATCTCTTGTAAGTCTTCCAATTAAAAATACTTTGTTCATAATATACCTCTTTCTCTTAGTCTTCTACTTTTACAACTAGATGACGAAGTAAACTTTCATTAATTCTAGCAACACGGTCAAATTCTTTAACTGCTTCAGCGTTAGCTTCAACTATATATAAATAATAGTATCCAGTTTTGAATTTGTTAATTTCATAAGCTAGTTCTCTTTGACCCATTTGTTTTTCTTCTAAAGCTTTAGCTCCTTTATCAGTTAAAACTTTTTTCATTTCTTCAGCAGTCTTTTTAATTTCTGCTTCCTCCATATCAGGTCTTACGATAAACATAATTTCATATTTATTCATTTTCTTGCACCTCCTTTTGGACTATTCGGCTGTAAATACAGCAAGGAGTATTTTAAATACTCGGATGTATTATAGCAAATCTATGTCTTTTTGTCTATAATTTATTTTCATTTTTCATTAAAAAATAAAGATATAACTTGCATTATACCTTTAAATTTCAATTATTTTATAAAAATTGCATTTTAGTATTAAACTAACTATTTATTTTCATTTATATAGTAAAAACCAACAAAATTTTGACCTTTTTTAGATTCATCACCTTTAGCATAAGCGCTATGTGAATAAAATTTAGGACTTGTTACTGTATCAATAACACTATAGTCTATATTGATTATTCCTATTTCTTTTAATTGGTTTATTATGGCCTTTTGCATATCAATGTGATAATTATCATTAATTCCTATTATTGAATCTTGCCATACTTCTTTATTTGTTGCCCATTTTGGATAGCAATCATAAATATAGTTATCTTTGCTTGCACAACTAGTAATATATACGTAAATATCTGATAGATTACTATTATATTCTTTTTGTAATGCCTCTATTGTTTGAACTGGTAGTTTTCTATTTATATAGCTTGCTCCACAGTGTGCAAGAGCTGTTACGCCTAGCTTTCTATCTTCAGCTATAACGATTGGACAGTCTGCCATTTGATTGCCAACAACAATGTTTTGATATTTATTTGAAATAATTAAAATATCGGCTGGCAAATCTTCATACCAATAATCTTCTTTTTGCATATGTTCAGTAGTTAATACAATATATTTTCCATCTTCATATTTAACATTATTAGTATCTGTTTTTTGCTTTGCTTGAAAAATTTTTCTGCCATCAAAATTATGTATTTTTCCTGCTTTGATTCTTGTTTCTAAAAATAATTTATTAATATCATCTTGTGACATATCTTCAGGATAAAATTTCTTATTACGACTCATTATGCCTTCATTAATACCAGTTTCAAATATTTTAATTTGCGATTTCATTTTTCTCCTTAAACATTAAATCTAAAGTGACAGATATCACCATCTTGCATTAAGTATTCTTTTCCTTCTAAGCGAGCCTTTCCAGCTTCTTTTACTTTAAGTTCACTTCCACATTCAATTAAATCATTATATGAAATAACTTCTGCACGAATAAAGCCTCTTTCAAAATCTGTATGTATTATACCTGCACATTCTTTGGCGTTCATTCCTTTTCTAAATGTCCAAGCACGTACTTCATCTTTTCCTACTGTAAAATATGTTGCTAGGCCTAAAATATCGTAAGTTGCTGTTATAAGTTTATCTAAGCCTGAACCATCTAGCCCTAGACCTTCTAACATTTCTTCCTTTTCTTCTTTTGTAAGTTCACTTAACTCTTCTTCAACCTTGGCACACAAACTAACTACACGTGCATTTTCTTTAGAAGCATAGTCTTTAACCATTTTTACATATTCATTATCTGGATTTCCTAATTCACTTTCTTTTATGTTTGCTAAATAAATAATAGGTTTTAAAGTTAAAAAACTATATGATTTAATAATTTTCTTTTCTTCATCTGTAAAATTTAATTGGCGAAGAGGAACATTTTCTTCTAAAGCCTTTTTTGCTCTTTCTAAGATTTCTACTTCTAGTAAATCATCCTTATTTTTGGTAGTTCTAGCTTTTTTAGCAACTCTATCTAGACGATTATTTACTATATCTAAATCTGCTATAGCTAATTCTAAATTAATTGTTTCAATATCTCTAATTGGATCAATGTTACCTTCAACGTGAATTATTTTACCATCATCAAAACATCTTACTACTTCAACAATTGCATCAACTTCACGGATATGAGATAAGAACTTATTTCCTAGTCCTTCTCCTTGTGATGCTCCTTTTACAAGTCCTGCTATATCAGTAAATTCATAAGCTGTTGGAATATAACGATTTGGTTCATACATTTCTTTTAATTTTTCCATTCTTTTATCAGGAACCGTAACTACACCAACGTTTGGTTCTATTGTTGCAAAAGGATAATTTTCTGCTAATATTTTTTGATTTGTAATTGCATTAAATAATGTTGATTTTCCTACGTTTGGTAATCCTACTATACCTGCTGTTAAACTCATATTTATACCTCTTTTCTTTTATGATTATATCATATTCATTATGTCTTTAAATAGTGGGACTTTAAATTTTTTTATTTGATATAATATTCCTCTCTTTGTCGCTATATTATAGCTTATGTTTAAATTTTCTTCAAGAAAAAACACCCATTGGGTGTTAGATTGTTGGATATACTCCAGGTCCTATTGGTAATCCAGTAATGTACCATCCTATTACTAATAATATCCAAGTTAATGATATTAATAAGAAGTATGGTGTTACAAAACTTAATGCTTTTTTTATAGTATATGGTTTTGTTTTATTTAAATTATACATATTTAAATAACCAATATAGATGGCAAAGTTTGCCAGTAACGGAGTATAACCTGTTGTTAGAGAATCTCCGGCTCTCATAACTATCTGAGCAAATTCAGGAGATATATTTGACTGCATAAACATTGGAACTACTACAGGTGCAAATATTATCCATTTAGATGCTGGACCTGTTAAAACAAAATTAGCAAGTCCAATCAATAACATTGTTACTACTATAAGTGGTAGACCTGAAAATTCTAACATTCCAAGTAAATTAGCAAACCATGCAGTTATTACTGTACCAATATTACTCTTTTTAAATACTGCTATAAACTGCGCAATTACAAACATCAATATAAAGATGCTTCCTAATTTTGAAAAGTTTTCTCCGGCTTTTGTAATTAGTTTGTGATCATTTTTAATTGAATGTGCTCCAAAGCCATAAGCAATACCAGTAATAAAGAATAATAGCGATATCATATAAGTAAATCCATCTTGGAAATACGAACTTTCTCCAAATAATTGATTTAGGTACGTACTTTCTGTCATATCTAATAACATACCAGAGTATGGTAAATCAGGTATTATTGTATAAATGAATATTAATATAAAGATTATTGCAGCAATAAGTGCATATCTTAAACCTGTTTTTTCTCGTTTTTCTTGTTCAATTTTTGATTGTTCATCTATTTCAATATCGACTATTCTATATTGTTCTGTTTTAGCATTTTCCTCTTCTTTTTTGTATCTTCCTATTTTAGGAGCTATTATTTTCTCGATAATGATAGTTCCTACTATTGATAAGATGATTGTTGCTACAATTATAAATATTAGATTAGAACTTAATGGAATGTGTCGTGTTTCATAAATTAATCTTGCAGCACTTTTTGTATATTCTATTAATGATACTTCCATTGTACCAACAAAAATAGATACTCCATAACCAAATGATACACCGCAAAATGCTGTAATTATACCTAATATTGGATTTCGATCATTGATAAAATAAATTAATGCTACTAGTGGTATTAGAATTGCGTAACCTATTTCATTGATTAGAGAAGAACATGTTGCTATAAAAATAATTATAAAAGTTAGTAATTCTCTTGGAATTTTTCTTAGTACTCTTCTTGAAAATGTTTCAATAAAACCTGTTGCTTCTGCTATTGTTATTCCTATTAGAGCTATTAATAACATTCCTAATGGAGCAAAACTAATAAAGTTTTTAGTGGCATTACTTATCATGAATTTCATACCATCGAAACTTAGTAAGTTTTCAACAACTACCAATGTTGGTTCTAATTCATTTGTATTAGAATTTACAACATTATAAGTTGCTTGCATCTCAAATGCGGAAAGAATAGCACTTAAAATAACTACGATAAATGTCATAAAAAGAAATGATGTAATTGGATTTAAATGAAATTTCTTTAATTTTAACTTTCTCTTTCCTAACATGTTTTATCCCTCCTCCGTGATTATTTTTTTTAATTTCTTGTTGAATTCTATTCTCGGAATTAGGACTACTCTTCCACAATTTATACATTTAATTTTTATATCAGCGCCTAGTCTTGTGATTTCCCATTCATTTGTACCACAAGGATGGGGCTTTTTCATTATTACTTTTGTTCCTAAAGTATATTCTAAATTTTTATTTTCCATTGTGCACCTCTACTTGTGGTAATGGTATTGAAATATTAGCTTCGTCTAAAGCTTTTTTTATTTCTTTTCTTAACATTCTTTCTACAGCAGTATATTTCATTGGTTTTACTTTAACAGTCACTCTATATACTACTGAATAGTCTGCCAAATTATTTATTCCTAAAATTTCGATATCTCCTGTTGCTTCTGGAATTTTTCCATTTAGCTCTTTTGCTAATTTATTTAATACTTTTTCTACTTCTTCTGGTGCATACTCATAACCAATTCCAATATCTACTATTGCTAAAGAATCTTCTAGACTATAATTAATTACTTTATCCATATATCGATTGGAAATAATTTTAATGGCACCTTTGTAATTTCTTATCTTTGTTGTCTTTAATCCTAAAGAAATAACTTCACCCATGAATCCTTCAGCTTCAATTGTATCTCCTATATCATATTGTCCTTCAGTTATAATTGAAATCCCTGCAATAATGTCTTTTGCAAAATCTTGAAAAGCTAAACCTATAATTGCAGTTGTTATTCCTAATCCTGCTACTATTGATTTAACATTTACTCCATACACAGAAAGAATACCTAAAGCAACGAATACTACTATTATGTATTTGACCATATTTTGAATTAATATTTTTATAGTTGTTGCTCGCTGCTTATGTGATTTTAAGCCGAATTTTTCAATTTTAAAAGCTTTATCTAGTAGTTTTTTTATTGCATAATATGATATAAATCCTAAGACTATGTAAACTGTTGGTAATATTATATATTTTAGATTAATTGTTATGTTAAATAACTTAATCATAGATTACCTCCCTGTTTCTAAATTCATGATTTCTAGTAATCTATTTAAATCATTTCCATTTACAAAGCTAATTTCAATTTTATTACTTGTTATTTTTACTTTTGTTCCTAGTTTCTCACATAGTTCTTCTTGGATGTATTCGTAGTCTGATGATGGATTTTTTGTTTTTTTATTTATGACGTGTGTTCTTATAAATCTTTCGTTTGATTTTGTCAATTCTTCTAATTGACGAACACTTAATTCATCATCTGATACTTTTTTAGCTAAACTTATTTGTTGATCTTTATTCTCAAGTTTACTTATTATACGGGCATGTCCCATACTAATTTCTTTATTTCCTAATGATTTTTGAACTTCATCAGGTAAATTTAATAAACCTAGCATATTAGTAATATGACTTCTGCTTTTTCCTAATCTTTTTGCTAACTCTTCTTGAGTAAGGTTAAGTGTTTCTAGTAATTTTCTGTATGCACTAGCTTCCTCTATTGCATTTAGATTTTCTCTTTGTAAGTTTTCTAGTAAAGCTATCTCCATCATTTCAGTATCTGTGAAATCTCTAATAATAGCTGGTATTTCTTCTAAACCTGCCATTTTGGTAGCTTTAACACGTCTTTCACCGGCAATTATTTCATAACCTTTGATGCTTTTTTTAATAATAATTGGTTGAAATACACCATGTTCTTTAATTGATGTTGCAAGTTCTTTTAAGGCCTCTTCATCAAATACTTTTCGTGGCTGATATGGATTGCTTCTTAATTCATCAACCTTTACCATTGTTATTTCTTCTTTTGGTGTCTCATCAATTATTTTTTCTTCAACTTTACTATAATCCATTGGTTCATTGAAAAATAATTCTTCTAAACCTCTACCTAAAGCACGTCTTTTAGTATTATTTGTCTCCATTTCTTGCAATCACTTCCTTTGCTAAATTTATATAGGCTTCAGATCCTCTACTTTTTGGATCATAAGCTATAATTGGCTCTCCGTGTGATGGCGCTTCTGTAAGTCTTACTAATCTTGGAATAATTGTATTGTATACTTTTTCTTTAAAGAATTTTCTAATATCTTCAACTACTTCAAATCCTAAATTTGTTCTTGAATCTAACATTGTAAGTAATACTCCTTCAATATCAAGAGTAGGATTTAATGTTTTTTGTGCTAACATTATTGTTTTCAATAATTGCGTAATTCCTTCCAATGCAAAGAATTCACATTGAACTGGAATAATTACGGAATTAGATGCAGTCAAAGCATTTGTAGTTATTACACCTAATGAAGGTGGACAATCAATAATGATATAGTCAAAAGTATCTTTTATATCTTGAAGACATACTTTTAATTGTTCTCCTTTATTAAATCCATTTTCATGCTTGCTTTTTTCAACTAATTCTATATCAATTCCTGCTAAATTAATTGTTGCTGGTAAGACATATAAGTTTTTATATTTTGTTTTAATCATTGCTTCAGTAACTTTACATTCGCCTATTAAAACATCATAAATACTTCTTTCAATATCTCCTTTATTTATTCCTACACCAGTAGTTGTATTTCCTTGAGGGTCTAAATCTATCAATAAAACTTTTTTCCCTAGTACTGCTAGTGATGCAGAAAGATTGATGCTGGTGGTAGTCTTACCTACTCCACCTTTTTGATTTACTAACGATATAACCTTTCCCATGTAATCACCCATTTTCATTTTACTTATTTATTGTATCAAATAATATTTTTTTTTGAAACGCTTTTCACAAAAAAAGTAGATTTTTATCTACTTTTGTTTATTTATCAATTTTTATGATGACTTGATATGATCTACCAAAGTCCATTTCATCTAGACTGATTTTTATTCCTCTTGTATCTAATTCTTTTACAAGATTTTTAATTTTAGAAATTGCTGCATCAGATGTTATTGGACTTGTAGGGATACTTAGTACACTATCTTGATTCATTGTTGCTGGTACTGGAATCTCTACTTCTGGTAGCTCTATGTTTTTTAAATCATGTGATCCAAAATAATCTTTACCGTTTGACTCAGCAATCATTGAACTATCTCTTCTAGTTGGTGTTTCTATAGGCGGAATATTTGGTCTTTCTTGAACTTGATTAACATCTCTATTTATTGGACCTGTTTGTCTAATATTTAGTAAACTATCTAATGCTGCTACTGGCTCATTAGTGTTTGGTTTAATATCAAATGCCTTATCTTGCATAGAGCGTATATCTACTGGTGCTACTGATGTAGCAGTATAATAATCTGTTCTGCTATTGATATTATTTTGTTGAGCTAATTTATCCTTATCAATTTCTCCATAATTAATATATTTATTTATATTTTCTGATGTTTCCATATTTTCACCCATTGGTGGAACAAATGTTACTTTTCCGTAATCTGCTTGTTCATCTGAAATTTCAGCAGTTGGAGTTAATGGTGTTTTATCAATAATTGATGATACAGATGGCACTTGAACATATTGATCTCCTTCTGGTTCTTCATCATTATCTTTTGGATATAATTGACTTATTTCATCTTCTAATGCTCTAACAGTCATCTTATTATTGATTACCTTTTTTAATAATTCGCTTTGCTTTTTCGTATCAGTAACCATAAGTAATGCTCTAGCATGACGCTCTGATACTTGTTCTTTTAGTAAAGCATCTTGTACCTCATCTGGTAATGATAATAAACGTAATTTATTAGCTACAGAGGATTGACTTTTTCCCATTGTTTTAGCTAATTCTTCTTGTGTCATTTGATCTATTTCAAGAATTTTTTGATAAGTTCTGGCTTCTTCAATTGGATTTAAATTTTTTCTTTGAAGATTTTCTAATAATGCAACTTTTGAACTTTCTTTATCATCTAAATTTCTTATAATTGCAGGAATTCTTGTCATACCAGCTAAAGCTGACGCTTTATATCTTCTTTCACCAGCAATTATTTCATATTTACCATTTACATTTCTAACAATAATTGGCTGAATTACACCATGTTCTTTAATCGATACAGCCAATTCCTTTAAAGCTTTTTCATCAAACACTTCACGTGGTTGAAAACGGTTAGGAATAATATCATCTAAATATAGCTGTACTACTTCATCTTTTGTTTCTGAATTCATGGTCTTCCCCTCGCTTTATTCTTACTCCATTTTATTATATAACATTTTTCTTGTAATTTCAACAACTTTTAAGGTTCACTTGACAATCAAAAAAAGCACCTCACGTGCCTTTAATGTTTTATTACTACTAAACTGCGTTGACTATTTTCTTTTGGTAGTAAGAATTTTTCTACTTGTTTGATACTATATTTTTTATTTATTTTATTTTCAACTTCTTTAGTTAATTCTTCATCAATATTACCTTTCATGGCAATAAGTGAGCCATTTTTATTTACTAAATGCATTGTATATATTAGAAGTTTTTCTATATTGGCAACTGCTCTTGCTGTAACGATATCAAATGTTTCTTTTAAATCTTCTCCTCTAGTATGAATTGCTTTTATGTCTTCTAATTCTAATTCAGTTATTATTGTATTTAGATAGTTAACTCGTTTTAATAAAGAATCTACTAATGTTATTTTTAAATTCGGATAAACAATTTTTAGAACTATTCCTGGAAATCCAGCTCCTGTTCCAACATCACACAATGTTTCTATCTTTGTTAAATCAACTACTTTTGAAATTGTCAAACTATCATAGAAATGTTTTAAATAAACCTCTTCTTTTTCAACAATTCTGGTTAGATTTATCTTTTGATTCCATTCTATTAATAGATTATAAAATTTTTCTAATTTTGTTTCTTGATCATTTGTTAATATTATTCCTAACTTTTTTAATTCTTCAATAAATTCTTCTCTATTCATTGTTATTCTTTCTTAAATAAACCATTAAAATAGAAATATCAGCAGGATTAACACCGCTAATTCGTGATGCTTGGCCTATTGTTGTTGGATTTATTTCCGCTAATTTTTGTCTTGCTTCACTTGCTAAGTTAGGAATTTTACTATAATCAATATTTTCTGGAATTCTTTTTTCTTCTAAAGATAGCATTTTTTCTGCTTCTCTTAGAGACTTTTTAATATAACCTTCGTATTTAATGTTAATTTCTACTTGTTCTTGAACTTCTTTATCTTCTGGTAATTCTATAAAATGACTAATATGTTCTAATGTTATTTCTGGTCTTTTTAGAAAATCATATAAGGATATTCCATCTTTCAAAGTAGTTGTGCCTATTGATTCGAGATATTCATTAGTATCTTTTTTAGGAGTTATTCTTGTTTCTTCTAAGATGTTTTTGAATTTTTCAATTTCTTCTTTTTTCTTTGTGAATTTGGCGTATCTTTCTTCATCTATTAGCCCTACTTCATAACCATACTCTCTTAATCGCAAATCAGCATTATCGTTTCTTAAAAGTAGACGATATTCTGCTCGTGAAGTTAAAAGACGATATGGATCTTTTACACCTTTTGTTACTAGGTCATCGATTAAAACACCAATATATGATTCATTTCTTTTTAGAATTAATGGTTCCTTTCCTTCTAGTTTTAATGCAGCATTAATTCCAGCAATTAATCCTTGTCCAGCAGCTTCTTCATAACCACTTGTTCCATTTATTTGACCGGCAGTGTATAATCCTTCAATTATTTTTGTTTCTAGAGATTGTTTTAATTGTTTTGAATCAATTGCATCATACTCTATTGCATATGCATATTTTAATATTTTTGCATTTTCCAATCCTGGTAGACTATGTACCATTTGTTCTTGAACATAGTGTGGCATACTTGTTGAAAATCCTTGTAAATAAATATCATCATAGTAAATGCTTTCTGGTTCTAAGAATAGTTGGTGTCTTTCTTTTTCGCCGAATCTAACAACTTTATCTTCAATTGATGGACAATATCTTGGTCCAATACCTTCAACATATCCACCATACATACTTGATTCATTTAAATGTTCCCTAATAATATTGTGTGTTTCTTGGGTTGTGTATATTAAGTGACATGGAACCTGCTTTTCTACATCATAATAAACTTTATTATCAAACGAGAATGTTCTTGCAACAGAATCTCCAGGTTCAATAGATGCTTTTGTATAGTCAATTGAATCTTTTGCAAGTCTTGGTGGCGTTCCTGTTTTTAATCTTAAAATTGTAAATCCTAGTTCTTTTAGATGATTACTTAAGTATTTTGATTCTTTTTCTCCGTGTGGGCCTCCCGGAGTTTTGTTTGCACCTGTTAAAATCATAGCTTTTAGATATGTTCCTGTTGTTAATATTACAGCTTTTGATAGAATTTTTTCACCATCTGCAAGTTCTACACCTTGAATCTTACTATCCTCAACAAGTAGTTTTTCTACTATTGCTTCTTTTATTTCTAAATTTGGTTCTCTTTGTAGAGTTTTCAACATTTCTTGTGGATAAACTATTTTATCAGCTTGAGCTCTTAGTGCTTGCACTGCAGGCCCTTTTTTTGTATTTAGCATTTTAATTTGAATAGTTCCTTTATCTGCATTTCTACCCATTTCTCCGCCTAAGGCATCTATTTCTCTTACAACAATACCTTTTGCAGGTCCTCCAATTGAAGGGTTACATGGCATGTCCGCTATATTTTTTATATTTCCTGTTACTAGTAAGGTTTTATGGCCTTTTCTTGCAGCTGCTAAACAAGCTTCGCAACCAGCATGACCTCCACCTACTACTATTATTTCATACTCCATTTTTGTTCACTTCCTACTTTCCTACACAGAAATTTTCAAATAAATTATCTATTATTTCTTCACTGTATGTTGCTCCTATAATTTCTCCTAGTGTATCAAAACATTCTTTTAAATCTATTTCTATCATGTCTACTGGTTGATTATTTTCTATCGCAAATTCTGCATCTAATAAATTTTTATACGCCTGTTTTGCTAGAGAGATTTGACGACTATTAGTTAAATATGTATAGTCTTTTGTTGCAATTTGTTCTAAATTAAACAATTCTTTAATTTTTTCTTTTAATGCAGTGATACCTTGTAAATCATTCGTATTTGTTTCAACTACATTACTTAGATTTGATGGTAATACTAGATTTCTTGATAAGTCGTTTTTATTCAAAACTATTATTCTTGTTTTATTTTTTGTCTTTTCAAGTATTTCTTTATCTTCTTCTGATAGATTTTCATTACTATTTAAAACGACAATTACTAAATCAGCTTCGTCTATCATTGATAAACTCTTTTCCACACCAATTTTTTCCACCACATCTTCTGTGTTTCTAATTCCTGCAGTATCAATTATGTTTAGTAAAACTCCGTCTAAATATATTTCACCTTCAACTATATCTCTTGTTGTTCCTGCAATATCTGTTACAATTGCCTTATCTTGTTCTAAAAGTTTATTTAAAATACTACTTTTTCCAACATTTGGTTTTCCTATTATTACTGTTTTTATACCATTTTTAATGGTTGCTGTATTTTCAGACTCTTTTACAAGATCGTATAATTTTATTTTCATTTCAGATACTTGTTCTTTTATTTTTTCAATTGTCATGACTTCAATATCATAATACTCAGGATAATCTATATTTACTTCTATTGATGATAATAACTGTTTTAATGTATCTCGAAAATTTGTAATTAAAGTAGATGTTTTTCCACCTAGTTGTGATAGAGCTATTTTTCTGGCTTCGTCACTTTTACTTTCAATTAAATCCATTACTGCTTCACTCTTGACTAAATCAATTCTACCATTTAGGAATGCTCTTTTTGTAAATTCTCCTGGTTCTGCTAATCGTGCTCCATTATTTAACATTGTTTCTAAAATTCTATTTGTTGTAATTATTCCACCATGGCAATTAATTTCAGCTATATCCTCAGCAGTGAAACTTCGTGGTCCTCTCATTATGGATACCAAAACTTCATCTATTAATTCATCTTCATCATATATATGACCATAGTTTATCGTATGTGTAGCAACTTCTTCTAAGTTTTTTCCTTTAAAACATTTATTTACTATTGAAATTGCTTCTTTTCCACTTAGCCTTATTATTGAAATTGCACCTACTCCCATTGTTGTTGAAATGGCAACTATTGTATCATTCATGAGACTACCTCCCTTTTTTCTGAACATATTATAGCACATTATAGATAAGATGGAAAATAAAAAAAGAAGAATTAATCTTCTTTTGGTTTAATTACTACATAACGATTTGGTTCTTCGCCTTCACTTTCTGTATAAACCTTGTTGTTATTTGTTAAAATGTTATGAACTAATCTTCTTTCGTATGAGTTCATTGAGTCTAATTTAGCAGCTATTTTTGTTTGAGCAACTTCTCTTGCTACTCTTTTTGCTAATGCTTCAATTGATTTCTCATGTTTTTCTTTGTAAGAATTAATATCTATTGTGAACTTGAAATTTCTTCCTGTTTCTTTTAGTATATGTTGATTAGCTATTACTGATAAAGCTTTCAAATTCTTTCCATTTTTACCTATTAGTAAACCATCATTATCTGAATAAATTATGTATGTTGGAATTTCTTCTTTATTTTTTATTTCTATATTAGCCGTAAAACCTAAGTCTTTTAATAATTTTACTAAGTATTCCTTAATATATTTTACTACTTCTCTTCTTTCAATAACTTCAATTTCAACTTTTGGACTTTTAAATAATCCGCCTTTTTCAGATGAAATTTCTTTAATTATTAAATTATTTTCTGTTTCTTGTAATTTGATTGTTGCTTCACTTACGGCATCTTCTTTTGTTTTTCCTGTATATCTATGCTTTTCCATTTACTTCCTTGCTCCTTTTAACTAGTATGTTTTGAACTATAGTAAATAAATTTGAGGTAATCCAATATATTCCTAGTCCTGATGGCATGAATACAGATGTTATTATAATCATTATTGTCATCATCATTGGCATAGATTTCATATTTGGATCTGACATATTTCCTGTAGAGTTCATCTTAAATGAGAAATAAGTTGTTAGCCCTATTAATATTACTAAAATTACATATGCATACCATGTTCCCGTTCCAATTCCAACTGATGGAGTAGTTCCTAACTGTAATGCTAAGAATTTGTCTTCAAAAATTGCAGGTGTTCTTTGAATTGCTTCAAAGAATGCTATGAATAAAGGTAATTGCAAGAATGAGAATAAACAGCCAGATAGGGGATTGATATTATATTTTTTATAAACCATCATCATTTCTTGGCTTTGTTTCATCATTGATTCTTCATCAGTTTTATCTTTATATTTTTTTTGAATTCTATCTAATTCTGGTTGAGCTTTTTTTATTAGCTCAGATTGCATTGCAGTCTTTCTTGTTATTGGATAAGCGATTAATCTGATGATTAAGCTTAAAATTATAACTGAGATAGCATAATTTCCAACAGTTCTACCAACTAGTAGTAAAACAAAGGCTAGGGGTTTTATAAAGAAACTTGTCCATAAACTTTCATATTTACCTGATGTAACTTTAAAATCATCACAAGCTGGTAATTTATCGATATCTACGCCATAATTTTCATAAGTTTCTATTGTATCTTTATCAGTTGGTTGACAGATAATGTTTTTTGTTAAGTTTTGTCCTGTTACTTCGTTTTTTACTGGTTTATCATTTTTATCAGTTAGTGTTGTAGTACATCCTGTTGTTAATAATAATAGTAAAAGTACGATTAATATTTTAAATTTATTTTTTTTCTTTGGTTGATTCATTTGACTTTTCCTTCCTTATATTACTCATTAATGATAGGAAGTCCTTTTCTAACTCTTGATAATCTTTATCTTTGGCACTTCCTCTTAATATTATAATATAATCTTGGCTATTTATATAGTCTTTTTTTGAATTATCGATAATTGCTCTTAGTTTTCGCTTGTACTTATTCCTATTAACTGCATTACCAATTTTCTTTCCTACGGAAATACCATAACGGTTATATGGCAAATTATTTTCTATATGATAGATAACATAACTTTTATTTTTTAAAACTTTTCCTGTTTTGATAATTCTTTCAAATTCTCTTGAGCTTTTTACTATATATAGTTTTCTCATATAAAGTCACCAATCTTTTCATTAATAGTAAAAAACCACTGGTCTAGCAGCGGTTTTATTTGCAAAGACTTTTGCGTCCTTTGCGACGACGACGATTTAAAATATTTGTTTTTTTACGTGCAAAAAATCCTAATTTCTTAGCTTTTTTACGATTATTTGGTTGATAAGTTCTTTTCATTTGCTCCACCTCCAGACATAAATCTCCATTATTATAATAAGAAGTAGGGGATTTTGTCAATTAAAATAGAAGAATTTTTATTTTTTCGACAAGAAATGTGAAGAAATTTTTATGGTTTTTCACAATATCCACAATGCTGTGGAATACTTTTATAAGCATGTGCAAAGAAAAACTGTGGAAAATGTGGAAAACTCAATTTTATCCTTTTATATCAACGGTTTAAGTTGTGGAGAAAATTGTGGATTTTGTGTGGATAAAATTTTTTCAAAAAAAATAGTTTCTTTTTTTCACAATCTAAGGTAAACTAATCGTAGTTTATTTATCTTGAGGGGAGATGGTAGAATGAATGTCGAAGTTTTATGGTCTAATTTTTTAGGCCAAATAAAAGAAGAATTAACTTCATTATCATTCGATACTTGGTTTGCTGATACACATCTTCACAAGATAGATGGTGATAAAGCATATATAATTGTACCAATGCCTATACATAAGAGGCATTTACTTGATAATTATTCTGAATTAATTACAAAGACATTAAATGAAGTTACTAATAATAATCTTGAATTAGTATTATTATTAAAGGAAGAAATAGAAGAAGTTGTTCCTAAAAAAATAGAGGTTAAACCGGAAGTTTTTATTGAAAAAGATAGTAAAATTCATTCTAATTTAAAGACAAGTTATACATTTGATAATTTTATAGTTGGTAATAGTAATAAATTTGCTCAGGCGGCAGCTTTATCTGTAGCTGAGAATCCTGGTAGAATGTATAATCCATTATTTATATATGGAAATAGTGGGTTAGGTAAGACACATTTAATGCATGCGATTGGTAATTATATAATGGAAAATAGTGATAAAAAAGTATTATATGTTACTAGTGATCAGTTTATACAAGATTTTATAAGTTTGAAGAAAAAAGACGATGGAGAAACAAATTTTAACTACATCGACTTTTTCAAGAATAAGTATAGAAATATTGATGTTTTAATTATTGATGATATTCAATTTCTTGGTGGAGCTACTGGTACTCAAAAAGAATTTTTCCACACATTTAACACATTATATAATGATAGTAAACAAATAATTATTTCATCGGATAGATCTCCTGATGACTTGAAATTATTGGAAGATAGACTTCGTACTAGGTTTTGTTGGGGATTAACCGTTAATATATTTCCACCAGATTTTACTTTGAGAACAGAGATATTAAAAAAGAAAATCGTAGCTGGTAATTTTGAAAAAGAAATACCAGAAGATGTTATTGAATATATTGCTTCTAATGTTGGAACAGATGTTAGACAATTAGAAGGTTCAATTACTCGTTTAATTGCTTATTCCGCTATAATGAGTGGAGCAGATATAACCCTTGATTTGGCAATAGAGGCTTTAAAAGACTTTATTAGCAAAGGAATGAGCGAAAAAAATGATGTTCACCGTATTCAAAAGATTGTATCAGAATATTTTCAAATTTCTGTTGAAGATATAAGAAGTAAAAAACGGAGTTCAAATATTTCTTTTCCAAGACAAATTGCAATGTATCTTTGTAGAGAGATGACTAGTGAATCATTTCCAAAGATAGGAACAGAATTTGGGGGAAAAGATCATTCTACTGTAATGCATTCTGTTGAAAAGATAGAAAACGAAATAAAAGTTAATAAAGATTTAGCAAATATTATTGAAAAGTTGAAGAAAGATATAGGGGTTGTGTAAAAGTTTGGGAAAAGTGTGGAATTTTCCACAGGATAAAATCTGCTAAATCTTTATAAATTCAATAGAAAAAGTGAGTTTTCCACTTTTTCCACAGCAATAATAATAATAGTTTAAAAGAAAGAAGGAAATAAATATGAAATTTACAATTAAAAAAGATTTATTATTGGATGCTTTAAATAAGGTATCAAAAGCCATTTCTACAAAAAATTTAATTCCAGTACTTGCAGGTATTAAATTTGAATTAAAGAAGAAAAAATTAACTTTAACTGCTAGTGATAATGATATTACTATTCAAACAAGTATTGAAAGTGTTAATGATGATGATTTTACTGTTGAAAATGAAGGAAATATTATTATTCAAGGAAAATATATTTTAGATATTGTTAGAAAATTACCTGATAAATATATTAATATTGAGGTTATTGATGAATTAAAAATACTTATTTATACAGAGAATAGTGAATTTAATTTAAATGGTATTAGTGAAAGTGAGTATCCTAATATTGGTTTAGAAGAAAGTAAGAAGAAGGTAAATATTAAAGCTGGTATTTTTAAAAGTATTGTTAATCAAACTGCATTTGCATCTTCAAATGAGGAAAGTAAACCAGTTTTAACAGGTATTAATCTTAATATTGTTGGGGATGTTCTTGAATGTAATTCTACTGATTCATATCGTTTAGCTAGAAAAGTGGTTAAATTAGATAAAGAAAGTGAAGAAAATTATAATATAGTTGTACCAAGTCATAATATTGTTGAATTTTCTAAGATTTTAGGGGATGATGAGGATATAGTTGAACTTCATATCTTTAGTAATAAAATTTTATTTAAGACTGGAAATTTAAAATTTGAATCTAGATTAATTAATGGAACTTATCCAAACACATCCAACTTATTACCTGATGACTCATTCTTAGTTGTAAGTACTCGATTAAATGATTTTTATGATGTTATTGACCGTGTAAGTATTTTAACTAGTGATAAAGAAAAGAATATTGTTACTTTAGAAACAATAGATGATACTTTAGTCTTAAGAAGTAGTTCTGCAGAGATTGGTAGAGTAGAAGAAAAGATGAAAATTACTAAGAATAACAATGAAAATATTAGAATTTCATTTAGTGCTAAATATATGATGGAGGCTTTAAAAAGCTTTTCCACAGAAACTGTGGATATTCATTTTGTAGGAGAAATTAAACCAATTTTAATTAAATCTACAGAAGATGAAACATTGACTCAATTGGTTTTACCAATTAGAACTTATTAAAAATAGAGGTTTATCCTCTTTTTGGAAATTTTTTTGAAAATATAGAGGAATCCACGAAAAATGTTAATAATATTAATAGAAGATACAAATATCTTCTTTTTTTGTTGTATAAGAAAACCACCAGATAGTCTGGTGGTTCTTTAAAGCTTTAGCGTTGAGTCTTTAAAAAAAACACTCCTTTTGATATTATAAATTTGCGATTCGCAGTTGCAAATAATAATATATGTTGAGAAAGGAG
>JBGVNW010000013.1:0-12212 GCA_045125935.1 Bacilli bacterium | reverse complement strand
TACTTTTTTTAAACACTATTTTGGTGTCTTTTTGTCGTGGACAAATATTTTTATTTTTGAGAAGAAAAAAATAGATAAAATTATTTTCTATTAAATTCTATCTATTTTTCTTAAATTAATTATTTTTACTCTTTTTTACTGTTCCCTAATTATAACTAGTTCATCACCATCAAATTTTACAATAGTTGAAGATTCTGAATATACATCCCCACCATCATAAATATAATCGATTTCTTCTTTTAATTTTTCATCTAACATTGAAACATTAGTAATAACATCTTCATCACTAATATTGGCACTAGTAGAAATTACTGGTCTACCTAGTTTTTCAATAACTTCAAGTAGTTCTTTATTATCAGGAATTCTAATACCAACAAAATCACTATCTGCTGTGATTAAGTTACTAATCCTATCATTCTTTTTTAAAATAATCGTAACACCTAAAAAGCTTTTCAATAGTTCAAGTTCCTTATCATTTAAATCAGTAGTATACTCTAAAACCATTTCATAACTACTCATAAGTAAAATTAAAGGTTTAGAAAAAGGTCTTCTTTTGACTTCATAAACCTTCTTAATAGTGTCCTCATTTAAAGCATCACCCATAATACCATAAACCGTATCAGTAGGAGTAATTACTAATCCACCTAAATCAATTATATGACATATTTCTTCGATATTCATAAGATCACCAATAAAATTGTATCATATATTTCAACACAAAAGAAAAAGTAATAAAAACATATTACTTTATACTCGATATTAATTAAATAAATTTTTACTGGCCAAGAAACCAAAGAACACCACAAGCTATCAATCCAACAACTAATACAACTAACATGATTATTATCAATTTGCTAGGTTTTTTCTTAGTTTTTTCTGTTGGAGCTGCTTGTTGTTGAGCTTCTCCAGAAGTTGATTGTTCCTGAGGATGTACTTGAGCTTGTACTTGTTCAATTGACACTTGTTGAGGCCCTTCTTGGCTTTGAGCTTGTTGCTCAGCATTTTGTTGTGGTGCAGACTGATTTTGTTGTTCACCAACAACTTGTCCCTCAGTCGGATTTGTAACATTTTGTTGCGCATCAGCCGGAGCATTGTTAACTTGCTGCATTTCCATCAATTGACTTTGAGTCAAATCAGGTATTCCTTGTTGTACTTCCATCATCTGATTCTGCACTCCTGGTTGCACGCCCATCATTTGATTTTGCATTGGATCAACCACTCCCGGTTGCATCCCCATCACCTGATTCTGCATTCCTGGTTGTACTCCCATCATTTGATTTTGCATTGGCATTTGATTATTTAAAAAAGTTCCACAACTAGGACAACTAGTAACACCAACTGGAATTATTCCGCCACATACTGGACAGTTGTTCATAAACACACACTCCTATCATTACATAATGTAATATAACATACAAAGAAAATATCGTCAATGATAGAAAAATTAAAAGAACGAACAATTCCTAGCAATACTTCTTAAATACACCTGCTAACTTTACCCTATTAAAATAAAGTAATAAACAAATCAATCCAATAGAAATTAAAATTCCAATAAACTCCAACACATTTTCACTACTATTACCATTATTTCCAAAAAAGCTAACTTGTTTTAAAGTACTACTAATTACTTTATACATTCCACTGTCTAAAGATGTAGAATATCCACTTTTCAAATATGAAACTGGATCAGAAGAATATTCTCCTCCACTTATAAAACCATTATGCATATCAATAAATGAATCAGAAAGGTTAAAAACATTTTTACTTTCACTTATAAAAGTTCCATTAGAAATATTCATTGATTTAACTAAACTCTTACTTCCTCTACCAATATACTCATAAATAACATAACTATTTTTACTTACAAATTTCCCATCAGAAATATTTAATTCAATATTACCAGCATATCCATCATTTGACTCTATTTGAATTGCTGTTCCCGATGATAAAATTCCATTTGTATTTCCTTCCGTTGGAGTCATATCAGCACCATCACAAACAACTTCTGCACCGTCAATATTTAAAATTCCCGACTTAATACCTATACCAGACTCAACTCCATATATATAAGCCTTTCCAATATTAAAAGTTGAATACCCTGCAATATAAAGTCCATTTCCAGTAGACATAATTTCTGCTCCATCTAAAATATTAACAATAGGATTATTAGTTTCATCTTTAATATTTCCATTTACATAAACTCCAGCACCAGTACCACCATTAACATCAGTTACGGCATTAATTTTTCCTGCCGAATTTACAACTACACCATAAGATTTAAATCCCTCATGCGTAATAAAAATCCCAGCCCAACCATCTAATGTTACACCACTTCCAACATTAACGACACTATAATTACTATCACTTGCCTCATCACTACCTATAACTCTTATTACCCCATAATTAGGTTCAGTTTCTTTTAAAGTACCAACACCACTCAAATTCAAAGTACCACCCTGTACTCTAAAAACAGTTGATGGCGATAAAATATCATTACCATTCAAATCAATATTAATAGTCTTATCAATAATCAATGTCTCATCTAAAGAAACATCAGAAATTAATTTTATAACATCACTACTACCAGCCATCGCAATTGCCTCTTCCAATGTATCATAATAATTATTTCCTACTTTAACTAAAGAAGTAGAACTAGCAAAAACACCTACTGGTACTACTAAAAATAAAAATACACATAATAACTTTTTTACCATATAATCACCCTTGTAATACTATATTTTATTCATACCATATTCTACATAATACAAAAAAATGGATTCTTCTAGAACCCATTTCTATCTCTACCACTATTTACATACATTAATACACGACTCTTGCCAGGCAAATCACTAGTATAAATATTAGATAATAGACTATTTCTATTAAAAGGAACAAGCGTCTTTTCAATATCAAAATCGCCATCTTTTCTCTCTTTCAATACATAATAACAAGCAGTATCATTATAATCATCTTCATACCCCATACCAACAGCACGTAAAGTATAAATTCTTGTATCAGCTAATTTATCAGTCATATCAAAATGAACATGTCCTTGAATAATAGCATCATAATCACTTACACATTTACCATCAAATAATGGTTTTTCTTTTGCAGATAAATATCCTTTATTAGCAGGATTAAAAATACCACTAGTCATATCTTCTACTTTCTCTTTAGCATCTAAACTATTTGTATGTAAAAATTGTCTTGTAGCATTTTCATCACCATAATTATCTCTATAATTAAAAGCACTATTATATCCTCTAAAATCCCATCTTATATCATTCGCAAAGTGACACAAAGCTACTCTTTTATTACCAACTACTAAATCTATTGAAGGAGGATAAACTTCTAAATCTTTTACTCTTAAGTCGCCAAGCTTACTTCTTGTCCATTTACAACTAGAAATTCTGTCTCCCTGAATATAAGGAAATGACTCAATACCCAAAGTATTATAATATTCACTGTTACCAGCAACAGATACTACATCATATTCTTTCATTAACTCTAACACTTCTACTGGATTAGGACCATCACCAACTTCATCGCCTAAAGAATACCTCTCTGTAATTCCTCTTCTACGTATATCTTCTAACGCAGCTAGAGTTGGTTCATACATAGAATGACAATCAGTTAATAAGGCAATTTCTCGTCCAGTAGAAAATGAACTTTCTTTTTGTAAACTAACATTCGGTGAAAGTATTCCAATTATATCCTTAAGTAATTTTAGTGATTCCATATCACTACTAACCTCACAACCATTATTATTAAATACCATCTTAGGATTATTAATTGATTTACCAATATCTTGTGTAATAATAAATGGCAAATTATATTTTTCATGATATTTTAATTCCAAAGAATTAGGCTTTCTTCCTCCAGGTAAAATTAAACCACATGGCTTAAGTCCTTCCGCAAATAACAAAGTCTCTGAATTAGCATCAAATACTGCACTGGTTTCTAAAATACCTCTTTGCATTCTACTAAATTGCTCAACTTCGCAGCAGTTATTGCTTAATTTATGATTAGTACCCATATTATAAATAGAACTACATACATAACTACCCTTAGGTACTTTATCAAAAGCTAAAATACATTCTGAAAAATCCCAATAATATTTTTGTCCCTTATAACTAATTGGACTAACTGAAATAAAATTTCTTTTACCAGAAACACGTCCATTAACTCTATTATCAATATCTTCATTTACACTCAAAACATGACCATATAAAACATAATTCTTATCAGAAAAATCAAATACTTCTCCACCATACTCTAAAGAAAGTTCATGGTTAATTACACCAGGAATTCTTCTTACTTTTTCTAAAGAAGTTAAATGATTAATTGAATCAACTTCATAAAGATATGTAACTTTCTTTTCAAATTGAGAAAATATATTTTGAAATATTGTTAAAGTTTCAATATCACTAAATACAAAATCTAATAACTCAGTCATACCATCTAAATTATTAGTATCATTAACCATTTCAATAATATTAGAATATAAAATTAATTCATCTATTAATAATTGAATTTCTCCTGAATTAGAATTTTCTCTTTTTAACGTTTTTAATGATCCAACTCCACCAATTGCTGACAATACAACATCAGCATTACAAAATAATAATTCATTAAAAATACCTTTTAATTCATCTAGTTCTAAATTACTATTTATTCTTTCTCGAACACTTTCATATAAGCTTTCTCTATATAGAGAAACTTCGAAGAAGTTTCTAGGAACATCTACTGTATCTATTCCTTTAACATTAAATAAAAATTGAATATTTAATTTATCTTCTTGAGATAGTCTAATATTATTATTAGCTAAATTTAAACATAATTCATTATATCTATAAAAATTACCAAGTAATTCTAAAAAATTAGATATAGTACTAACACCATTTTCTCTATCTTTATAATCATCATAATAATTATTAAAGAAATAACTTTTTACATTAATAAAGTCATTAATTTTCCCATCTTTAATTATATTAGTTAAGTCAACTAACCAATTAGAATATTTTTTACTACCACTACCATATTGTAAGAAAGATTGAAAATCGATTCCCATCATCGTAATTAAATTTTTTATATCTTTATAATATTTTATTAATAGATCAACATTATCTAAATTAAATGTTTCCAAACTATTTTGTAGATCAACTTCATAAATTCCAAAATGTTCTATAATTCTCTTTTTAACAGAAAATAATACATTAGTATTTTTTAAATATCGTAATAAAACTTTTCTATCAAAATTACTTAATTTAGATGCTACTTCTTCACTACTTACATCTAAAATTCTATTTTTAATTTCATCTGAAAAATTAAATTTACTCAAAGATAAAATATCAAAAAGTTCTAAGTCTTTAACATATTCTTTAAATAAATCTGCCTTTCTTTCAAAAAGCTTATTTACAACTTTTTCAGGTACTTCATATTGTGACAATAACTTAAATATATTTTTCTCGTTAACACCAACATCAATTAATAAATTTAAAAGTAAATCTCCACAGTCACCATGCATAATTTCATTTATAACTTCATCATCAGTAAATTCACTAAATCTTCTAAGAAATTCATCTTTATATTTTTCAAATACTTTTCTTTCTATAACTAAAGGAAGATGACTATTTATACCTAAATAGTTTTTAGGAACAGCAATAGTATGAGTTTCAATTTGCTTATTTAAAGCCTCTTCATGATAATTAATAATATATTCTTTCAAATCATCAGGTAAACTAGCAAGATTAAGCCATACTAAAAGCATTCTAGGTTCAATCTCTCTAATCATTTCAAATAATGTATCTTCTCTTTCTTCTATAATAGTATCAGTTAATCTTTTATCATCACATAATCGAATTAATCTAAATAGTTTGTTCTTATCAGCTTTTTTAATCGCATCTTCTAAAGTATCATATTTACTTCTTAATATTTCTTCAAAAAAGTTTCGTTGAACTTCCGTACTAGTAATAACAGTAATTATGTTATCTGAAGTTAACCCATTAATATAATCATCTATATCACGACGTTTAACTCTAAAAATTAAATTTTTTATACTAAAAGAAACTCTCTCAGTAAGTGAAAATAAATTACTCATATCAACTTTACGAATAATTATTTTTTCTTTAATCTCATCAGAAATATCATCATCTTTTAAACAATCTAAAATAGCTTTAGAAGTAACAATTCGATTATCAATAAGATAACTCTTTAATTCAAAAGGAATATCTTTTTCTAATAATTCAATCGCTGAATCTATACTTACACTTAAACTAATAAGCTTTTTTTTTCGCTCTAATGAAACTTCATCATCACAGATAACGTCTAAAAGATTAGTACCATAAACCTCATCGACTACAAGCTTTTTTAATTCAATAGGACAAAAAGTATCATCTAAAAGCGAAATATCAAAACAACCCCTACGAATAAAAGCATTTCTTATATCAACAATTTTCGCACTATCAGAAGAATATTTATTAACTTCTTCACAAATTAAACTTTTAACGCTACTAGATAAATCTGAAGAAAATAAATACGTAATAATTTGTTCTGCCGAAAGACTATCAATAAATCCTAAATCACTAAACCCCTTCATACTAACCATCCCCCAATTAGTGAGCTAATTATACCATAAAATAAGGAAAATGTCAATTTACACTAACTAACCACTAAAAACAAACAAAAACAAACAAAAACAAGCAAAAACAAAAGACTAGTTCATCCAAACTAGTCTTCAAAAAACAATTAAAAGTTTTATAAATAATTTATAATTTTTTGGTTAAACTAATAAAGAAATTTTTATTCCACATATTTAAACTTTCCACATTTTTGATGAATGGTAAAACATCTTCTTTTGCTCCTATATAATCTATTTCATTAAATCTATTAATTAATAATCCTTTTAATATCTCTATATCAAAATCACTACCATGTTCTATATATTTTGATTCTATTAATTTATTTTTTACCAACTCTATATTTACTTTTGTATCATTAGCTAAAAAGAATATATAATCATATAAATCTCTTCCCTTTATTCTAGTTTTCCAATTACGACATAAAATTGCATGTATTTTTCCCGCAAACAAAGACTCTTTATCATATAATTTTATTTGATGTGGACTAGGAAGCAACTTATATTGTTCATCATATGTTGCTCCACTTGGTGGATTAATATCAACTTCAAATTTTATTTTGATATTTTTTAATAAATGATCATATTCATGACTTTCTTCATTTGGAAAGAATTTTAAAATATGTTCTAATGTATCACCTTTTACAAACGCTGATGTTATATTAGAATCAATGTCTTTTTGTTTAGCAGTTACTTCTAAATTTAATCCATATGACTTTAATTCTTTTTCGATATATGTAAAATATTTACTCAAATCAAATTCTTTATTAGGAGAAATTAATGCAAAATCTAAATCTTCTGAAAATCTATCTAGTTTATAAAATATTCTAAGTGCTGTTCCACCATAAAATGCAGCATCACTAAAGAATCCTCCTCTAGATAATCCTGATAAGACTATTTCTTGAATAATTTCTTTTAATGCATTTATTTCATCATTAGTATTTTTTATTTCATATTTAGAAAGCATTTGTCCAATAATATTATTCATTTATTTTCCTCCTCATATATTTTGCCAATAATTCCACATTTTTTGAATGATATAAATTGCTTAACTTTTCTATTTTATCAACATTTAAGTTATTAAATTCTTCAATATCTATTCTTAAATCATTAAATAACATATTTTCTAAGTTAGAATAATTATTTAATGGAGCTAATGTATATAATTTATCACATAACGATTTTTCTGGTGTTGCAATATGATATGAATAATTATTTTCTTCTTTTAAAAGTATTTCTTCTGGATATACTAATCCTGGTACATCTCTATAAGTAAAAAAACCAAAATCAGTATCATATTGTTTTTTCTTTTTCTTATCAAATGTAGCACATGTTATTGTTGTTACTCGCTCTGGAATAAGTCCATAAAAAGACAATGCATATTCAAAAGAAATATATGATGGTCCATAAATACTTCCGGCTAATAAATATCCTGGTGTATTTGAATCAGTTTCATATAATCCATTAATTATCTTAAACAATTTACCATCTCTTACTTCTCTTGATAGCTTAGTATCCTTGTTAGAATATTCATCAAAACTATTCTTAGCAATATCATTAGTAATTATCACATTTTCACCTCTTTTTATCATTATATGATAATTTGTGGTGAAAATCAAGAACCAAAGGTGTTTTAATCTATTTTATTTGGAAGAGGAATTTTTTACCAACTATGATAAGGCAGTTCATACATAAAAACGCACTTTCCCAGCAAATAAAAATAGGGCGCCACCGTTAGATAGTGCCCTTGCAAAAACGATTTAACGTTTTTTTCTTGCATAAACAATATATCATAAAATATATTTATGTCAAACTATCTATCAACATTCACATAATTTTTTTCAATTATATTTTTGAAATATGAATATACTGATTTTAATAGTTCATTATTATTATAATACTCTTTATGTAAAATTATTCTATCAAAAAACAATTTATTTATTTCTTTATTTACATTTTCTTTTATACCATCACTTGTTATTATTCCATTAAACATATAAAGCGTATATGTAATTTGTCTAATTCTTGAATTACTAAACTTATTATTTCTCGTTACTTTTCCTATTCTAAATATCTTTAAATTCAAGCAAACAAAATGGACCTCTTTCGAGGTCCTTCAGGGGGTTCGGTTGAATATACTCTCACAAATACAGTGAGAGATATCGGCGTGATATACATCACGCATCTTAATCATATAGGATATTTTTCAAAAAGTCAATTAATTAGACAAAAATATTTTTAGTTGACATCAACCAAATCAAATTCATAATTTCTACTTAGTAGTTTATTATTTAGTCCTTCTACAAAACTAATCAATTCCTCCTCGAATTCATAAACTCTAAATTCTATTTTCTTTATCTTAGTTCTTCTAGCATAATCACAAGCACCATTATAAAGTTTAGTACCAATTCCTCTTCTTCTATACTCTTCTTTAACATAAATATTTTCTATTGAAATATAACTACGCTCTGTAAAAGTTGCAACATCCTTTACAAAATTAAGTTTTAAAAAAAGAAAACCTACTATCTCTTCAGATATTTCATAAACTAAGCAAGCTTCTCCTCTTACCCTACTACAACAATTATAAAATTCATACTCAGTAAGTCTTCCTCTAGAAACAAATAAATCTGGTCTCATCTCAACTCTATTAATCCAAGACTCTCTAATAAAAGAATTAATTATATTCATATCCTTCAAAGTAGCTAATCTAACTCTTTCACTACTTGATACTCTTTTAACTACACATAAAGGTACTTTAATATCTTCTTTTGTACTCTCACCCAAAATTAAAATTACACTATTATCTAACTGATTACATAAATTAAAAACATCATCATTAATCTTTTTAATTCCCTCTTCTGTAGCGCCATAAAAGCCCCTATAAGACACATAAATAAGTCTTTTATCATTTCCATTACTAAAATTAATAATCCTTTTATTTGCCTCCTCAATCGTTGAATAAGCACCCATTCCAAAAGGAAACACTCCATATGCACGACACCCGTCCATACTATTTATTCTATCAAGTAAATCACTATGAAAAAGCTCATCATCATTAACCTTAGGAACAGTTATATTAAAAAACTTATGACTTCCTAAAAAACTATCATCACTAACATACTTAGAAAAAACTTTTAAATCTAAACAATCATACGATAAAACAATTAAATTCTTATAATCTTCTTCATCAAAAAAGCGATTTAATTTACTAAGTGACACTAAATCCTGATCAAGACCAAAAAACTTCGTAATTGATACTAGAAGATTCTCCATATTCTTTTTATGATTATGTACTTCTTCCATAAAAACCTCCCTATTTATTTAAATTATAACATAAAAAGATAGAATTATCTCTAATTCTATCTACCCTTCCGCAATCGTCGCAATTAACATTTTCTTTAACTCATCATTATCCGATTCTTTATCAAGTAAATATTCCTTTGAATCTTTTTTTGCTTGTAATAAGATTTTATAGTCTTGTCTAATATTAGCAATTTTAAAAGACATATCTCCACTTTGTTTAGTCCCGAACAAATCACCATGTCCACGAAGTTTAAAATCTTCTTCACTAATAACAAAACCGTCATCTTCTTTTTCCATTATTTTAAGTCTTTCTGCATCACTATCACTAATTAAAATACACATAGATTTAGAAGTACCTCTACCAACTCTTCCTCTTAATTGATGAAGTGTTGATAAACCAAATCTATCAGCATCAAAGATAACCATTGTTGTCGCATTAGGTACATCTACTCCAACCTCTACTACTGTTGTTGAAATAAGTATTTGAATCTCATTATTTTTAAACTGATTCATAATAATATCTTTCGCACCACTTGCCATTTTACCATGAACAATATCAATCTTATAATGATCTCCAAAAGCTAATTTCATCTGATCTCTTAAATTACAAACAGTTGCTAAATCTGAGTTCTCACTATCTTCAATAAGTGGCGCAATAACATATACTTGATGATCCTTTTTTAACTCTTCATACATCATGCCAAGTACATCTTTTATTTCACTATTTTTTCTTACAAATGTATCAATTTTCTGTCTTCCTTTTGGTCTTTCCTTTATAGTTGAAACATCCATATCTCCAAATATAGTAAGAGCATAAGTTCTAGGTATTGGTGTAGCACTCATATATAAAACATCAGGTCTAATACCCTTATTTTGTAAATTAGCTCTTTGATGTACTCCAAAACGATGTTGTTCATCTGTAATAACTAATCCTAGATTACAATACTCAACTTCTTCTTGAATTAAAGCATGTGTTCCAACTATCATTGAAATACTACCATCTTTTAATCCTTTATATATTTGTTGTTTATCTTTCTTGGAAGTTGACCCAGTAAGTAATTCAACATCAATATCTGTACCTTCTAAAAACCTCTTCAAATTATTATAATGTTGAGTCGCAAGTATTTCAGTAGGAGCCATCAATGCACTCTGATAACCACTATAATGATTCGCAAGCATTCCAATAAATGAAACTATAGTCTTACCACTACCAACATCACCTTGTAATAATCTATTCATTCTATTAGGTGATTTTAAATCTTCAATTATTTCATTAACTGCATTTACCTGATCACCTGTAAGTTTATATGGCAAATTATTAATAAAATTATCTATTTTCTCTTGAGCTATTTCTCTAATTAAACCATTATTCTTCTTTTTATTTTGTAATTTCAAATAATTAATCTTAAACATAAACGCAAATAATTCTTCATACTTAAGTCTAACAGTTACTTCTTTTAACTTCTCTGCAGTTGAAGGATTATGAATAATGTTTAATGCTGTCTTTTTATTTACAAAATTATACTTTTCTAAATAACTACTAGGTATATAATCTTTTATTTCTTTACCATGCATAAGTAAAGCCATATTAATATATGTAGATAAATTTTTAGTAGTAAGCCCACTAGTACAATGATAAATAGGCTCTATCTTTGCTTTACTCATTAATGTACCCATTTTTATATCGGAAGCTGTAATAACATTTTTCCCCTTATCCAATTTACCAATTACAGTAATTCCTGTCCCAACAGTTAACTGTGTCTTTAAAAACGCTCTATTAAAAATAGAAACTCCAACTACTCCTGATTGTGTAACTAATCTAAAATTCATCTTATTTAAACCAGCTTTAAACCTCATAAGTATTGGAACACTTTCAACTTTTCCATCTATAATAATCTTTCCGCCATCTTCTACTTCAGCTAAGTTATTTCTTTCTAAAATATCATAGCGAAAAGGATAATGTGTAACTAAATCTTCAATAGTATATATATTTATTTTATTTAATAAAGAAAGAGATTTTGGTCCTACTCCTTTAACATCCTTTAATTCTGTCACTAATACCACTTCCTTCTTGGCATATTATAGCACAAAAAATTATTTTTTCCTACAAAAAAAAGACAAAATTTTACACTTCTCACTTGTAGAAGTAAATTCCACCCTTAAATGGAATTTAGTGGTTCAAATATTATTAGTAGAATTTAATCATTCAAACGTTTATAATATGCCATAGATGGTGCTTATTGAAAGAAAGGAGTTTATAAAATGTCAAATA
>JBGVNW010000012.1:0-7350 GCA_045125935.1 Bacilli bacterium | reverse complement strand
GTTATTCTTGGATTAATGTATTTACCATCTGTAGGGATTTTATTTCTTTCAGCAAGCCTTATCCAGTTAAGTTTTTGTTTATTTTTCTTTCTGCTTAATGTTATTTTTTCAAGTTTAACAGTTTTATCTGTAAACTGAATTTTATCAGTATCCATATAAAAGCTTGGTTTTGATTTTCTTCTGCTTTTAAACTTAGGAAAAGCTGATTGACCCTTGAAAAATCTCTTATAAGCTAAACAAGCATCTTTTATTGCCTGTTTAGTTATATTATTAGAATAATCATTAAGCCATTTATATTCTTCTGTAGATTTTAATTTTGTAAATTCTTTTCTTAAATCATAATCCGATAGAAAATTGCCACCATTTTTATAATTCTCTTCTTCTCTACCTAAGGCCCAGTTATAAGCAAAACGTGCTACACCTGCTGATTGAAATAATCTAGACTTTTGTTTGTTATTTGGGATTAACATTACTCGAATTGTTTTTATCATCATCTTCACCACCTTCTTCTATAAGTTCTTTAACAAGTTTTCTTGCTTTATTTGCACGTTTTCCTTGTAATTTACAACTGAATACAGTTATTATTTGCACTAAATCTTCAACTAATTCTTGTTGCTCCGTTTTTTCAGTATTATCTATTATTTCTATAATAGTGCCAAACTTATTACAAAGATTCTCTATTAATTCATATCCAAATCTTATTAGTCTATCTTTGTAAAGTACCACTATTTTTTCAACTTCTGAATTAGTTACCATGTCAATTATTTGATTCAATCCTTTTTTATCGTAATTAATTCCACTTCCTATGTCAGTAATAATTTCAAATTGATAACCTTTAGCATACATATAAGTTTTTACATTTTCTATCTGTCTTTCGAGGTCATCTTTCTGCTTATGTGAACTAACTCTGCAATATCCTATTATTTTTTTATTTATCTGTTTTTCTGACTTTAAACCTAAAAAATGATTAAGTTGTTCTTGAGAATAATATCTTGTTCCACCTTGTGTTACATGAGATGGTTTTAATATATTTTTCTTATCCCAATTCCTAAGGGTTTGTATCGCCTTCCCTATTTCTTTTGCAAATTCTCCTATTGAGTAATATTTCATAACTTATCACCTCAATAAGATTATATCACAAATAAAATAATATTTTTTCAGATTTTTATAAATTATTTTTAACTGTTAAAAACCTCCTAATATAACTTTTGTATAACTTCATCATTCATTTTAAAACAGTGTTTTTCAGCTGGAAATGTTCCACTTTTAACTTCACTAATATAATCATTAAAAGCACTCTTCATTTCATTACCAATATGACCAAATTGCTTTACAAATTTAGGTACAAAATCAGAATACATTCCAAGCATATCCTGATAAACTAATATTTGCCCATCACAATCTGCTCCTGCTCCAATACCTATTGTTGGAATAGAAAGCTTCTCTGTTATTAATTTAGACAAACCATCTGGTACACATTCTAATACAACAGCAAAAGCTCCTGCTTCTTGTACTGCTAATGCATCTTCAATTAATTTCTTTGCTCTTTCTTCATCTTTTCCTTGAACCTTAAATCCACCAAAAGCATTGACAGATTGAGGAGTTAGTCCAATGTGGGCCATTACAGGAATAGAAGAATTTACTATAGCTCTAATATGCTCTGCAAACTCACTTCCTCCTTCAAGTTTAACAGCCTGAGCTCTTCCTTCTTTCATCAATCTACCTGCATTTACAACTGCATCATATACAGATGTTTGATAAGACATAAATGGCATATCTGTAACAACTAGTGAATTCTTAGCCCCTCTAGCAACAGCAGCTGAATGATGTATCATATCCTCCATTGTTACAGATAAAGTATCTTCATATCCTAAACATACCATTCCAAGAGAATCACCAACTAATATTCCATTAATTCCAGCTTCATCTATTAATTTAGCTGTAGAATAATCATATGCTGTAAGCATAGTTAATTTATCCTTGTTTAATTTTGCTTCTTTAAAAGTTACTGATGTATTTTTCATTTTTTCTCTCCAATCATGATTTCTAACTTACTATAATCTTTATTATTTTTCTCTTTAGCAATATCTATAAGCTTTCTAGTAAGCATTATATAAAGATTTCTATCTTGATTATCAAGACACTCTAAATGCTTGCTTATAGTTCCAATATCACATCTTTCAACAGGTCCTGTAAGACTATTTACTATTCCTCTTTCATTTACATTTTGCAAATTATTAAGCATTAGTGGATACAAGGATTTTAATGCTTCCTCTTCTTCAAATCCGCAATCCCTTAATAAGTCTACTCCTGTTTTACATAAAGCAATTACATTATTGCTTACAAATACTGATGCAGCATGGTACTTACTTTTATTTTCTGAGGAAATAATCTTTACATTATTACCAAATGACATAAACATTTCTTTTAAGTTAAATAAATATTTATCATGTCCTTCTATTGTTATTGTTGCTTGTCTGAGATTTTTATAAGAATTATATTTATCACTAAATGCATACATTGGATGGATTGAATAACCATAAGCTTTATGATTACTAATATTAGAAAAGATTTTTGATGATAGTGAACCACTACAATGACATATCAATTTATTTTCAATAGGTATTTTTTTTATATCATTCCATACCTCTTCAATAACTCCATCAGGAGTTGTTATCATTACAATATCACTCTTTTTTACGACTTCTTCTAAACTATTGAATGCCTCAACATTAATAAATTTTGCTGCCTCAATAGCAGAATTTATATTTTTACTATAATAACCACTTATATTTTGTTCATGCTCTAAAAAGTATTTCCCTAAAGAAAATCCAACTTTTCCAGCACCAATAAAACCAATCTTCATATCATCACCTCACCTTATTAGAGTTGTGATATCTTCATGTAGTCTCATTCTAATCAACCTAGATATGAGCTCGAATATTTAATTATATCATCAAAAAATGGTGTAGCTTTCTAACAAAATACCACCCACATAAGAATTTAGCACATTTTATTTATTAATTCAATTAATTTTTATAAATAAAAATAAAAAGCTACCATTAATAGAATAACTCTACTTAAGGTAGCTTATATAAATCTTATTTAATTAATTCTTTTCCACCCATATATGGTTGAAGTGCCTTTGGTATATTAATAGAACCATCTTCATTTAAATTATTTTCTAAGAAAGCTATTAACATTCTAGGTGGTGCTACAACTGTGTTATTTAAAGTATGAGCTAAATATTTCTTACCATCTTTTCCACTTATTCTAATCTTTAATCTACGAGCTTGTGCATCCCCTAAGTTAGAACAGCTTCCTACTTCAAAATACTTCTTTTGTCTTGGTGACCATGCTTCTACATCTATAGACTTAACCTTTAAATCAGCTAAATCACCAGAACAACATTCAAGAGTTCTTACTGGTATATCTAATGAACGGAATAAATCTACTGTATTTTTCCATAACTTTTCAAACCACATTTTACTATCTTCTGGATTACATACAACAATCATTTCTTGCTTTTCAAATTGATGTATTCTGTATACACCTCTTTCTTCTATTCCATGTGCACCTTTCTCTTTTCTAAAGCATGGTGAGTAACTAGTTAATGTTTGTGGTATCTTTTCTTCTGGAATAATTGTATCTATAAATTTACCAATCATAGAGTGCTCACTAGTTCCAATTAAATATAAATCTTCTCCCTCAATTTTATACATCATTGCATCCATTTCAGCAAAACTCATTACACCAGTAACTACATTACTTCTAATCATATATGGAGGGATACAGTATGTAAATCCTCTATCAATCATAAAATCTCTTGCATATGAGATTATAGAAGAATGTAATCTAGCTATATCTCCCATTAAATAGTAGAATCCATTTCCTGCAACCTTTCTTGCACTATCTAAATCTAGACCGTTAAGTCTTTCCATTATTTCTGCATGATATGGAATTTCATAATCAGGTACTACTGGCTCTCCAAACTTTTCAATTTCAACATTTTGACTATCATCTTTTCCTATTGGAACACTTGGATCTATAATGTTTGGTATGACCATCATTATCTTTGTAATCTTTTCATCTAATTCTGACTCTAACTTTTCAAGTTCTGCTAAGCGTGCTGATTGAGCATTAACTTTTTCCTTTATTTCTTGTGCTTCATCCTTCTTACCTTGCCCCATTAATGCACCAATTTGCTTTGACATTTTATTTCTTGAAGCTCTTAATTCATCAGCTTCTGTCTTAGTTTTTCTATTTTCAACATCAAGCTTTATAACTTCATCAACTAATTCTAACTTGCTATCTTGAAATTTATTCTTAATATTTTGTTTTACTATGTCTGGGTTTTCTCTTAAAAATTTTAAATCTAACATTTCTTATTTATCCTCCTCTATACATAAAAAGAGTCCCTCCCCTATAAAATAGGAACGAAGGACTCTACGTTGCCACCCTATATTACTATTCTTCTTATAGGTTCAATATATAAATTTAATATATTAAATTATGATACTATTGTCAATAATTTATTAAACATTTTGTCTTGTTAAATACTACTTTTTTATTGTTCTAGTACAAATTATATCTACACCTGTATTTAATACATTTTTACATATCAAATCACCTATATTTATTGGTGTACTCACATATATTCTACTTAATACCTTAGATATTTCTATAAATAGCTCTCTATCTACTTCACGATTGCTCTTAACTGATACAACCTTATGTTCATTACTGCCTTTTACTCTTACTAAACTCGTAAATACTTCTTTCATAAACCTCACCTAAGCCTATACCGTTTCAAATTCTTTTATTCTACTTATCCATATCCTTGAACCTTCAGAATCTTTAGTTATTTCATCTGGTTTTTTATCCATTTCTCTTGCCAATATCTTTATTATCTTTGCAGTACAATATGAACCATAACAACTTCCAAGACCAGTTCCAATTCTTTTCTTAACTCCATCTAAAGTTCTGGCTCCTAAAGGTCTTCTGATACAATCAATTATTTCACCTTCTGTTATTTGGTTGCACAAACAGATTATATTGCCATATCTCTTATCAGCTTTTATTAATTCATTTCTTTCTTCATTAGTCATATTTCTAAAAACATATATTTCTCTTCTTTTATCAATATAGTTTTTATTTAAATTAGCCTTTACATTACTTAAAATAGCTTCTGTAACTATTCTACTTACAGCTGGTGCTAATGTAACCTTACTATAATTATTTCCTGTAACTCTAATGTATCCAATATCTTTTTTTCTATAATCAATTACCATTGTCTCATTGTTTTCTTGAGTAAATATATTTATTAAATTTTCAAGTTTTATCTTAGGATATATGTTTCTTGCATAACTTAAAATTTCATCTTTATTATTACTATCACAATTTCTTATAGATATTATTGTTCTTCCACATACACCAGGTATAGACATTATTGACTTTTTATCATCAAGCTTTTTTATTATTACCTTATCAAATTTATCTTCTAACATTTCATTAACTAGAAGATATGTCATCTTCTCTTTTTCCTGATTAAGATTGCTATCTAATGGATTGTTGTCTACAACTATATTCAAATCATTTATAATAGTATTTACAACAATTTTACAAGTAAATCTATTTTTATTAGTTGTTACTTTAAATCCCTTAGTAATTTTCTCTATTTTTTGTACAGTTTCATTAAATCTAAACTTTACACCATTTGAAAAGGCAACTTCTCCATAAGCTAAGGTTAAATCATATGGATTAATAGAAAAAATGTTTTCTGAATACAATGCCATCTTTACATCAATATCCTTCAATCCTTTATCAATCTTTTTAGCTTCCTCTCCATCAATTAATTTGGTATTATGTATACCTCTTCGATTAGCCATTTCAAATATTTCTTTTATACGCTCTACTTCTTTTATAGTAGTGGCTATCCTTAATGCTCCTACTTTATTCATTTCAACATTAAATTTTTTACATGCTTCTTCAATAATCTCACTACCCTCTTTTTCAAGTAAGGCAGTACTATCATCCCCCGACTCAAAACCATCATAAATAACAGACGTATTTGTTTGTGATGTTTCATCAACAACATCATAGTCTTTTTCAATTAATGCTATATTCAAATTATATTTTGATAATTCATAAGCTACAGAACATCCTATTATTCCTCCACCTAAAATTAATACATCATAATCCATATATATACTCCATTATCCTTACTTATTTATTAACTAATATCATCACAAACCTTTATTATCTTCCAATATTTATTATCTATATCTGATTTATTGTGATGCTCTTCTATTGCCTCTAAAAAATCATTATCATAATTATCTATTCCTCTTAACAGTTCAGCTGAATATTTAGGATGATAATAATATAATTTCACTTTTTCATTATCATACTTCTTTAAATTTCCCTTTGTTACCTTATCAAATATTACTAATAATGATTTATCAACTACATTTAGTGGACATTTGCCTTTTCCTATGTCATGCAATAATGCAATTTTAGCTAATTTGTTTTTATCTATATTTTCATCATATTCCTTATTTAAAGCATTATTACATACTCTTATTGAATGATGCTGTTCTGTTTTATTTAATTTATAAAATAAATCTTTTTCCTTTTGAGTTAGATATTGCTCTAAAAATGTTTCATCTATTGGTTTAAATTTATCTAAAAATGACCATATAAATTGTTTTACTCTATATAACATTTTTTATATCGCCTCCTCAAAAACCATCATACATTATTATTTTAATACCTAGATATTATTTTTTCAATTTATTTTATAAAACAAAAAAAGCTATGAATTAAATTCATAACTTTCTATCTGGTGGAGATAAAGGGATTCGAACCCTTGACCCCCTGCGTGCAAGGCAGGTGCTCTCCCAGCTGAGCTATACCCCCATAATGGTGGACCTTCAGGGACTCGAACCCCGGACCTACCGGTTATGAGCCGGTTGCTCTAACCAACTGAGCTAAAGATCCAAATGTGTTTCACCTGGCAACGTCTTACTCTCCCGCACAGTCTCCCGTGAAGTACCATCAGCGCTGTAGAGCTTAACTGTCCTGTTCGGAATGGAAAGGAGTGTTTCCTCTACGCCATCATCACCAGATTTACATAAGCTATTATATCATGCTCAATCGGTTTTGTCAACACATTTTTTTGAAAGAATTTTGTTCTTTCAAAATTGCACACAGTATGTAAAATTCCATTTTATTTTGGTCAAGCCCTCGACCTATTAGTATCAGTCAGCTGAATATGTTACCATACTTACACCTCTGACCTATTAACCTTGTGTTCTTCAAGGGGTCTTACTAGCTTACGCTATGGGAAAT
>JBGVNW010000011.1:0-25606 GCA_045125935.1 Bacilli bacterium | reverse complement strand
ACAACCGTTGCGTTTAAGCCAAGGTGCAACACCTCGTCATTTTTTTGTGAACATCCTACCAACCCGCAAAAGCAAATGACTACAAGTGCCATTGCTATAATCTTTTTCATACACTCTCACTCCTTCGTCAAATTCAAGTTTGTCTAACTGATTTTATCTAAAAATAAATAAATCTCAGTATTTCTATTTAAATTATATAATACTTAAAATCCTAAAAGCAACATTTTCGCCAGCCTTAAATATGAACTTTTGTTTAATTTTCTTTTTTATCAAATCTTACTGAAAACTCGAGTCCAAAACACACTTTCAAAAATTTCAGTTCATTTTTATACATACAAAATACTCATAATAGTATTATTTTTTAATCATTAAATACATATGTTATACATCAAAAACGGCAGAATCAATTTTAAATCAGCTCACTTACTTACTAATAGTAATTCCGAAATAAAACTAACCCTGCCGAATTATGCTTAAATTTCTGGTCTATATCCAAGAATTTCTGTTGCTAATTCTAACTGCTTTTCTGTACCTGCGTTAGGGAAAAGTACAGAAACCATTTTTCCTTCTTTAATGGTAAGTCTACCTACTCCCTCTAGATCCTGAGAACAGAATTCATACACAATATTTACATCAGGGAATTTAGCACTTGTTGCAAGCATTAAATTACCAATACTAGAAGTATATGTAGTGAATTTTAATGTGTTTTCTTCTTTTTCAATATCAGAGGCATTCCAAGAAGATCCCCAGTTATCAAGAGCCCAATCTACATGATTACGATATCCATATTTTTTATGGAGTTCATACTGATACTTTCCATAATCATAAAGAGTAGCAAATCCTGTTTTAAGTTCTTCAGGACATGTTTTTTCATCTTCTTCATGGACTTTCTCTAAATAATCTACGAGTTTTTCTCTTACTGTGATACCTGCTTCCATAACCCAATCCCAAGTAAGTAACTCATCTATCTCTTCATTTTTTCCAAGTTCTTTTGCAAGGAAACAAGCCCATGCTTCATCTTCTCGACTTCCTTTTCTTGTATGAACTAATTCTTCTGGCATTGTAATTATTTTGTTGAAATCCATATCACCATTTACACCTTTAAAGAAGTTAAACACCTCTTCTATTCTTTCCTGACTTGCTCCAGATAATGTAATTTTGTTAATAACGATATATGCCATAATTTTTATCCTCCTTTTCTCTTTTGTATATTTTATAGCTTAGTAGTAGAAATAATCATAAACTGCTTAATTGTTTCAGCTTCATTCTTTGAAATTTTAGCATATTCTTTACCAAATCTTCTTTTTATTTCACAAATAACTTTTTTATTAGAAAAGCCTAATACCTTCATTAATAGTTCTGTAGATGCTTTCTGAATTAAATCAAAATTATCTAAAATTTTATTGATTCTATAACCTGATATAACACCTGCATCATGTTCAAGGATCTCTAAAAGCTTTTCCTTATCAAAATCGTATCTGATATAGCAAACTTCTGGAAAATCATTATACATATATCCATTTTTCATTCTGTATTCGAAATACTCCATTCGTCCGCTACATTTGAAAAGATCTTTTATAAGCTCTTCCTCCACGTAATCCTCAGATGCATCTGACACATCAATCCAAAGATCAGTGACTTTTCTAGAAATCTTTACTCCATATTTCTTGTACTTTCCTCTCAAAAACTCAACGTCCTTCTTACAATCTTCTAAATTTTTATTATACCAAAATCTAATTTTATCCATATTTTCAATCTCCTTTTCTCTTTTGCTGTTTTATTATATCGTTTACTTTTTATTATTTTGTAAACGTTTGTTTCTATGATTTTAAAATAGCACACATGTGTTATGTTGTCAATAACTTTGTTTACATTTTTATTGAAAGTAAACGTTTTGTGTGTTATTCTAGAATCAGAAAAGGAGAAATCACTATGTTTTTCGCAGATTTTACACCAAAATATTATTTAGTAGATGCTGATTACAATAAGAATGAAGGATTGTCTATTCAGGAAAAATCTAAGATTGTAATTGAAAACTATAGAAAAGAAATAAAAGACTATTGTATAAAAGAAGGCATTACTCCTCCTGTAACTGCAGCGAATGATAATTACTACATCATTTTATGGAGAAACCTTGGTAAAACTAATATTGCTGATAATACAGAAGATACTTTGATTGATGAAATGTGTAAGAGTATTAATCAGTATCAAAATGAACTCTTTGACATCTATATCAAAGATCTGGATACTTTAGCAGATAGTTCTATTGAAAAGTTCATTCGTAGATTATGTCTTATAAAGAAATATACAAATAAGAAACCTATCTTCTTGGACAACACTACTTCTACTCTGCTTGCACCTAAATATATATCAGATAGCAAAGAAGATATGGAAACATTAGCCAAGCAAACATTCCTGGCAACCATGGAATATGATAATTTGATAGGTTTCTTAGAAAACTTATACTCTTCTATCATAGGCTCAGGAATAGAAACAGAAGTAAAAGGCTTTATTTATTATTACTTTGAATGGCAAATTGCAAACATTACAGCAGAAACTGCTTGTAAAGAACTTGATAATATGAGTAAACGTACTTTCTATAAATATGCTGCTGAATTTGAAGCACATCCTCTTTACTCAGAACATTGTAAGCTACACCTTTCTGATATGCTTGATAAAGAAAAGAAAGGGCCTGTTACAGTTGATCTACAAGAATTCTATAGTGAAGTAGCCTCTTTATTTGTAGAAAAGACAATTGATATTAATGTGCTCAATGAAATTGATACTGTTGATATTTGTAAGAAATATTCTTTAGCTTCTACTTTAGATGTTTATAGAACATTCCTTACAGCTAAAAAGAAACTGAAAATCAAGTAAATCAGAAATTATGGGAGTAAATATAATGAATAGAATTGAATTTGAAAAGAAATGGCTAAACACATTTATCCCAAACCTGACGGATAAGCAATATAATGATTGTTTTGTTGAGCAATATCTATGGCATATATTTAGCTATGAATTGATTCCTAAAGAAAATGTTTTAACTGGAGATATGGCTAGAAAGGCATATGAAAACATTAATAAAGAAAATGCTATCATGATTCAGATTTGGGATGATGAAGTAGATGAAAGAACAACAGACCTTCTTGATGAATATAAAAACTGGGAAGAAATCGAAGATGTTCCAGAACTATTTATTGTAGATAAAGACTGGAAATGGACTTATGTTTCCACACATGAAAACGGTTGGTGTGGACCTTATTTCTATAAAATCGATTAATATTCTAATTTAATAAAAGCACAAAGGAGATTAAAGATATGTTAGAAAAAGCAAAAAATCTTGTTAATGATATAAAGGATACAGCAGAACGTAAAAAAGAAGAAAAGGAAAAATTAGAAAGACAGCGAGCAGAGGCAGAAAGAAGACGTAAACAGGCTGCTAAAGAAGCGAAAGAACGTGAAGAGGCAGAACGTATTGCCAAAGAAAAAGCCCGTAGAAAAGCCGAAAAAGAGGCTTTAATGGCAATGAGTGAAAAAGAGCTTCTTGTTGAAATGGTACTTGCTTTAAGAGGTCTTTCTTCTCGTTTAGATGATATTGAAGACATTTATGGTGAAATCGATGATGAACTTTCTTCTGTAAAAGATAACTTAAAATCTATGGAACTTGAAGCAGCTCGTCAAAGTCTTGAAATGGCAAATATGAGATTGCAGAATAGATAGTTCTGGAGAAGCAATATGGCAACAGAGAAATTCACAAAAGATATAAATCTTACAACTTATCAAATAGATGGTATTAACTTAGAGAACTTTGTTGAAGAAAATGGATTCTTTGCATATAAACGTTCATTTGAATCTGATGGTATGTCTATTAGCTATCGCATTGGCGTTCATGATTCTTATATTCGTAAAAGATATAACTTTTCCTCTCCTAAAAAAGTATTTTCTTTCACTCCTGCTTCTAATCGAAAATTCAATGTGGTTTTTCGTGTAAAGACAGGAAAACATAGCACATCACCATCAGGTGAACGCTTCTACTTCTATACAGATTCAAATAACTACTATTTCTTTTCATTCAAAATAAAAGAAATTAAGGAAAAGGCTTTTGATTTTACTCCTAAAAAAACAACTTCAAAAGTTAAAAAATCAAAAAAAGGCAAAAAGCTCACTCCTGAACAAGCAAAACAAAAATGGTTAATAAACCATCCTTTCCAAGGTGGTGGATTTTCACCAAGATAAACTAACAAAGGCTGAGAATTACTTCCCAGCCTTTAAATATTATATAAGTTTTTCTCCGAAACCATTAACAACTTCTTCACTATCTCTACCAGAAATAGTTTTACCCATTGCCAGCTCAATAGCATCAAGAAGTTTCTTGGCTCTTAAGATGATATGTTTGTTGAAATCATCATTTCTACAACAATCAACATCAAGCCAATGTGATTCAAGATATCCATTTAAAACAGGAGTTGTAACCTGCCCTTTTGCTTCAATCTTGGCAAGATATTTGCTTGGAGCCACACCACCAATTTCTCTGTTAGTTGAATATGTAATTGGTGTTTTATTTACTACAGAGTTCCATTTAGCTTTAGTATATCCCTGTTTTTCACAGTAATCTTTAGGAAATACATGATGTATGTCAATGTATTCAGCTTTATAAACTGTGAAATCCATTTCCCTACCACTAATGAAGTCTTTACAATGGTCTTTTAAGATTAATGCCATAATACCTTTGTATGCAGCACTCTGTCTTGATTGAAGTGTGAGAAGTCTTGTTGGATTGAAGTATGCTTCTTGAACTGTTTTAGGAATCTTTGTGGAATCAGTAATCCATTCCATAACACCTACAACGTCATTAACATATCTAGTTTCGTTTGCACTTCCGTACAACTCTCCGAACACTCCACACCAGTACCATTGTTTAATCTTATCTTTGATGTTTGTAATTTTTATTTTATTTCCATCAGCAAGCAATGTACAAAGTGCCGCCATTGGAATAAGCTGTGTAGAATATGGAAGATCTCTACTTACAAAGATTCTTTCTTCCTGTAGGATTTTTTCTGCTTCTACAAAACCTTTTGATAAATCATCGGCATATTTCTTGTAATCATCAAGAGAAAGATTTAATACGTCTTTTTTCTTACAACTTACAGTTCCACCTTTTTTATAAGATACAACTAAAGTACATGAAGCCAAGAAATCTGTAGCTGTAACAACTTTTAAAATATCGCCATTAAAGTATTTTTCATAACGTGTTTCCCAATCTTTTCTAAGTTCAAAATCATCCATAGCAAAGATAGCTGTTACAAGTTCAAATACTGTAAGGGAAACACCACCTGTATTAACATTTTCAAATACCTGGCATACCGCTTCTTTTGGAGTTTCTTTTCCTAAGAGAATAACTGGCATCTTATATTGCATTGTTTGCATTACGAGTTTGCTATTGAATTCAATGAATCTCTGGATAATAGTTGGATCATATTTGTAGTAAGCATAATACGCATTTTGCCAATACTGTGCTTTTAAATTATCCAGAATGATGTTTAAAGGAAACATCTTATTCTCAAATTCTTTATCCTGAGTGGAAAGATCTAACTCAACTGTTCTACCAAAATTTGATGTAACAATTCTTGTTTCAGGAACAGAAATGATTGCTTCTACTCTATCAACTGACGGATCTAAAGCTTTTTCGATATCAATATAATAATATCGCTTAATTTCTTTACCCTTGTCTGTTCTTGTGTTTACAGGTTTATCGCTATAAAGGGAAGAGTAAATAGATGTAAGTCTTTGCTGTCCATCAAGGATCAATTCTTCTGGCTTAACACCAGAAGAAGGAGATCCCTCAATCACTCTATATTTAAAGCGGATATTGTCGTTACCATATTCTAAGAACATGGCAGCTCCAACTGGATAATTATTTGTAATACTGGCAATCAAAGCTTTAATTCTATTGTCATCCCAAACCCAACCTCTCTGAAAGTCAGGTAGCTGGGCTTTTCCGTCATGCACAGCTTTCATTAATTCTGTAATTTGTCTATCATTTGTTTGCATGAGTTTTATTGCCCTCCTTACGAACCATTACTTAATTAATTTATCAATGGCATCATTAAACTCTGATTCTTTATTATCTTTGTTGTAGAATGGCAAACCAATAACTTTAAACTCATCTACATCATTATTGTAGCAAACAGCTTCTGCTCTTTGTTCAAGCTCTAATAAGAATTTTTCTTTCCACTTGTCTTCATCTAACAAATGATTTCCTTTTGGTTCGACAAAGATTTGTTGTTGCTCAATCTTATTTGAAGACTTGTTCTTTAATAATAAGATATAGTCTGGCTCAAATCTTCTACCATCCTCAAATGCATATATGTGAAGATTTCTTTCGTTTCTGATAAGGTATACTTCATCATATTCTTTTTGTAATGCTTCAACCTTAGTAGAGAAGAATTTTACGAATTTCTTTTCTTCTGTTGTACCATAGTTGTCATTATAAACATACCAGTCATACAACGATAAATCCATCTTATATCCTGTATCTTCTGGAACAGCATTTTGAGAAACACCTTCTCCAAGTTTGTCAGGATTCATTTTTTTACGCTCTGTGTCTTTTACATATTTGCAAAGTTCTACATCTGTAAATTCTTCTGAACCCACAAATCTCTCTTTGATTCCTAAAATCTTATCAGATAGCTTGCCAAAGAAATATAGGAATGCTTCATAGTAGTCAAGATTTGTTGGTTGTTCATCGGTAACCATGTAGAGTTGGAATTGTCCTGCATATTTCTCAGAAGTAATAAATTCCTTAACGCTTGTAAGATTAGGATAATAGCCAGCCAATCTATTAAATTTAAAAACTGGATATTGTCTTAATGCTTTATATACTACTGGATAATTTGTTTTTGCATATTCAGCAACCTTAATGGATGTTTCTACTTTGAACACATCTTTAGAATCTGATCTTGTCTTATCATCAGCAAGTCCAACTTCTCTAGCACGAGAAGAAATATCTACTTCTGTTTGGAAATGCATAAAGTTATTTGGAATCTCTGTAATAGACTCTCTTCCAATTTTTATTTGCTTATTAACAAAGAGTTTTCCATTTTTGAAAGTCTTTGTCTTCTTGAAGCTATCTTTTACTGCATATGTAAAATGAACTACTTCTTTAGGATCAAATCCAATTTCTTTCAAAGCTTGACGGAGTTCTTCAATATAACGGCTGTCCTGTTTACTATGATAATAAAGGGTTTCGCATACTCTCATTTCATTTTCAGGGTCATTGTCATATTTTCTCTTATAAGCTTCTTGTGAATCTTCAATTTTGAAAGGACAATATCTAACACCACGACCAATGAGCTGAGCTTCTTGAATTGTTGTTTTTGAAATAGTGCTACCACCTTGACGAGTGTCATATAAACGAACAATATCGAAAAGGTTTAATACGTCCCATCCTTCGGAAAGCATATCTACAGTAAAAATCATACGATATGGATTGCTTCTGTTTTCCAAATCGTTTACTTTCTTTTGTTTCTCAGCAACATTTTTGTCACCACTATCCATAATAATTAAATGCTCTTCTGAGAAATTTTGTTTTAATTCTGCGACAAGATCTTGATCAGAAAGTTCTCTTTCTTTAAAGAACTCAAACATTCTTTCAACAATACCTGTTGCATTTTTACGAATCTTATCAATATCAGCAACACTAAAATCATTAGCTATGTAATCAACAAACATTTCATAGAACTCTTGATTCTCTGCAATAGTTTTTGATTTGAGCAGAATGGTTGGTTTTACAATCAATCCATGCTTTTCAAACAATTTTAATCTGTACTGACTAAGAAGCATTGCTTGAATGGTTCTTTCCAAAGGCGTGAATGTAGACTGTAAATTAAGGAATTCCTTTGTATAACCATCTTCTCTATATTTTAACAATGGATAGTTGTAGACAATCTTATCTCTGTATTTGTTATAAATGTTTTCATTTTTCAAATCACAGGTTGCTGTAAACTCAATCATTACATTATATCTGTTGGCTCTAAAGACATTATTAACAGAACTTTCCCATGATTCTTCATGTTTCTTTTCTGCTTTGTCTTTTTTAGTATCTGCATTAAGGTGGTGTGCCTCATCTGCAATTAATACTGTTCTAATATCTTCATAATCTTGTAATGTTGTACAGTTTTCCTTAGTTTTGTTTAAATCTTCGTGTAATTGTTGTACTGTTGTGAATTTAATATTAATAGCATCTGGATCATAATCCTGAAAATTCTCAACAATCTTTACCTCAATATTTTCTCCATCAATTACAATCTTATCTGCAAATAAATACTTTGCAAAATTCTTGTTAGTGAAGTTTTCTTTGGTTTTTTCAACAATATTTCCCTGATTAACAAAGAATAAGAAGTTTCTATATCCATGTTTGTAATAATATAAAATCATTCCAGCCATGATATAAGTTTTTCCAGAACCTGTTGCCATATGGTAAAGCATATGTACTTGTTTGTCTTTAGCCATATTCTCAATATAGTTAATGCTATATTGGAAAGCTTCTTCTTGGTATTTTCTTATCTCAAATTTTTCGGATAAGTTATTCTTTATATATAATGGCACATCGGGATAACCTAATCCCATCAAGGATAGCCCATCTGCCAGATTTTTTATTTTCCAATATAAGAATTCAGCTTCATTTATGACTAAGGCATCTTTTTTCTTAGCCTTTCTTGCCATTACTGTTCTCCTTTCATGTAAAAGCTATCATTAAAAGCTTTTGTATTGTCATCAATGCCATAATCTGAATCATTAATATCAGCATAATTGATATAAAGTGTATTCTTATCAATTATTGAAATCAATAATTTTCGTTTATCGTCCTCACTTAATTCTTCAAATTGTGTAGCGCTATTAATCAATTCATTGATATCTACACGATATGAGATAAAATCTGAATTCTGTAATTCTGTATAAATTGATTGAAGTTCTGATTCTTCACAGTTTTTTATTTTATCAACAAGCTTCTGGCTATTATCAGCAAGTTCACAATATACAAAAGAGCCCCCGCCATTCCAATCAATAAACTTTGAAATACCTGTCGAATCTCCTTCAATAACATTTCTAAGTCTCGTAACAATTAATTCTTCTATATAGTCCATCTGGTCTACAGTAATATATTTTCTTCCTAATTTGTGAGCTACTGCTGCAGTGGTTCCAGATCCGCCGAAGAAATCCATAACTATATCACTTTCTTCTGTCGAAATTTCTACAATTCTACGCAATAAGTCTTCTGGCTTCTTACCACTATCAAGTTTTACTCCACCTTCTCTTGCAATGTTGTTCCAGTTCATGCCATTCCAATGAGAACCAACTTTTTCTTTCTTGAAAATTTCCCCATCTTCCTGTACACAAACATTTTTAAACCATGATACAAGACGTTTCTTTGGACCAACAAAGTGAACTGTTGTTAATTGGCCTTTATTTCTTCCTGATACTGGATAATATTCAATTGAATACATTGTATCTTCTTGATCAGTAGCTTCTAATACTCTAGTTCTGATAGATGTTTGAGCATTTTCAGTTGTACAAACTCTATCATAATATTTTTTGTAGACTTCGATTTCATCAATACCTTCTTCTTCAGCCAAACGACTTACGCTTTTTGTCTGATATCCTGTATGTTTATAAACAATAATATCTTGTCCAGAACCATCTTTAATTGTTGTAAAGTATTCTTTTTCACCTAAATCTACATAAACGCTTGTATAGTGGAAGTTTTTCTTTTGTAATTTCTGCATTTGAAGGAAATCTTTAAGAGGAATTGCATTGTAACATTCATTAAATCTTTCAAATCCTTCCATAGCATAGCAAAGAATAAATTCAACGTTTTTCTTCAAACGTTTATCTTCTCCTCCCCCAGATGCACCAGAAGATGCTTTTGCTTCAACAGTAATTGTATTGATATAACGATCTCTTCCGAACACTTCATCCATTAATACCTTCAAATAAGCATGTTCGTTATCATCGCTCTGTACAAAAATAACACCATCTGACTTCAAAAGCTCCTTCGCAATTTCCAGACGATTCTTCATAAATACAAGCCACGTAGAATGATTAAAATTGTCATTATAGCGGAAAGAATCACTTCCTGTATTATATGGGATATCAATATAAATCATTTTTATCAATCCCTTATATCTTTCTTTAACGCTACTGATTGCAAGCAGATTATTTCCTTTAATAACAAGATTATCATCACTTGTAAATTCTATTGCTTGTTCTCCACCATCTGCAGAATAACGCATGGCATTAACTAATGCCTTTGGTGCAAGAAGCGTATCAATCGAATCTTTTCCTAAGATTTCATTGTAGTAAATTTCATCTCTTTTTTCATCTTCTCTTGTTTGTCCACCTTCAAGAACACATTCTTTGTAAGGAAAAGAGATTACAACATCTGAACTCTTGTTGATTGACTCATTATTTTTATCAACCAACATGATTTTATTTTTAAACATAGTGTAGCTGTCTGGAAGAAAATCTTTGCTATCTAACAACCAACCAAATTTAACTTTATCAAATACAACTACTCCTTCAACATCTGTAAAAAACATTTCTTTAGTAACTGGTTCTGAATAAAGTAATCGTAAAAGGCTAGCATCCATTTTCATTGCCTTTTCGTAAATAACGTTTTTCAACAGCTCTCCCTCTGCATTAACGAGGTCAGCATCCTTTTTCAAAATATCGTAGATCGTGTTTAAGTTTTTCATTTTACCTTTTCTCCCTGTAGCTTCTGTAATTCTTTAACCAGATATTTTGCTTTATCTGTAAGCTGATATCTGCCTCTTGAATTCTTATATGTACTCACATATCCATTCTTCTTCAACTTTGCAATTATAGGATTGACCTTCATAATACTGCATCCTATGCTGTCTGCTATTTCTTGTTGAGTGATTGGACTAAACGTATTCTCATTAATAGTCTGTTGATGATTGTACAGGACTATTAAAATGCGATAACTATCGTTGAGAAATAAGTCCAAATCATCGATACGATTCATCTTATCACTCCTTTATTATAAATATTTTTATAATTAAAAATTATAATTACTATTAAATTATATCTAAATATTTTTATAAATACAATAGCACAGGTCTTGATTTTAAGGCTTTTTTGTGGAAAAATATAAGTAACAGATTTATACCAGGATGTATAAATTCTAATCAGATATGGAGCGGAAATAGGGAGCATTATGACACGTTTGTGTTATGGTGCTTTTTCGTTCTCATCAGAAAGGATTTATACATGAAAAATATTGAAATACTATATGATGTTTTAAAAGCAAGTTCTAGCTTTACTGATAATGAGGGCAATTTACTTAAAAATGCAATCCAAGAAGCATCATTAAAAATGAATCCTGAGCTACTTGGTTTATTAATAAAAAATCCTGAAACAAAATCTATGTTTTTCTCAGAAGTAGATGAGTTTTTAGTTTTTGATAAAGAACGTTTCAACTGGATAATTGACAGTAAGGACTTTTTACCAAGTTCATATACAGGATTCAAAAACAAAATTATGCTTACTGATGAAAAGGGAAATTCGTTGAAAAATAATAATGATGTGGTTTTATCATTCCCATGTAAGGATTGTTTATTAGAAATGGATTCAACAAAAGAAACTGATGATAGACAGGAAATCTTCTTTAATGAAGTTCTAATGAAAAAGGAAATAGATACATTACTTGCACCTAAAGTAATGACTTCTGTTAAAAGATATGATGAATCAGGCGTTCAGGAAACTACTACCCTTTCAGACAAAGATAATTTAATTATCAAAGGCAACAACCTATTAGCTATGCACAGTCTTCTTCCTCGTTACAAAGGACAAATCAAACTAATGTATTGGGATATTCTATACAACACAGAAAGCGACAAAGTCCCTTATGCAGACAGCTTCAAGCACAGTTCATGGCTCACCATGATGAAAAATAGACTTGAAATAGCAAAACACCTTCTTCGTGAAGATGGTGGTGTAATGTGTATTCAATGCGATGACAATGAACAAGCCTATATGACCGTGTTGTGTGATGAAATTTTTGGTAGAGATAATAGAGTGAATACAATTTGTGTTAAAATGAGTGAATCTTCTGGTGTAAAAATGTCTCATGTTGATAAGAAACTACCCAAAATTAAAGAATATTTATTGATTTATAAAAAAGGTGAAGTTATTTTGCATCCAATCAAATATTCAAAAACAGATGATACTGAATACTTTAAAAAATATGCAAAATATTACAGTCAAATCATTATAAATCCTGGCGATGCAGTTGAAGATTGGCAAATTACAAATGTCAAAGATTATATTAAAGAACATACTACAATTGATTGTAGAGACGAAGATGCTGTGTTGAAATTCAAATTGTCAAACGCCAAAAGAGTTATATATAGGACAAACAATTCTTCTCTATCTAAAATGAACTTTGATACAAAAATAAAAAAAGTTATTTCTCCAACAGGAATTGAATATATTTGGTGGGAAGGTAAGCAAATGCTGTTTTTAAGTGATTACACAGAAGAATATTTGTGTGACATATGGACTGATATTAGCACCATTAATTTAAATAAAGAGGGGTCTGTTGCATTAAAAAATGGGAAAAAGCCAGAGTTTTTAATTAACAGAATTTTAAGTTTGTTGACAAACGAAAATGATCTTGTACTTGATGCTTACCTAGGATCTGGTACAACTGCAGCCGTTGCACATAAAATGGGAAGACAATACATTGGAATCGAACAACTTGATAGCCATATGGATATGGCCGTCAAGAGATTACAAGGCGTTATTGCAGGAGAACAATCAGGAATATCTAAATCTGTTAATTGGCAAGGTGGAGGAAACTTTGTTTACTGCGAACTTGCAAAGAACAGTCAAAATATGATTGATAAAATTTCGTCTGTTCCAGAAATAGATTTATCTGCTCTCTATGACGAAATAAAAGCTTCTGATTTTATTTGTTATAGAGTAGATATTGATGCTATGGATAAAGAAAAAGATGGCTTTGAAAAACTATCAGAATCAGAGAAAAGACAATTTTTGATTTCTATTATTGATAAAAATACCCTTTATATAAACTATGCAGATATGGATGATTCTGATTATTCCATAGATGCTAACATAAAGAAATTCAATAAGAATTTCTATAAAGAAGAAAAATAAAACGACAGCATATGCTCTGCAAAGAAAAGACTACAACCAGCCCTAATAATTAAAACGACTAATAATTCCATCCCTTATGAAGATGGAGCTATTAGTCATTTTTTTATTTCATTGGGAAGAAATATGTATAAAAACATATGCCTGACCTTTGAAATAACTTAGGGCGTAAAGGTGGAGTTGGTTATCTTCCTCGATTGCTGGCAATTGAGGGAGGTAAACAACGACATACACGAAACTGCATAAAAACGTGTCGCCAACAACTTTCCGAAGCCAACAAAAACTTGTGCCCTATCGTGGCACCCCTTACAGGGCGTAGAAGCCCTGAATTAGAGATTTACCCATATCTGGGCTGGAAAAATATTTGGGGGAAATTTTTATTTATTTTTGAGAATTCCACATAACCATAACACAGAACTCCTAACTTTTTCTTTTCATTTCCCATCACTTTCCCTCTAGTTTCGTGGTTTTCTAAGCAATTTTATGTCTGTTGATTTTCAAAAAAATATAAGTATAATACGAAATACGATTAGATGTGGTTTTTCTTTTTTGATAATATTCATTTCCATGTCTAATCGATCTGACACTTTTTTATCATATACTTCTCCTATTTTTTATAGACCTGCAAGGATTGGTTATCTTTGCAGGTCATTTTGTATTTTCTACTGTCTTCCACTCACGGACAATAAATATGAACAAAAGTTAACAAATATTTTTTTCATCGTTTTTTGCAATCTCCAAATACCTGTAAATCGTTTACCTTTAAAAATCTAATTTTTTCCTGCAACTTTTAGCCATTTTTGTGGTTTTCTAGTAAAAATGTGTACTATTGCTTTTAAATAAAATCAGATCTACAATGTAAACCAGAAGTAATTCGATATCTTTTTTATCGATAATACCTCGATAAACACAAAGATTCTAAGTTTATGTGTTTATGCCCCTAGTAACAGCCCGTGATGTTCGGTCGCCAGAAGCAAGAGGGGTGTTCAGTGTAGGCGGACATTAATAAGTTCAACAGATCTCGCCAATCAATTCCCTTTTTGATTGACAACTTAATATCTGCAGCTCATTTGCTGACGAACTGTCCTTTCAGTTTCGACGGTCTTTTTTTGATGCAAAAAAATAGGTCAAACTGATAATTTAGGCAAGAAACCATGTGTTTCAGTAAGCTGTGTACTGTGTTTCTCATTCGAAATGCAAAGCACAAAACCCAGTATGATTAATTTCATACACCATTAATAATGCCACCTGTTCCCATGGTAACAGGAATCATGGCTCAACCCTAACCATGCTTTTTAGATCTAAACATCTAAAAGGGAAAAATAGGAGGAAGAGAATTATGGGTAAAAATTACCAACCGAAAACGCTCGAGGAGCGTAAACAACAAATGAATGAGATTTTGGAAAATCTCGAAAACGGCGTAAGAGATGTGTTTACATCAGAAAACTATGTAAGATATTTGGACACTTTTAGTAAATTCCACAGCTATTCATTTAGCAATATCATTCTGATTTTACATCAATGCCCACAAGCCAGCTATGTAGCTTCGTTTAAAGATTGGACAACCAAATTCAATCGTATCGTGAAAAAAGGTGAACATGGAATTAAGATTCTTGTTCCAACACCTAAAAAGGTAACTACGGAAAAAGAAATCACTAATCCAGATGGAACTACTTCTATTCAGGAAGTGGAACGAAAACACCTTTATTTTAAAACAGGCTATGTATTTGATATCTCTCAAACCATGGGAGATGAATTACCAACTCTGGTAAAAAGTTTGAAGTATGAAAGTCAAGAGTTAAATGTAATGTTGGATAAGCTATTCGCAACATCTGAAGTCCCAATCGACTATGATTATTCCTTAGCAGAAAATGACGCAAATGGATATTACAACATTCTTAGTCAACAAATCTTTTTGAAACCTACGTTATCAACTTTGCATAAGCTGAAAACTGTAGTTCACGAGTATTCTCATTACCTACAGGAAACAATCCACACAGTACACACGAAAGAATTGGATCGTGCTACTAAAGAAGTAATTGCAGAATCTTGTGCTTACTGTGTTCTTTCTATGCTAAAGAATGAATTTAACATAGAAAAGCTTGATAGCTCTGAATACAGCTTTGGTTACGTTGCTTCATGGGGAAGCCGTGACCTGAAAGAATTAAAATCTACTCTCACTCTCATATCAGAAATTTCTAACCAGATATTTAATTGGATTTCTAAACAAGTTGTTGTTTCTTAAGTTTTTACTCATGGTGCTCCCCTCTAAAAGAAAGAGAGGTCAAACCACATGGGTAAAAAATCAAACATCACACACCAAATGATTAAAGAACTTAATAAAGAATGCAAGTTTGGACAAAGCAAACATCAAGCCAAAGAAGAAGCCAGAGCTAAAGGCGAAAACCCAGCACTTGTATCAGGAATATATTCTCAATCAACTTACAACTCCTACCTAAAAGTAAACAAGCAATTCATAGGCGATACCATTCGTAGTCACCGTGAAGTAAAAAGCATTTTAGGTTGTAAGAAATATGTTAGAGAATTCCTTGAGAAAAAAGAAGAGGCTGGACTAAGTGCTTGGACTCTTAATCAATATGGCTCTGCTCTCGCTAAAACTTTTCACTGCAGCAAGAATGACTTTGATTACGACTACCCTTCCAGAAACAGGGCTGATATCAAACGATGTAGGGGTACATCTAGTTCTGATTATCAATCTCCTGAAGAAAAGTATGCTGTCGGGAAGCTACTTGTAAAAGCTACTGGATGTAGACGTGCTGAAGCAATGAGACTTCGAAAAGAAGATTTCAGAGAACGCAGCGATGGTAATTTAGAAGTTTACAAGCGTGGCAAAGGAGGCATAGAACGTTGGTGCTTAGTAAATCCACAATATTCAGATCAAGTCAGAGAAATTGTGAGATCTGCTGAAACTCATAATTTCAATGGTGAAGATAGAATTTTACTTAAATCAGACTTGCCTAAAAGCTCTATTCACGATTTAAGAGCCGACTATGCAAGAGATTTATACGACTTCTTTGAATCTCGTGGCGATGTAGCAACTGGAAAAATCTATTACTGCAAGAAAGAACTTGTAGGCTACTCCTACGACAAAGGAATTTTAAAAGAAGTTAGCGAAAACCTTCAACATAGCCGACCAAATGTTGTTGCAAGTAACTATCTTTGGAAAGCTTAAGAAGAGAAAGGAGAATAAAAATGGATTTCTTTAATAGAAAAACTTTCATGCAAGCTCAAATAGCTATGAAATTAGATGAATACTTTTATGAGAAAGATGCTCAAACCTATTTTGAGACAATGCCTCATATTGGCTTATTTGATTCTCAAGTTTCAAATGTAAACACATATATTGAAGCCTTTGAGAATAAAGAAAGAACTCCTGTATTTCGTAATCTATTAAATTTAATACGTGAAGAAAATGCAGGATATAAAGAAAAACTTGATGCAGGTTCTAAAAGTACCATTATCAAAAAACTATTTAGAATCACAGCCTATTTGATTCGTCAAATGGAGAAATATGACAAATTGTTCTAATTGAACTTATTGGAGGAAAGATTATGTACGAAAAATTTAAAACAGAGTTAACTACTATTATTACAAGCAAATTAGAAGCACCTTATAAGGTAGAAACTTACAAAGCTTTCAAAAATGGTAAAGAAATTGATGCCTTTACTATTAGACAAAAAGACACTCAGGCAACACCTACATTCTATTTTAAAAATCTCATAGAAGATTATAGAAATGGTAGTTCAGTTGCTGATATCGCAGAAGATGTACTTGAAATGTATTTCTTTGCAGCTAAAAACTCACCTATCAACATTGATGATTGTCAGGATTTCAATGTTCAGAAAAGTAACATCTGTTACAAAGTAGTAAATAAAGAAGCTTACAAAGATCAGCTCTCTTCTATTCCACACATTGATTTCTTTGACTTAGCAATCATTCTTTATAGTGTTCTCTCAATCAATGATAAAAATGAAATGAGTTTTATAGTTACAAATGACATGGTAAAAATATGGGATACAACACCACAGGAATTATTCATTCTTGCTACAAAAAATACTCCTCGCCTTTTCCCAATCAATATTACATCTCTCAACGCACTTATGTTTCAGTTTGATATCCCACAGTACGAAACAATATCTGATACAATCGAAAACCTTCCACATGACTATGTTTATGCAATCACTAACGAATATTCCAGAAATGGTTTCTCAGGAATATTTTACCCAGGTGTATTGAAATGTTTAGGAAAAAGATTTGGGAACTTTTACTTATTACCAAGTTCAATCCACGAGGCATTAATTATTCCTGAAGGCACAGACATGTCACCACAGCAGCTTATGGAAATGGTTCACGGTGTAAATACAGAAGTTGTATCACCTGATGAATATCTTTCAGATTCAGTTTATCAGTATAGTGTTGAAAACGATAGGCTCGATGCTTACCTCAACACATGCATTACAGAAAAATAAATTTACTTATTAATTAGCAAAAACCCTAAAAGGAGAAAAAGGATTATGATTAAAACAACACTTAACTGGACAATTAAGAACTTAAAAACTATGCACGCTAACAAAGAAACATTATGTTTCGACCATCCAATTCAGAGACAGTCTTCTCAGTGGAATAACTTACAGCAGAGTCTTTTGGTACATAGCATTTTAGCAAATTTCCCTGTGCCTGCTGTTTACGTTGAAAAAACTGATTCAAGCGAAACAGATGAAAAAGGAAAACCTGTTTTTAAGTACTCAGTACTTGATGGAAAACAGAGAATGACAACTATTTTTAGCTTTATTGATGGCGAATATGCTTTGAATGAAGAAACACCTGCTGTTGAAATTGAAGGCACACGCTATGAACTGGCTGGCAAAACTTTTGAAGAATTGGACGAAGACGTAAAACAGGAGTTACTTAGATTCAAATTCCAGATCTTTGCTTTTGAAGAATGTGATGACGATATGATTGAAGAAATCTTCTTCAGATTAAATAACTCAACTCCTCTTACAAAGCCACAAAAATCAAAGCCTTTAATGGGAACAACCAACGCAAGATTCATTGACGATATTCTGAAAGGCACTTTCTTTAGAGAAAAATGCAATTTCAGTCAGCTGCAGCTTAGAAAAAGTGATGATATGTGTACACTCTTACAGTCAATGATGCTCTTGGATAACAAATATGGCTACTACGAATATGCTTCTATCAGTGCTGATGAAGTAATGAAATATTCGAGCCATATTAAAAATAACTACTCTTATGAACAGCAGATTATTCTTACTACAGCGATTGATTATCTTAATCAGGCCTTTGATAGTAAAGAAAAGCTTTTAAAGAAGATTAATGTTCCTATGGCAATTATCTTAGCAGATATTGCACTTACAAAAGGAATTAAAGCTTATGATTTCCATAATTGGTTTTTATATTTCTTTGTTGCTTGCAAAACTGAATATGGTCAGTACTGTTCTTCTGGATCAATCAAGAAAGAAAAAGTACTTGGTAGACTTGAAACTATGACAGATCACTTCTACAAACACTTTAGAATTGATAAAGAGGATAAAATTATTGAAATGGAATTAGACAAAGAAAACATCGAAGAACAGGAAGAAGTCTTACACGAAGAAGAACTTCCTGAAATAGCAGAAGAAACTATTGATACTGAATTGTTAGAAGAAGAATCAGATGCTTCTCCAGTAATGGATTTTTCAGAAGAGGAACATTCAGATGAACCCACAGAAGAACCATTTGATGAATCTCTGGCTGAACAGGGAGCTATGGTAGATGATTCTACTTCTACAGAAGAGTTATTAATGGTTTCAGAGTAAGTGATTATATTTTTTTTACCACAGATAGTTAGTAAATGCTAACTATCTAAAAGTATAATCAGAGGGCGTTACATTAGCATACAAGGCTTTTGTAGCGCCCTTTTTATAAACAGAAAGGGAAAAATTATGAGAATAACTAAATACACAACCAAAATTAATAGGGAAACAATGAGAACAGAATTAGAAAAAGAAAAAGCCGTAAACTACAAAGCTTATAAAAAGCTTAGTAATCCACAGTTTATAGTTAATGCTTTAAATGATCTATTTGATATACAGAATATGGCTGAAGAATACATCTACATGCTTACTCTTAACACAAAATCCGATATTACAGGTATCTTTGAGATAGCCCACGGAACAATTGATTCCTGCATAACTTCTCCAAGAGAAATCTTTAATAAAGCCCTTCTTGTAGGCGCTACAGGGCTCATTTTAGTACATAACCACCCCTCAGGGTACGTTGAAGCCTCTGTGCATGACACTACCCTCACAAGGCGAATTAAAGAGTCTGGAAAGCTATTAAACGTAGAACTCTTAGACCATATCATCATTGGAGATAATTGTTATTATAGCTTCTGTGAAGATGGGGTTCTGGATAACTTATAATGCAAGACCATTCTCCAAAGCAAATAATTCATTTTGAAGTCTTAATTTTTTTAATTGCAATTCTTTATTCTCATTGTAAAGTCGTTCAATATCCTTTTCCAGTTCTTGAAGATTAGGAATACTGCAAATCATTCTGTATTCTTCTTCACTATCTGCTGGAACACTCTTTTGAACGTATTTCCCATAATATTCGATTAATGCTCTAAGCTCTGAACGTGCATAAATAGCCTGTCTGGTTACTCCTATAGCATTAGCAATATCATTAATATTTACTGGATATCCCTTTTGTAAGAAATCGTAAATAGCTTTTCGTACTTTATAAGCTGTTGTATCACTACGAACCTTACTCATATCTACTAATCTAGCTGATTGTGGCTTCATATATTCCAACGCAAAACACCCCACTTGATAACGTAAAAAACATATATTTAGCTTTATTTGTTTTTGATATTACCACAATTAGCTATTTTGAGCAATTTAATCCCCAATAAAAGTAGCAAAAACTCTACAACTTTTTGAAAAACTTTAAAAATTATAAAATTCTACTAAGGAAATCTATAAGAAAGGAGGACGAAATTATGGAAGTAAAGAGTGTAAAGAAGCTTGTTGGAACAATTTATTTTTTGATTGATGACAACTACAAGCCAATCATGCCTGTTTACAGATTCATGCTTAACATGATTAGTAATGGATATAGCTCAAACACTAGTAAAGTTTATGCACAGCACTTAAAGCTTTACTATGAATGGATGAAACTTGAAAACCTTGATTACCACTCTGCTATTGGAGTTGGAACAACAAAAAAAGCGACTGTTTACACAAATCTTTCAAGATTTAAGTTCTGGCTCAAATATCCTACATACTACAACGTAGTTAACAACAAAGTGGTTGAAATCAACTGCTTAGAAAAAGGCAAGAAAATAGAAGCAAAAAGACAAGCTTCCACAGTTAATCAAATAATGAATGCAGTCCTTTCCTTTTATGATTTTCTTGTATTAGACGAAGGCATTGAAAAGCTTGGCCTCTATAAAGAGTCTCGCATGTATCCTCGTTTTCATCATGAACTTAATGAAATGATTATTAAGCATGAAAAGGTCAAAAAAAGCAATATTAAGCAAAAAGCACCAAAGAAAAGAATTAAACATATTACCTATTCCCAATATAAATTGCTTATGGAAAATGCAACTAACCCAAGGAACAGAATAATAATAGGATTGCTTTTTGAAGGCGGCTTACGAGTTTCAGAGCTTATTGGACTTAACATTTCAGATTTAAAAGATATTAATAATGGAATTGTTCATATCGTTAAACGTGATGATCCAAATAATCCAGATGCTGCAGTTAAATACAATTCTATCGGTGATGTATTTGTATCTTCTTCACTAGCCAAAGAAATCAATGATTTTCTTATTCAAACAATGGGAGAGATTGATACTAACTACCTCATCGTAAATTTATACTCTCCTGTTAATAGGTACAAACCAATGAAGCGTGACACTATAGAAGATATGTTTGAGCAACTTGGTAAAAAAGTTGGCATCAACCATCTTCATCCACACATGCTACGACATGGTTTAGCAATGGATATGATGAAATCTGGTGTTGATATAGAAATTATTAAAGATACTTTACGTCATCAAGATTCAAGCACAACTGCAAACATATATGCAAGAACTGACACCCCAACAAGACAGGCAGCTATGAACAAATATTTTAAAAAAGTAGAAACTAGAATCTGTCCTGATAAAAAAGCTTTAGATGAACTCGTTGATTTTTTAATTGAAGAAGATATGGAGGATTAAATATGACAACAACAATTGATATACGAACACAAAAAATAAAGACCTTGTTGAAGCAAGATAAAATTTATCTTTCAGACCTAATTGAAACAATGTCGAGAAAATCTGTTACTAAAATAGATTTTACTTTAATTGAAAATGATATTTCTCGCCAAGAATTTAGAGACTTGTTGTTTTTGATTCACGCTCAAAATAAACCATATAAGCCAAATTCAGCATCAGCTTACCATACTATTCGTTTGGCAGGTTTTATGAGTAATCTAAATGGCATAACCCAAATTCCAGATGATCAATTAAGAGAAATGTTTCATATGTACTGTGACAAAAACAAATTAGGCACACAAAACAAGAAAATCATTCTTTCTTGCAAACATGCTCTTCTTGATTATTACGATCACAGAAAAGGATTTGAAAGAGATGTTTGGGACGAATCAATCTTTGTGTTGCCAGAAGAACGCATAAACAAAACTGCCTCTAAAGTTACATTTAATTTTCGATTAGTTGAATCTGTACATAATAGAGAACTCTTAAAAAAATATATTAAATATTTAATAGGAAATACAGAGCGCACATTAATGACAATCTCAAATACTTTTTATGTATTAAATTCGTTTTTTGATTATATCAAGGACACAAAATTTGACGATGTTACTTCTGATGACATTTATGCCTACTTAGAAGAAAATAGAGACTTAGCATTATCCTCTTATAACAAAATTGTCAAATCGCTAAATGAAATGTATGAATACCTCATTGTAAAAAAGCTTGTAACTATTACTAATCCTGTAAAAGAAAATATGTATCGAAAAGATAAACAAGAACTTTTTGAAAACACTGTTGATGAATTTACTGTGTTACAAATCTTTAATCATTTGCATACTGCTCCATTTTCATACATGCTCATATATTTAATCAATTATTGTACAGGAATGAGAATTAGTGATGTTTGTCAGCTCAGAACAGATTGTTTATATGAAGATGGCAATGGTGGTTATTATGTAAGACCTTACATCTGTCAAAAAATGCAAAAGACTATTATGAATTTAATTCCAAAGGCTCTCTATGAACTTATACAGGAACAAATAAAAGTCATAAACAATCTTGATTATGATGAAATCTATCTTTTCCCATCTGATAAAGAAAAACTACGTCCATATGTTTCTCAAACATATAGGAATAATTTTAAAAAGCTTTGTAAAGAATGGGGAATTAAAAACGAAGATGGTTCTGATTATGATTACGTTACACACGCATATAGGCACACGATAGCTACAGAACTCCATGTTACATATAAAGTGCCTATAGTAGTAATTCAAAAAGCTGTATTATGGCACCAAGAAATTCAAATGTCTTATCGATACATTGAAAAAAACATGGACTTTAGAAAAATGAATGCAGATAAATACTTTTCTAAAACTGGCGAATCTGAACTTGCTGAATGGACAAAGGAATCATTAAAAAGCCATGTCCTTCCAAATGGAATCTGCGGAAAATCAACCAAGTTAGAAAAATGTCCTGCAGTAGATGCATGTCTTTCCTGTGAATACTTTGTAACATCTAAAAGATTTTTATCAGTACATAAAGATCAGCTTGCAACCATTAAAGCTCGTTTACCAATTTATGAAGCAAATGGCTGGAAACCTAATATTGAAACAGCAAAAAGACAAATTATTGAATTAGAAAACCTAATCGCAAGATTAGAGACAGAGGAGGATGCAGATGGCAATAAAGAAATTACAAACTCTATATCCACAACCCCTACCACAATTTGATATTCCTGAGAAATATAAAAAAGATGAATGGGATATTAAAGAATGGGATTATTTTAAGGAAGCACATATTAATTCCAAATCAAGTTGGCGATCTCGTTCAAACATAACTGACCATAAATTTAAGTTTACTATTTGTAAGAATCCCTATATCGTTGAAGAATACAAGTATTTTATGTATTTCTTAATTGAAGTAAGAAAAATAGAATTGGGGTCTTTTGCAGAATACTATGATCGCTACAAAGTATTAGCAGAATACGTTGAAAAATATCTTATGAATTATACCAGCATTTTAGATCTTGAAGACACAAGCCATTTTGAAACATTTTTAATAAATCATAAAGGAAATAAAACATCTTTAAAAAATGGTCAGCATCTTGTTGACGGAAAATTAGTCCCTGCTAAAAGAAAAACAAGGTTCGCTACTTTTATTACTTATTCACAATCAATTATTCGTGAGTATTATGAAAAAGATATTCCTGAAACCCAAAAACTTGTTTGGCATGTTCAAAAATTCCCTTTTGTAAAGGATCAAGATGTTGGGAAAAATTTGGATTTTAGAAACATAACAAATCCTCATACTTTAAAGAATGTACAAACTTTTTGTAAATATCAATTAGAAGTCTGTAGTATAACCTTTGGCTCTACATATAGATACTTACATTCCATTAAAATATTCTCTGAATGGCTAGATAATTTTTATGCTTCTTCTGATTTGGATAAATTAAATAGAGATGTGCTTGAAGAATATATGCTTTATCTTAGAACATGTGGCAAATACTCTTCTCATGAATCAAATCTTAATATCCAAAACTTAAAGGTATTTTTTGAATGGGGTGCATTTCACGAAATGAAACATATGCCAAAAGATGTTTTATTAATAAGCAGCGACTTTGCAATTAAATCAAAAAAAGAAAGTCGATACCTTACAGATGATGAATTAAGAGGGGTTATTAGCGTAATTCCTATGATGCCAAAATTATATGGAAAAATGCTTTATTGCTTGATTTTCCTTGGTGTACGCTATTCTGAACTTGCAAAATTATCAATTGATTGTATAAAGCAAAATGAGGATGGAACATACTATTTAGATTTATGGCAATATAAAACTGATGTTTTTTATGAAAAACCTGTTTACCAAAACTGTATTAAAATCATAAAAAATGAAATTGAATTAAACAAAAAGCGTTTTGGCGAAGATTTAACATATGTTTTTGTTAGCAATAAAAACAAGCCTATTGGTATAAAATCTATGAATGATAATATCCAAAAAGCTTTAATCAAAGGAAATGTTAAAGGTAGAGATGGGAAAATATTGCATTGTACTACACATCAATTCAGAGCAACCCTTGCTACTAATTTAATTTCTGAAGGAGTTGCCGTAAAAGTAGCTTCTGAATTATTGGGACAAACTAATCCTAGATCCATAAATCATTATGTAGCAATAACACAAGATAAAGTTAAGGAATATTTAAAACCACGTTTGGAAAAAGATGAAAGATTAATCAGAAATATTGGAAAGATGGAAGAGCTAAAAGAAATTCCTACAGAAGAAACTGTTGCTTTATGTAATGGCTTTTGCAGTAAAAATCCTTTAACTACTCCATGTGCCAAAGCCAATGCATGTTTTTCTTGTCCTCTTTTTATACCAAGTAAGCAATTTTTAAATATGTATGAAATGCAACTATTAGAAATTGAAGCGACTATTAAAATTGCAGAAACCAATGGATACGATTTAATGTTAGAAAAAGCTATAGAAGACCAAAATGCTATTTTAAACATTTTGAAACGATTAGAACAAATCGGAGGAAAATCAAATGACAATGAAAGAAAAGAAAATGATAGGAATAAAGAAACATAATCAAGAAGTAAAAGCTCAAAAAGCCGCAGCTGTTAAAAAAGCTATAAATAAGTTAAAGAAACAAGGCACTTTTACTCTCAAAGAACTTTGTGATGAAGCAGGGGTGAGCAAAACCTATTTCAAAAAACACCCTGATATGAGAGCTTTAGCAGATGTTTATATGAGTCCTTCTTGTGGTTGTAAAACTAGAAATAAAGATACGCAAGAAACCTATATTCAATTGCTAAAACAAGAAAACAAAAAACTTACCAAAGAACTAGAAGAACTTCAAAAAGAAGAAAAGTATAAAGAAAAATATGAGGACGCACAGGAAGAGATTCGAAAGCTAAAAGAACAATTAGAAAAAGCATACGAAGATAATCTTCCAGACTTTCTTTAACATCTCTTCCTTCACTCGTAGACAGGTAACAATAATGTTGCCTGTCTTTTTTTATAAAAAGTCCCTAAAAATAAGGCTTCTTACAGGGTTAACCATAAACTCTGTAAAAACACTTGAAAAACCTAGCAGAAATACCGAGATACTCCAATTATTTCATAAAT
>JBGVNW010000010.1:0-2758 GCA_045125935.1 Bacilli bacterium | reverse complement strand
GTGATGAAATTTGCACATTAAGTAAGGAAATATTTTTAAATTAAATGGCTAGATTTAGTTGAAAACTGTAATCTAACCATATTTTTATTATAAAATTGTTTGCTCAATGGCTTTTTGAATTATTTCTTTAGTTATAATTGTAGAATTTAATTTGTCAGCTATTAGTAATGCGTAATCCATTGTTCGATCGATAACTCTGGGCGTATTAGATGATGAATTACAAATGGCTTTTATAACTCCTTCATCGAATATATTTGTGCTCCCGCCTGCTTTTTCTAATTTACTATAAATATATTCTCTAGTCTCATCATTAGTTAATCCTTCAAAATTATATGAAGTGATAATTCTTTGTCTAAATGGTTCATGTGCTGCTCCTTGTAAATTAGACACTAAAACAGGAAGGCCCATTAAAATTAAGATGTAATTATCAAAGGAATCCATATTAAAATTAAGAATCATTTTTAAGTCATTTAATATTGTTCTTGATAAATAGTTGGCTTCATCTACGACAATTACCGGAGTGATTTTTTTATTTTCATATTCCTTTATTATTTGTTGAACTAAACGGAAATTATCACATTTTCTAAACTTTGGTTCATATCCTAATTCTTTTATTAATTGTCTATAAAAATCATTATCATTAAGTGTCGTCATACAAATATATATTGGTTTATACAATGCACGATTTAATTCGTTTAGGTATTTTCTGATCGTTGTTGTTTTCCCCATTCCAGGGTTACCAGTAATTACACCTATTCCTTTCGTTTTAAATAAATAATCTAACTTATATTTTGCTTCTTTTAAATCGCTTGATTCGTAGTAATGTTTTGTACTGTTATTTTTAATAAATGGATTATATTCTAATCCAAATCTTGTATAATATCTTTCATTTAGTTCCATTTTTTATTCCTCCGTTAATTTGCTCTTTCTTTTTATTTGTGAGTTCTCAATTTTATTTAATAACTTTATTTCTTCAAAGTTATTACCATTTATAACATACGCTTTTGAATAATCATGACTATATCTTATTTTAATTTTTCTTGAAGAATATTTATATGGTACCTGAAATTCTTTTGTATCAATCAATACAACAGAATCAAAGGATACCTTTCTTTCTATTTCTAACATAAAGTCACGATCAATATTTTCCTCTGGTAAATATTTGATAATACTTGCGTCTTGATTGCGCCTTTGTACTGGTGTTTTACCATTTAGTGACGAATGAATGGTATTATTATATTCCCTTATATAGTCATTTAATGATGTCTGGTATTCTTCAATACTTTTGAAATTATGATAATTAATTTTTGCTAACCAATGCTCTTTTAATGTTCTGAAAAATCTTTCAATTTTAGCTTTTGATTGTGGAGTTTTAATTGGATTATAATGTAGTGATATCCCAACCCTTGCTGCTATTAAACTCATTTGATTTGAACGATAATTTCTCCCGTTATCCATATTTAAAACCTTTGGTTTTCCATACGTCCCTACCGCACTTTTTAATGTGGCAATTAAGTTTACAGTATTATCACTATCATATATCTTACATCCTGTTATTAGTCTGGTTGCGTCATCTATAAATGCGATTATTGTTAATCGTATTCTTTCGTTACCTATGTATAAGTAGGGACCGACAGAAGAATCCGCACACCATACATCATTGCTGAATTTACATTCATAACGTAATCTTTCTTTAGTTTGCTCATCAAGAGTCTTTGTCTTTATCTTTCGATAAATTCTATTTACTGTGTCATATGAACACATTTTAGGTGATATCTCTGATTTTATTAACTCTCTATATATATCCATAGCTTTTAATCTAGGATATTGATTTATTAATTCTTCAATCTTTAAATAAATCTCATTTGACAGTTTTCTGGATGTTCCTAAATCTACCCGCCTTTGTGGTATCAAACCATCAAATCCTTTTGCCTTATATTTGTAATACCACCTTTCAATTGTATCAGCCGAAATAACTCTTTTTCGTCCATATGTATCGACATATGTTTTACTCGCTGCACTCTCAAAAAAATTATTGTTGCTACAATAATTTTCTGGATTTGTTATAAGCGGTGAAATCACCGAATATCTAAAAAGTGCTATTTGTCTTTTGTTATCTTTTTCCATGTTTTCTTGCCTCCTATATCTATATGCTACAGGATGAAGAAAATCATTTCCAATAAGGTTATGGGGAATCGACACAGTTCAATAAAACTATCCCACAATGAATTTGCAAATAAGCGTTATAATATTTGAAAACTATCATCTTTGTTATTACTAAAATTGTTTCATTAAAAACACTTAATCCATAAGGTCTAATACGATCATTAAATTTTTTCACTCTTTTTTTCAAACTATTTATTATTTCTTCATTATAAACATCCTCTTCAAAGTTGTTGTTTATAATTTCTTCAGAATCTAAAGAAGATAACTGATAATATGGTATAAAATCTAAAAAAAGAATTGCGTGTGTTCTTCCACAATTCTTACACTTGATTCTTAATACTTTAATTTTAAGTTTATAAGTGTTAATTATAATATGTCTTTCATAATATCCTTTAACTTCGTAATCGCCCGTTGCTTTACATTTATGACACACTACATGATTGAAATCAGTTGAGTTGATTTCTTCTAGATATAGTTCATTTATCTTATTTTCTAATTTTTTTGTACTTAAAATTAAACTATCTATTAAAAATTCTTTAAAACTCTTGAAAATAAACTTATTTTGTATTATCATAAAATCGCCTTTTTGGTG
>JBGVNW010000009.1:0-2910 GCA_045125935.1 Bacilli bacterium | reverse complement strand
CAAATACCACTAAGATTGAAATCAAAGGCATTGCAGAATTGATTCCTTCTACTTTTCCCCTATTTGTAGTATCGGTTATATCTGTTACCCAAGAATTAAATGCAGCATCATTTGCTGTTGATCCAAAAAAAGTCATCACACAGTCAAATGCAATAGTTAAACCAATCCCTAAGGCAGCCGCATTAACTACTTCACCAAATATTGCCGTAATTGTATCTATTCTTAATAAGGCAAACGCCATAATTGATAATCCCCATAATAGATAACCAAAGCAAATAAACACTTTTCTTTTACCTAATTTATCACTTAATGCTCCCATAAAGAGTGTGGTAAGGGTTGCGGCAACAGCTGAAGCACTTACCATTAAAGATATGTCATTACCACCCGCATTAAATGTTTCTTCAATAAACACATTAAAGAACATATTTTCCATTGTCCAGGCAATTTGACCAAACAAACTAAACAAAACAATTGAAAGCCACGTTTTCTTTCCTAATCCTTTTTCCATACTAAATTCTCCTCGTATAATATATGAATATTATAACAAATTCACCACACTTATTAAAGAATAATTTTATTTAGATTAATTTACATATTTTACCCGAGTTTGCCAAGTAAATTTTAATATTTTGAACAACCCAACGACTCCTTATATATTTTATATATAATTTGTCGTTTTTTTATTGATTATTCCTTCGAAATGTGTTATAATTTATGTAGTGCTTTAGTGCTTGTAAAGGGTGATGAGAATGTATTTAGACATTTATAAAAATGGAAATAAACATTATATTAGAATTTCCGAAACAAAAAGAATATTTTCTACAGAAAAAAATAAAATGATTGTAAAAAAAACAACCATTAAAAATATTGGACCTGTTGATAAATTTGATGATGGTCAATCAAACTTCATTCAACGACTTAGAGATTCTTTTGACGCAGGGTTACCAATCATCAAAGAATTAGAACCATATGTTAATAAAAAACAACCTAAAGAAGTTTATAATTTTAGAATTTTAGCTGGCACTAATGAATGTGTTGGAGAACCAAAACTATTTGCGTGTTCTTTATTTGATTACATTCTCGAAGAAATAGGCTTACGTTCGTATATTGGAAGTTACAAGCAATATGATGGTATTTCTTATGACGTTTTAGGATTTATTAAATTATTACTTTATGGAAGAATACTTAATCCTCAATCAAAAATAGCAACAGTACGTCAAAATGATAACTATTACACAAATTTGTTAGATGAAGGAGCGTACGAATACAACGTATTCGATACTTTAGATTTTGTCTATAAACATCGCAAAGCGTTTTTTAATAGGATTGATACTCATATGAGAAAAAAATTCGGACGTACTACTAATAAAATTTATTACGATGTCACTAACTTCTTCTTTGAAATCGACAACCCTGATGTAGAAATAGATGAGGATGGTAATGAAACTGAAACTGGAATAAGATTTTGTGGAGTTTCTAAAGAACACAGTCCTAACCCTATAGTTCAAATGGGATTATTAATGGATGAGCAAGGTTTTCCTATTTCTATTGAATGTTTTAAAGGTAATACATTAGATCATCTTACTATGCAAAAATCATTCAACAATTCCATTGATTCTATCAATAATTCTAGGTATATTTTTGTAAGCGATAAAGGGATTGGCAAAGGCGATAATCCTAAATACGCCGTAGCTAATGGAAACGGATATATTGTCAGCAAAAGTATCAGAGGAACTACAAAAAAAGAAAAGAAATGGATATTAAGTGATGATGATTGGAAATTAACTACCGAGACATTTAAGATTAAATCTAAAATCTATGAAAAAGTGTTCAAACTTGAAGACGGAACCGAAATCAAAACTTCTGAAAAAATAGTAACATATTGGTCTAAAAAATATTATGAGCGAGATTATATTGCACAAAAATCTTACTATGACTTCTTAAATAGATTAATTAACGAACCTAATTCTTTTAGAATTACCAAAATACAATCCGGAAAATTAAATAAATACTTCAAAAAGGAATTAACAAATAAAAATACGGGTGAAATAATTAACTCAAATGATCTAAAAGCAATGTTAGATATGGATAAATTAAAAGAAGATTTTGACTTATTAGGATATTATTCAATAGTAACTTCTGAAACAGAAATGGACGATGAAGAAATAATTTCAACATACAGAAACCTTTCTAAAATTGAAGATGAATTTAGAGTTATGAAAACGGCTTTAGAAACAAAACCATTATACGTAAGAACTGAAGAACATATAATAGCTCATTTAACCTTATGTACAATATCACTTCTAATATTAAGAATTATTCAAAATCAAATTAAACTAAAACATCCAGAATTAAAAAAAGATGATACAAAGTACACATTTGGTTTATCGACCGATAGAATTAAAACGGCATTACTTAAGTGGCAAGTTGAAAAGTTAGCAGATGAATATTATCGTTTCAACAATATTAATGATAAAGATTTATCAATGATACTAGATTCATTTGATTTAAAAATTCAAAAAAAATTATATTCAAAATTAGAATTAAGACAAATGAAATCTAATATGAAAATTTCAATGTAGTACATATTTGTAGTGCATAATATAAAGATTAGAAAAATAGCATAAAAACATAAAAATCCAGCTAATAGCACACTTTTTGGCGTGACTCAAACTGGATTTTTTCTTTATATCGAGGCAAACTCGGGTAATATCATAATAGTTAATTGATTTCAAGAAAAATAAAATTTATCCACAAACGATATTAATTTTTTCGTTTTTTGACCAAAAGTCATATAATGCTTCGGTTGCAAAGTGAATCTTTGTCACTACTTCATTAGGCGTTTTTGGGAAAATAAACCATGTATCGTTGATTGTATTAATATCAATTGCTTGTCCTCTTTTAACAGTT
>JBGVNW010000008.1:0-2921 GCA_045125935.1 Bacilli bacterium | reverse complement strand
CTCCAAATCAATTGTAACTCTTGTTATACGTGGTTTATTTACGTTTAAATGCTATTTATTGCTTGTTATAAATAATATCTTCAACTACTTGTAAAGTATATTCACTATCATCTGTATCAATAATATAATCAACATAATCTTGAACGTTTTCAAAACGCTCTGTATCACTATTTAAACGTCTTACAGCCTCTGAAACAACGTCCCAAGTAAGTTGTTCCCGTCCTATAATTCTATTTATTAGAATGTCTTTATTTACGTTTAAAAACATACCTACACACTGTTCTTTATAAACTTCTTTAAATTCAATGTATCCTTGTAAGTCAATAACTACCACTACATTTCCGCGTCTTAGTTTTTCTTCTACTTCTCCAGTAGAAAACCCATAATACCAAGTGTCTCCATTTGCTACGTGATATTCTCTAATTTCTAGAAATTGTCCATGCTCATACATTGCATTAAATTCTGCATTATCTATAAAGTAATATTCTCTTCCTTCTTGTTCACCAACACGCATTGGTCTAGTAGTATATGAAACTAAATTTTGTAAATCATCATGTTTATTTAATAAGTTTTTTACAGTCGTATCTTTTCCTGAACCACTAAATCCTAATATGGCATATATTTTATTTGCCATCTTTTATCACTCCTTTCTAATTGAATTAGTATTAGTAAATTTAGTAGCTACTTTGTTGTCTACTACATTTAATAGAAATTCATCCACATCACTTACTCCTTCAAGTGCTAAGGTCAACATAATATTGTGGTTTGCTACACGTTTTTCATCTTGCCAAATTTCTAATGTAATATCTTTATGTCCTAATTTAATTGCATTTTTAATTTTATCTACCACATATTGTGAATTACTTGTTAATACTCTTGGTGTTTTACCAATTTTTAAGTCATAACACATAATATTCTTTGCCATTTTAATATTCCTCCTCTATTTTAATATAAATAATTTAAACCTTGTGCTGTTAATGCCGCTTTAACCATTGCATTAATTGTTTCTTTATATCCAACACTATTTACATCTAGTTTTTTTGTTAAAATTGGTTGCGCTTTTTTAATAATGTTGCCTTGAATTTTATAAATTTTGTTTAACATATCAAATACTTTTTCGTTACCACCTTTATCCGGGTGGCAAATATTTGCTAAAACTTTAAATTGTTTTTTAAATTCACTGTAATCAGTTTCAGTTCTAAGTTGTCTCACATATTTTTCAATTATCTGTGATGTAATTGGTTTTTCTATAACAACCGCTGGTAAATATTTTATTTCAACTTCGTTTGTTTTTATTTTTTTATTAATTTTTCTACTAATTTTAATTCCTAATTTTCTAAGTGTTCCAACAAATGTTCCACGTTTCCATGTTTCTTTACTAACTTCTACAATATCTTCTAATTCATCTCCTTGAACTGTTACCATGAATTTTTGTTTTGCACATTCAATAATTTTAAATAAGTAATTACCAACTTTTTTAGTTTTTCCAACCATTTGTAATTTTTTAATTTCACGTACTAATTTAACTAAACTTCCTTTTCTCCATGTTGAACGTGTTGTTTCATGTAGTTCATTAACTTGATTGTCCTCAACAATAATTTTTGAACCTTTTTCATCAACATCAACAATTTTAAATTCAATTCCGTTAACAGTTAGAACTTCACCTAATCTATCTTTCCATAATTTTCTCATAACCAACATCTCCTTAATTTTAGTTTTTTTTATTTCCTTTACACTATTATTATAGTATAAGATATAGGGTTTATCAACCCTAAAATTCAATTATTTTTAATTTTATTCACATGATTGTGATAAAATATTTGCTAAATCCTGAACCGCATTAATATCTTCATTTGAAAATTCATACATATTTTTTAAAATTGTCATTACTGCATCTGCGAATGTTTCTCTTTCTTTTTTCTTTTGTTCTAAATCACAAACTACTTTTTGTAAATATTTTGTATCTTGTTCCATATCATCTAGTTTATAATTTAAAACTGTAATTTCAGAATCTAGAACTGCGTTTTGACGTTCTAAATTTTCAATTTTATTTCTAAGTTGTTTAATACCTTGTTGGTCAACTTTTTCTTGTTCCTTTTGTTTTTTATCTTGCTCTTGCTTTTGTTTTACATAATCATTATGTTCAATTGCTGCTTTAATTAAATATTTTTGAATATAAGTATTTAAATCACCTTTTGCAACTTTATTAAAGTTGACCCATTCATTAATTCCAAGTTCTTTGTTATATAATAAACATTCATCTTTAGAAGTCACTTTTCCACCACGAAGTGCTTTAATAACAAAATCTGTTGAAAAAACATAGTTGCTAGTAACAATGTTAACGAACATAGTACGTTCTTGTCCATCATTTTTCATTAAACTTCTATCAATGTAGTTTCTACTGCTTTTTCTTGGAAAATTATCACTCATTGGAATAATTTTTGAAACCTTAAAATTAGTTTGTAATAAACTATTACTTTCTAAAAAACCTTTTAATTCCATTGTTCTTTTTTCTGACATACTAATCAACCTCTTTCTTATTTTTAATTTCCTTATATTATATTATATAAGTTAAGATGTAATTTTATTACAACGAATTGTAATAAAATTTTAAAATTTTCTATTTAATTTCAGTAAAACTTTTTCTTCCTTTTGGTTCGTAATATGCTTCAAATGTTCTTCCGTCTAACATTGTAAATTTCATTGTTTCACTAACTACTGCATAATCCCAATCATCATTGAAAGCATATTTTATAGTATTTCTATCTACTTTAACATAAGCATTTCCATAAACTTCATGTAAACTATTATTTACAAATTGTTGAAAACCTTTAGTAGCAAATGAATGATTTTTATTTCTTAACATATTAATCAACCTCTTTCTTATTTTTAATTTTCCTTACATTATATTATATGTAAGT
>JBGVNW010000007.1:0-2169 GCA_045125935.1 Bacilli bacterium | reverse complement strand
TATATGTCTTATTGATGAACCGTTAAATAATTTAGATTATTCTAATGTTAGACTTTTCTCAAATTTGTTGACTGATATACACGAAAATCAACCTAGACTCGCATTCATTATCGTTACACATTGTAGATCTTTACCTATTATCAATAAGATTATAGAAATTGACATAAAAAATAAGAAGTTAATCCTTTATCCAAATGAGCAAGTTTCTAACATTAAGAATATATTGCCGTCGGAATGTAATTCATGCTTTGGAAAGATTGAAAATAATAGATATATCTAATGATATTTTTGTGCATCCATTCCTATATGATACAAATCTAAAAATTTAATGGTAGAATAATCCGTCGTAATAAAGTCTCCTTTTGTTAAGTGTTTTGTAATAATTACATTATAACAAAAGGAGATTTTTTTACGTCTTAGGAAATTGTATATTTGTCTAATTTTCACCAAACCAAACAGAAAAAGCCACCGAAGTGGCTAATGAAATATATAAAGTTATTTATTTCTTTTTCTTTTGGTTATAAATATCAATCGGTACAAAATGAGGCTTATCACATCTTTGGCAATAGGAAATAGGATAAGGAGAGTCTTCTCTATCCCATGTTTCATCAACTATATCCCAGGGTACTGTTTCCTCATAATCACATTTCAAACATTTAAGAGTTACTTTTTCGTCATAGACATCTTTCTTAACAAAGTTTAATATTTGTTTTTTAGTTACTTCATCCAATTGAGCCATACATTTTTCAATATCATAATTATAATTTCCATCTTCATCAAACTCGTCATTTTCATATACTGGTTCAAAGAAGAAGTCTTCAAATGTATAGTAAAAAATGGCTCTATTATATTTTTCTTTCTCAGACAATTGTCTTCTAATAAGTGTAAAGTTTTCAGGCATAACTATCCATCCTCCGTATTTTTAGTTGGTAAAAAAGATAACTCTTTATTTAAAGTCATTTGTGTACCACAATGACATAAAATCGGGTCATATTTGTAAGTTAATAATAATTTGTTTCTCCATTTATTATCATTTTTCATCTTATAAATTTCAAGTGGAGAAAATAATTTTACTTTATTTGATATATCGATAGAAGAATGATTAGCATAAAATCCATAATATCTAGTAGTGTGAACTTTTGATTCTGGTATATGAATGATAAGTTTGGTGATAAATTTATATACACTTTCAGTGATATATTGCCTTCCTATTTTATCATTTTCATCGATAATAGCATCATCTTCATGAGGGTCATAATAATAAGAAACAGTTTTGGTTTCTTTGTTATATTCAGTTATTCTAGATTCGCTAATGGCAGGATGACCAGCATATCTAGTGACATATTCAACCATTTGTTTTATAGCCTTCCCTTTTAGATTCACTTGAGGAGCATTAACATAAAATCCTTTACCATACGTTTTATATAAATGAACTTTTAATTTAATAAAATGATCAATTTCAGTTTTGTTACCTTTAGCAAAAAGAAAGGATTGAATTCTATCAAGTAATTGTTTCATAAAAGATTTTCTTAATTGTTCATAATTAAAGTATGAAAAAGGCTTTTGATTACCATCTTTATCTATTGTGCATTCAGCAACTAAAGTATGAATATGAGGATTAAATCCCATATCTCTACCAAAAGTATGAATAGTAGAGATAAATCCTAAAGTTTCTTTACGTCTTTTAGCAGCTTTAGATTTACTTTGTATTAGATATTTTAAGGAATCATTAACAGCAGCAAATAACTCGTCATAAAGTTTGTGATGTTTTCTAAAATAAGGTCTTAATTTATCTGAAATAGTCCAAGTAATATGTCTATGAGGTACTTTTAGGCATTTTTGAGATACTTCAGCAGCACGAGCATCTCTATATTTCTTACCACATGAAGCACAAAATCTAGAATGACAAGATAGCCCTTGTATGTGAAAATTATTACAATTAGGACATTCGTAAAATAAGTAACCCTTTTTAAGGTTTTTACAATCAATCATCTTTTCGACCTCGATAGTTATAGATTCTCGAATGAATCTATTTTGTGAGGTACAAATATTTTTGTAATCATTCCAGTTATCAGCAAAAATATCTCTAATAGAGATGACATTAGCTTCGCGTCTAGCAAATTCTAAGTTATTAATACGATTAACTTCGTTTTCTAAAATATCATTTCC
>JBGVNW010000006.1:0-2320 GCA_045125935.1 Bacilli bacterium | reverse complement strand
AAGATTATGTTGATTATATTATTGATACAGATGATAGTGAATATACTTTACAAGTAGTTGAAGATATTATTTATAACAAGCAATAAATAGCATTTAAACGTAAATAAACCACGTATAACAAGAGTTACAATTGATTTGGAGTAGTTGGAAGGCAACACAATAACTCTTGTTATACGTACAAAAAAAACTACTAAAAACAAGGAGATAGTTTATGGAACATAAAGAATTTATTAAAGCGTTGGTTGCAGTTGGTTTGGTTGCATTAGTATGTAGCACTATTCTTTGTTTATTAGAAAGTTATATTTACAGTCAGATAGATGATAAAGAAATTATTATTAAACGTTACTATGAACAAGTAAATTATGAAGTACCAAAATTTGAAATTTAGGAGAGATTAAAATGGAATTTGAATTAATAAGTGCAAAATATTATACTAATTCTAAACGTTTATTAAAAGATTATCCGCAAATCGCAAAAGAATTTAAAGTTCGAGTTGCTGATACGGGAAAAGATGACTCTGAAGTATACATCTATGAAGTATACATCACAATTAATACACTTGAAGATTTAGTTAAGTTAAAAAACATAGTTGATTGTGGAATAATATTCAATGGTGATGAAATCATAATTTATGATGACTATATCGAGTGAGGAGAGATTGAGGATGGAATTTGAATTAATGAGTGCAAAATATTGGTGTGATTTTAAACGTGTGTTGAACGACCATCCACGGATTGCAAATGAATTTAAAGTTCAGATTATTGATACAACAGTAGAAGATGAACGTGGTAAACGTTATATTAATTCTGAAGTGTATATTACGATTGATACACTTGAAGATTTAATTAAACTAACAGACGTAGTTGATTGTGAAATGGTATTCAATGGCAGAGAAATTCGAATATGTGATGACTACCTTGAGTGAGGAGTGATTGGCTAGTGAAAAGAGTATATCAAATATTCAGTGGAACGCAAAAAAAATTATTTAAACAAATAGTAGACCATATTGGATATTTTAAAAGTTTACACGTGACAGATATTTGGTTTACTCCATTTATAGAGTCACCAAGTTACCATGGATATGATTGTATAGACTTCTTTAAAATTAAAGAAGAAATTGGTACAATGAAAGAATTTGAAGATATGTGTAAAAAATTACATGAATATGAAATAGGAGTAATGTTTGACTTGGTTCCATGTCATGTTAGTAACCAACATAAATGGTTTAGTGACCATCCGGAATATTTTATATGGAGTAACGAAAAAAGAGGAACTCAAAAGGCATACGGAAATTTAGACCAGTCTTCAGAAAATGCTTGGCATTGGAGTGAAGAACATAAAAAATATTACTACGCACCATTTAGTCAATATATGCCATCGTTAAATTTAGACAACGAAGAAGTACGAAAAATGTTAGTATTTACTGCTAGATTTTGGATGAATAAGGGTGTAGATAGTTTCCGTTTAGATGCTATTATTCATAGTCACTTAAATACTAATGACAGTGTTAAGTTCTTTGAATGGTTTAGAGAACAAGTACCAGTATATATGGTTGGAGAAGCATGGACAGATTATTATACTATTGGAAGATACAGTGGTGTCATTGATAGTTGCTTTGACTTTCCATTACAAGGTAATTTAATTTGGAGTACAAGAAATTTAGACTTTTTAGGTATTGCTGGTGATTTAAATAGAACATATTCTAACTTGACTTTATTTACTAGTAATCATGATATGGATAGAGTTGGAGAAGTTTTAGGACACGATGAAGAAAAAATTAAATTATATTTATGGTTGAGTTTATTATTTGCACAAGGACAACATTGCTTGTACTACATGGATGAAGTAGGTATTGGTGGAACCAAATGTATGGATGATATCAATGTAAGACCAGAGATGGATTGGGATTTAATATGTAAACAGATGTTCACTCCTGACAGTATTTTAAGAGAATACTTGAGAGCAGTAAGACTAATTGATAAATATGAAGTACTAGCAGATGGAAAAATAATAAGGGTTGAATGTCAATATGAATATCAACGATTTGCAATTTATAAAGAGTTAGAAGATGGAACACGAGTTAAAATTAAAGTTCAACCATCAAACAAAAACTTAGACAAAGCATATACAGTTGCAAGTTTTAGTGGATATGATATTGTAGTAGCAATACACCAACCAGTTTTATAAAAATATTTAAACTTAGGTTGAAAAAACCTAAGTTTTATTGTATAATAATAATGAAAACAAATAAATAAAGGAGAGATTTACAATGAATATTAAAGAAATGAATAGAATGATTGAAGAAATTACAGATGTAATA
>JBGVNW010000005.1:0-35099 GCA_045125935.1 Bacilli bacterium | reverse complement strand
TGATAAGTTAGACCCGTTCACGGGTAAGCAAAGATAAAATAATGCAAGTGCGAGTCGTGTGGGCGCTTTTAAGCGAAGCAAGAACCTAAGCCTTTTAGGCGCCAGAGAAAAACCACTAGCTAAGCTAGTGGATATTTTTTTATAAGAAATTTTCTCTAAATTTTGTAGGAAGATGTGCAGTAATTGCTAATAATATAAGTGTAGAGATGATTATTCTCTATATTTTAAAATGTGGTGAGGTAATTTGTTGGATAGTATTATTTTGTTAAATGATGAGTACGGCAGCGCCTGTTGCAAGTTTAAGCCTATGGAGAATAGAGGATACTCTAGTCAAAGAAGTAGGAATTGTTATTTGTGATGATTAGAATAATATAAATTTTAAGCATTTGTTTAGCATATATTTTTTTTTAACTCATATTATTTTGTAGGAGGATTATTATGGATAAACAAGATAATAGTATTAGTAATTATAGTCATGGTGTTAGTTTGTTTGAAAAAAAGAGTTTGGTTATTACTGGAGTAAAGAAGATAGAAAACTTTGATAAAGAACAGTTTTTGTTGGAAACGATTATGGGCTTTATGTTAATAAAGGGAAATGATTTGGAATTAGTAAAATTAGATACATTGCAGGGAAATGTATCTATTAAAGGTACTGTTAATTCTATTGACTATATAGAAGAAAATTCTAAAAAGAATAAAGAAGAAAGTATTTTTAATAGGTTATTTAAATAATGAACTTAAAGATACAGATTATTTCTCTTACATATTCATTCTTGTTTGGAGTTTTATTTGGAATTTTATTTAAAATATTTTATAAGTTTTTATTTTATAAAAAGAAAGTTGTTTGTATGATTAATACAATTTTATTTATTGGATTTTTATCTTTACTTTATTTTTTTATTTTGATGAGAATTAATAATGGAATTTTGCATGTTTACTTTTTAATCTTAATTTTATTTGGATTTCTTTTATTTCTATACATTTATAATAAATTGCGTAAAAGAAATGTGTAAAGTCGAAATTTTTCTTTTTATTTTTATTGAATCTATCTTTTAGATGGCTTTATAATATAAGGTGATAAGGTAGGTGAAAGTAAGTGGCTAAAAAGAAGAATTTGAAAACAAAAAAAATGCATCGTAGAATGCTTATTTTTGGGGTAAGTTCTATTGTGGTTATTGTTGCTACTACTTTTACCATAGGGCGTTATTGGGTTGAAATATATGATAAATATCAGGAAAGTAAGAAATTGGATGAAGAGCTTGCTGAATTAAAAGATAAAGAAGATGAACTAAGACTTGATGCAGAGAGATTGCAAGATCCAGAATATATAGCTAGATATGCAAGAGAGAAGTATTTATATTCAAAAGAGGGAGAATTTATAATTAAAATACCTGAAGAATAAATTCTCTTTTTTTTGGTTATATGGTATAATTAAATTTGGTAGTACAGGAGGAATTATGATTAATATTGAAAATAGTTTTTCTTTTCATGATGGGGATATAATAGTAGTAGGGTGTTCTGCTGGACCAGATTCTATGGCTTTGGTTGATATGCTTTTAAAAATTAGAGAAAAATATAGATTATCATTAATAATTGCTCATGTTAATCATAATGTTCGTGAGGAAAGTTGTGAAGAAGCTGAGTATGTAAAGAATTATTGTGAAAAAAATAATATTGTTTTTGAATCTATGATTATTGAAGAATATGGTGATGATAATTTTGAAAATGAAGCTAGAACAATAAGATATAACTTTTTTGATGTTCTTGTTCAAAAATATAATGCTAATTATTTAATGACTGCACATCATGGTGATGATTTAATTGAAACTATCTTGATGCGTATGGTTCGAGGTTCTAATTTAAATGGTTATGCTGGATTTAAAAAAATAGTTGATATGGATAATTATTTAATAGTTAGACCGCTTATTGATTATACTAAAGAAGAGTTAGAACAATATAATTTAGATAATGGTGTTCAATATTATATTGATAAATCTAATAGTAGTGATAAATATACTAGAAATCGTTATCGTAAATATATTTTACCTTTTTTGAAGGACGAAGATGGCAACGTGCATCATAAATTCTTGAAATTTAGCGATACTCTAGAGTCTGCATCAATTTTTATTAATAAAGAGCGTGATAAAGCGTTAAAACGAGTTTTATCTAATGATTCTGTTTTAATTAACAAATTTAAAGAAGAAGATGAATATATTCAAAGAGAGATTCTTTATTATCTACTTAGTGAATTTTATCAAGATGATTTGATCCTTGTTTCTGATAAACATATTGATTTGATTATGAATTTGATATATAGTAGAAAGGCAAATAGTTTTATTAATTTGCCAAATCAGGTTGTTGCTAATAAGAGTTATAATGTGTTAGAATTAAAACGTGATATCGAGGCAATAACTAGCTATGAGATAGAATTTGATGGTTATGTTACTTTACCAAATGATCATACTATTGAGCGAGTTTTGGAAGTTGAAGGAAATAGTAATAATATTTGTCGACTTGATAGTCGAGAAGTTGTGTTACCTTTAGTTGTTAGAACTAGGAAGATTGGAGATAAGATGATAGTTAAAGGTCTTGATGGTTCGAAAAAGGTAAAGGATATTTTTATTGATAAAAAAATTAAATTTTCTGAAAGAGATTCTTGGCCAATAGTAGTTGATTCTAGAGGTAGAATTGTTTGGATTCCTGGAATTAAGAAGTCTAAATTTGATAAGAAATCAGTAGATAGTTATGATATAATATTAAAATACAATTAAGGAGGAAAAGTTGTGAATAAAGGTATAGATAAAAAAGTAGTAAAAAGAGGATTATTACCTTATTTATTTCTAATTTTGGCAATGCTAAGTATTTTCTATTTTGCTAGCATAGGTAATCAAAAAGTAGAAGAATTAAGTTATGATCAATTTATTGAAGAATTAGATGAAGGAAATATTGAAAAACTTGAGTTAACAGCACATGGTAGCGCATATGTTTATGAGGTTACTGGTAAATTAAAAGATAGTGAAGAAAATGAATATTTTGTTGCTACATTACCATTAAGTGAAGAGGTTGTTAAGAAGATTAATGAAGCTAGCAGTAATCAAGATTTTGAATATGTTGCTTCTGCAGATCCTGAATCATCATCATTATTATTAATCGTTGTTAATGTTTTACCAATAGTTTTATTGGTTGGTGTTGCTTTTTGGTTTTTAAATAAGCAATTAGCTGGAAATAAAAATTCATTGGATTTTGGTAAAAGTAGAGCAAGATTAAGTAGTGATAAAAATAAAGTTACATTTAAAGATGTAGCTGGTTTAAAAGAAGAAAAAGAAGAAGTTAAAGAATTAATTGATTTCTTAAAAAATCCTAAGAAGTTTCAAAATTTAGGGGCAAGAATTCCAAAAGGTGTATTATTGTTTGGGCCTCCAGGAACTGGTAAGACTTTACTTGCAAAAGCAGTTGCAGGAGAAGCTGATGTTCCATTCTATTTTATTAGTGGTTCTGATTTCGTAGAATTGTTTGTAGGTGTTGGTGCTAGTCGTGTTAGAGATATGTTCCAACAAGCAAAAAGAAATGCACCATGTTTAATTTTTATTGATGAAATAGATGCTGTTGGTCGTCAAAGAGGTACTGGTTTAGGTGGGGGACATGATGAGCGTGAACAAACACTTAACCAATTACTTACTGAAATGGATGGATTTGGTGCTAATGAAGGAATTATCATTATAGCTGCTACTAATCGTCCTGATGTATTAGATCCTGCATTACTTAGACCTGGAAGATTTGATAGACAAGTTACAGTTAATTTACCAGATGTAAGAGAAAGAGAAGAAATTTTAGCTGTTCATGCTAAGAATAAAACTTTAGCTGATGGTATTACTTTAGAAAATTTAGCTAAGAGAACTCCTGGCTTTAGTGGGGCTGACTTGGAAAACTTATTAAATGAAGCTGCTTTACTTGCAGTTAGAAGAAATAAAGATAAGATTACAATGAGTGAGATTGATGAGGCTACTGATAGAGTTCTTATGGGACCTGCTAAAACATCTCGTAAGTACAGTGAAAATGATCGTAAACTTGTTGCTTATCATGAAGCAGGACATGCTGTTATTGGTATTAAATTAAAGAATGCTAGTGATGTTCAAAAAGTTACTATTATTCCAAGAGGTACTGCTGGTGGATATAATATGATGATTCCAACAGAAGAAAAATTATGTTCAACTAAGACTGATTTGTTAGAACAAATTACTGGTTTATTAGGTGGACGTACAGCAGAAGAAGTAATTTTTGGAGAAATTACTACAGGTGCTCATAATGACTTTGAAAAAGCTACTAAGATTGCAAGAGCTATGGTTACTGAATATGGTATGAGTGATTTAGGACCACTTCAATTTGAACAAAAAGATGGAAGTGTATTCTTAGGAAGAGATTATAATAAGAGTCAACATTTCTCTAATGAGGTTGCTAATGAAATTGATATGGAAATGAGAAAAATCATTAACAATTGTCATGAACAAGCAACTGAAATTATTAAGAAAAATAAAGATTTATTAAAGCTTATAGCAGATGCTTTATTAGAATATGAAACATTGACTAAAGAACAAATTGATTACTTGGTTGAAAATGGAAAGATGCCAGAAGAAGATGAAAGTAATTTAGAATCTTTATCAGTTACTAAATTAAGAGAAATGGCTAAAGAAAAGGGCGTTAAAAATGCTAATAAATTAACAAAAGCTGAATTATTGAAAGAGTTAGATGTATAAATTTAACTCTTTTTTCTTGCAAATAATTTAATAATTATTATAATAACTACAAAGGGATTTTTATAAAGAGGAGTGATTTTAAGTGAAAAAAGAAAAAGATATTAAGAAAAAGGGGGTAATTGAGGCAAAAAAAGGTGTTGAAAAATTAAGCAAAAGTGCTAGTGAATTTAAATCATTCATTTCACGTGGAAATGTAGTTGATATGGCTGTCGGTGTTATTGTTGGTTCAGCTTTTGGTAAGATTGTTACAAGTTTAGTAAATGATTTATTAATGCCATTAATAGGTGTTGTTATTGGTGGTCTTGATTTTTCAAGTTTGAGTTTTAAAGTTGGAGATGCTACTATTGCTTATGGTAACTTTATTCAAACAATAATTGATTTTTTAATTATTTCACTTTGTATTTTTGCAATGGTTAAATTCTTTGAAAAGTTTAAAAAAGAAGAAGTTAAGGAAGAAAAGAAAGAAGAGCCTAAGAAAAGTGATGAAGTATTGTTATTAGAAGAAATTAGAGATTTATTAAAAAAGAAAAAGTAATATTTTTTAGGGGTTGATTTAATGGAATGGTATATTGGTGATATTAAAATTAAAAATCAGGTTGTTTTAGCTCCAATGGCTGGTATATGTAATTCTGCATTTAGAAGAATTTGTAAAGAGATGGGTTGTGGCCTTATTTATGCTGAAATGGTTAGTGATAAGGCCATTACTTATAATAATCAAAAAACTATTGATATGCTTTATATGACTGATGAGGAGAGACCTTTAGTTCAACAAATATTTGGTAGTGATAAGGAATCATTTGTAATAGCTGCTAAGTATATATATGAGAATATGCATCCTGATATTATTGATATTAATATGGGATGTCCAGTACCTAAAGTTGCTGTAAGGGCACAAGCTGGTTCTGCATTATTAAAAGATCCTGATAAAATATATGATATTGTTAAAGCTGTAGTTGATGCTGTACCTATTCCAGTAACTGTTAAAATTCGTAGTGGTTGGGATTTTAATAATATTAATGCTGTTGAAGTTGCTAAAATAGTTGAAAGGGCTGGTGCTAGTGCAATCTGTGTTCATTCTAGGACAAGAAGTCAAGGTTATAGTGGAAAAGCAGATTGGACAATTATTAAAGCAGTTAAAGAAAGTGTTTCAATTCCTGTAATTGGTAATGGAGATATTAAAAGTCCAGAAGATGCTAAAAGAATGCTTGATGAGACTAATTGTGATGCAATAATGATTGGGCGGGGAATATTAGGAAATCCATGGTTAATCAAAAATACGCTTGCTTATTTAGAGGGTAAGGAAATAAAACAAGTATCAGAAATAGAAAAAATAGATATGTGTTTAAAACATCTTACTTATTTGCAAGACCTTAAAAATGAGAAAATGGCTTGTTTAGAAATTAGAAATCATATAGGTTGGTATTTTAAAGGAATAAAGGGCGCTAATGATGTGAAAAATAATATTTATAAAACTACTAATATTTGTGATATAATTTCTATATTAAAACAGTTTAAGGAGAGATTGCTTAGTGAAGAGAAAAGATAATTCAAATAAAGCGTTGTTTATTCAGAGAGTTTTGGCTTTTGCTTTTGATATTTTTATTGTTTCAATCGTAGTTTCATTTGTTTGTATGCCATTTTTGGATTATGATTCTATTAATAATTTAAATGAAAATGCTGATCAGATATTAGTTGATTATTCTGAAGGATCAATTGATACAGATACGTATATTGATTCAGCTAGTTCGATATTATATCGTTTAGCAAAAAAACAAGGAATTATGTCATTAGCAACAATATTTTTAAATTTATTATATTTTGTGGTATATCAATTTCATAATAAGGGACAAACTCTTGGAAAAAAATTATTAGGAATAAAAGTTGTTAGTAACAATTCAAAAGATTTAATTATGAATAATTATATTTATAGATCATTTATAATTAATTCTGTAGTTGCTGATATGTTAGTTTTTGCTTTTGTTATTTTTGCATCAGAAGCTGTTTGGTTTAATGGTGCTGGTATAATTGGGGTAATTAATTATACATTATTATTTATTTGTGGTCTTATGGTTATCCTTAGTAAGGATGGTAGAGGCTTACATGATTTAGTAGGTAATACTAAAGTTATTCAATGTAGAAAGTAGGAGTAGAGTATGAGAGAATTTAGTGAACAAGAATTAGTTAGAAGAGCTAAGGCCGAGGAGATTAGAGCTAAGGGTATGGATCCGTTTGGTAGTAGATTTGATGTTACTACTAATTCAAAGCAAATCAATGAAAAATTCGGTACTTGTTCAAAAGAAGAATTAGATGGAAAAGTAATTTCGGCTGTAGTTGCAGGAAGAATTATGACTAAACGTAGAAAAGGTAGAGCTGGATTCTTCCATATCCAAGATAAATTTGGTCAATTACAAATTTATATTAGAGAGGATGCAGTTGGAGAAGACGTATACGATTTGTTTAAAAAATCTGATATTGGTGATATTGTAGGAATTGAAGGTACAATATTTAGAACTGATATGGGTGAGTTAAGTGTTAGAGCTACTAAATATACTCATCTAGTTAAAGCTTTGAGACCTCTTCCAGAGAAGTTTCATGGTTTGACTGATATTGAAGAGAGATATAGACGTAGATACGTTGACTTAATTATGAATGAAGAATCTAAGAGAGTAGCTTTTACTAGACCTAGAATTATTAGATGTATTCAAAGTTTTATGGATGGTCAAGGCTTTACTGAAGTAGAAACACCTATTCTATCAACTTTATTAACAGGTGCTTCTGCAAGACCATTTGTTACTCATCATAATGCACAGGATTTAGATATGTATTTAAGAATTGCTTTAGAGTTACCACTTAAAAGATTATTAGTTGGTGGTATGGAAGCAGTTTATGAGATTGGCAGAGTATTCAGAAATGAAGGAATGGATCCAAAGCATAATCCAGAATTTACATTAATGGAAGCATATCTTGCATATAGCGATCTTGAGGGTATGATGAATTTAACTGAGGATATGTTCCAAACAATTGCGCGTGATGTAATGGGAAAAATGACATATAATTTTGGAGGCTATGAAATTAATTTAGAAGGGCCATGGAAAAGAGTTAGTATGACAGATGCTATTAAGGAACAAACAGGAATTGATTTTAAACAAGAAATGTCTGTAGAAGAAGCCTTAAAATTAGCAGAAGAACATCATATTGAGGTACAAGAACATGAACATACAGTTGGTCATATTATTAATTTATTCTTCGAAAAATATGTTGAAGATACATTGATTCAACCAACATTCTTGTATGGTCATCCTATTGAAATTTCACCATTAACAAAGAAGAATCCAGAAGATCCAAGATTTGTTGATAGATTTGAATTGTTTATTGCTGGTAAAGAGTTTGCAAATGCATATACTGAATTAAATGATCCTATTGATCAATTAGAAAGATTTGAAGCTCAATTAAAAGAAAAAGATCTTGGTAATGAAGAAGCAAATGATATTGATATGGATTTTGTAGAAGCATTAGAATATGGTATGCCTCCAGCTGGTGGTATTGGTTATGGAATCGACAGATTATGTATGTTATTTTTAGAACAAGAATCTATTCGTGATGTGTTATTATTCCCAACTATGAAGCAAAGATAATGTGTTAAAAAAGTTAGGTTTTCCTAACTTTTTTCTTTTGCAAACGTATATTTGAAAAAAGTGCAATACTAAATTGTGTGAAATTTTAAAAATTTGCGAAATACTTGTAAAATATTGTAAATGTAGTATAATTATTATGGGAGGTTAATTATGAAAAAACATAATATTTTAAAAGTCGCTTTATGGGTTATACCTGTAATAATTTTATTACTAGCTATAATTTTCCCAAGTAAGGGATGGGCTTATTTAGTTAATTTATTATTGACATTTGTAGAAATGGCTTTATTAATATTTAACTTTAAAGATAAGAATAATAGTATTAAAATTGTTTTGGCTATAATTGTTTGTTTTTTACTACTTACTTGGTTGATTCCAGCTGCTTATTTTTCATCAGGTCAGTATGTTGAACAAGGGCGCGTTCAAATGGGATTATTTGATTTTATAAATTATCCTGTTACTGCAGTATCATATTTTGGTTATATTGCATTCTATGTTTTATCTATCGGTGCATTTTATGGAGTTTTAAATAAAATTCCTGCATATCGTGCATTTTTAGACAAGGTTGCAAAAGTATTTAAGGGTACTGAAAAATTTGCATTATTTATAATTATGCTTGTATTAGCTGCATTAACATCATTAGGTGGTATGCAATTAGCATTACTTTCTTTATTCCCTATGTTAGCTTCAGTTATCTTATTAATGGGATTTGATAAGATGGTTGTGGCATTTACATTGGTAGGTTCTACAATGATTGGTATTGCAGGTACTACATATGGATATTCAAATGTGAGTATAATTAGTCAAGCTATTGGTGTTACTTTAACATCAGAAATGATTACTAAAGTTGTAATTTTAATTGTAGGTTTAATATTATTATTCTTTAATACTTTAATGTATATTAAACATTCAATTAATAATAAAGAAGTAGTTAAAGATATTAAGAAAAAAGAAATTAAGGTTGAAAAAACTACTGCTAAATCAAAAGATACAAAAACAACTTCTAAATCTAAGAAAACAACAAAAGCAGCTGAAAAGGAAGAAGAAGTTATTATTGTTAAAGAACAACCTAAAGCAAAAGAGGAGAATTCTGGTTTAATTCCTGCTGCAGTAGGTACTGCTAAGCATAGTGTGTGGCCATTTGTTGTAGGATTTGTAATTTTATTTGTAATTATAATTTTAGCATTTATGTCATGGGTAGATGCTTTTGGATTACAAGTATTTGATGATGCTACAACAGCTGTTGTGGAATATGAATTGTTTGATTTCTTAATTTTCAGTAAAATATTTGGTACAATGAATGCCTTTGGTTATTGGTCAATCATTGATTTAATAGCAGTATTATTAGTAATTACTGTATTACTTGTAGTTATCTATAGAGTTAAATTTAATGAGGTATTAGAAGGGGCATTAAACGGTATTAAGAAGGCTTTACCACTTGCTATTTTAGTAATTTTACTATATACATGTTTGGTAATTACTACATACCATCCATTCCAATTAGAAATTTATAAATCTCTTTTAAGTGGTGTTGAAAAACTTAATATTGGTAGTGCTGCAATTATGTCATTGGTTTCAATGCTTGCTAGTATATTTAATGTTGAACCAGCATATGCTTTCCAAAGCTCATTACCATATTTAGCAACTCTTGTTACTGATACTACTAGTTATTCAATAATTGCAGTTATTTTCCAAGCTATGTATGGTTTCACTATGTTATTTGCACCAACAAGTTTAATTTTGATGATGGTATTATCTTATTTAGATATTCCATATTCAAAATGGCTAAAGAATATATGGAAATATTTATTGGAATTATTATTAGTTATATTTGTTGTATTAATTATTATAATTTTAGTTTAATACATTATTAAAATGGACTATATGTAAATATAGTCTATTTTTTTTGAACACATCCACTAGTTATGATATGTATTTTATTTTTGGGCATATTCTTAATTAGTGGCTTTTTTTTGCAATAATTGTCTTATTTTGTAGGACGCAATTTATTGCTTTTGCTTTTACTTAAGAAATAAAATTAAGTTAAGGAGATGATGAAATGTTTTCTAAGTTTGATGAGGATGCTCAGAAGGTTTTGTTGATGGCGAAGAAGGAAATGACTGATTTATGTCATCCTTATGTGGGAAGTGAACATTTGTTACTTTCCATACTTCATAGTCCGAATTTAGAAGTTACTAAATTGCTGAGGGAATATGGTATAACATATGATGTTTATAGAGATGAAATTATTAAAGTTATTGGGGTTGGTAAGACTACAAATACTTGGTTTTTATATACACCATTATTAAAAAGAATTATAGAGAATGCAATTTATGATAGTAAAGATGAAAATGGAATGGTAACAGTTGATAAATTATTTATTTCATTGTTAGAAGAAGGTGATGGTGTTGCCAATAGAGTTTTACTTGGAATGAATGTTGATATTGATTTTTTGTACGAGCGCTTTTCTAATAACTTTTTAAGTTCAAGACATGTTCATGGAAAAAAACTTTTGCTTGAGGAGTTTGCTGTTGATTTGAATCAAAAGTGTAAAGAAGATGGATTTGATCCTGTAATTGGTCGTGATGAACAAATAAATAGAATGGTCGAGGTTTTGCTTAGACGGACTAAAAATAATCCATTATTGATTGGTGATGCAGGAGTTGGAAAAACAGCTTTAGTTGAAGAATTGGTTAGACGTATTGTAACTAGAAATGTACCGAAAAAACTGGAAAATTATAGGATTTTGAGTGTTTCAATGGGAGCTTTAGTTGCTGGAACAAAGTATCGTGGAGAGTTTGAGGAACGTATTAATAAAATTATAGAGGAGTTGGAAGATGATGATCATACAATTCTTTTTATTGATGAAATACATACTTTAGTTGGCGCGGGAGGAGCAGAAGGTGCGATAGATGCGGCTAATATTTTAAAACCATATTTGGCTAGAGGAAAAATAAAGGTTATTGGTGCGACTACCAAAAAGGAATACAGTAAGTATTTGGAAAAAGAAAGAGCTCTTGATAGAAGATTTCAAAAGATTTATATTGAGGAACCTGATGTAAATTCTGTTAGAGATATTCTTGTTAAAATTAAGCCAATTTATGAGAATTATCATGGAGTTTTAATTAGTGATAAAATGATTGATTTAATTGTTGATTTGTCTGTTAAATATATAAATCAGGGACACTTACCAGACAAGGCTATAGATATTTTGGATGAGGCTTGTTGTAAGGCTACAGTTATTGATAATGTATATGAGAGTCAATTTAAAAGACTTTTTGCTGAAATTGATCAGATAAAGAATGATAAAAATAGCGCTATTATATCACATAATTATAAGTTAGCTTCTGAATTAAAATTAAGACAGGAAGAACTTGAGAGTAAATGTAATAGTTTAAATGAAAAAAATAAGGATATAATCATTAAAGAGGTTAGTGAGGATAATATTTATGATGTGATTTTCGATAAAACTAAAATTCCAGTTAGAGATATTATTAGTTTAGATTCTAAAAAAATATATGAACACTTATCAAAAGTTATTTTAGGACAAGATAGAGCAATTAATGAAATTATAAATATAGTTAGTAATGTTAATAAAAGTGTACCTAAGTCACTTTTTCTTGTCGGAAAAAGTGGTGTTGGTAAGACATTTTTTGTTAAAGAATACGCAAGATTGCTATATCCAAAGGAAGCATTTATTAAAGTTGACATGAGTGAATATAAAGAAAGACATACTATTAGTAAGATAATTGGTTCTCCTCCTGGTTATGTTGGTTATGATGATAATAATTTTTTATTGGAGAGGGTTAAACATAATCCGTATTGTGTAATTTTATTAGATGAAATTGAAAAGGCACATCCAGATGTAATACGTTTATTTTTACAGGTTTTTGATGATGGGAGAATGACTTCATCATGTGGTGATATTATTGATTTTTCTCATGCAGTTATTTTTATGACCTCAAATATTGGAACTGCTCAGTCAAATATTGGTTTTGAAAATAATGCACATCTTCATTATAAAAATAAACTAAAGGATTTTTTAGGAGTTGAATTTGTAAATAGATTAGATGGAATTATTAGTTTTGATGAAATTAATGAACAAACAATTAATAAAATAATAAAAAAGAGACTAAGTGAAAAAAATATAAAAAAGATTTCCCCAGATATTGTGGAAAAAATTAAGAACGAATCAGAGTTTAGTAATTATGGAGTTCGAAAATTAGATAAAATTATAGATAAATATATTGAAGATATTACTATTTGTAATCATTAGTTTCATTTTTTTAATAATTGTGCTATACTACGCACATAGAGGTGATGTGATTTGAAATTATATAATACGTTAACAAAACAAGTAGAAAAGTTTGTTCCTAATGAAGAGGGAAAGGTAAAGATGTATACTTGTGGACCAACAGTTTATCATTATGCACATATAGGTAACTTACGTACATATATTTTTGAAGATATATTAGAAAAAGGTTTGGAGTTTTTGGGATATGATGTTACTCGCGTAATGAATATTACCGATGTTGGTCATTTGACTAGTGATGGAGATACTGGTGAAGATAAAATGGCTAAAGGTGCAGCTAGAGAAGGAAAGACAGTTTATGAAATAGCTGATTTTTATACAAATGCATTTTTTAATGATATGGATGATTTAAATATTAGAAAGCCTTCTATTATTGAAAAGGCGAGTGATAATATTGATAAGTATATTGAAATGATTGAGAAAATGCTTGATGATGGTTATGCTTATATATCTAATGGAAATGTTTACTTTGATATTAGTAAGGCAAATGAATATTATAAGTTGTCTGGTAAAAATCCTGATGATTTAATGATTGGTGTTAGAGATACTGTGGAAGAGGATAAATCTAAAAGAAATCCTGCTGACTTTGTATTATGGTTTACATTATCTAAATTTGAAAATCAGGCAATGAAATGGGATTCGCCATGGGGAGTTGGATATCCTGGTTGGCATATTGAATGTTCAGGTATTGCAGCTAAGACTTTTGGTGAATATTTAGATATTCATTGTGGTGGTGTTGATAATATATTTCCACATCATACTAATGAAATAGCCCAGAGTGAGGCATATTTTGGTCATAAGTGGTGTAATTATTGGTGTCATGGTGCCCATTTAAATGATAATTCAGGTAAGATGAGTAAATCTAAGGGTGAGTTTTTAACTGTGTCACTAATTAAAAGTAAAGGTTATAGTCCACTTGATTATAGATATTTTTGTTTAAATAGTCATTATCGTAATTCTTTAGTATTTAGCTATGAGTCTTTAGATATTGCTAAGAGTGCATTTGCAAAATTGAAATCTCGTGTTCTTGGAATTGAGAATGCTGGTGAGGTTGATTTAATTAAGAAAAATGAATATATGATTAAGTTTAAAGAAGCAATTGAAAATGATTTAAATACATCATTAATGCTTACAGTTTTATATGATTTATTAAAGGATAATGATGTAAATGGTGCTACTAAAATTAGTTTAATAGAAGAATTTGATAAGGTTTTATCGCTAGATTTATTGAAGAAAGAGGAAAAGAATATTTCTTCTGATTTAGAAAATGAGATAATGATAAAAATAGAAGAAAGAAAAGAAGCAAAAAAGAATAAGGATTTTACTAAAGCTGATGCAATTAGGGATGAATTACTTTCTAAGGGTATTAAGCTTATTGATACTCGAGAAGGAACAACATATGAATTAATATAGGAATTGGTTTTACTAATTCCTTTTTGTATGTGTTAGTTCTTGCTTAATTTACGTTTATTGTGTTAATATATGTGTGTTTTTATGGCTTGAAAAAAATTTTTTTAGTTATGATGTTATAATATAGGTGGTGATTTTTATGCAGACACAAGAAATAAATGTATTAGTTCTTGCTTATTTAGGTGATACTATATATGAAAATTATATAAGAAAGTACTTAATTGGTAAGGGAATTGCTAATGTTAATGATTTGCAAAAGGAAGCTGTTAATTATGTTAGCGCAAAGAGTCAAGCTGCTTTTTTGACTAAAATGATAGATGAATCTTTTTTGAGTAATGATGAGGTTACTATTGTTAAAAGAGCTAGAAATTATAAAACAACTTCTCATCCTAAGAATTGTGATATTATTACGTATAAGTATGCAACGGGATTAGAAAGTTTAATTGGATATTTAGAATTAGAAAATAATAAAGAAAGAATAGACGAAATAATGAAATTTATTTTAGGTGATTAAAATGTTAGTGTATGGAAGAAATGTTGCGAAAGAATTATTACAAAAAAAAGAAAAAGTATCAAAAATAATTTTACAGGACGGTTTTGATGATAAAGAATTAATTTCTCTTATTAAAAATAGTAATATTAGTGTTGAATATAAGCCAAAACGTGAAATTGATCGTTTGGCTAATGGGGTGCATCAAGGTATAATACTAAATATTCCGGACTACAAGTATAAAGATATGCATGATTTGTTAAAGAGAGAACTTTCTTTTATAGTTATTTTGGATCATTTAGAAGATCCTCATAATTTTGGAGCTATAATACGTACATGCGAAGCTGCTGGAGTAGATGCTATTATTATTCCAAAAGATAGACAAGTTCAAGTTAATGCAACAGTTATGAAAACTAGTGTCGGTACTCTTGAAAATATGGATATTGTTTCAGTTACTAATTTGGTTAGTGCAATTTCTGAATTGAAAGAACAAGGTTTTTGGGTAGTTGGTACAGCTTTGGAAAATAGTGTTGATTATCGTAGTATCGATTATTCTGGTAAGATTGCGCTTGTTATTGGTAATGAGGGTTCAGGTATGTCGCGTTTAGTTAAAGAGTCTTGTGATTTTATAGCTAAAATACCAATGTATGGGAAAACAAATAGTTTAAATGCTAGTGTTGCCTCAGGAATCATGATATATGAAGTTGTCCGTAATAGAAAGTAGAGGAATAATGGATTATAAACAACTTAATGATTATGAAATAATGTATATGATAAAAGAAAATGATGAGGAATCAAGAAATTTGTTATTTAAAAAATATTTACCTATTGTAAATAAAATAGCATCAAAGTATTTGTCATATGCTAAAAACTTAGGAATTGAATTTGATGATTTAATACAAGAAGGAATGATTGCTCTTAATAAAGCAATTATAGGTTTTAATGATAGTAATGATGTTTTGTTTTATACATATGCATATGTATGTATTGAAAGACATTTAATTACTTATTGTAAGCGTTCAGATAGTAAAAAAAATTATTATTTAAATTATAGTGTTAATGAAGGGGAATATATTTTTATAAAAGATGATAAGTCTTCTATTGATGATTTTATTAATGAATACTTAACTAAAGAAAGTTTTATGTATTATAAAAATATGTTTGATATTAAATATAGTAGTGTTTTTGAACTTAGATATAATGGGTTTAGTTATCGTGAAATTAGTAAGTTACTTGATATTTCTATTGGAACTGTCGATGTTAGAATGACAAGAATAAGGAAAATTTTACATGAAAAATGCAAATTTAATTGTTAATGTTTGTATTTTTCTTTTTTTTGGTTTAGAATGATAATAGGGTGAGAAGCTTATGGGAAAAGTGGTTAATTTTGAAGGTTCTAAAAAAAGTAGAGAGGCTTCTCGTATTACGTTGAGAGATTGGCTTATTGACTATTATGATAAAGATAATTTAAGTATGTTGTTTGCTAATATGGATAGTGCAATGAAATATATTCATAATAAGGGATACTGTATTCGTTCTTTTAATCCTAGAGATATTGAAATATTGAATAATTCACTAGGGCAGATTAGATTTAATTCGTTGATGACTATGCCTAATGATTTTGCTGCACGTAAAACTGTAGTTAGAGAGGATATTGGTAAGTCAGTTTTTTTACAGATTGGTATTTATGCTAGATGTCTAAATACTTTGAAACCGTCTTTTTTGAAGAAAAATTTTAATGAATTTACGACTTTCTTACCAGAAGATATTGTTCCTTACTATCGTGGTGTTGTGGAAAGGGATGCTAGTGTTTATTTAGGTGACTATTTGAAAGAAAAAAGAAAACGTGATTTGGAGTCTTTAGAAAAAGAGGTTGGAGATTCAACTGGTAGTTTATCTGGTGATAAAAGACTTGTTAAAAGTAATTCTGCAGGTGCGTTGTTAGAATATGATTCTATGAACACTAAAGTTAATGATTCTATTTATAAGCAATTAAGTGGAATTAGTGATGCTGCATTTATTAGTTTTTTAATGGTTCCTACTTTAGTTGCAATTTTAGGACTTATTTTTGCTGTGTTTGTTCTTTTTTCAAGTTAATATATAAATTGTATTTGACATTTCATGGTGTTTGTGATATTTTAGTTGTGAGCACTAGGAAGTGTTTTTATTTTGATAAAAAATGGGAGATTGGTAAATATGGCTGAGAAAGTAGATAAAAAAAATATTAGTAAATCTACAAAAAAGGAAAAAAAGGTCGAGAAAAAAGTGAAAAAGAGCTCATCTAATGAAAAGAAAAGTTTATGGGCAAAGTTTAGAACTTTTTGTAATGGCGTAAAGAGTGAATTTGGAAAAGTTCATTGGCCAGATAAGAAGGATATGCTTAAGTATTCTGTTGCTACAATTGTATTTATAGTATTCTTTGCTTTATTTTTCTATGCAATTGAAGTTATTTTTGCTTTAATTCAAACACTATTTAATTAGAAGGAGTTATTTTTATGGATAAACAATGGTATGTTGTAAATACTTATTCTGGTCATGAGAATAAGGTTAAAGAAAAATTAGAGATGCGTTCTGAATCTATGGATATGCAAGACTATATTTTTAGAGTTGTAATTCCGGAAGAAAAAGTTGTAGAAGTAAAAGATGGTGTTACTAAGGAAAAAGTTAAGAAGATGTTTCCTGGATATATTCTTGTTGAAATGATTATGACAGATGAGGCTTGGTATATTGTTCGTAATACCCCTGGTGTTACTGGATTTATTGGATCAAGCGGTAAGGGAGCTAAGCCAACACCATTACAACCATATGAGGTTGATAAAATTCTTGGCAATATGGGAATTAGTAGAATTGATGTTGATAAAGAACTTGCAGAAGGCGCTAAAGTTAAAATTGTTGCTGGACCATTTAATGGTATGTATGGAAAAGTTGATTCTGTTGATTTACCAAATCAAAAAGTTATGTTATTAGTTGACTTATTTGGGCAAGAAACATCTGTTGAAATTGAGTTAAGTCAAATAGAAAAAGCATAATTTGAAACAATAACACTTGAAATTTTAAATACTTTGTGTTATTATTTAGGGGCTATATTTAATTAATATAGATTTAGTGGAAAGCATGGTTTGCATTTGTAAGCGGGAATCAAGCTGTTTGGACCACTCGCGAAAACTAAAATTATAGGAGGTGTTTTTCGTGGCAAAGGAAGCAATAAAGAAAATTAAATTACAAATTCCAGCAGGAAAAGCTACACCAGCTCCTCCAGTAGGAACTGTTTTAGGACCAGCTGGAATCAACTTACAAGATTTTTGTACTAAGTATAATGATGCTACTAGAGAAAAAATGGGTGACATTTTACCAGTAGAAATTTCAATTTACGATGACAGAAGTTTTGATTTCGTTATCAAAACTCCACCTACAAGTTTCTTGTTAAAGAAATATGCAAAGATTAATAAGGGTTCTGTTAAAGGATCTAAGGAAGTTGTTGCAACTATTTCTCAAGCTCAATTAAGAGAGATTGCTGAAATTAAGTTACCAGACTTAAATGCATATACTGTTGAAGAAGCAATGAACACTGTTGCAGGAACTGCAAAGAATATGGGAATTGCTATTGAAGGACAAGAGTAAGTAAAGTAATTTATCATATAGGTTTAACCTATGTGGAAGGAAAAATTTAAATTAATCCGCTTTTACCACATAAGGAGGAAAGAAAATGAAAAAAAGAGGTAAGAAATATACTGAAGCTTTGGCTAAAATTGAAAAAAGCAAAGTATATTCAAAAGAAGAAGCTATTAAGTTAGTTAAAGAAACTTCTACTAGTTCTTTTGATGGCTCTGTTGAAGTAGCAATGAGATTAAATCTTGATACTAAGAAAGCAGATCAACAATTAAGAGGTGCTATCGTACTTCCAAAAGGAACTGGTAAAACTAAGAAGGTTTTAGTAATTGCAAAAGGAGAAAAAGCAAATCAAGCTAAAGAAGCTGGAGCTGACTATGTTGGTGACGTTGATATGCTTGAAAAAATCGAAAAAGAAAATTGGTTCGATTTTGATACTATGATTGCTACTCCAGATATGATGCCACTTCTTGGTAAACTTGGAAAGGTTTTAGGACCAAAGGGATTAATGCCAAACCCTAAAACTGGAACAGTTACTTTAGATGTTGTTAAAGCAATTAATGAAGTTAAAGCTGGACGTGTTGAATATAGAACTGATAGTTTTGGTAATATTCATGGCGTTATTGGTAAGGTTTCATTCTCTGAAGAAGACTTACTAGCTAACTTAGAAGCATTTGTTTCACACATTATCAAACTTAGACCTGCAAGTGTTAAGGGTGATTATGTTAAGAACATTTCAGTATCTTCAACTATGGGTCCTGGAATAAAAGTTGAAAATAACTTTGACAAATAATAATTTTCAAGTTATAATATAGACAATTTGTTGGTGCCATAGACAGTAGGTGTTCAAATAAATCCTACCGAGGACTTTAAAAAGTATTCAAAAGTTCCTTTGCAGTCTATGTATTGGAACTTTTTTATGGCATCCCTAAATATAATGAGGAGGTGTATTGATGGCAAGTGAAGTAGTTTTACAAAAGAAACAAGTGATTATTGATGAAATCAAAGATCGTGCACAAAATGCTAAAACTATCGTATTATTCGATTATCGTGGTATTACTGATAGTGAGGCTAAGGAATTACGTTGCAAGTTAAAAGAGTCTAATTCAGATTATAAAGTATACAAAAATACTTTAATGGCTCGTGCTTTCAATGATTTAGGTATTGATTTAAATGAATCATTAAATGGTCCAAGTGCTTTTGCATATGGTGAAGATCAAATCGCACCAATCAAAACTCTAGCTGAGTTTGCTAAAAATCATCCAGCATTAGTTTTAAAAGTAGGGATTGTAGATGGAGAAAAAGCAGATGCTGCTAAATTAGCAGAATATGCAACTATTCCATCAAGAGAAGGTCTACTTACAATGCTTGCTGGTGGCATGATTGGAATTGCAAGAGACTTATCAATTTGCTTAGACTTATATAGTCAACAAAAAGAAGAAAATTAATTTAAAAATAAAAATAATATAGGAGGAAAATAAAATGGCTAAATTAACAAGAGATGAATTTATCAGTAGTTTAAAAGAAATGACTTTATTAGAAATTAAAGAATTAGTAGATGCAATGAAAGAAGAATTTGGAGTTGATCCATCAGCTGTAGCAGTTGCTGCACCTGCTGCTGGAGCTGCTGCTGAAGAAGGACCAAGTACAGTTACTGTTTCAATCGCTGATGCTGGTGCTGCTAAAGTTGCTGTTATTAAAGTTGTTAAAGAAATTACTGGTTTAGGATTAAAAGAATCTAAAGATATCGTTGATTCAAACGGTGTTGTTAAAGAAAACATTGCTAAAGCTGAAGCTGAAGAAATCAAAGCTAAATTAGAAGAAGCTGGAGCAACTGTTGAAGTTAAATAATTAACTTAAATATTTAGGTACATACTTGATTGAGTATGTACTTTTCTTTTATTGAAATAGTATTGATATTAAATTGGTTTTTCTATGAAGTGCTAAATAAATTACATTTATATACACTATACAAATAAAAATACTAAAATAGTTTGATGTTTCGCTTCTAATGGTAAAAATAAGTAAAATTTTTAAAAAATATTTGACATTTATTGAAAGATGTTGTAATATATGTTTCGAAAGGAAGAAAACTAATTATTTTTTGAGAGGTTTTCTTCTTCTTTTTTTTTCAGAGGCGATAAAATGGGGCATTATTTTACTAATGAGAAATTACCTAGTGATATTAAAAAAACAGAGTGTTTTATTTTGGGTAATAAGTTTACATTTTTGACCGATAATGGTGTTTTTTCAAAGGACGGTTTGGATTTTGGCAGTAGACTTCTTCTTGAGACAATCCCGCTTGAAGAAGTTGGAGGCAAAATTCTTGATATGGGTTGCGGTTATGGAGTGTTTGGTATTATTCTTGGTAAAGTTACTTCAGCAGATATTGATATGGTGGATGTTAATTTGCGAGCATTACATCTTACTGAAAGAAATGCTAAGCTAAATGGTGTTTCTAATATTAATATTTTTGAAAGTAATGTTTATGAAAATATCTCGACTAAATACTCATCTATTGTTACTAATCCTCCGATAAGGGCTGGTAAAAAAGTTGTCTATGATATTGTGATGAATGCTAAGGATTACTTAGAAGATGATGGGAAGTTATTCATAGTGATTCGAAAAGAGCAGGGAGCTAAATCGTTAATAGTCGACTTAAAAAAAATATATACTGTAGAAGTATTAGAAAAGAGTAAAGGATTCTATATTATTAAATGCAGTTTGTAATTGACTTATAATTGTTATTATGATAATAATATAAGTTATCGACGTATTTGTGGATGTCCTAAAAATTATATGTGGGGTGAATAATAGTGTCATATAAAATTGTAAAATGTGGTGACTATCGTGAGAGAAGAAATTTCTCTAAAATCAGAAATACCTATGAATTAAAGGACTTATTAGAAATTCAAAAGAAATCTTATAAGTGGTTTATTGAAACAGGTATTAAAGAAGTGTTTGAAGACTTATTTCCAGTAGAAAATTTCTCTGGAACTTTATCGCTTGAGTTTGGTGATTATCATTTTGATGAACCTCGTTACTCTATTAAGGAAAGCAAGGATCGTGAAACAACATATTCTGCACCTTTAAGAGTTGAAGTTCGTTTATTTAATCGCGAAACTGGAGAGGTAAAAGAGCAAGAGATCTTTATGGGTGATATGCCTGTAATGACTGACAGTGGTACATTTGTTATCAATGGTGCTGAACGTGTTATTGTTTCACAATTAGTACGTTCTCCAAGTGTTTATTTTAATCATGAAATTGATAAAAATGGACGTGAATTAATTACTTCCCAAATTATACCAACTCGTGGTACATGGCTAGAATTTGAAACAGATGCTAGAGATGTATTATATGTTCGTATTGATCGTACTAGAAAGGTAACTTTGACAACATTGTTACGTGCTTTTGGTTTGTCTAGTGATGAAGATATTTTAGGTATGTTCGGTGAAGATGATTACTTAAAAAATACTATTGCAAAAGATTCAACTAAAAACACAGATGAAGCTTTAATTGAAATTTATGAGAAACTAAGACCTGGGGAGCCAGCTACTCTAGATTCTTCTAAAAACCAAATTATTACTCGTTTCTTTGACGAATTTAGATATGATTTGGCAAAAGTTGGACGTTATAAATTCAATCGTAAATTAAATGTTATTGATCGTTTATTAGAGCAAACTGTTGCTGAAGATATTACAAATGGTGAAGAAGTTGTAATTGAAAAAGGTACTAAAATTACTAAGGCAAATATTGACGTAGTTAAAGAGGCTTTAGCAAATGGTTTTGGTGTAGTTGAAGTTAAGATTAATGAAGAGTTAGACCAATATAATAAGGTTCAAGTTGTTAAGATTTTTGATCCAAGCGATAAGAAGAAGAAAATCGCTGTTGTTGGAAATGATCAAGCAATTGATGTTAAACGTTTAACTATTTCTGATGTTTATGCATCTGTTTCTTATTATTTAAATTTATTACAAGGTGTAGGTAACTTTGATGAAATCGATCATTTAGGAAATAGACGTATTCGTCAAGTTGGAGAACTTTTACAAAATCAATTTAGAATTGGTGTATCTAGAATGGAGAGAGTTATTCGTGAGAGAATGACTACTCAAGAGATGGAAGAGGTTACTCCAAAGACATTAATTAATATTAGACCTGTAACTGCAGCTATGAAAGAGTTCTTTGGAAGTTCTCAATTATCACAATTTATGGATCAAACTAATCCAATTGCTGAATTAACTAATAAACGTCGTTTATCAGCATTAGGACCAGGAGGTTTGTCTCGTGATCGTGCTGGTGTTGAAGTTCGTGACGTTAATACTTCTCACTATGGTCGTATTTGTCCAATTGAGTCTCCAGAAGGACCAAATATCGGACTTATTACTTCATTAGCAAGTTATGCTAAGATCGATGAATATGGATTTATTATGACTCCATATCGTAAGGTTGTTGATTGTCAAATTATTGATGAAGTTTGCTATTTAACTGCTGATGAAGAATTAGATTATATAATTTCTCAATCTGTTGTTGAAACAGATGAAACAAATAAAATTATTTCTGAAACTGTTAATGCTCGTTTACATGGTGAAAATATTTTAGCTAAACCAGAACAAGTTGATTATATCGACGTTTCACCACAACAAGTTGTTTCTGTAACAACAAGTTGTATTCCATTCTTAGAGCATGACGATGCTACACGTGCATTGATGGGTGCAAACATGCAACGTCAAGCAATGCCTTTAATTAAAACTGAAGCTCCATATGTTGGAACTGGTGTAGAATTTATTGCTGCAAAAGATTCTGGTGTTGAAATAGTTGCAAAAGCAGATGGTGTTGTTGAATATGTTGATGCAAAGAAAATTGTTGTTAAGACAATGAATGGTAAAGATACTTATAAGTTGGCTAATTTTGAGTTGGCAAACTCAAGTATTTGTTCACATCAACGTCCAATTGTTCATGTTGGTGATAAAGTATATGCTGATAAGACTATCTTAGCTGATGGTAATTCTACTGATAAGGGTGAATTAGCATTAGGTAAGAATATGACAGTTGCTTTCATGACTTTCAATGGATATAACTATGAAGATGCAATTATTTTAAATGAAAATTTAGTTAAAGATGATAAGTATACTTCATTACATCTTGAAGATTATGAGATGCAATGTCGTGAAACTAAGTTGGGACCTGAAGAAATCACTAGAGACATTCCAAATGTTAGTGAAGAAGCTCGTCGTAACTTAGATGAAAATGGTATTGTTACAATTGGTACTGAAGTTAAAGAAGGAGATATCCTTGTTGGTAAAGTTACTCCTAAAGGAATGGCTGAACTTACTTCAGAAGAGAAATTGTTACATGCTATCTTTGGAGAAAAAACTCGTGAAGTTCGTGATACATCACTTCGTGTTCCACATGGTGGAGATGGTATAGTTCATGATATAAAAATTTACTCACGTAAAGATAATGATGAATTACCTGCAGGTGTATCTAAAGTAATACGTGTTTATATAATTCAAAAACGTAAGATTCAAGTTGGAGATAAGATGTCTGGTCGTCATGGTAACAAGGGTGTTATTTCACTTGTTCTTCCACAAGAAGATATGCCATATTTACCAGATGGTACTCCTGTTGATATTATGCTTAATCCACAAGGTGTTCCTTCTCGTATGAATTTTGGACAAATTTTAGAAATCCATATGGGTATGGCTTGTAAGAAACTTGGTGTTCATATTGCTACGCCAGTATTTGATGGTGCTCATATTAGTGATATTCAAGAGATGATGAAAGAAGCCGGAATGGATGAAGATGGTAAGACTGTTCTTTATGACGGTCGTACTGGTGAGCCATTTGATCATCGTATATCAGTTGGTGTAATGTATATGATTAAATTACATCACATGGTTGATGATAAATTACATGCTCGTTCAACAGGACCTTATTCATTAGTTACTCAACAACCACTTGGAGGTAAAGCTCAATTTGGTGGTCAAAGATTCGGTGAAATGGAAGTTTGGGCATTATATGCATATGGTGCTGCACATACATTACAAGAAATCTTAACTGTTAAGTCTGATGATGTTATTGGTCGTGTTAAGGTTTACGAGTCAATTATTAAAGGACAAGAAATTAATCAAGCTGGTGTACCAGAATCATTTAGAGTATTAATGAAAGAATTCCAAGCGTTAGGTCTTGATATTTCAATAATTAATGACGAGGGAGAAACATTACAGCTAAAAGAAATAGAAGAAGCAGAAGATAAAGATGATTTTAATTCTTCAATAGATGAATTCGACAGACCTCCGGTTACTGCACTTCCAAGTTCAGATGAAGAGGATGAATATATTCCTGAAGAGGAAGATGAATTTGATGATGATGAAGACTTTGAAGAATTCATGGAAGAAGAATTTGATGGAGAAGAAAATTTCGAGGAAGGAGCTGATCTTTAATGATAGAAGTAAATAAGTTTGATGCATTAAAAATTGGTATTGCTTCACCTGAAAGAATTCGTGAGTGGTCTTATGGAGAAGTAAAGAAACCTGAAACAATTAATTATCGTACTTTAAGACCTGAACGTGATGGTTTATTCTGCGAAAAGATCTTTGGTCCTACAAAAGATTTTGAATGTGCTTGTGGTAAATACAAGCGTGTTCGTTATAAAAATATAGTTTGTGATAGATGTGGAGTTGAAGTTACTCGTTCAAAGGTTCGTCGTGAACGTATGGGACACATTGAGTTAGCAACTCCTGTATCTCACATTTGGTTCTTTAAAGGTGTTCCTTCTCGTATGGGACTTGTGTTAGATATGAGTCCAAGAGACTTAGAAGAAGTATTATATTTTGTAAGTTATGTAGTTATTGATAAGGGTAATGCTCCACTTGAAAATAAGCAAACTTTATCAGAAAAAGAATATCGTGCTTATTATGAAAAATATGGTACTGGCTTTAGAGTTGGTATGGGAGCAGAAGCTATTAAGGAATTACTTAAAAGTGTTGATTTAAAGAAAGAAATAGATCAAATTACTGAAGAATTAGAAACTGCTCAAGGACAAAAGAGAACTCGTTTATTAAAGAGACTTGATGTTTTAGATGCATTCTATACTTCAGGAAATAAACCTGAATGGATGATTATGGATTGTATACCAGTTATACCTCCAGAATTACGTCCAATGATTCAATTAGATGGTGGTCGTTTTGCAACAAGTGATTTAAATGATTTATATCGTCGTGTTATTAATAGAAATAATCGTTTGAAGAAACTTATTGATTTAGGGGCTCCAACTATTATTATTCAAAATGAAAAACGTATGTTACAAGAAGCTGTTGATTCGTTATTTGATAATGGACGTCGTGGTAGAAGTGTAACAGGAGCTGGAAATAGACCTTTAAAATCAATTTCTAGTATGTTAAAAGGTAAGCAAGGACGTTTCCGTCAAAACTTACTTGGAAAACGTGTTGATTATTCTGGACGTTCAGTTATTGTTGTTGGTCCAAGTTTAAAAATGTATCAATGTGGTATTCCAAAAGAAATGGCTTTAGAATTATTTAAGCCACATGTTATTCATGGATTAGTATCTAAAGATATTGCACATAATATTAAGGCTGCTAAGAGATTAATTGAAAATCAAGATCCTGTTGTTTGGGATATTGTAGAAGAAGTTATTAAAGAGCATCCAGTTATGCTTAACCGTGCCCCAACTCTACATAGATTAGGTATTCAAGCATTCGAACCAATCTTAGTTGGTGGAAAAGCAATTCGTCTTCATCCATTAGTTTGTCCTGCATTTAATGCTGACTTCGATGGAGACCAGATGGCAGTACACGTTCCACTTTCAGAAGAAGCAAAAGCTGAAGCTAGAATGTTAATGTTAGGTTCTAACAACATTCTACATCCAAAATCAGGAGATCCAATTGTTACTCCTTCACAAGACATGGTTTTAGGTAATTATTATTTAACTATGGAAAAGGCTGGAGAAGATGGTGAAGGACGTGTATTTAAAAACTCTAATGAAGCATTAATGGCTTATGAACGTAGAGAAATTACATTACATACAAGAATTGCTATTCCTGTTGATTCATTTAAATATAAATTATTTACTGAAAGTCAAAAGGGTAAATATTTAGTAACTACAGTTGGTAAGATCAAATTTAATGAAATGCTTCCAGATTCATTTGCATATATTAATGAACCAACTGATGATAATATTCAAAATATTACACCAAATAAGTATTTCTTAGATAAAGGTACAAATATTCCTGAAGCAATTAAAGAAATGCCTCTTGTTAAAGCATTTGCTAAGGGAACACTAGAAAAAGTAATCGCACAAGTATTTAAACGTTATAAAACAACTGAAACTTCTACTATGCTTGATAATATGAAGGATTTAGGATTTAAATATTCAACTATTTCTGGTATTACAGTTAGTATGGCAGATGTTGAAATTAGTAAAAAGAAACCTGAAATTGTAGCTGAAGCACAAAAATTGGTTGATAAAATTAATAAACAATATAAGCGTGGTTTAATTACTGAAGAAGAAAGATTTAATAGTGTTATTAGTACATGGAATAATGCCACTGACCAAGTTAAAGCTGAACTTGAAGAGGTTGCTCATACAGATATTGATAATCCAATCTTTATCATGATGAACTCTAAGGCTCGTGGTAACATTTCGAACTTCACTCAAGTTGCTGGTATGCGTGGTATTATGGCTAAGCCAGATGGTACTCCAGTAGAAATTCCAATTCTTTCTAACTTTATTGAGGGATTGTCAGTTGCGGAATTCTTCTTATCTACACATGGTGCTCGTAAAGGTTCTGCCGATACAGCTCTTAAGACTGCTGACTCTGGATACTTAACTCGTCGTTTAGTTGATGTATCTCAAGATATGATTGTTAGAGAAGCTGATTGTGGTACTGATCAAGGTGTAGTTGTTCATGATTTCATTAATGAGAAAACTGGTACAGTAATTGAAAGCTTACGTGATCGTATTGTTGGTCGTTTTGCTAATAAGAAGATCATTCATCCAGAAACAAAAGAGGTAATTGTTGATAAACTTCAAATGATTACTGAGTCATTAGCTGAAAAAGTTGTTGCTGCAGGAATTACTGAAGTAGAAATTCGTACAATTTTAACTTGTGGTACTCCAAACGGTGTATGTCAAAAATGTTATGGACGTAACTTGGCTACAGGTAATTTAGTAGAAATTGGTGAGGCTGTAGGTGTTATGGCTGCTCAATCAATTGGTGAACCTGGTACACAACTTACAATGCGTACATTCCACTCAGGAGGAGTTGCGCATGGTGGTGATGCCGATATTACTCAAGGTCTTCCTCGTGTTCAAGAATTATTTGAGGCACGTAATCCTAAAGCAAAAGCAACTATCGCTGAAATTGATGGTACAGTTACTAAGATTAAAGAAGATCATGGTAAATATAAAATTAGTATTACTAACAAGTTAGAAACAAAAGAACATGTTACTAATTATGGTTCTAAGTTATGTGTTGATAAAGGTACTGAAGTACATTGTGGAGATAGACTTACTGAAGGAGCTATTAGTCCTAAAGAATTACTTGCAGTTACAGACCCAATAACAACACAAGAATATATATTAAAAGAAGTTCAACATACATATCGTTCTCAAGGTGTTGATATTTCAGATAAGCATATTGAAATTATTGCACGTAGAATGATTTCTAAGATTAGAATAGTTGAAGGTGGAGATACTCGTTTCTTACCTGGTGCACTTCTTAACTTCCATGAATTTACTGAAGGAAATAAAGAGGCAATTATTAAAGGTAAAAAACCAGCTCTTGGAAAACCAATTTTACTTGGTATTACTAAGGCTGCACTTGAAACAGATTCATTCTTATCAGCTGCTTCATTCCAAGAGACAACTCGTATCTTAACTGATGCAGCAATTAAAGGTAAAGTAGATCCACTTTCTGGATTGAAAGAAAATGTTATTATTGGTAAGTTAATTCCTGCTGGAACTGGTAGTAAGGCTTATCGTGATGTAGATTTTGATTTAAAAACAGAATTTATGGATGAAGAACCTTTAGAAAAATTAGAAGAACAATTTATGGAGTAAGAGAAATCTTACTCTTTTTTTTCGTCTTAAAATAAGCTATAATTATTCTTAGAATAGATGGTGATCTTTTTATGATGAACTTTTTGTTTAGTTTTAGTCCAATGTCGGTATTGTTGTGGATTATAATATTGGTTTTATTACTGCTATATTTACTTGGAAGATATTATTTTTTTGTTAAAATTGGTATAGATGGATGGAAGGGATTAATACCTATTTATAGTGAATATTTATACTATAAAAAGGGAAGAGTAGAACCTTGGCTTGCTCCTTTATTTATTTGTTTATATTTACTTTTCTATTTTTTAGGTAACTATTTTGTAGCGAGTGATGAATTATGTGGAATAATACTTTTTTTTAAATTTGCTGTAGTAATTGTTGCATTAATTGTTAGTTGGAATGTTAACTATTACATTGGCAATAAATTTAAAGAAGGGTATTTACTTCCTTTAGCACTTACTTTTGTTCCTATTTTTGCGGTTCCGTTTATTGGTTTATATGAAAAGATGCGATGGAGTAGACTAACAAAGGTACGTAATAATTTTCTTTGGGATGATTTTTATTCTAATAAAAAAATTTCTGTTAATGAAATGTGTATTTCTAATATACTGCTTGTTTTATCAACTGTAATTGGCTTTTATGTTGCTTTTTATGTTATGATATCACTATTTTCTTTTGAAAAGGTGTTTGAAATGATGTGGGATTTTAAGTTTATTTTTATTATAGCAATATTTATTTCGATAGTTGTTATTGTTGGTACTTTATTTGATTATTTCATTAATAAATATATTTTGAATAAGCGAAGATAAGTTTTTTAATGACTTATCTTTTTTTTGCCTATTTATAGCAATAAAAATATTGACTTTATTTTAAGATAGTGTTATATTATATCTGCTTGATTAAATAGCTTTGCGATTGGCAAAGTTTTATTTAAGGGGTAAAATGATACACCTGGATATGTGTAAAGAAAGGAGATATATTTTATGCCTACAATTAACCAATTAGTTCGTAAAAATCGTAAAGATAAGGTAAGAAAGAGTAAAGCACCAGTTCTTGGAGTTGGTTTAAATACTATTCAAAAGACAACTACAGATGTTAAATCACCTCAAAAACGTGGAGTTTGTACTCGTGTTGGTACTAAAACACCTAAGAAACCAAACTCAGCATTACGTAAGTATGCTCGTGTTCGTTTATCTAATGGTAAGGAAGTAGATACATACATTCCTGGTATTGGACACAACTTACAAGAACACAGTGTAGTATTAGTTCGTGGTGGTCGTGTAAAAGACTTAATCGGAGTTCGTTATCATGTTATTCGTGGTACATTAGATACTGCTGGAGTTAAAGATCGTAAACAAGGTCGTAGTAAGTACGGTGCTAAAAAACCTAAGAAGTAAAATAAAATTAATTAAACTAAAGTAATATAAAATCAATTGAAGGGAGGAAATTAAAATGCGTAAGAGACGTGCAGTAAAGAGAGATATTTTACCAGATCCAATATATAAGTCTAAGACAGTTGCAAAACTAATTAATACTATTATGTTAGATGGTAAAAAAGGAACAGCTCAAACAATAGTTTATGAAGCATTTGATAAAGTTAAGACTAAGAGTGGAAAAGATCCATTAGAAGTATTTAATGCTGCTATGGAAAATATTAAACCACAACTTGAAGTTAAGAGTCGTCGTGTTGGTGGTTCTAACTACCAAGTTCCAGTTGAAGTTACACCAGCTAGAAGCCAAGCTTTAGCATTAAGATGGTTAACTAAATATTCACGTGATCGTGGTGGAAAAGGTATGGCTGATAATTTAGCAAATGAAATTATTGATGCATCAAATGGTACTGGTGCAGCAGTAAAAAAACGTGAAGATACTCATAGAATGGCAGAAGCTAATAAGGCTTTCGCACATTATAGATGGTAAGGAAGGAGTCATAAAATGGCAAGAGATACGTCTTTAGAAAAGACAAGAAATTTTGGAATCATGGCTCATATCGATGCAGGTAAAACTACTTGTAGCGAAAGAATCTTATTCCATACTGGTGTAAATCATAAGATTGGTGAAACTCATGAGGGTGCAGCTACTATGGACTGGATGGAACAAGAAAAAGAGCGTGGTATTACTATCACTTCTGCAGCTACAACTGCATATTGGAAGGGACATCGTTTAAATATTATTGATACTCCTGGTCACGTAGACTTCACTATCGAAGTTTCTCGTTCACTTCGTGTATTAGATGGAGCAGTTGCTTTATTAGATGCACAAGCTGGAGTTGAACCTCAAACTGAAACAGTTTGGAGACAAGCATCAGATTTTAAAGTTCCAAGAATTATTTTTGCAAATAAGATGGATAAAATGGGTGCAAACTTTGAATATAGTTTAAAGACTATTAAGGATCGTTTGGGAGTTAATGCTAAACCAATTGAATGGCCAATCGGTTCTGAAAATGAATTTGATGGAATTATTGATTTAGTTACAATGAAAGCATACCATTATGATGGTCAGCAAGCTGAGAACGCTCAAGAAATTGAAATTCCGGCCGATTTAAAAGATATAGCTGAAGAAAAAAGGGCTGAATTAATTGATGCTGTTGCTGAATTTGATGAAGAAATGATGATGACTTATCTTGACGGTGGAGAAGTTACTGTTGAAATGATTAAGAAAGCTATAAGAACTGGTTGTTTAGCAGCTGAATTTTTCCCAGTAATGTGTGGAACAGCTTTAGGCAATAAAGGAATTAAATTATTACTTGATGCTGTAATTGATTATTTACCATGTCCATTGGATATTGAAGCTGTTAAAGGTACAGATATGGATGGTAATGAAGACAGTCGTAAAGTTAGTGATAATGAATCATTTTCTGCATTAGCATTTAAAGTTATGACTGATCCATTTGTTGGACGTTTAACATTCTTTAGAGTTTATTCTGGTCACTTATCAAGTGGTAGTTATGTATTAAACTCATCAAAAGATTCAAAAGAAAGAATTGGTCGTATTCTTCAAATGCATGCGAACAATCGTAAAGAAATATCTGATGTTTATACAGGAGATATTGCTGCTGCAGTTGGTTTGAAAAATACAACTACAGGAGATACTTTATGTGATGAAAAGAAACCGATTATTCTTGAAAGCCTAGTAGTTCCAGAACCAGTTATTCAATTGGCAGTAGAACCTAAATCAAAAGCTGATCAAGATAAAATGGCTTTGGCACTTCAAAAGTTAGCTGAAGAAGACCCAACATTTAAAGTTCATACTGATCATGAAACTGGTCAAACAGTTATTGCTGGTATGGGTGAATTACACTTAGATGTATTAGTTGATCGTATGAGACGTGAATTTAACGTTGAAGCTAATGTTGGTGCTCCACAAGTTGCTTATCGTGAAACAATTAAAGCTGCTGCTGAATGTGAAGGTAAATATATTAAACAATCAGGTGGACGTGGACAATATGGACATGTTTGGATTAAGTTTGAACCAAACGAAGATAAAGGATATGAATTCGTTGACCAAATCGTTGGTGGAGTTGTTCCTCGTGAATATATTCCAGTTGTAGATAAGGGATTACAAGAAGCTTTACAATCAGGTGTACTTGCAGGATATCCTATGATCGATGTTAAAGCTACATTATTTGATGGCTCATACCATGATGTAGACTCTAACGAAATGGCTTTCAAGATTGCTGCTAGCTTTGCTTTAAAAGAGGCTAAGAATAAATGCAAACCAGTTTTACTTGAACCAATCATGAAAGTTGATGTTACAACTCCAGAAGAATATTTTGGAAATGTAATGGGTGATTTAACTTCTCGTCGTGGTAGACCACTTGGACAAGAAGCTCAAGGTAATGCTGTTAAACTAAGCGCTATGGTTCCACTTTCAGAAATGTTTGGTTATGCTACTAACTTACGTTCTAATACACAAGGTAGAGCAACATTCGTAATGTTCCCAGATCATTATGAAGAAGTTCCAAAAAACATTGCTGATGAAATTATTAAAAAGAGTGGAAATTAATTAAATAAGTATCAAAATAGTTGAAAAAAATTCAATTATTAGATAAAATAAATGTTGTAAATTACAAAGGAGGAAATTATAATATGGCAAAACAAAAATTTGATCGTTCAAAACCACATGTTAATATTGGTACAATTGGACACGTAGATCATGGTAAAACTACTACTACTGCTGCTATCACTAAAGTATTAGCTGGAAAAAATGGTAACGAAGCTGTTGAATTCTCTAATATCGATAAAGCACCAGAAGAAAGAGAACGTGGTATCACTATCAATACTGCTCACGTTGAGTATAGTACTGATGCTAGACATTACGCTCACGTAGACTGTCCAGGACATGCTGACTATGTTAAAAACATGATTACAGGTGCAGCTCAAATGGATGGAGCAATCTTAGTTATTGCTGCTACTGATGGTCCAATGGCTCAAACTCGTGAACATATCTTACTTGCTCGTCAAGTTGGAGTACCAAAAATGGTAGTGTTCTTAAATAAATGTGATATGGTTGACGACGAAGAATTATTAGATTTAGTTGAAATGGAAGTTCGTGACTTATTAAATGAATATGGATTTGAAGGTGACGATACTCCAATTATTCGTGGTTCAGCTCTTAAAGCTCTTGAAGGAGATCCAACTTGGGCTGCTAAGATTGAAGAATTAATGGCTGCAGTTGATGAATGGATTCCAACTCCTGAAAGAGATAATGACAAACCATTCTTAATGAGTATTGAAGACGTATTCACAATCACAGGTCGTGGTACAGTTGTTACTGGACGTGTTGAACGTGGACAATTAAAACTTAACGATGAAGTTGAAATCGTTGGTATTAGAGATACTAGAAAGACAGTTGTTACTGGAATTGAAATGTTCCGTAAACAATTAGATTATGCAGAAGCTGGAGACAATGCTGGTGTATTATTACGTGGTATTGCTCGTGAAGAGGTTGAACGTGGACAAGTTCTTGCTAAACCAGGAAGTGTTACACCTCATCATAAATTCAAAGCTACAGTTTATGTATTGAGTAAAGAAGAAGGTGGACGTCATACACCATTCTTCGCAAACTATCGTCCTCAATTCTATTTTAGAACTACAGACGTAACTGGTGTTATTACTTTACCAGAAGGTGTTGAAATGGTAATGCCAGGAGATAACGTTAATATCGAGGTTGAATTAATTCACCCAATCGCACTTGAACAAGGTACAAAATTCTCTATCCGTGAAGGTGGACGTACTGTTGGTGCTGGTAACGTTACTGAAATTATTGCTTAATTATAAAATTAATAAAAAAATCGCTTCGGCGATTTTTTGTTTTTTAACATTTTTGTTTATATTAAAGAAAAGCAAGTAATTAATATTTTATTACTTGCTTTTAAAGTTTTTAAATAAATTGTATGCAAAGTTGTTTAGTACTACGTCAAATTCTCCAATGTATTCTGAAACAACTGCGTTAAATCCTAGTTTTGATTCGTTTAATCCACTGTATTGATTTTCTTTGTCGAATGTTCCTGCAATTCCACCTAAATTTATGTATTTAAATTGTTTATTACAATAGTCACATACCATTTGCCATTTTATTAGGTAAGTTGGATTTAATGTTGCATACTCTTCATCGTATCCTTCAGCAATAATGTGAGCTGCATTATCATAATTTATTACAAGAGCACCACCTACAATTATTCCTTGTGGATGTTTTTTTAATAAGTCAGTTGCCATTAACATGTGATTTTTATATACTGTTAATAGTTTATCTGATTCCATTTTTTTATTTAATATATTTGATCTTTCTTTGTCATTTAAACTTGTATTTTGTATTTGTTCCGCTAATTGTTCATTTGTAATCATTTCTTCTTCATACATTTTTTGACTGTTTATTACAAATGATTCAGCATTAATTCTAGCGTAATATATTTCAACATCATCCTTAAAATTTTTACATAATTCTTCGTAATATTTGAATGGTTTATTTTCTTTCTTTTTAATGAAATCATATAAATCTGTTAAATTTTTTTCTTTATCTTTTATGACTTCTAGTCCACCATTTTCGGCTTTTCGTATTTTGTTTCTAGTTCGTTTATCAAATGTTTCAAAAATTATTGTAGCTGGTTTATTTAATAAAATTAATGCTTCCCATCTAGGTTTTTCATTTTCAAAGAATAAGTTTTTTCCTTTGTATTCAAATCCTGCAGTAGCTAAATTTTCAAATATTATATTTTCTTGATTATTAATATTCATGATGTTTCCATCACTACTTCTAACACTAATTGGAATATATGGATCCATTCTTAGTAACATGAATCCTTGTTTTCCTAATACTTGTTTTAATTTCTCAACCATTTTTCTTAATTGTGCTGAATCAACAAAATCAAATAGTATTCCTCTAGGTGCATAGGCTATTTTATTACTCATAAATACTTCTTTATAAACAATAAATGTTGCGCCAATAAGTACATTTTTGGAATTTACAAAGCCAATGAAATGAACACTATAACCAAATTTTAACATTGATTTGGCATAGGCAGAAGATTGATAAAAACTTCTGTAGCGATGTTTAATTGCGAAGCGATCAAATTGGTCTGGTCTTAATGTTACTATTCTCATACTTTAATTCCTTTCTATTTTAAATTATTATAGCATAATTTTTTAATTTCTTTCAATATAGACTTACTATTTCAGAGAAAAAGAGTAAATTTTCTTCGCAAAGAAATAGTCGGATATCCGTACATTTTTATATTTAATATATGTTACTATCTATATAAGAATAAAGGTGGTATGCAGTAATGAATAGAAAAGAAAGAAGAAAATTAAGAAAA
>JBGVNW010000004.1:0-7537 GCA_045125935.1 Bacilli bacterium | reverse complement strand
AATGCTGCAGACTCACCTATTATTCTTCCTATACATAATAAGGTAGATGTTAAAATACCTGGAATAGCATTAGGAAGTATTATTTTAAATGTTGTTTGAGTTTGAGTAGCACCCAATGCTAAAGACGCTTGTGATAAAGATTTAGGAATTACATCAATTGCTTCTTTAGTAGTTTTAATAATTACTGGAAGGAGCATAATTGACATTGTTAATGCACCAGCCATTAATGATACTCCATCACTTTTTATTAAACCGTTTAAAGTTGGGATAAATACAATAACACCAACCAAACCAAATATTATTGATGGTACTCCACCTGTCATATCTATCATTGATTCTAAAGTATTAGTTAATCTATTTTTTTTAGCATAAACACTTAAATATATAGCTGCACAAATACCTATAGGAAGAGCTATTGCTAAGGTAATTAATATTAAGATGAATGTAGCGATTAATGAACCCCTTATACCACCACCATCAGTTTCTAATGATAGGTTTGTAATAGAGATTGCTTTATCAAATTTTTTCGCAACATTTTCTGCATTATCTTTTGCAAGTACTGTAACTACTGTATCATTATTACCAACCAAAATCGCTTTTGTTATTTGCTGATTTACTTCTACACTAATATATTGATTATTATTCATATTAATCATATTGATTAATGGTGAATGATTGTCAACATAACTTATAATAACAACGTCTTCTCCTTCTAGGCTTGTTGAGTCCTTAAATGCTACGCCCCATTTTTTTGAGAAATATTCATTATCATTTTGTTCATACTCAAATGTTTGATCATTTATTTTGTCATATTTTAATGTGTAAGACTCGCTATAATAATCCCCTTTTAATAAATCAAATGATATAGACTTAGCACCATTAGAAAATATAAAAACAAATATTAAAACTAGTATTAATACTCCAAAACTAGAAAACAAATATGTTAAAGAGTTTAATAATATATCTTTAATTTTTCTACTCCTCATATTAATTTCCTACCTTTTTCTTAACATAATTTAATGCTAGATTTGTTGAAATAATTATTAAGATTAATACTACACCAAGTGAGAATTTAACATCATATGCCATACCACTGGCTTCATTAAATCCACTTAAAATTGTTGTAGTAATTGTACTTGTTGTATCAAATAATGAGAATGTTGGACCAACTTGAGCATTACCACATACTTTTGATACAGCTGTAGCTTCACCTAATGCTCTACCAATACCCAAGATAATACCTGAAAATATTCCATTTTTTGCACCTTTTAAAACTACTTTAAAATTTGTTTGAGTAGTTGAAGCGCCCAATGCAAGTGAGCCATGTATTAATTCTTTTTTTACTGCGGCAATGGCATTTACTGATACCATTGTAATTGTTGGGAATATCATCATCCCTAATACTAATGCTGTAGTAAGAACAGATTGACCTCCTAATGTTTGAATGCCAAAGATATTACTTATATTCATTACAATTTTAGTTAAATATGCTTGACCAAATAAACCATAAATAATTGATGGAACACTAGCTAATAATTCAATTACTAATTGTAGTACTTTACCAATTTTCTTAGGTGCAATTCTAACTATAAATAATGCACTTAATACACTAATTGGTACTGCAATTAATAAAGCTAATATCGTTATATATATTGTGTTGATAATAATATAGCCCGCGCCGAAATGGTTAGGAGCAAAATTCCATTTAGTTCCAAATAAGAATTCTGTAAATGATAATTTATAAATTTCGCCATTTATTGTGTACTCTTTAAAGAAGGGTTGTACTCCTTTAACTAGGATAAAAGCAACTATCATTACAATGATAGCTGCACATAGAATACAAACACCCATAAAAAAGCCTTTAAAGAATTTATCTATATATGTTTTTCTTGTTAATGTAGACTTTTTTACTATGTTTTTTTCCATATTATTTTACTTCATTCCATTTATTTACAATACCAGTATACATATCTACTAATTGAGTTCTTGTTACATTTGATAATGTATTTTCTTTATTTACAACTGCAACAATTGCATCTATACATAATTTTCCGTATGTACCTTCTAAAGCAGTCTCAGAGCTTGTTAGTTTAAAATCACGAGATGCAAATGCCATATCATAGTAACCTGTTGAATCTTTATCAGCTCCTTGAGTTTTTTTGTATGCATCACTTGAACCATGATAGTCATGTGAGAATTTTACATTACCACATAGATTAGAAAATTCATTTGCTAAAGCTGTTGCCATTTTAGATACTGAAGTTGAACCACCAAAGTTAATTGTAATACTAGAATTATCTTTAGTTGTTATAGGGTAATTAGCCTTGATTGTTTCCCATGTTGGATCCGTTGATTTAACTTCTAAAATTCCACCTTCAGATTGCATTGTTGCTTTACCTTCTTGAGTAGATAAATAAGCTAAGAATGCTTCGATAATTTGTTCTTTTTCTGTTGATGCAAATTCTGTTCTAACTATATAATTAAAGTTTCTTGTTAATGTATATGTCCCATTTAATACATTTTCTTCTGTAGGTTCTACGCCTTCAAAAGATAATGCTTTCAAGCCTGATGTTTCTACTGAAGACATTGAGATATATCCAATCCCATAAATATCATTTTTGATAGAATTAATCATATCTCCATTTGATTCAACTGTTCCTAAACCATTTACCTTTAATGGTGAATTATCTTCTTTAGCTTCACTTAATCCAATTCCAGTAAAGAAACCATCTCTTGTACCACTTGTTGTGTCTCTAGTATATAATTTGATTTCTGATGATTCATCAAATCCTTTACTAGAACAACCTACTAATGTTAATAGTGCAATTAATAATAAACTTGTTAATTTAATAATTTTTTTCATAAAATATTTCTCCTTTTTTTATTTTCGACAATATTTTATCTAAATAATTATTTTGAATATATCTTAAACCTGTAAAGAATTGTAAAGGTGTTGTAAAAAAGTTGTAAATTTAAAAGGAGAACTCAAAATTATGAATTCTCCAAATAAATTAACGAGCTATATAATAAATGTGGTCACCAATACGTTCTAAGTTAGAAACTAAGTTAATAAATACCGTATTATTTTCAGGTTTACATTTACCTTGTTTTAATCTATCAATATGATCTGCAATTAAACTTCTTCTCATATTATCTACTTGTTCTTCAAGTTCTTCAATTTTATCAGTAGTAATTTCATAATTTTCTTCTAATATTAGACTTTTTACTGTTTCAAACTGAGTATCCAATAAATTACACATTTCTTGTAATTTTTCAATAACTTCATCTGAGAAATATAATTCTTGATTTACTTCTTTTTTAGTATATTTTGCAAAATTTTCTGATAATTCAGCAATACGTACTATATCCCCTACATTTGTATGTAAATCATTTATTTGCTTTTCAATTTCTAGTGAGCTTTGATGAGAAGATACGAATACTAATGCATCTGTTATATTCTTACCTAATTTAGAAATTTGCTCACTTTGATATTCTATCTCTTTTATCATTGAAATGTCTCGTTTAACAAATGCATCAAATGCAGTATGTAAACAAGTCATTGCCATATCTCCCATTCTAAATACATCTTTTTTTAACATTGAAACTGAAATATTTGAAGCAAGTACTAATCTCTTATCCATATAAACTAATTCAGAAGAATCTTTTACTTCTTCATTTTTGTCTTTTATTATCATAGTAGAAACTTTAACTAAATATTTAGATAACGGTAAGAAGATCAAAGCACAAGTACAGTTAAATATTGTATGGAATGCGCATACTTGCCATTCTTTACTAGTAATCCATGATTCTATCAATGTAGAACTGAAGTTCTTCCAAACTAATAACAATACTGCAAATATTACTGCACCAAATGTGTTAAACATTAAATGAATTAAGGAAGCTCTTCTAGCATTAGTTGAAGCACCGACACTTGAAATCATTGCTGTAACACATGTTCCGATATTAGAACCTAAAATTAGAAAATATACTGCATTACCAGTTCCTCCAAATGCATTTGGATTACTTGCAGCGATTAAAACTATAATTGATGTAACTGCACTTGAAGATTGAACAATTGCAGTAAAAGCCATACCTATAAACAATAATAAGAAAGGATTATCTAGGGTGGCTATAAATGCATTAATTTCAGGAACATCTCTCATAAAACTCATTGATCCTGACATTGTTTCTAATCCCAAGAATACTGCACCTAATCCTGTTAATACTAAACCTAATGACTTCTTATTATCAGTTTTAGCAAACATTTCAATAAATACACCTACAAATAAACAAGCTAAACATAAATAATTTATAATACTAGCAATTCCACCTGCAGCGCTTAATCCTGCTAAATAAGATGTGATTGTTGTACCAATGTTTGCACCAATAATAACAGATGTTGCTTGAATTAAACTCATAATACCTGAATTTACAAAACCTACAACCATTACTGTTGTTACTGATGAAGATTGGATTACAATTGTTGTTATCATACCAATTAATAATCCTAAAAATTTATTATTTGAAATTTTGTTAAAGAACGATTTTAAGCCATTGCCAGCTAATTTTTCCATGTGTTCACTCAATAGTTTAAATCCTAACATGAAAACACCACAACCAGCTAATAACATAACTATTTGTCCGAAAATTTCCATATATCCTCCATGTAAATACTATTTAGTATAAATATTTCCATATTTATCCGAAAAATATTTTACAAAATTTTTACATTTGAATATATCAAAAACTTGTAAAGAATTGTAAAGAACTTGTAAAGATTTTATTTAAGTTTTTTATTCAACTTAAATCTAGTTTGATGGACTAATCCTTATTTTTTATAAAATCATTTTATAAGGAGGTGAATCACATGCAGTATTATCTATCCGCTTACATTGAAGATTGTAGGATAGCAGAAAAATATCATGAAGTTTGAACTTAGCCTATGCAGAGACTTACTACAATCAATTTAATGGTAAAGAAATATACAATGACGAAATATTGCTCAATGATTCACATGAAATAAGATATGTAATCATTATGTTGTGTTTCCTTGTTAATAACAACTACAGCACCACCAACCATTTCATTATCTACCATATAATATTTTAAAATGTGAAAGGAGAATTTATAAATGAAAAGCGAAGAAAGAATAAATATAAAAAGAAAAGGATTGAGTCCACTTGAGTATAGACAACAATCCTTATCACAATTATAATATTAAATTAATTAACAGTTTTTACTTCGCCTTTTTTATTCGGAACCTTAAAGAATATAGAAGTAAATTCCATATTAAAAATGAATAAAAATATAAAAACTCAACCTTATTTTAAACTGGTTGAGTTTTATCTTTATATACTTTATTCTTTGATTATTATATTATTATTTTCAAAATCAATAATATATTTATGTAAAGGTTTAATTTCTTCAGAAATAATTTTACTAGCTAATAATGTTTCAATATTTTTAGAAATAAATCTTTTTATTGGTCTTGCCCCATATTCATATGAAAAGGCACTATCTATAATATATTGTTTTAATGAATGAGTAAATTCAATTTTAATTTTGTTTTCTTCTAATCTTTTTATTAATTCAAGTAACATTTTATCAACAATTTTTATACATACATCTTTTGATAGTGGGTTAAAGGTGATTATTTCATCAATTCTATTTAAAAATTCGGGTTTAAAAGTACAATGTAATAAATCATTAATTTGATTAAAGCAATCATTATTATTTTCTAATAAAATATCACTACCTAAATTACTAGTCATAATTATAATTGTATTTTTGAAATCAACTGTTCTTCCTTGAGAGTCTGTAATTCTACCATCATCTAAAATTTGAAGTAATAGATTAAATACATCTGGATGCGCCTTTTCAATTTCATCGAATAAAACAATTGAATAAGGATTTCTCCTAATGGCTTCTGTTAATTGTCCTCCTTCTTCATATCCTATATATCCGGGAGCAGCACCAATTAATCTAGACACAGAATATCTTTCCATATATTCTGACATATCTATTCTAATTATATGATTTTCCGAATCAAATAAAGCGTCAGCTAAACTTCTAGCAACTTCTGTTTTACCAACACCAGTAGGACCTAAGCACATAAATGAACCGATAGGCCTATTTTGATCTTTAATGCCAGCTCTTTGTCTAATAATGGCATTACTAACTAGTTCTAAAGCTTGATCTTGACCAATTACGCGCTTCATTAAAGTTTCTTTTAAATGAAGTAGTTTCTCTCTATCTCCTTGCATTAATTTAGATACTGGAATTTTGGTCCATCTTGCAATTATCTCAGTTACCTTATCTTCATCTACTACTTCACTTAATATTTTGTCTTTTTCATCATTAATGTTATTAATTTGCTTTTCAATATTAGGAATTATAGAGTATTGATATTCAGCAGCTTTATTATAATTACCTTCTTGTAAAAAGTTATCCAATTGGAATCTAGCTTTTTCTAATTCTTTTTTTAAATCATTAATTCGATTGATTTCCTTTTTTTCTAGTTCCCATTTTGTTTTTAATTCATCTAATCTTTTCTTAAATTCTTTTAATTCAATTTCAATTTTTAAAAGTCTTTCTTTACTTATTTGATCTTTTTCTCTAGAAAGTGCAACTCTTTCAATTTCTAATTGTAATATTTTCCTATTTAATTCATCAATTTCTGTAGGATTACTTTCAAGTTGCATTCTTATTGAGGCACAAGCTTCATCTATTAAATCAATAGCTTTATCAGGTAAAAATCTGTCTGTAATATATCTATTTGACAATGTCGCAGCACTTACCAAGGCTGCATCGGTAATTTTCACTCCATGAAAAGATTCAAATCTTTCTTTTAATCCTCTAAGAATAGAAATAGTGTCTTCAACAGTTGGTTCAGTTACTAAAACTTTTTGAAATCTTCTTTCTAAAGCAGCATCTTTTTCAATATAAGTTCTATATTCATTTAATGTAGTTGCACCAATGCAATGTAGTTCGCCACGAGCTAACATTGGTTTTAACATATTTGATGCATCTAATGCACCATCCGATTTACCAGCTCCAACAATTAAGTGAATTTCATCGATAAACATAATAATATTGCCATTTGATTCCTTCACTTTAGTTAAAACAGCTTTTAATCTTTCTTCAAATTCACCACGATATTTAGCACCTGCAACTAAAGCACCCATATCTAGTTCATAAATTGTTTTATTTTTTAATCCATTAGGAACATCTTCTTTTACAATTCTTTGAGCCAATCCTTCAACAATTGCAGTCTTACCAACACCAGGCTCACCAATTAAAACTGGGTTATTTTTTGTCTTTCTTGATAAAATCATTATGATGTTTCTAATTTCATCATCTCGTCCTATAACAGGATCCATTTTTCCATTTTTAACTTCTTCATTTAAAATTCTACCAAATTTTTCTAAAATATTTTCATCGTTATTATAATCTTGCATTTGCATATTATTCACCCCTTTTTAGCACTCTGTACTTCTAAGTGCTAATTATATTATACCACTATTTTTGGCACTGTCAA
>JBGVNW010000003.1:0-4073 GCA_045125935.1 Bacilli bacterium | reverse complement strand
TTGCATGTCTTAGGCATGCCGCCAGCGTTCATCCTGAGCCAGGATCAAACTCTCAATAAATTTATTTTATTTTAGTTTGTTCAATTTTATCCTAGCTACTCAAAATTGACGTTTTGCTTAGTTTTCAAAGATCATTTGCTGTTTTCTTGTTTTTTCTGAGCTGCGTTATTAATATATCAAACATATTTAACGAAGTCAACACTTTTTTTAATTTTTTTATTTTTTATTTTAGTGTCTTTTTCGTTCCACACGTATGTCTAAGTATTATAGCAGCATTTTTATTTTTGTCTAGTCTTTTTTTGAATTTTTTTTATTTTTCTCAACTTTTTCAAAAAAAAACTAAAAATTTAACAGTTTTTAGCTTTTATTTCGGCATATTTTTCATAATAGTGTTCTACTGTTCCTGGTAAAAAGGCCAATTCTTTTTTTCGCACATGATTGATTAAATTTGTTAATTCTTCTTTTAGAATTGTATCAATCGTTTCCGAGTAATGCATAACACTCTTATGATATTTGTATTCTCCACGGTCTAATACTTTGAAACTTCCATCAGGGAAAACTCTTAAATCTAAATCATAATCAATATACTTTATTGTCCCTTCTTCAACAATGAATGGGGAAGCTATGTTGCAATAATAATAAATTCCATCTTTTTTATATTGCCCTATTATATTGTACCACTCTTTATAAAAGAAATACAGAACTGCTGGTTCTTTTGTTCTCCATGTCCTTCCATCCGATTCTGTTACCTTTGTTTTTTCATTTCCAAATATTAAATAATCATCATGTATTTCTAATAAAACAGCTTCATCCCATGCTCTATGAATTTTTCCATTATGTTTATAACCGTGAATTTCATATGTTTTGCCTATTACTAATTGTTCTTTTTGCATTTTATACCTCGTCCAATTGTATTATAGAACTTTTTTGCTTTTTTTTCAAATAAAACTGTCCCATATTAAAAGAGTGAAGATTAAATTTCACTCTTAGTAACGTTAGCTCTCTTTTATTGCTATCATATTTATATATTAATTCACTTATCTTTGTTTTTCTTTTTTTCTTTTTTTGTATTTTCCTCTGATGCTTCTTTTACATCTTCCTCTTTTACTACCTCTACATCTTCTGCAGTACCTTCAATTGCTTTGTGAATTGCATCAACATTCTTTTTTATAGTTATTGTTGAAATAATATCTAATACACCATATAGAATTATAAATATCCCAACTACTTGTGTAATTATTACCGCTCCTTTAAATGGATTGAACAATAAAATTACACCACATATTACACTTATAATTGAAGCTATCATTGTTATTTTCCATTGTGGATTATTTTTTGCTTTCAATTCAAAAGCACACTGAAGTTTTGTAGAACTGCTTACTATTATTCCTACTCCTATTACAAATGGAATAATACTTGCAATCATTTCATGATTTTTTATTACCAAGATTCCTAAAATAATTGTTCCCAGTCCATACACGATATCAAGTTCATTTTTTTCATTCTTGTTTATATTTTGCACAAATTTTATAAATGCTAATGCTCCTATTGCAATTAGAATTGCTCCTATTATATATGCAATTGCCATTATGGTGAATTCAGATTGAAATACTAAAAGAATCCCTAATACTATTAATATTATTGATGTTACTATTGACGATCTAAAAAATCGCTTTAAACTGTCCATAATTCCTCCTATACTTTACTGACTATATTTACTTTTTAAGTATATCACAAATAACACTATATTTGTAGCAAATCATACTTTTTCCACAAGAAATGTTAATAACTTTTTCGGATTTTCTCTTTCTACAGCTATATCATATATCAAATCTATTATTGGAATTGATACCTTTTTATTTTTTAATAGCTTATAAATTGATTCTAATGTATAAAATCCTTCTACTGTTGTATTTTTTAAATATTCATCTATTTCTTTTTTCGTTTTTCCTTCGCCTATTAATTTTCCAAAACTATAATTTCTACTTTTTACAGATGTACATGTTAGAATTAAGTCTCCAAAACCAGCAAATGATAAAACTGTTTTTTTGTCACCATGAAATGCATCTATTATTTCTTTCATATCATGCATAGCCTCAGTTAATAGCATTGCTGTTGTTGAGTCGTTTGCACCTAATCCTGCTAACATTCCTGATGATAATGCTATAACATTTTTTATTGAGCCACATATTTCTACACCAATTACATCATCTGTTTCACGTAATTTGATATATTTGTTTTGAAGAGCCTGTTTTGTTCTTCTTATTGTTTCTTTCTTTTTACTTGCTACTGCTAGTCCTGCTGGCATTTTAGAAATTAAGTCTATTGCAAATGTTGGTCCACTTATCACTGCAATATTTTTTGTATCAAGATATTTCTCTAGTATTTGATTAATGAATAATCCAGTATCTTGTTCAATTCCTTTAGTTGCAATTAAAATATGATTATCCTTTATATATGGTTTCATTTCAATTGCTAGTGTATCTACATGAGCGGCAGGTATTGCTATAATTAGCAAATCTTTATTTTCTATACATTCAGTGATATCCGTTGTAACTTTTATGTTCATCGGTAATTCAAACCCTGGTAATAGTTTTTCATTTTTTCTTGTTTCATCTAGTTGTTTTTTTTCTTCTTCAAATTTTGTCCACATTGTAATGTCACATTTATTTTCCCATAAGATGCTGCTCAACGCCATTCCATATGCTCCACAGCCAAATATTCCTATTTTCATTCTGTCTCCTATTCTTAATAAGTATTTATTAATTTTTATCCATAAATTATTTATATTTTAGTTTTAACACTTATTTATTTTTTTGTCTAGTCATTCATCATATGCTTTCTCATTGTAAACTATTGTTTTTTATTTTAGCACCATTAATTTTTTGCATAATTTTATATTTGGTGTTAACTTGTGTTAATTATCATTTTATCTTTTTGACTTTGATATAGAATTAATTTATACTTATTTATGAGGTGATAACTTGAGCCATAATTTTAATTGGAGAAACATTCCTGATTCTTCCAAATTACGTGAACAAAACGAGCTTTCTTCTTTATTTGATGATGAGAAATTTCATTTTGAAGATGCTGCTATTTTGGGAAAATTTAGCGATGATTTATTTGAACCAATAACTATTGGTGATACTATAGATGTATCTTTAGCTGATATTAATAATTTGAACATTGTTATTAATGATAATGAATGTAGTAATTCTTTTATCGAGTCTATTTGCCAACAACTAGATTTTGATGGTATAAAATATTCATTTTCTAGACAAGAAGATGGATTTGACATTGATAGCGGAGTGGTAATTACTTTGGACCAACAATATGTGTCGGGCCCTAGAGTTTGCATTATTGGTCCACATAATAATAATCGTCATGATAATTCTGATGCTTTGGCCTTAGCTATGGATACTGCTTTTAGAGCTAAGGGGCTTGATAGCGATGGTGTTTTTTGTGGCAAACGTGGTTATAGGCAAGGCTCTCAAGGTATTAGTACAAGAGTTCCTACACCAACAGAAGAAGCTATTCCAATTGATACAAATACTAGTTTTGTAACCATTTCATTTGGAACTAGCATTCCTAATGCTGAAGATATTGCCAGTATAATTGAGGATGGATTAGGACGATATATTGCTTATGTTTCTATGAAAACACAAGGTGATTTAGTACGTAGAGCTGAATCTGGTGATACCATTGATAGTCTTGCGGAAAGTTTTGGAACTACATCATTTGATGTTAGCAATTTAAATAATATAAGTAATATAATTCCTAGTGATGAAGCAATAATTAACCCTGTTGAATATAATTCTCCTGTGTTTGATAAAAGTCTTAGAGTAAGAGTTAGAGAAATAAATGTTGGTAAAACATTTTCATAAAGCTGTTGTGTTGTGAATGAAAATTCATTAACATAGCAGTTTTTTTATTCAGTAAAAAAGAGTAAAAATAATTAATTTAAGAAAAATAGATAGAATTTAATAGAAAATAATTTTATCTATTTTTTTCTTCTCAAAAATAAAAATATTTGTCCACGACAAAAAGACACCAAAATAGTGTTTAAAAAAAGT
>JBGVNW010000002.1:0-80669 GCA_045125935.1 Bacilli bacterium | reverse complement strand
AAAACAATTCTTTTACTAAATCTTTATCTTTTCTTAATTTTCTTCTTTCTTTTCTATTCATTACTGCATACCACCTTTATTCTTATATAGATAGTAACATATATTAAATATAAAAATGTACGGATATCCGACTATTTCTTTGCGAAGAAAATTTACTCTTTTTCTCTGTTTTTATTTATTTTACTTGAAACGAGATTTTGTTTATGTTATAATCGACTTGTTCAGTTCTTCTGGATATGATTCAGGGGATTAGTTAAATGGTATAATAATGGTCTCCAAAACCACTGTTGGGAGTTCGATTCTCTCATCCCCTGCCATTTAGAATTTTAAGCAACAGTGATGTTGCTTTTTTTGTTGTTTTGGCGTGGATGAGGTTTTGACTAGACCACTCTACAGATATAGTAGTCCCCTCTCTAGTCAAAAAGATTTTCTATATTGGTTCTTTTGAATGGTTGTTTTGTTATATAAATTACAAAAATATTTTATATATTAGGAGGATTTATATGACAGACAAACTATCAATGAACTAACAAACTTTTTTCAACAATTTAGACAAGGAGAAACAAAACAAACCACGCAAAGTAATCTAACTTTTGATGATGCGGTTAAATACTTTTTTAGGAATATGGAAGAACGTGGATTGGCAGAACAGACTATGATTTTTTATAGAAAGAAACTTAGTCCATTTCGAAAGTTCTTAGTGCAGATTAAAAAGGTGCAATCTTTAGAGACATTAACCGAAGAAGAAATCAAATATTATATCGAAAGTAAATATTCAAAGAAAAAGACGGGTTATTATAATTGTCATGCACGTGCACTAAGAGCTTTCTTCAACTATTTAGAAAACGATGGTTACTTAATTGCCAATCCAGGTCACAATATTAAGCCTAAAAAAGCAAGACAAGAAAAGATAGATTACTTTACGATAGACCAAGTGCGAAAGATGATTACTTCGTTTGATTTGCGTTACAAGTCAGAATTACGAAATTTACTTTTAGTATTAGTCTTACTTGATACTGGAGTTCGTAATAGTGAGCTTGTACGAATCAAACTTGAAGATATTAATTTTCAGAATAGAAGTATTTATGTATACGCAACTAAAACAAATACTTTTCGCACGGTCTATTATTCAAAAGAAACTGAGAGAATATTAAATGTTTACAGGCGTGAAGTTTTAAAAGGAGCAGAAAAAGGACCACTTTTTGTAAAATTTCATATGCAGTTTAACGAACCTATGGTGGGTCATGGTATAAACACAGAAATGGTTTATAGTATTTTAAGTCGTCGAGCTAAGAAAGTTTTTGGGGAAGACTTTAGAATGAACCCACATAAGTTTCGTCATACTTTCGCAACTCATTTTGTAATTAATGGTGGTGACCCCTTTTCACTCCGCGATCTTTTGGGACATACAAATATTGAAACAACTAAAATATATGTAGATATGTCTCCAAAAGATCTTAAAACTAAACACGATGAACATTCAATATTCACCAATATAGAAAATAATTGACAAGCAGGTGGTTCTCGTGAAAATTAGAAAATTATCTGTTTATGAAGATTCATCTGATGGACCGTATATTTTATTAAAAGGTAAATGGTTACAAAAACTTGGATTTAATTTTCATAATTTTGTCGAAGTAGAAACTTATAAAGATAAGATAGTTATTAGAAAAGTAAAAGACCTGAAGAAATGATTCTTCAAGTCTTTTTGTTTTTATACCCTGCTTGTCTAATCGAACACCCATCAGAAGTTTTGGATTTTATTATACCATTTAACTAATCCCCTAGTTCTCGACTAAGCCTTATAAAATATACGAAATTAATTGTTTTTACATAATGGTCTCCAAAGGATTTGGAGATTTGACCCAATCCACTATAGACCTACCAACAAATTTCAGTATGTTTTATAATTATATAATAATGAATCTCATATATATAAATTACATTTTCAGTATAAAGTAAATAAATAGTTTACGCAAGTAGAAATGGCACATTTCTACTTCTTTTTTTGAGTTGGAGCGCGACAAGTCAAAAATCGCGGGCTTCGCCCGAAAGCGGTAGTTTTAAAATAGTCGTTTCTTTTTAAAAAGTATTGATAAATAGTAATTAAAAACAAAAGCCAGAATTTCAATAGGTGTGGGGAAAGCGGTTCTTTTATTTTATAATCTTATGACCGAGGCAGCTTGTTTGTACCTTCTCTCCTAGTATGTGGAAATACTAATATTCATTTTCTCTTTTCATAAAAATTAAAAGATACTCATTTTTGAGTATCCCTATTGAATCACAAATTCTATATTATTTCCGTCTGTCCAAAAATCTGTACTATATTCAATTGTTATTTCAGTAGCATTTGTTGGTACTTCATAGAACACATATCCAATTGCTTTCTTACCTTTTCCTAAAGTTGCAGATAAATCTTTGTAGTTATCATTTCCAACATATGCTGAGTCTACTGCTGTTCCATCTGCATAAGCATTGAAATTAAGACTACTAATATATTGTTCATCACTTTCTTCGTCAACATTTTCAATTTCAAACTTTGCCATAATATATTTGTATCCACTGGTTGGTTCTAGGTATTTTGAATAATCTTTAAAATCTGTACTTATTTCTGTCATTGTAATCTTTGTATATGCATTTTGGAAGGTCTCATTTACTTTAAAAGATGTTTTACCATTGATATCATTATACGAATTAGATGTTTCTTCTAATGATTCGTCAACACTATTTACGCACCCATTAACACATCCAATCATACATGCAAATATTATTACTATTACAATAATAAATTTTAAAAATGTTGGCAATCCCAAATTTCCTCCACATTTTGGACATTTCTTTATGCCTTTAGCAACCTCTGCATTACAATGCTTACATTTTTTTAACTTTGACATTATTTCACTCCTTTCTAGTTTCATTATAAAACAAAAATTTCTTGCGTAAATAGTTCGTGTGAATATTTTGCAGTAAATAATATCATACCTATAAATGGAGGGTATGTTATGAAAATAGATTTTGATAACTTAAGAGACTTACTTATTTTTAATATTAAGTATTATAGATATGTTAATAATTATTCACAAGAAAAGCTTGCTGAATTAAGCAAGCTAAGTCCCAGATATATTACAGATGTTGAAAGAGGATTGCACTGCCCTACTATTCCTAAAATAGAGAGCATTGCAAAATCTTTAAATATTGAACCTTATCAATTATTTGTAAACGTTGATAGAGATGCTGAAATTGTTAATAAAATGAATCAAGGCAGACAATATAATCAAAAGTAAAAAAATCGCATGTTTATTTGCGATTCTTTTGTATTATTTATATTCATAAATTTTATGTTGCATTTTATTAAAATAAAATATACTGTAAGAGATTCGAACCCTCATACTTACATTTATAATAGGTATGCTCTATCCTCTGAACTAACGGGACATTTAAGTTATATTATTTTATTATTCTCTTGTCAATATTTGGTTATTTTCCTAACAAATCTTTTAACTATGAGTTATCATTTTTATTCTTCTCTTTTTATTATTTCTATATAGAAGATGTACTCTCTTTTCTTACCATAATTATTTTCTATTTCTATTACAACTTTCTTTTCACCTAATGTTTTTGTATCTATATTCTTTTCTTTAGAAACTATTTTTCCATATTTTATATCTTCTATGTATGAGATATCTGTTACTTTTTCATTTTGTATCGCAGTTAAGTTATCTTTCAATTCTACCATTGGTAATGTATGAAATGGATCAAATATTTGTAAAACAAAATATACCGTTATTAATAAAAAAAGTATTGTCAAAATTATAATTGTCTTTTCTTTCATGACTCCACCTTATATTCCATAATGAATAATATAGTAATTATTATCTATAGCCTCTTCTATTAAATTTATTAGTTCATTCATTACTTTATTATTTTTATTATGACTTTTAATTATTTTTAAAAACTGTTCTAAACTTTCAGGTGGAATAATTGTAATTCCCAAAATATTTAAATCGTTTTGTTTATACTTTTTTCGATAATAATTAAAGTATGTTTCTACATTAGTAAATGAAATACCATCAATGATATCATCCTCAATTTTTACTCTACAATATTTTCTTTGGTTAAAATATTTGTTACTAAAAAAATTTGTGAAGTAATTTGGCTTCTTTTTATATAATATAAAATCATGATTGGTCATAATATTATCTCCTATCAACTTATCAATACTTTAACAATAATTACAATAAGTAATAATACAAAAATAACCATCCATTTAAAGATAAAATCTTTTTTATGCTGTTTAACAAAATACTCCGGTTCTTTTTCTAAATAATATTCAATTGACTTATATATTTCTTCGTAATTTTCGTTGTGACTATGTGCTATGCTTTTTCCTTTATAAAAACAAATTACGCTATCTTTGTATACCTTAATTTCCTTGTTATTATCGCTTATGACTATTTCCTCATTATTATTTAAATTTATATCTATATTCTTATATTGTTTTATTATTTTTTCATAAATTTCATTCATCATGTGTCACCTAATATTATTATATAATAAATTCACACAAAACAAAAGATTAGAGTCTGCTCTCTAATCTTCTTTTTTAAGTTCCTATTTAATGGCTGGAATCACCGCTTTTTTAATTACCATTTAGGGATGGCTTCACCGTTTTTTTAAGTTCCACTTAAGGCTGGAATCAACTGCTTTTTTAATTGCTATAAATAGTATTAATATTATATGCAGTTTTCGCATAACATAATCACTTATGTGGCTATAATATAGCATATTATTATAAATTAGTCAATTTTTCCTTTTCGAGATTTTCCATTTTTTTTCTATTTCTAGTTTAACTATAATCAGATTTAAGATAAGATGACTGTTCACTAATTAACTCATATCCCATTTTTTCATATGTTTTTTTTCTTTTTAAAAACATATTTCTGGTTTTCGAAAAGTTATTATCAATATAATCATATATCAATATTTCCTTTTTATTTTCATCTTTTCTATGTAATCTTCCTGCATATTGTGTTACTCTAGTTTCTCCGGAAATTGGCATGGTTAGAAATAATACATCTAGTTTAGAATCATCAAAACCCTCACCAATATAAGAACCTGTAGATATTATTATTTTATTTTCATTGTTTTGGTTAATATTTTTTTCTCTTCCTTTATAATTATTTAATATTTTCTTTCCAATCCCACCATAATATTTAAAAATATTATTTGTATATTTTGATAATTTATCATATAAATACTCTAAATGTTCTAATCTTTCTGTCAGAACTAAAATATTCTTGTTCTTATCGTATTCTTTTTTTATATCTGTGATGATCATTTCGCTTCTAATTATATCTTTTGATATTAAATCATTTATTTCATTTAATTCATAGTTATTGATTTGTGGATCTGTGAAATTCAAATGACTATTCCTAATAATCACTTTCATTGGAATATTTAAATTTTTATTATATTTTAACGTGTCTACTTCGTATCTTATATCTCCACATTGCATTTTTATAATAGGCGTATGTCCATCTTCTCTAGTTGGAGTTGCTGATATTCCATAAATGTATTTTGCATTACCATTATTAATTGTTTGCTCGAATGTATACGCTGATGTATGATGACATTCATCTATAATTATCATTCCATAGTTTTTAGCAATATCTAAAACCTCTCCATTATTCCATAATGACTTTATGCTAGCCACATCTATAATATTGGTAACTTTTCTCTTTCGACTACTTATTTCTCCAACATTTTCTACATCTAAAAATTCTTTTATTCTCTCTTTCCACTGATTTAATAATTGAAGTTTGTTTACTAATATTAATGTATTGGTCTTTCGGCTTTCGATCAATTTACACCCTAATACTGTTTTTCCAAATCCAGTCGGAGCACACAGTATTCCATTATCAAATTCTAACAATTTATCTAGAGCTTCTTGTTGATCGTCGCGTAGATTTCCCTTAAAATTGATATTTATTTTTGTGCCCCTATGTCGTTTATCTTTTTTTATTATTTTTACATTATGAGTTTTACATAAACTCTCTAAGTATTCGTATGTCCCCCTGGGTAATTTTAAGTATTTTTCATCTTCTTGGCTACAATCTATTATCATAGGAATGTTGTATACAGACATTCTCATAGCTTGCTTTTTATAGAATTCTGGGTTAGCAAATGTTGCTAATCTTCTAAATACTTTTTTTACTTCCGCGCTCAAATTAGCCTTATCTATACATACCATATTATTTAAAACCACATTTATTTCACTTGGGAATTTTGCATTAATTTTTTTCTTGTTTTTGACTTCGTTTTTTAATTCTAAGTTTTGATTACTTATATCAAGCGTTTCATTAGATAATATTTTTATTTTTTCATAAACTTCATCTTCTGTCATTTTCTTTATACTTTTTAAATAATCAAACTGATTATACTGAATTTGTATAAAATTTCTATCTATGAAGAGCGAATTACCATATCTTGCAGGCTCTGTCTGAAATGGTAGTGCAATTAGATTTCCATATCCGCCTTTTGGCATGAAGTCTTGATTAGGAAACATTCTATCAAATGATTCAATTTGTAAACTATCTCTTGTGTCCATTGTTTTAGATAATAATAGACTGCCCAATTTTCTGGCAATTTGAGCTTTTATCTTATCTTGAAAAAAAATCCAAACATGAATGCCATGCCCCGATCTACTTCTCTCTATCCCTATTGGTATTTCATATTTATCACATGTACTAGCAAATGCCAAAACATCTTCTTTAATATGATTTTCATTTTTCTTATCATCAAAATCAAGTGCTAAAAAATAACATGTTTCATCCTCTAACATAGGGTATATACCAATAGTTGAATTATGATATAGATGCTTTTTTATTGTCTCTCTAGTTATCGGTTTGTTTTCTCGATACTGACAACTTTTGCAAGATTTACCCATAGTTTTATTACATACACCATTTTTCCATTCATTTGAACAAGACAAAATATAATACTTTTTAGAAGAATCATATTTATTTATACATAAATAAGGATACACGTCATCTCTACCTCTAAAATAATCCATAAATATATCGATTTTTTCATCTAAAGATAAATTGCTAACTATTGATTCTTTATTTTGATTAGATAATTCTTTTTTTAATTCTTCTATTTCTCTAACATATTGATTTGTTAGTTCGTTTAATTTGAGTTCTTTTTCTTTAATTAATTTTAATATTTCCTCTCTATTCATTTTTTCTCCTTAGGCAAAATAATTTGGCTATATTATATAATATTATTATTTCTTTTTCAATCATTAGTTTTTATCGCTATTAATTTGACTTACATTGCAGCTTGCTGTAACTTACTGTTCTGTGTTGAATTAATTTTTTAGATTAAATAAAAAAACAGAGAAGCCTCTCTATTTTTCTTTTAAATACCTTTTAAGTAGGAATGTCAAAAAATATGGGAAGGTATAGAATTTACCATTAAACCCGATGTTTTTATTGCAAAGTTTTATTCCATATTTTATATCCTTATATGAATCATTATTTATTAGATTATTTAATGATATAGTTGCATTATCATTCGCTTTTACCTCTAGCGGTATTAAAGTGTCCGTATCTCTTATAAAGAAATCCATTTCAATTGTTCCTTTTTCGTTTTTATAAAAAAACAATGAATAACCTTCTTTAACAAGCATGTCTGCTATTATATTTTCATATATTGCACCCTTGTATGTATTAAAATTCTTATTTTTTCTTAAATCATCCTGAGCTTCGTCATCTAGTGATGCAATTAAAAGTCCAGTGTCTCTAAAATAAACCCTATAATTATCAGGATTGTAATTTCCTTTTAGTGGAAGTTCAGGCTGAGATAAGCAATAACATATATTTATAATTCCTGCATTATTTAACCAATCTATCGTCCCTAAATACTCTCTATTTCTAGCACCATTTTCTACTTTTGAAATTTGAAATTTTTTGTTTTCATTACCTAAAAATACAGGGATTTTATTATATACATTTAATATTCTTGTTTGATCTAATCCTGTAGCATATTTTGTAATATCCTCTCTATAATCTAATAGAATCTGTTCTTGCATCGATAATATGCCACTAAAATTTTTATTTTCTATAAATCTATTTACTATGGCTGGCATGCCGCCTAATATCATATATTCTTTAAAGTTTTCGCTCATTACATCATATTGAGTTGTTGTTAATGGTTTACAATCTTTCATGTGTTCTAATAAATCATTTATATGTTCTTCGTTGTAACCTTTTGCCCATAGAAATTCCTCAAAATCCATCGAATACATTTCGTAATCTTGTTTATTGCCTACACTATTAGATTCTATTTTTGAATAATTAATTCCCATCATTGAACCAGAACATATAACATCATACCTTCCATCAATGTTAAACGATTTCAAAGATGTCGCACAATTAATACAGTCTTGTAGCTCATCAAAGAATATTAGAGTTTTTCCTGGAACCAATTTAAAATTATTATTAATAATTGATATATTTTTCAAAATTGTATCAACTTTAAATCCATTATCAAAAATTGTCTTATACTCGGGCTCTAGTGCAAAATTAATTTCAACGATATTCTCATAATTGTTCTTAGCAAAATTTTCTATTGCATCTGTCTTTCCTATCTGCCTTGCTCCCTTTACAATAAGTGGTAATTTATTCTTATCATTTTTCCAGCTTATTAAAAAATCGTCAATTTTTCTTTTTAATCTTTGCATTATTATCATCTCCAATATAATAGTATCACATAATTCCGGATGTTTCAACGATTTTTATCACAAAATTCCAATTATAATCATGGGTATTTCCACATTTTTCTACAATTTTAATTTTTATATTATTGCAGCCTTTTCACAAATGTAAATGCTTATAGCTATTTTTTCTCTACCCATTTATAAAAAAATCGCTTTCCCCACACCCTTGCAATTCTTGACTTGTCGCGCTCCAACTCAAAAAAAGAAGTAGAAATGTGCCATTTCTACTTGCGTAAACTATTTATTTACTTTATACTGAAAGTGTAATTTATATATGAGATTTCATTTATATATTATAAAACATACTGAAATTTATTGGTAGGTCTATAACGGAATGAGTCAAATCTCCAAAACCACTGTTGGGAGTTCGATTCTCTCATCCCCTGCCATTTAGAATTTTAAGCAACAGTGATGTTGCTTTTTTTGTTGTTTTGGCGTGGATGAGTTTTTGACTAGACCACTCTACAGATATGGTAGTCCCCTCTATAGTCAAAAAGATTTTCTATATTGGTTCTTTTGAATGGTTGTTTTGTTTATATAAGTTACAAAAATATTTTATATATTAGGAGTATTTATATGACAGAACAAACTATCAATGAACTAACAAACTTTTTTCAACAATTCAAACAAGGAGAACTGGGAAAATATTTCAAAATTGTCAAAATATGAATTACTTAAAACAGATAATGTAATTAAAAAATTAATTCATAATCAAGATTGTGAATCGGAGATTTTTATTATTATAAAGAATCAATTTTAATTACGATTCTTTTTTCTTTTCAGGAATATAAATTTTATATCTATCTTTATTAATACCTTTTTCTACTATAATATTATATAATTTTTCTCATTTTTCAATTTTAATTATTTTCTTGTTTTGTTCACCGTTTTCCTCTACTCCTATTTTTTTATCTTTGCTAGAATCAATAGTGTTAAATACAAAGAAAACAATTGCCAATATTGTTATTATTATATATGTTACTTTGACCACTTTTGGTATTTTTTTATTTTCATCTTTAAAATAAGCACCAATAAATAGTATTGAAGTTAAAAGTATCCATGCACAACCTACCACTATAGATAATGCATATATACCGCTTGCATTTGATAGTACTGTTACCATTGTTGTTATAATTGAAATCGTTAAAACCATATTTAAAAAAGTTGCTCCTAATCCTTCTACTCGACTATCCATACTATTCATTTTCTTCTCTATTTGTGTTTGTGCTTCAATAATATGATTTAAACTTTTTTCACTTTCGTTATATTTAATTTTATTTTGCTCAAAGTTATACCTATAATAAATTAATGATAATGTTCTATAATTTCGTTCTAAGTTTCTTCTAATTTCCGGAAATTGATATTGTGTATTTTCTTTTGTCTCTATATCAACTCCTAGTTCTGCATAGTAATCTAGTTCTTTATTTAATCTTTCTACCATTGCAATTATATTATCTATATTTTCTTCTATGTACTTAGTTTTTTCTTCTATTTCTGAAATTATAAAATTTGAGTCTTCTATATCTTTTCTCCATTGATCATTTAATTTTTTACGTTGTTCTTCACCAAATGAGTCTACAATACCTCTTATTTCAATTATTCCACCAGAAGTTGCCATTATTCTTCTCCTTCTGTTGCTTTAAAAAGAAAGTTAAATCTCATTTCAAACCACTCTTTTGTTTTCTTTTTTGATATAACTGAATCATTTAAATTTTCAAAATTATACTTTTTTGATTCTTTATTACTCTCGTATATTATGCTCCATGGAGAACCTTTCAAATGCGTTAGTGTTACTAAATCAAATGCTGAAAAATTTCCAAATAATGAATATATTTTATCAATATATTTTTTGTTTTCAGGTGGCAAATTTTCACCTATCGATACTTGGTTTTCAGTTAATGATATTTCTATACTTCCAAATTTTTTGTAGTAATTATATAAGTCCCTACTAACTGGTCCGTAATCCCATGCACTCCAAGTAGATGTAAATAGTTTGTCATCATTTGGATTTTTCACCATATAATAAGCTTCTACAAAATACATTAATTTTTGTAATTTTAAATTTGTTATAGATATTTTTTTACTTTCTGTTTTGTCTATTAAAAATAAATTAATTAAGTAGTAAGAATTTTCAATAATATCTCGATTTAAATCTTTTTCGTTCATATTATCACCCTATCCTTATATTGATATTATACCACATCTGGTGCTTACTATAATAGCATTTTTATTTTCTATTTACAACATTGTTATTTTCAGCTTCATGAGTCAATATCTATCTATTTTGTATTTTTATTTCTGTTGTGTTACTATATTTTATTAATTAATGCATTATTAATTAATAAAATATGTAAATGTTTTTAATTTATTCTTTTATTTTTCTATTTCTAATAAAAAGTAAAAGAATCGCTTCCCTCCCTTGCGATTCTTTTATCTTATAATCTTATGACCTAAGCATATTGTGTTTAATATTTACATTTCATTGTAAATTTGCTTTTTACATTAGTGTTATATATGATATACTGAACTATAAGAAGGTGAGTGTATGAAATTAGTTTCTGCTAAGTGCCCAAATTGTGGAGCAAGTTTAGATGTCAATCCAAAACAAGAAGCTGCAAAATGTGAATATTGTCATCAGGCTATTTTGGTAGACGATGCTATAGCAAAATATAAATTAGAAATTTCTGGTTCTGTTGAAGTGAAAAATTTGCCTAAGCATGATAATATTTTGAAATTAGCAAACAGAAACTATAATAACAAAGAATACGAGGAAGCGTATAAAGGTTATGATCAATTATTGAAACTCGACGCAGATAATACAACTGCGTTGTTAAGATATGGTATTTGTAAAACTTTATTAAATAATTATATTGATTTTACAATGGAATATTTGAATAAGACTTTTAATAATGTAATAAATATTTTAAAAGAGAAAAATGAATATGATAATAATATAGATAGTTGTGTTAAAGAAACATTGTATGCAACTAACGAATCATTAGAAGCTACCATAAAATACTATAATTCATATTCAATAAATAGATTTGATTTATCTCAAGTTCAAGATAAAATGTTTTCGTGTCTTAATTTATATGAAAAATTATTTGAGCATGCTAGTGAAGAAGATAAGCTACAAATAGCTAAATCAATAATATTAACTATTGACGCTATCAAAAAAGAAAAAACATATAAAACAGGAAGAGGCGAATATGGAGAAAACTTTACTCAACGATTTACTCTAGATATTAAAATGAAAATTCTTCTTGAACAAAAAAGAAAAATATATAATTCTATTTTGAATCCTACTGCAGACATATTAGATGATGATAACAAAACTGCAACTTCTACAAATAAATTAGTTGATATCACTGCCAATATAAATAAATTTTATAATAGTGACCAATTTAGGATTACAATAATGAGCATAACAGGTTTTCTGTTTCCTCCAGTTGGCATTATATTGATTTGGATATGGGGAAAACATTTTAAAACTAAAAATAAAATTATTGCAACAATAATAATATCTTCTTGGTTTATGATTATTTCTGGTTCTTAAAATAAAAAAAGGTATTATAAATTTAAATATCTTTTTTTATGGATTATCATATCCTCCACCATTTATATTACATCTTTTAATTCTGTTAACACCCTTAATAAAACCCTTTATTAATCCATATTTATTAATACTTAAAATCATATATTGTGAACAACTTGGTTCGAAACGACATTTACTTCTAATACTAATAGGAGCAATGTGTTGATATATTTTTATAATCAATAAAACAAGCGGCTTTATCGAAATCAAAAAATAAATTACAAGCATTATAATAAAAATTACAATGTTTAGTTTAAAATGAATATTAAAAAATAGTATTAACAAAAGCAAAAATATAAAGAAAAACAATTTTAAATAGTTAATTTTTTCCTTTGCATATTTTCTATCATAATATATGCTTCTTGGATCATTACTTTTCATCTTTATAGAAAATTAACATGTAACTATATCTAGTAATTGGTTGTTGAAAACATCCTGGTTTTTCTGTAATAGCAATGTTTTCCATAGAGTGATATTCCCATCCTTGAGTAACTTCTTTGTTTATTATTTCTTCAAACATTTTATACGCTTCTTCCGAATTACCTTGTTTAACAATAATTTCCTTAGGTCCTCCGACAACTTTATATTTTCTCATATTCTACCTCCTATCTATTGTAATTATATCATGTATAAAATAATGCTACAATAATTCTAAAAAATATTTTAATTTTTATGCATACATATATTACGTTTACTTGTTTTTTAGAATTCGTTTGCTATATATTCATTTGTTATAAAAAGAAAAAGAACCCAACCATATATTATTTTGGGTCTTTTTAGCTTTTATCTGTATCGTCTTTATTACTTATTCGCTCCGTTATCTGATACATATTTTTTCTGTATTGGTGTATTTGATGATTCTAGTTGTGGTGTTATTTGTGGTAATGTTTCTAGGTGAATATCATTTGGATTATTTGCTTCATTTATTTGAGTTAAATATTTTGCTATGTCTTGACTTAGAATAGATAGCTTCTCTTCAGATATTCCAGATTCTTTTATAGCATCCAATCCTTGCTGAATCCCAACTGTGTTTTTACTTACAACTTCACCTAATAATTTAACAACATTTTCTGTTATTGTAGCTCCGTTGACTTGATTTTGAATGCTATTTCCAAGCAGTGTTTCAGCTTCGAGTAATGGAATTAACACATCCCTTGACATTTCTAGTCCTGTTATTGTAACTAAATCATTTTGCATTACAATGTATGTCTTATAAATATACTGTTTAACCAAATGATCTGTTAGTTCGAAATTATCTTTTTTAGACTTCACAGCCTTTAGGTATGTTTGCATTCGAAGGATCTTTTCAAAATCATCTTCATCTATTGCTTTGGAATCTTCACTTAGGTGTTGCCACATTTCATCTGCTTTATTTCTATGTTCTACTACTTTTTTACGATAAGTCTCTAGATATTTTGCTAACGAATCGAGTGTTCTAATATCATCATATAGTGGTTCAATATACTGTGATACGACCGATTTAAGTTCTGCTATCGCTAAACCATTTACTTTTATTTCTTCTGTTGTTTCTACTTCTGTACCAACCAGTTTTTCGAACCATGTTCTAGCTCTTTTTTGAACTTTCTTTTTTTCATATACCTTATCTAAGACGTCCCTAATTGTTTCAGATGCTTCTTGATTTTGATTTTTTAATACAAATCCCGTACAATGTTCATTAATAAATGTCGTATGATTTGCTAGTTCACTTCCATAAGTCAATATACTAGTTGTGCTAGTTGTATTTACTTCTGGAGTTACTACTCTATCTAATCTACTACATCTATCATCTATTGTTAATGTACTCTCAAAATCTTTTCCAGTTAAGCATTCTCTTGTAAATACTTCATATTCTACTCCAAGTGCTTCCAATGAACTTTTTATTACATTAGAATTTTTTCTTAATAGAATATTTAATAAATCATTGTGATTTAAATGTCCATAAAAATTAGTGTCTCCAAATTCTGTGAAATGTGTTAGAAAACATTTTGGACTATAGCTTTTTTTAGCTGCTTGTACTTCTAGATTTCTTGGCAATTCTAATAAGTTTATAATTTCTTGTTCAGTTATATTATATTTTCTAAAGTTTTTGTATGAATCTAAATCATCTTTTCTTAAAATGCCTAGTAAAATGGAAATATCAACCATGTCATTGGATGTTAATTTAACCATTGTCTCATCTGTTGATTCCTCTAACACTTGGAATATTTTTGTTGCCTGTTTTATAATGTCAATCGCATGATTATTGCAACCTGTCATAAGTGCATTGGCCTTTGCTACTTCAGCCTGTTCACATTTTTCTTCTTCTATTTTTTTTCTAGTCTCTGTAAAATCGTCGAAAGATTCATATGATAGATCATATTGTGCAAGTAATCTTGATAATTGCAGTGACTTTTGTCTTTTTGATGTAAATATATTCTCGGTTATTTCTTTAACAGTTAAATTTTTTTGCGACTCATTATCCCTAGTTTGCTCAATATATGGAGCTATTTTATTAACAATTATATCTATATCTGGATCTGATGCTGCATATCTATTAAAGTTAATATTTAAGTATGTATCTAACTTATCTTTAGATAGTCCCATATGGGCATATAACTCTCTTGACTCAGTTTTCGAATCAAACAAAGCATAAAGAAGTGATAGAGCAACAAGTTCTTCATCTTGAAAGTTTTGTTTTTTTACGAGAAATTGTAATGTAATATATGCTCTGCTGGTTTTTTCTAGAAACTCATATACTTCATTTGATTTATCTGCAAAATATTCTTCTGATAGTTTTCTTTTTCTTTCTTCTTCTTTATTTTTTAGATAATCTTCTAGTGTGCACATAAAATTTGCAGGCAAATCTATGTCTCGTCTAATTTCTTCAAAAATATTTTCCATAATCATACTTTTATTAAAGTCTCTATTGCATAAATTATAAGCCACATCGTTAATACTAATGTTTTCAGGACGCTTATTAGAATTTACGCCTGTAAGAACAAATCTTTTGAATTTATCCACCACTAGTTTTTGATTTAGTTCTTCTTGTTCTATTTCTTCCCTTGTAATTGAAATTCCTAATAGTTTCATGACTTTTTCAAAGGTCACTCCATGATCCGCGTAAAACACTTCGAAATCTGTATTATAGAAATGTGAGGCAATATAAAGCGCTAATGTATCAGCGTCATCTTCACAAATTAGGATTTCTTTATTGTGTTTTCCCTCTTGCATTTTCTTTAAAATAACTTGATAAATTCTGGTTGTTAGGTTGATAAAGTCTTTTGTATCTCTTCGCAATTCTTTGTAGAAACTTTTTGTATAGTTCATTTCCTCTTCCATTTTTCTTCTAATGATTGCAGCTTCAATATTTTTCTTTAAATTATCAAATTCGTCTGTACTTGTACCTAATCTTTCAAAGACTTTATCAATAATTACTACTCCAGTAAAATTTCTATCAAGTACATTGCTTAAAATATCCACTACTTGAATTTCATCTTCTTTGACATCTTTATTCACACCTGTTGTCCAGTATCTTTTATACAACTCTTTTACACATTCTAAATTTCTATCTGTATATCTTATATTTATCGTAGGAAATCCTGTAAAATTTTTTCTAATGTTATCAAGAGTTATAGATTTAGATTTAAAATATTCAACTATTTCAGCTTTTTCTTGGCCTTCATATTCATATAAAGCAAGTAATAAAGATATAGGTACAATATATGAGTCATCATTTTTTAGGAGTTCTTGCTCTTGTAGGCTATTACTTTTATATAAATTTATAATTGCTGTTCTAATTTTAGATGCTGTTTCTAAATAGTTAATGGCCGATATTGGTAATTGTTCAAAAATTTTTCTTTCCAGTTGTAGTTCTTGTTTTCGCTGAGAATCTTTCAACATAGTAGATATTTGTGTTTTTATATCACTTTCAAATCCAATATATCTTAACATTCCATTAAAATAGTATTCTCCTTCACCTAATGTTATAGCTTTATTAATTAGGTCAATCGGTTGTATTGTGCTATATTTGGTGATATCTTCGTATGGCATAAATAATTCAATTGATTGTTCAAAAATTTCTTTTTTTTCAGATACACTTAATTTGGGAAGCTCTTCTTGTGCAATATTAATTCTAGATGGAGAAAAACCATTTCCTTCAAAAAATGATTTTACTTCTTGATCTTGTGCTGAGCCTAATAAAATTGAAATAGCCTGTTGCATTCTTTCATCTGTGTCATATGATTCAGTGTTTCTCAATTTAATTCTTTTATTTCTTTTTACATATATCCATAAGTATGGTAATGTAGCTTCGACCATTTTTTTAGTTTGCTCTGGAACTAAGTTCATATATTCTTCATATGTTAATTTCATTATGTTGCCTCCTGTTAGCTTTTTATTTTATCATTAATTATTTACTTTTTCTAGTTGGCATTAATATTATTTTTAATATTGTGATACTATTTTATATAATAAAAAGACTTACCATTTTAAGGAAAGTCTAATTAATTACTATTTTTGATTCTTACTTCAATATTTGATAGTGAACCTTTAAAATATCTGTATGGTTCACCTGATGAATCTAAACTTGCTCCAAATGTAACAGGAACATCAAATGTTGTTGTAAAGTCTGAGAAGTCTTGTAATTGGGCAAGTTTGCTGTTGTCGATACTATAGTATACTATGTTCTCTCTTCTTATTATCCTTACTTGAGAAATTGTCAAATCATCTATACTAACATTTGTTTTTGAAGTTCCATTTCCAATTAGTTGATATTTAGTAGGTGTATATTCTGTTGAAGAACTTGCTTCAGATGCAGTTATGTAAAATCTAAAAATTATTCCTGGGAAAGATGATGTACTTTCATCTAAACTATTCATTATTGTAGAATATACAGTTTGAGTGGCATCGTATGCTTTAATTGTAAATGTAATATCGAAATCTTTATTAATGTTTTCTTCATTAAATAAATATACTCCCGTATTCAAATAATTTGTTCCATCAAATTTGACAGTTGAAAGTGAATTATAAGCTAACTCGAATGCTTCAATAGTTGTATCTTGGTCTAAATATTTAATTTTCATATCTTTTAATGTACCTTTAAAATAACGCCATGGTTCTCCATTTGAGTCTAAACTAGCTCCAAATGTTGCTGGAATGTCAAAATATTCATTAAAAACTGTATAATCTTGAAGTTCGTAATAATCACCATCATTAACACTAAAATATGTAATATTATTGATTCTTAAGATTTTAACTTTTGTTATATCAGAAAATTCAAATAAATTGTTTACTTGTTCAAGATTATTTATTTTATTATTTCCCAAAACCTCATAATTTTCTGTATCGGCAGTAACTCTAAACAATACTCCTGGGAAATCAGTATTTACCTCATCTAAGCTATTAAACAAAGTAGCCTTATCTGTCTGCGTTTCGTCATAGCTAACAATAGAAAAAGACACTTCAAAATTTTTATTAAAATTTTCTTCACTGAATAATGAGACCCCTGTATCTATATAATTAGTTCCATCAAATACATATTCACCATCATATCTAAAAACAACAGCATTAGAAATTACAACATTATCCGTAGCATTAATCATAGTTAAGTATCCATCTTCATAGGTGTAAGATGACATACCAGATACAAAAACGCCTTCAGGGATCTCATCGATAAATGTAATATTTAAATCAGAACCTGCCATTACTTCAGTTGGATATCCATTATTAGTTATATTCTCATAGGTGATAGTATAATATTCTTTAAAACTAAAATTTAATATTGAATTAAGAACATTATTATCGGAAATAACATTATCTTTATAATGAAACGTCATATCAAAAGTTACACTACTATGACTTAATAATTTATCTCCAACTGCTAGGTTATTCAATTCATCAAAAACTATATTTTCATTGTCATATGAATTTTCTCCAGAAAAATATTTTACGTCTTCAAACATATAGTTTACGTCAGTGTTATTATATATTGTTATTGTATATGTTATAAAGCCATTATTATTATCGTTTGGCAATTCTATGGTACTAGTTAAAACTGTTCCATTACAGCTTTTTATCGTTGCATTAGAGTAATCATCATTTTCATCAAATTCATCATTTATAATTTGATATTCCGAAATAAAAATACCTTCTTGCACTTGCGCTAATAGGCTTCCTTCTAGACCAATGGATACTGAATTTATTGATGCATATCCAATAGATATAAATAAAGTGGAAATTACAATTAATATAGGAAATAGTGCTTTATAATTTTTTGATTTCATAAAAACTGTCTCCTTTCCACTTTTTATCTTTTTTCTTATTCTTTTATTTTTATTATATCACAATTATTAGTTACTTTTTATTACTATTATTTTTTTCATAAAGTTTTGCTTATTTTAGAAATGTCATAAAAAAATTGCGTTTTTATCGACAAGTCGTTTATAATTATGATGAGGTGATAATATGCAAAAGATTAACTTTTATAAAAATGATGAAGCTATGAGTTGGGTTGCAGCAACTACATTTTCTGATGAACATCACGGTGGTGCTATATCCGACGATGAATTAAGTTATAGAGAAAGATTACAAGAAAAATATAAAGATGAAATTGATTTTGTAAAACTTATGATTGAAAATAATCCTAACTTTGATGAACTATCTTATGAGGATAAGATTAACTTTACTGCTAATTTAATGGTTTCATTACATGAAAAAAGAAAAAATGATAGTACTGATAGCAAAGGTAAAGCCAAATAAAATTTGAATTTATTTTATGTCTTCATGATACTCAGATTGAGTATCTTTTTTATTTTGATGTATGTAGTTTTGTAGAGCTTTAATACTAGAACAAAATATTAGTTAACATTAACAATTATCATATTAATATAAATTAAAAAATGTATAGTACGGAAAATTTTATTGGATGAAATAATAAAATGTATTGTAAATGGAAAGACAATTTTTAATAATATGAATATCTTTGTATATTATATATTATGTTTATTCTTGAATAATTTTTATTTGATAATAGTTAGGAAATTTTCCTTGATAATAACAATGCCAGTAATTAAAACTTGACTTTTTTCAAATATATGATAAAATTAGTGGACGTAAAAGAGAGGGGTATGCTAGATGGATTATTTAGATTTTTTAATACGTATTTCAGTATGCTTTGTTTTGGGTAGTTTAATAGGATTAGAAAGACAATATAGAAGAAAAACCGCTGGAATTAGAACTATTACATTAGTTTCGTTAGGTGCATTTCTATTTGTTTCGATCTCAAATTTATCTCCTGCCGGAGACATTACGCGTATTGCAGCTCAAGTTGTATCAGGAATTGGTTTTTTAGGTGCTGGAGTTATTCTTCGAGATGGAACCAACATTAGAGGCTTAAATACAGCTGCTACATTATGGTGTAGTGCAGCGATCGGAGCGCTAACAGCACTAGGCTTAATTTCTGAAGCCATTGTAGGAGTAGCATATATCTTAATGGCAAATATATTATTAAGGTTTGCTTCAAGAAAATTATTGAAGAAAACTATTCATACGAAAATTACTACTTATGCTTTAACTATATCCTGCGCAGAAGACAAGGAAAATTTAATTAAGAATTCATTAATTCAAAAATTAAAATTTCATCAAATAGCAATAAAATCTTTTTCCACATCAAAAGTTGATAATCAAGTAAAAATAGAAATTAATATTGAAGTAGAAAGTACCTTTGCAGATGAGATAAATACAATAATTAATAAGCTTTGCTTAGAACCAGGGGTAACTTCTGTTAAATATAATGAAGTTTCTAATTATGTTGAAGATGACGATGATGATTATGAAGATAAATAATTAATTAATTATGATAAAATCTATTATTGCTTGTAATAGATTTTTATTATGCAATATTTTCCTTATTTCTATAACATTAACTCATAATATACTCTTAAAATAGTTTAGCTTTTATAAATGATTTATGCTATAGTATTTCGTAGGAGGTATTGGGATGAAGAAGTTTTTACCCCTTTTCTCATTTATAATTATTTTAGTTATACTTTGCTCTATTAATATATCTAGTGCTGTTACTGTTGAGAAAGTAAAAGAATTACCTAAATTATATTTTGAAGGAGAATTAGAAAAATTAGTCACAAAAGATGAGGAGGAAATAATTCACGTTAGATATGAAAGTGATAACATAAACTTCGAAGGATATGCGAATGTTAAGTTACAAGGTGCCTCAAGCATCGCGTATGAGAAAAAAAATTATAATATTAAATTTTACGAAGATGAAGATTTGAAGGATAAATTTCGTATTGATCTTGGTTGGGGAGAACAACATAAATATTGTTTGAAAGCAAATTGGGTTGACAAAACACATTCTAGAAATATTGTTACAGCTAATATTGTGGCTGATATACAAAATAAATTTAATCTATTGGAGAATACTCCAAATAATGGGGAGATTGATGGATATCCAGTAGAAGTATATTTAAATAATGAATTTCTTGGCCTGTATACTTTAAATATTCCTAAAGATGATTGGATGTTTAATATGGACGATGATAACAGTAATCACTTAGCTTTTTCAGCTACTAGTTGGAGTGATACCGTTTCATTTTATGAAGAAGCTAATTTTGAGGATTGGGAAATTGAAGTTGGAAATGAAAATGATGAAAGTTTAACAAAATTAAATCGTCTAATTAATTTTGTTATGAATAGTAGCGATGAAGAATTCAAGGAGAATATTAGTAATTACTTTAATCTAGATTCACTACTAAACTACTATATAATGGTTGAGTTTGCTCAATTGTGCGATAATGTTTCTAAAAATATGTTACTTGTTACTTATGATGGTAAAATTTGGTATACAACTTTGTATGACTTAGATGCTTCATGGGGAGCTTATTGGGATGGAAAAGGATTGACTAATTATTCAAAAGTAGATACTACAACGAGTAATAATTTATGGAATAGACTTAAAGATAACTTTTCTGACGAAATTGTTGAAAGATATTTTTATTTAAGAAGCGATATATTAACTCAAGAAAATATTATGAGTGAATTTTATTCTTTTTATAATGCTATTCCTAGTGATTCATTGGAAAGAGAAAGTCAGAAATGGGAAGATATTCCTGGATTTGACTTTGAACAAATTAATCAATTCCTTGCTGTAAGAATACCGTTATTAGATGATTATTTTTCAAAAATGTATTCAAAGAAATCTATTTTAACACATCTTTATGAACAGTATCACGTAAAATAAAAAAAGAAAGTAAGTTTGAAAATATTTTTCAACTTACTTTTTTACATTAATAATATATATAAAACTGCAATTATCCATAGTGTTAAGATTAAGATTTGTGGAAAGTTTGCAAATCCAGCATCATCTTGTGTGTCACTTGTTTTCGCTACTTCTTTTTCTTTTTTTACTAATTGTTTAGCCGGTTCTGTTATTTCTTCATTCTTACTTTGTGGTGTAATCGCTGGTTGGACTTCTAACAGGCTATTTAACATATTTGTGTATCCTAATACATCAGTTGTGTTATTAGGTCTTTCTACTATTGGGGCATATTCAACAATTTCTTTTACAGCTTTGGGCTCTAATGAATATCCAAATAATCCACCATATAGAGTTTCTCTTTCTTGGCGTTTTTTATTATGATCCATGCTATCAGTCATAGACCAATATGCTATCTCTGTAAATTCTATGCCGGTTTCTTTAGCAATCGCAGCAATTCTATTTAATTTTGTTAATTTTATGTATTGGACATATTCTTTAATTTCATCGTCCGTCTTGCCTGCTCTTTTTAATTTATCTACAACACGTTCTGGAACATACATATCAAATTCAGTAATTGCTAGTTTAATGCCAGTTTCTGCACTAAAACTTTTTAACTCGAAAAAAGTTCTTTCGATTGTTGAATCTTTAAATTCAGTGGTTACATGCATTTGTGTGCCAAAAATATCAATCAACTCTGGCGCTTGTTTTTTAATTTCTCTAGCAAGATTAAGTTGAATCTGACGTTTTTCATCTGTTTCGACAAATGCCTCATTATAAATATATTCTACACCTTCTGGTTTGTTTCCTACTGCAGGTGCAAATATATCTATTAGATCTGGTATTGTTATACCTAATTGTTCCCAAATATTGTAGTAACCATTTCGAACTGTCTTGTCTTTCTTTAAATTTATCAGTTCGTTAAAAATATCAATAGTATTTATTATTGGCATTCCATCTGATAGTTTGTTTTCTTCATTGTATGCAGATATAAATTCAATAGATGAAGAAACAAATTTGCGCAATTGCTCAATTATTTCGTCTTTTGATTTACCTTGGAACTGTTCTAGGATATCCTGTGTTAGTAAACTGTGATATCTAGCTTGAATATCATGCTTTTTGCAAAAATCTAAGCATCTTTTTATGTGATATGAATCAAATTTACCATTATTAATTACTGAATTATATTTTCCAGATATGATAGTAATGCTATCAAAATCTGATACCTTCTTTGCTAGTGCTGATATTTCTTCATAACTTGAGCATTTTACATCATCATGATCAATGAAGTGTCTTTTAAATGTTTGCGATGTTATTGTTCCATAGTCTAAATTTAACCTAGTTGTTATATAGTTAATTGCTTGATCGGTTTTTCCATCTTTATACAGAGCAAGTACTTCGTCGGTTATATCGGCTGGTAATCCAAGAAATTCAATCTTTTTTCTTAGTACTATGCTCGGATCTCTTTGTAACTCCAATGTGCCAATAAGTGAATTTCTATAATCATCAAATACTTTTCTTTTTGCTGAATCTATTTTCATTTTATATAATTCTTTGAGTTGTACTTCTGAATAATCTACTTGTTGACAATTAGCAATAAATTCTAATAATTCATTTGTGCTATTTATTTCTGTTATCGTCATTAAATCAATTTGAGTTTCCCCTAAATACATTCCTTTGGTTGACACATCTATATCAAGAGAATACTTTTCCGGATTATGTATTTTTCTCATAGACATTGCAGCATTGTTTGAAGTTATTGACGCACAATACCCCTGTAATTCTTGTTCTATTTCTTCTAAACTTCTCTCATCTTCGGCATATATTTCTCTTACTAAATCAATCTGTTCGCTAGTTATTCCCTCTGTCTTTTCAGCCAAGCTTGTTATTATACTTTGGATAGCACGCTGTTTTTCGGTTTGCTCCATACTATCACCCCTACTTTTTTATTATAACATGTATAGTGCTGAGTAGTAAATTAATTAAGTTGAAACTTTTACTTTATTTTTGACAGTATTGATTATTTTTGACTGTGTTATATTTTTAAGGTTTCTTTATAATATTGATGAATTATTAGAAAATATTTTATTAGTATTAGAACAGTCTTCAAATTTATTATTTTTTTATAAGCATATTGGTTTATTTTATGAAAAATTCAACTTCTATTATTTTTTTTGAAACATTAATTTATATTTTTTTAGATTATGATATAATTTTGTAAAGGTGAAAATGATGAAAAAAGTAGAATTACATTTACATTTAGATGGATCTTGTGATGTAGAATTATCATCCAAACTTGTTGGAAGAGATGTTCGTGATGAATTGATTGCATCTAATACTAATAGTCTTGCGGAATATTTGGAAAGGTTTAATTTACCAATTAAATTATTACAGGATTTAGATAATATTGAGAATTTTTCCTATTTACTAGGTAAGGAACTAGAGAAAGATAATGTCATTTATGCAGAAGTAAGATTTTGTCCACTATTCCATGTGGAAAAATATTCTGTTGAAGAAGTTGTTGCAGCAATTATTCGTGGATTTAAAAAAGTTTCCACAGTAAAGGTGAACTTAATTTTTTGTATGATGAGACATTTTTCTGAAGAAGAAAATAGAAAAGTTATTGCATTGACTAAGAAGTTTTTAGGAAATGGTGTTGTCGCAATTGATTTAGCGGGAGATGAGGCAAAATATAAAACTTCTAATTTTAAAAACTTATTTGAGGAAATAAAAGAAGATGGTATTCCGTTTACGATTCATGCTGGTGAAGCTGATTCTTATGAAAGCGTTCTTAGTGCTTTAGAATTTGGAGCTAAAAGAATTGGACACGGCGTTAGAAGTATTGAATCTCAAGAAACTATTAATAAACTTGTAGAAAATCACGTTGCATTGGAAATTTGCCCTATAAGTAATATTGACACCAAGGTAGTAAAGGAAATATGTCAACATCCCGTAAAGAAGCTTGTCGAATATGGAGTTTTAGTGACAATTAATACTGACAATAGAACTGTGTCAAATACAAATTTATGCAAAGAATACGACTTGCTTCGTCACGAATTTAATTTTTCTGATAAAGATTTTTTACAATTTAACTTAAATGCCATTGATTGTGCTTTTATAAGTGAAGAAGAAAAAGAACAATTGATAGAACAATTGCTTAATTAAATAGAGGTTTTTATGAATATATTAGAAAGATGTACATTATGTCCAAGAAATTGTGGCGTCAATCGTTATGAAAAAGTCGGAGCATGCGGTGCGACTGATAAAATTAAATTAGCCTATTATAGTTTACATCAATGGGAGGAACCAATTATATCTGGTACTAACGGAAGTGGAACAATATTTTTTTCACATTGTAATTTAAAATGTATTTTCTGTCAGAACAAAAAAATTAGTACTGGTGGATATGGTAAAGAAATAGATAATAGCAGACTAACAGAAATAATCTTAGAGTTACAGCAAAAGGGAGCTCATAACATAAATCTTGTTACTCCGACACATTATGTTCCACAAATTGTAAATTGCTTACAAGAAATTAAAGATAGAAAATTAAAAATTCCTGTTGTTTACAATACTAGTAGCTATGAAAATATAGAAACAATAAATATGCTAGATGGAATTGTTGATATCTATTTGGCTGATTTAAAATATTTTGATGATGAATTAGCAGTAAAATATTCTAATTGCAATAACTATTTTAAGTATGCTTCTCTGGCAATTGATGAAATGTATAAACAAGTTGGAAATTTCGTCATAGAAAACGATTTAATGAAACGTGGAATTATTGTTAGAATTTTAATCCTCCCTGGTCATATCGATGATGCAATAAAAATTATTGATTATTTATATAAAAAATATGGAGATAATATAATTATTAGTATAATGAATCAATATACTCCAATTGGATGTTTAAATTTTGATAATTTGAATAGAAAAGTTACTGATGATGAATATAATAAAGTAATTGACTATGCAATTGACTTAGGAATTAAGTATGCATTTATACAAGATGGAGAAACTCAAGATGAGAGTTTTATTCCTAATTTTGATGATTCTATTATTTAGGAGGTTTTTATGAAAGATTTTAGACTTAATCCAGATAAAAAATATGTTTCTGTTATTATGGAAGGCTTGCAAAAGAAGAATGGTCATTGTCCATGTCGAGTAAATGTAGATGAAACTACTTTATGCCCTTGTGATGAATTTGTAAATGATAAGATATGTAAATGTAAATTATATGTACCAATTGATAGTAACGGGCAGACTGAACAAAAAAATAAATAAACCAATTAAAAATAGTGACTTTTTTCGCTATTTTTTTTAGTTTTGTTTTCTAATTATCAAATTTATGTTAGAATATATAGCATGGGAGGTTAATTATGAAAAAATTAGGATTATTATTAGTAATTATGATAGCTTTCTTAATGTTACCATTTTCAGTATTAGCTGATAAATCTTCTAGTAGTAGTAATGATGTAGAAAGCAATGAAGAAGTTGAAGATGATTCAGAAGAGTCAGATACAGGTAAAGAAGTACGAGTATATTTCTTCCATGGTGATGGTTGTCCTCATTGTGCTGACGCTGAAGAGTTCTTTGACAGTATTGAAGATGAATATGGAGATTTATTCGAAATAGTTGCTTATGAAACTTGGTACGATGCAGATAATGCTGCATTATTAGAAAAAGTTGCTGCAGCTAGAGATGAAGATATTTCTGGTGTTCCTTACATAATAATTGGTAATAAATCATGGGCAGGTTATTTAAGTGACTTTGATGATGAAATTATAGAAGCTATCGAGGAAGAATATGAAGTTGCAGTTAGTGATCGTTATGATATAATGAACTTAGTTAGTTTTGATGACGATGATAGTACAGCTAACAAGAGTTATTCTGATGATGTAATGTCTTTGATAGTTATTTTAATTATTGGTGTTGCTGTTGTTACTGGTGTAGTATTTGCTAGAAAGAAAACAGCTTAAGTAAATTAGAAAGGGTTACAGTGATATGCTGGCTCTCTTTTTTTGTGAAAATGTTTTCAATAATTAAATTTTATTAGATTACTTGAGTATAAAATAATTGTAGAGATTATGTAGAAGATAGATTAATATATGCTGTTTAGAATTTGTTACATATAAAAAAAGAGTTATTGAATTTCAATAACTTTTATTATGGAATAATTAATTGTTGACCTACTGATAGCAGATTTGTTTCTAGATTATTTGCATCCTTTAATTCACTTACTGAAATATTATTTTCTCTAGCAATTGACCATAGAGTATCGCCGCTTTTTACAGTATATGTTTTTTGCGTTGTCGCTGTTGTTGGAATTTTCAATTCATCACCAATTTGAAGATTAACTGTAGTTAAATTATTTAGATCCATAATTTCTGGTACTGTTACGTTAAACTTTCTAGATATTGCCCATAAACTATCACCCTTTTGAACGATATAAGTTGTATAATTTGTTTCTGGTGTAGATGGTGTTTCTTCTGGTAAGGTTACATCTGTTGCTGGGACAACTAATTGCTGACCTATGTATAAATTATTTGTTGTTAGATTATTCAAATCTTTCAGTTCTTGAACTGATATACCATAGGCACTGGCAATTGCATATAGTGTATCGCCTTTTTCAACGATGTAAATATTATTTAGAATTGTTGGTTCACTGGAGATTTGTAGCTTTTGACCGATTTGAAGTGTATCAGATGTTAGGTTGTTTAGCCTTTTTAGTTCTGAAACAGTAGTATTGAATTGATTAGCTATTTTATATAATGTATCCCCTTTTTGAACTGTATAATAATTCGTTGATTGAGATGGTCTAGTATATGGCGTATTTGTGTATTCAGCTAGGGCTTTTACTACTCCCTCTACATAATCAGTAAGGTTGTTTTGAAGTTTTATTGCATCTTGAGGATTATCTATAAAGCCATATTCAACTAATAATGATTCAAGGTTACCGGTATCCCTAATTATAAAGTAATAGTCTTTATTTGGATTTTCTGGTAGACGACGTTGATATACTTTTCTTTTTACTTGCCCAGCTTCTCCTATATTGTCAAGAATTAAGTTAGCTAGATCTGGATCATTACGTAGAGCATAGACTACTTCAGCACCTTCGCCGCCTCCCGCATTTATGTGATTGGAAATCATTATTACATCTGAACTGTTTCCATAAGCTTTTAATATTCTATTTATTCTTTCTTCTCTTTCTAACGTCTCATCTGTATCTCTTACTATTGTTGCAGGTATACCTAATTCTTGTAGTCTTTTATACATATATTGTGCAGCTTTTAAATTAAAGTCTTTTTCAAGTAAGTTATCACTTACAGCGCCCGGATCATTTCCACCATGTCCGGCATCTATAACTACTTTTTTTGGGTCTCTGTCATACATTTTTATCACCTATATTATAATATGAAAAAAGAACCAAATTGGTTCTTTTCTCATTGTAAAGTTCTAAGCATATCCATAAATTATTCTGTTATATATAAATTACTATCATTATATTCATTAGTTGTTTAATACAAGTTATACCAACTTCAATCTATTTATTTTTATGCAGTTGAATATAAGTAACCCGTAAATAGTTAACATTTACTTATTATTTTTTATTTTGAATAAATTTTTTTGCATTTTTTCAAAAAACGCTTGCATTTGTTTTGTATCTATGTTAGTATAATATTAGCTTAGATATGAAATATAATCGACAGGCGTGTTTATGCGTATCGTGTTGCATTGCTGGGTTGGTTGGTCGATAGCTATTAAATTAGCGAAAGCCGTTGGAAAAGTTAGTTGAGTGATGAGCTTTGGCTATAATCCTATTACTATCTAAGTGTACGCGCGTAGTGAGAGATGTAACTCACAGTTAATAGGGTGCTACGTCTAGGTACTGACATTTGCTTAGATTTGTAATTATATTTATTATGTTTCTTGGACACTTAAGTGATGTCGAGAAACGGTCGAGATAAAGTAGTTGCTATGTAGTTTTCCGTAGAAAAACTCGAAAACATGATTTTGTCAGAATCATGTTTTTTTGTTTATATTAAAAGCCATATACTATATTAACTAGTATATGGCTCTTTTTATTTTTCTTTTACTTCTGCTATTTTAGCAAGTAGTTTTTCTTTACTATTTAATAATTGACTTATTGATTCATGATTACTTAGTGTATTAATTAACTTTGATAGATATTTAGAACAGTCTGCTAAATGAAACCATTCTTGATTTCTAACGTCTTCTGGTACATATGAAAGATTACTTGAATAACATTTAGTAAAGATATTGTTCTTGTATGCTTCATTAAAGGCATCGACACTTTTCTCTCCATCACTAAATAATGCGTAGGATGCAATTAGATAAATATTTTTTGCACCTCTTGCTTTTAACTGTTCTGCAACATCTAACATCGATTGACCGGATGCTATCATATCATCAACTATAATTACGTGTTTATCTTTGACATCTGCACCCATGTATTCGTGAGCAACAATTGGATTTTTTCCATCTACCACCTTGGAATAGTCTCTTCTTTTATGATAAATACCAACATCAGTTCCTAACATGTCTGCATAGTAAATTGCTCTATCAACAGCACCTGTATCCGGACTAACTACTAATAGATTTTCAAAGTCTATTTTTTCGTTTTCAATAAAATCTTTTAATATTGAATATGTTGGGTATAAATTATCAAATGAACAATGTTGTAATGCATTTCTTATATTAGGGTCGTGTGCATCAAATGTAATTATAGAATTTACATCCATATGCTCAAGTTCATGAAGAGCCATCGAACTATCCATTGATTCTCTACCCTTTCTTTTATGTTGACGGCTTTCATATAAGAATGGCATTATCACGTGAATTGTTTCTGCCCCACCATCCATAGCAGAAATTACTCTTTTTAAATCTTGAAAATGATCATCTGGGCTTTTATGATTAATAAACCCATGCATTTTGTAAGTACAACTGTGGTTCATAACATCTGTTAGAATAAATACATCTTTTGCTCTAATACTTTCTAATATTTCTGCTTTTGCTTCACCACTAGCAAAACGACTCATTCTTATTGGAACAATAAAACTAAAGTCTTTATCAGTGATACCTCTCATTTTTTTTAGATGTTCATCGACTTTTTTACCAAAGTCTAAAAAGTTGTCCATTACAATTAGACGTAGATTGTTTTTTTCCATATATACCTCCCACTATAAATATAAAAAGGAAGAGTTAAATCTTCCTTTTTAATCGATTATTAAGACATGTAAATGATGAGATGCTAAAACAAAGTATCCCTTACTAGAAAAATTGTTATTAGTCGGATTCATCATAAACTCATCTCCTAGTTTCATTATAACATTTATAAATTACTTATTAAAGAGTATTCTCAAGAAAAAAAGACTCTTAGTTAGAGCCTAATTTTACTTTTACTGTTTGTTCTTTTTTGTTTCTAATAAAGGTTACTTCAATTGTATCCCCAGCTTGATGTTGATACAATTCATATCTTAAATAAGCACTATCTTTTGTTGTGTTGCCATCAATTGCAATAATTACGTCACCTTTTTCAAGGCCAGCCTCTTCAGCACCACTACCTTTATTTACTTCTAAGACAACAACACCTTCAGTAATTGACTTATCGATACTTACACCATAGTAACGATATGTTCCATCTGAGACATTAATCATACTAACACCTAATACTGGCCAATCAATACTTTCTCCATTTTCTAAAGTTTCAGCATGACTCATTGCATACTCAATTGGGATTGCAAAGCCCATTCCTTCGATTTCATCATCTACAAGCTTTAATGAACAAATTCCAATTACTTCACCATTAACATTTAGTAATGGTCCTCCACTATTTCCAGGATTAATTGAGGCATCAATTTGTAATACTCGCATAACCCAATCATTATTTGAACTTGACACAGCAACTGATACCATACGGTCTTTTCCAGATAATATTCCTGCTGTTACACTTCCACGGTAATCATATCCCATTGGAGAGCCTACTGTAAATATTGTATCTCCCAAACTCATTTCTTCACTACTTCCGATTGTTGAAACTAAAGTGACATGTTCTTTAGCAATTTGTAATACCGCTAAATCTAAATATTGATCACTTCCTAATACAACAGCATCAACCTCTTGGTCATTTGTCATTACAACATTTACATCATCCATATCTTCAATTACATGGTGATTTGTTAAAAGATATCCATAATTATCATCAACTTTGTAAACAAAACCTGTACCAGTTGATGCCAACTGATTACTTGTATATCCTTTTACTACCACTACTGCATCATATACTTTCTCTACGGAAGCTGCTAGAGAAGTCTTTTCATATATTTGTGTTCCATTTTTCGTAATAACTGTGTTACTACTGCTTCCAATTACTTCACTTAATAACGGAGTCCATTTTAACAATGATAATGTTACTATTCCTCCGATTACAAATGAAAATATAATTATTCCAACTAATTTTAAGTCATTTTTATTATTTTGCTTCATTATCTAAACTCCTTTCTATTTTAGCAAGATCGGTCCAATTTAATGGAAATCCCATTCTATCTAAAACTTTGTCAATCTTTATAGTTGTTAAATTATAATTTAAAGTTTGAATTACATTTTCTAATTCTAAAGTCATATTTTTAAATTCTGAATATGATAACATTTGTTTCATAATTATTATTAAGGCGAACAAATCATTTTTACCATATTTATATCCATCTTCATCACGAGGAATGTTTAATAATTTATGGTAAATAGTATCATCAATTACTTTTTGTGTTTTATTTTCATATAAAATATCTTCGTGAGCACATAAATTTCTGTAGTTAGCAAGTAATGGTAAATAGTCAATAAATTCATTTGTATCTATACCATATATATCACTAATATCCTTTTGATCTTCTGGTTTTAAAATAGAAATCATTTCACTTACTATTCCAAACGATAATACCTTAACTAAAATCCATAATGGAATATATCCGTAGTTAGAAGCATAATGTGATGTTGCTGTATGTTGCTGACCATTAACCCTTATTTGACGTTTCATTTTCTTTAATAAATCATTAACTTGTCTTTGTCGATCGGGAATTTGTGTAAAGTTTTTGGCCTTTAAGTAATCTCTTTCTCGATACCCATATTTCTTAGATAGTTGATATGAAGTTATAGATTTTAAATTATTTTCGATTACTAATAAATATTTAAATAGAATATTTCTAAAAGAACGATCAAATAAAAACAAACTATATAGTTCTTCAAAACGTGTTCCTTCAATAAAAGACTTTTTTTGTTCTGACTTAAAGAATAAATGACGATATCCATTTATAAAGAAATAATTTTCTCTTAAAAGTACTTCTTTGGTATACTTTTCATCCTCAATTATTAAGCCTTTGTGCTTAAATATTTCAATTTGCTCATCCAACGTTTTAAATCTTTTTTCTCTCATCTTCTCACCTAGTATTGATTATATCACACTATCTTATTAAAAGTATGTGAAAAGTATGAAAAAATTATGAAAATATGTGGTATAATTTAATTAGTTTAGTCAGTTTAAATATTCATATAATTTATATGAAGAGAGGGGGAAATTTATGCCGGCTACAATTGTTCATTCTTATTTTGCAAATGATGTGTATGATATACTACCAAAAAATATAAAAGATAAGGTTTCATCTACAAGGTTAAAAATGTTTGGACAAAGTATGGATTCATTGATGTTTTATAATCTATTTAGTGTATTTCCTGGAAGAAAAATTAGAAAATTTTCTAAATATTTTCATCGAAATAAGAGTCAAGCTTTTTTTGTTAATTTAATCAATTATATTAAAGATAATGATTTAGGTAATGATTCCGATGTTTGTTCATTTTTAATTGGACTTATCTGTCATTATGAACTAGATTCTACTATACATCCTTATGTTTATTATAAAACTGGTTGCTTTGATAGAAATAACAAAGCTACTTATAAGTATAATAATGTTCATGCTTTTATGGAAGCTTTCTTAGATAATGATATGGTTAGACGTAGAGAAAATACTAATCCATATAAATTTAAATTAGGTAAGTTTTGTTTTGATACAAGACCATTTTCTACTAATTTAAATAAAACTATTAATTATACTTTTGATAAGACTTTTGGACTTAAAAAAATGGATAAGGTCTATTATAAATCATTAAAACAAATGAAAACTGATTTAGTTTTATTCAGGCGAGATCCTTATGGTATTAAAAAATTCTTTTATAAACTTATTGATACATTTACTAGTCGAAAGACATTTAGATTCGAAGCCATTAGTTATAACTATCCACTAGTAGATAGACATAATTTTTTAAATGAAGATCATAGAACTTGGAGAAATCCTTGTGTATATAAAAATACAAGTAAAGAAAGTTTCCTTGATTTATACTTAAAATCTTTAAAAGCGACAAAAGTACTTGTTTGTGCTAGTTTTGACTATATTAATGGAAAAGATATAGACTTGGAAAAAATATTTACTAATAAGAGTTATGTTACTGGTTTAGATTGTGATGATAAAAAAGAACTTAAATATTTTGAATTTTAAGTTCTTTTTTTGTATATTTTCCTTTATTATTATCATACTAATTTTAGGTGATAATATGTTTTATAAATATGAAATTAGAAATAATGGACTTGAAGATATTTTATACTTATATTTAACAATGACTTATGAGTTTTCAAAAGAATTGAGTTTAAAGTCTAGCGATAAAGAAATGACAAGACGAACTAAAAATTTTATTAAAAATAATGGTATTGATTATAATGGAAATAAGGTCTATTTAGTTATAGATGGAATTGTAGTTAAGAGTCTTGATATTACTGGGAGTAGTGAAGAAATAGAAGTTTTAAGTGAAAAACTTTATTACTCTAATGACCATTATTTTATTACTGTTAAGCTTGATAATGATATTCTAATTGAAATAACTTTAAAAGAATATTTACTTGGTGTCTTAGCATCCATTTACATTCCTGGACTTGAGCTTGAAACTTTAAAGGCTTTATGTGTACTATATCGATCTTTTGCCTTTAAAGAAATGAGTGAAAAGCGCATAATTATGGCATTTAATGATTTTTGCTCGTATAGGCCAATATCATATTATAAGCTTTCTTGGATTAATAACTATGAAGAAATTTATAAATTATTGACTTTAGCTATTGATTCGACTGATTGCTTATTTACTAGTTATAATCAGTATTATACGCTTCCTTTTATACATTATTCAAACGATGGTAAAACTATTAATTCCTCAAAATATGAATATTTATCAAGCGTTACTAGTCTATGGGATTTAACAGCTCCATATTATATAAATATCAAAGATTATACATATTTAGAGCTTAGTAAAATACTACACACTAATATTACTCCGGATAGTGAATTTAGGGTAATTGATATGGATGAAGATGGTTTTATTAATAAGTTGCAAATTGATAATTCTGTTTTTATTGGGGAAGATTTAATTAAACTACTTGGCTTAAAATCTCGTCTTTTAAATATTATTATTAATAAAGATCATATTAAATTTATAAATAAAGGTTGGGGACATTTTATGGGACTTAGTATTTATGGTGCCAATGAAATTGCTAAAAATGGGTGTGATTATATAGGCATTATTAAATATTATTTTCCAAATATATCTATTAATAAGTACATAAAAGAGCTTTCATAGGAAAGCTCTATTTTTTTAATTCAATTAAATCTTTTAAGGCTTTATCTGCTGCTGTCATTAATTCAATTGTACTATCTAGATATTTTGTATAGTTTTCTACACTTGATACAAATTCTTCTAAATCAGGTGTATTTTTTCCTTCAATTAAGGATGTTATAATTCTACAGCAATTTTTCATATCTTGTGATGCGGCTAGAATCTCTTCATAACTCATTTCATTAATCATCGTATTCAGCCTCCTCTATATCATCCAAGTCATAAATTGTTTGATTTTGTGTTGGTGCTGTTGAAGAAAATAATTTTGCATTCGCAACAACGATTTGTTTATAAGACTCAATATTTTCTATTGCTGAAAGATTATCTTGATCAATTATTGCCAATTTAAGATTTTCTATATATTCAAATATTTTATTTACTGCATCAACATATTGATTATATTCTGACATAAATACCTCCTAAATTAGTATGATTTTAGATCCATTTTTTAAATCTGTTTCACGAACAGTTTTATTTACATCATATATTTGACCATTATCTTTACTATAAAAATTAGAATCTTCTTTTATTTCATAACTATTATCAGTAAGTTCTACTAAGCCATCTTCGATTAGTTTTTTTATGGTTCCTATTTTCTTATTAACAGGAATATATATATCATAACTTTTTTCGATTAAAGGTATATAAAGACCTATTAATATTTTATTATTCATAAATAATCACCCTATTCATTTGATAATAATTTTATAACATAAGCCTTTCCTTTTTCAATTATATATCCAAAGTTTGGCTCTAATTCTTGTCTTAAGATTCTCGAGTTTGTAGATATTTTGAATGTAAATTGATTTGAAATTCCATTTCCAATCCAAACACCTTCTGCTAGGTCAGTATTTCCCTTGTACCAAGCATCGTATCCTATACTCTTAATGTTGTCAATGACATCCACAAGGACAACTCTTATTTTTTCTTCTTTGACTTTCTTATCTATATAGTCAGTAAATTCACCTTTTTTAGTAATATCCATCTTTGCTAGAAGACTTCCTATACCTGTTATTACACAAACTGTTGTAGTATCATCTTGTGGTAGATTCATTAATTTTTCAAGGCCATTTGTGCAATTTCCATTATCATGTTCAATATTTGCAGGGATATCTTCACCAAGTATTTCAGCGGCATCTAAGACCATACACTTTGTACTTGGAATTTTAGTAATCATCTTAATTACTCCAGTTACAAATGGTCCGGCTATTGAAATATCTTCTCCTGTTATATTGAAGATACCTTTCTTTAGACTCATTGTAGCAATTTCTAGTGTTTCCTTTGTAATTCCAACTGGAATTCTTGTTAAACCTCTTAGAGATGAAATTACATCTTCGGCTGTTACTACTGATGGTAAAATTGGAATCTTCTTTGCTTTATAAGTACAAATTTCGTTTAATTTAAGACAGACAACTTTTATATAATCAGATAATCTTTCTTCTCTAAATGGTAAAGCTGTTTGGAATTCATAGATTCCATCTAATCCAATTAATCCACGACCAAAGTTTTTTGATGGTTCCTTTTTTCTTACTCCAGGAATAACACTAGCATAATCACTCGGGTCATTAAATTGTAAAACAATGTTTTGAGCAAAGTTTTGACGTAATCTATATCTCATTGTATTTGGCCCATTGGTACTTACAATAAAGCTAATACCATATTTTGGACATTCTCTTGTTAATTGACCAATTATGTCTTCATAATCAGGGTATAGTTCCATAAATCCTTCAATATTATTAATCATTATTACTATTAATGGAATTTGTTTTCCTCCATGATTAATATAGAAATCATAAGAACCATTATAATCTAAGAACAATTTTTTTCTTTCTTCAGCTATCTGAGTAATCATCTTTAACAAATTACCTATTTTTTCGCTTTCACTTGATAATAATACTTCTCCAACATGTGGTGCATTTCTAAACATACCTAATGTTTCTGCTCCAAAGTCTAAAATATAGAAGTTAATTTCATTCGAATCGTGAGTTGTGATTGCTGAATAAACAATTGAAGTAAGCATTAATTCTTTACCACTACCGGCTGCTCCAAAAACAATTGCATTTCCACCATTTGAGATTGGCATTGTTAAAACATTTTGACGTTGATTGTCAGGGTCATCATACTCTCCAATGATTGGGACAATATTATTCTTTTGCGTTTTCCAACCATATTTTGCTTTTAATTCTTCAGTATAAATGACATTAGGTATTCTATCTAACCATAACTGTTCAATTGATATATTTTCTGATTTTGCTTCTTCTACAATATATTTAATGATACTTGTAACTTCTTCACCTTTTGAAGCAACTTGAATTTCATTTTGTTTATTATCTAAACTTTTGATAGTATTACCCGTATTGTCAACTATAGTTATACTTTGATCTACTTTTTTCTTTCTTTTTTCAGTTGGATAATATTGAGCTCCAGCCCAAGCAGCTTGTCCTTGAGCAAACAATTCATTATAACCAACTTGTAGATAGAATCTACCTGCCTGCTTTAAAGAGGCTGCATCTGGACATTTAATCATATCCATACTATCTGATTTATCTTGTACTTTTAAACAAACACGGAATTTAGCATTTGACCAAATTTGATCATTAACTACTCCGGCTGGTTTTTGCGTTGCTAGAATTAAGTGTACACCTAGGGAACGTCCGATACGTGCTGTTGATATTAATTGATCCATGAATTCTGGACGTTGGTCTTTTAATTCGGCGAACTCATCACTAATTATAATTAAGTGTGAAATCGGTTTTTCAACAAGACCTTTTCTAAAAAGACTCTGATATTTATATATATCAATTGTACTTTCATTTAACTTGTCACGCGCTTCATTAAATAATCTTTGACGTTTACGCAACTCACTTTGAATTGAAGCAAGGGAACGGTTCATTTCAACAGTATCTAAGTTCGTAATTGTTCCTGCCAAGTGAGGTAATTTCATTCCCGTTTCCTTATTTTCAAATGCTCCTGTTAAACCTCCACCTTTGTAGTCAATTAAGACAAATGAAACTTCATATGGATGATAGTTAATTGCCATTGATAAGATATAAGAAATAATAAATTCTGATTTACCAGATCCTGTCATACCGGCTATTAATCCATGTGGACCATGAGCTTTTTCATGTAAATCTAGTTTAAATAATTCTCTTGTTTTATCATAGCCAATTGATGTTGATAACGACTTTGTTGGGTCACTATTTTTCCAACGGCTTAAAATATTTAATTGTTCAACCATACCAACGTTATACATTTCAAGAAATGTAACACTATTTGGCAAACTTTGGTGTTCTTTTTCAATATCGATCGGAATATTTGCTAAAAATTTGCAGCACTCATACATATTTAATGTTGGGTCAACATCTGCAATAAATTCCTTTTGTTTGTTAGAAACAAGTTCATTTTCAAATACACCTGACTTTTTGTCACCGATACTAATAAATGTTTTACATTCATTTGGAATGTTAACCAATCTTGGACTTATAACAACTAAACTAAATCCAACATTTATTGGTAAATCCGCTACGTCTTTCACAATTTCTATTTCTCTTATTAATTTATAGTCATCTGTTATTAACACATAATATGGTCTATATCTTTTGTAGTCGGCATCATTTAATTCTCTGTTTCCATTTACATCTTTATACTTTCTAGCTTGCAATTCTTGCTCTAAATTTAAAGATATTTCTTTTGCTTCATCAATGTTAGTAGCATAATATCTAAAACTCTTATCATTATTCCAACAATGGGGGGCAACCTTTAAGTACTCCCATTTAGCAGCATTTTTTTGATTTGTTAAAATTACTAGTTTTAAATCGTCATAACTATGATATGTAAGCATTTGCAGAATTAATCCATCTATGAATTGTTGCTTATTAGCAGCATTACCAATGATAGCTGTAATATTATTATTAACAAAAGATAAAGAAATTGGTACATTTTCAATCATTCTTGATTCTGCACCAAGTTTATATACTTCTTCTAGCAAATTATCATTAGTTAGAGAAAAATGTTCTTGTGGAAAACTAACATTTCCTTCCAACTCTGTTGTTCCTATTCCTAGTCTTAAATCAAGAAAGTCAGCTTGATCTATTTCTCTTTCCCATAAATTTCGTTTCTTTGAAAAGATTATTTCTTTTGTTTCTTGAAGCGGTAAGTAGTTATCAATTAATATTTGACGTTGAGTTTTCATTTCAGTTTGAATTTGAACTCTTTTTTCTTTTATATATTCTGAATATTTTTTTTGGCGTACTACTTCGCTTTTCTTAGTCTGTCTGCGTTGATATGCTTTTGATAACATTGGCCATAATAACATTGTTGATAACATTACTAAAGACGAAATTATTGTTGGGGCAACATCTTTAAAATCTGTTTTTCCCTCTAAAACATTATTCATAGCAGTTATTCCCGTTGAAGCTGACATAGTTGCCATAGATAACATTGGTCCTATAGTATATATTAATGGAGTTTTGTCTTCTTCTACTTTTCCTGGGGGACTATCAATATTAATATTTACTGGCTCAATTTTTGTCTTAAAACGTGGGGCACGATAAAAGTAATCATCTTCTTTATAAAATTCTATTGTTTCTTCATCAGGATTATCCATTTCAGTTTGTCTTTGAATTAATGAATATTCTTCAGAAAAAACAGTCGAATCATAATTAACTAGGTTACCGATTTGGTTAATTATAATTCCATTTTGCATCAAGATTATTTTTAAACCCATAATAAAAATAATGTCTCCATACTCTAAGTTTGCCGTACTTATCGCAAAATTATTAGCGTATGTACCATACCTACTATTTAAATCTTGAACAATCCATTTTCCAGAACTATATATTAATTTAGCTTGTTGTTTTGATACAAGTGGATAGTTATAATTTATATTCGCATTTACATCATTTCCAATTATTATTTCACAGTCGCCTTTTAGACGAAGACGTTTTATACTATAATCAAGTGTTGGAGAACAATACAAAATAACATATTCATTATCCGTATTAATTTTTAAAAAATATAAACTATATTCTTTTAAAATAGCAGATTCAACCTCATTTTCACCACTCATGATTTTTGTTTCAAAATCACTTTTAATTTTCCATTGTCCTTCATACTCTTCAACGTTAATTAAATTTCTAACATTTCCTAAATAATCATTATCAGTAATCCAGTAATTTCCAGATATTTCATTTGGTAGTGTAAAATTATATATTTTAGTCTTTTTAATTAGCCTAACTATCACTAGAAATCACCCCGTTATTATTCTATTATAGATTAATTATATCTTTTTTTTCTTACTTTTACAATATTTAAATATAAGAAGAACAAAAGAATAAAAAAATATCAAATTATTTTGATATTTTTACTAAATTCTAATAACCAAATTTTCCTTCTAAAGAATCATCATTTTCTATATATTCATTTACATCTACAACTTGATAGTTATCTTTATCGTTTCTAAGAACAATTTCTTTTATACCTGCATTGATTATGAAACGTTTACAGAACATACATGGAGCTGGATTTTTAATATATTCTCCACTTTCATGTTCTTTTCCTACTAAATATAATGTTGAACCTAGTAAATCTTTTCTACTAGCACTAATAATAGCGTTTTGTTCAGCATGAACACTTCTACATAGTTCATATCTTTCTCCACGAGGTATTTCTAATTTTTCACGCATACAAAAATCTAAGTCCAAACAGTTTTTTCTTCCTCTTGGTGCACCGTTGTATCCAGTACTAATAATTTCATCATTTTTTACTATTACTGCTCCAAAATTCCTTCTAATACATGTACTTCTATTTAAAATTGTTTCTGCTACATCTAAATAGTAATTTGATTTATCTCTTCTTTCCATTTTACTTCACCACATTCATTATACATAGTATTGGTTTAAATAATCAAGTTTGTTTAGTATTTTCAATATAATTTATAATTCCAGAAGTAATTGATTTAGATATTTTTTGTTGATATGTCGGATCAATTAAGAGATTTCTTTCTGCATAGTTTGATAAATATCCACATTCTACCAAAACTCCTGGTGTTGTAGTATTTTTATACATATATAGGTCTGTTGTACTAATTTCTCTATTGCTGCCAAGATCTTTTTTAAATTCTTGCATAATTGATTCTGCTAAAAGCTTGTTATTAGAATTTATTGAATTATATAATATTTCTGCTCCTTTGTAGTAACTATTTGTATACCAATTAATGTGAATTGATATATATAAGTCACTTTTATTTTCTTTAATTAGAAGAAGTCTACGATATAAATCTCCGCGTTTTTTTTGTGGATCATAAATGGATGATAAATCAATATCAGAACGACGAATCATATAGACTGTCGCACCTTGTTCTAATAATTCTTTTTCTAACTTTAGAGATATTTGAAGGTTTAAATCTTTTTCTAAAATATTACTATATGAAGTTCCTGGATCTCTACCACCATGTCGTGGCATCGGTTTGTCCCAACTTTTAAATACTTAATTAATAAGATTAGTCCAAGTTTTATAAGTGTTTTAGAACTCTAAGTTCCACATTATTTCAATATCTCTTGTTTTTGTTTCTTTATTATAATTTCCTATAATTATTTTATCGATAAACTCATCTATTATTACTTTATTTAATGATTCAATATGTTTATATTTTTTTAAAATCTTATTTGCTTTTTTCTTATCATTTTTCTTAACCTTTAAATCATTTAATTCAATTAATAAGATTTCTTTTCTTTTAGTCATATTTTCTATTTCTTTCATATATTCTTCTGACATACTTTTAAACATACTTTCATCAACTAAACCTTTAATCTTATCTTCAAATAATATTCTGTAATAACTTCGATTTTCGTTTATCTTCTTCTCAATATTTTTTAATTCAGTTTCTATAACTTTAATTTTACTTGTCGTAGTATCTTGTACATTATTTTTTGAATATAAATCTTGTAAATTATTTTCATCATAATAGTTATCTAATAGATCATTTATAGCATTTATAATTACTTGTTCTAGTTCATCAAGTCTTATTGCTTTATTATTATCGCATGTGTGATATTTTTTTGCACCCTTGCATTGCATATATGCTCTTTTACCAGTTTCTTCTCCCTTAACACTATATACATTCCTCATAAACACCTTTTCACAAGTCATACAATATACTTTTCTTGATAAATAATGTATTTCTCCTGTCTTTATAGGTGCTTCGTGTTTTCCTAATCTTTCTTGTACTTTATTCCATGTTTCTCTATCAATAATTGCTTCATGTGTATTCTCTATTCTACACCAATCTTTTTTATCAACTTTTTTCTTCTTATGAACTTTATATCCTAAAGATGTCTGTTTTCCTTGAACTAAATTACCAATATATACTTCATTTTTTAACATTTGAGCAATTGTATCAGGATTCCATCTTACCGTATTTAAATCACAATTTCCAGATACAAAATTACTACCTTTCATTTTCTTATAAACAGACCTAGGTGGAATCTTATTATTATTTAAATATTCACATATTTTATAATAACCTAATCCACTAGCATATAAACTAAATATTTTTTTAACAACTTCTGCAGCAACTGGATCAACTATTAATTTATGTTTATCGTTAGGGTCTCTATCATATCCATAGAAAGCAAAGCTTCCCATAAATAATCCTTCTTCTCTTCTATTCTTTAGTGTCTTTTTAATATTAGTAGATAAATCATCTAAATACCATTCATTCATCAATCCATTAATTTGTCTTGATTTTTTATTATATATATCATTTGTATCAGCATTATCAATAATACTTACAAATCTAACTCCCCATTCAATAAATTTATTATGGAGATATCTCTCAATTACTTCCATATCTCTAGAAAATCTTGATTGACTTTTACATAACACTAAATTAATTTTTCCAGATTCACAATCTCTAATTAATCTATTAAAGTCTGGTCTTTCAACTCCAGCACCAGAGAAATCATCATCAGAATAAATATCCACTACATTCCAATTATTTTGATTAGCATATTTTAAACACATACTTCTTTGATTTATTATAGAATCACTATCATCATTTTTATTTGATTTAAATCTATCTTCATCAGATAATCTACAATATACACCTACCTTTTCTATCATAGCCATTCCTCCAATTTTAGAATAACTACAACGCACTTAAAATTAAGTTTATTAATAATATATAACATTATTACGCTTCTAATAAATCTTTATTTTCAGTTTGTAATATTATACTTAGTAATTTTTTATTAAATATTTCTTTCTTTTCTTCTATTGTCTTAACTACATCTGTTTTGAATTTATATGTTACATTATACTTTACCTCCGTCATTATAAATTCCCCCTTATTATTATTCAATCAATAATAATATCCTTTCATTAATTTAGTCATATATCAATCCTCCTCTACAATTTCATTTAATAATCTTTCCATTTCTTCTTGTTCTTCCTTAGTTGCTTCAACCTTTTTAATTGATTCAGGATGTTCAAACCAATAAGGAAGAGATTCTTTTCTTTTTATTCGATTTTTTGTTTTATCAATTTTATCAGATATATAATTATTTTTATATTTATTATTTATATTATGGTAGCAAGATTCTGCTACATCAATTTCACAATTTTCTTCTATTGGTGTAGCATTATTCATCGGTATCCTTTCCTGATTAAGATATATTTTCCTATTACCTCTTTCATACCTCACTATTATATATTTTAATCTTTTAAGTGTTGATATCGAGTCCGTTATTGTCCTTTCAGAAATATTTAAGTAATTAGCTAAATACTCATTACTTGCATAACAATAGTTATTCTTTAAAGTTAGAGAAATAATAAGGCCTAAAACTAAACATGCAGTTTTAGAAACATCCTTATCATTAAATATTATTCTAGGAACTATAATAAAATCACCTTTTATATGAATAATAGTCTCCTTTAATAACTTGGACTTTTCTTATAATCTGATTTCTTTAAAGATATACATATATAATTTTTATATTCTAGTTCTTTGAAATATGTATATCTTCAAATTATCATCTATTCTATATCTTATAGAAAAGGTACTAACATAATCCTTTCATATTACTGTACCTGTAATAACTAATGTATTTGTTTAATACTCTTTAGTTATTAATGGAAATTGCATACATTCCATTTGCATATTCTTTATAAACTATATATTTTAGTTTTTCTAGAATATCTAAATTTCTTTTCAACCCTTTATTCTTTATTTTAATCACTTGTTGAAGTTCTCCTATATTTAGATCAGTTATATATCTGTTAAAACATTTTGAATATATATAACTATAAATATACTTAGCTTCTTTAGGAATCCTTTTGTCTTTCCATACATTGTCATCAGTCCTAAAGATGTCTTTTATTTTGCATTCCTCCTTTCTTACTTTTTGGAAATTTAGTTTCCATTAACATAATAATACATCGTAATTATTAAATTGTCAACTAAGTTTCCGTTTTTTATTTACTTTTTTATTTTTTTCATATATAATTAAGTTATTAGTGGAGATGAATTGTATGTTTAGAGAGAAAAAAACTAATGAAACAATCGCAGATTTAGTAAAAACTGCTCGTAAAGAAAAAGGACTATCTGCAAGAAAATTAGCTACTCTTCTTAATGTTAGTCATACTGAGATTAATAATATAGAAAGTGGTATAAGAGTTAAACCATCTATAATTGTTTTAAAAGGTATAGAACAATATCTTGATGTTCCATTTAGTATAACTGCTAAACTTGCAGGATACTCTGATGAAACGATTAAATATGGTGAAGAAGAAATAATAGTAAGTTATGAAATGTATGATAAAAAAATTCGAGAGTTTAAAGAAGAAATTAGACATGCTGAATTTATAATCGATCAAAAAAGACATATTGCTATGGATATAGAAGAATACTTTAAAGATATTCATGAATATTTAAAGAGTCAATCTAATGTAGATGAAAAATTATTAAGTAAAGCAGATTCAATTGAAAGATTTATATCTGAAATTGAAAGAAAATACGAAAGTATTTTAAAAGAAAAATAACCATATACCCTTTTTGGGTATATGGCTATTTTTTTATTAAATAATACGTGGCAAGTTTTGTTGCTTTAGCAATGAAAGTGGCGATAGTATTATTTATTTTTTTATGAAGCTAAATGCTGAAATAAAAAAAGCACCTTTACTACTTACAATAGTTTGTAGTATTGGTGCACAATTGGGATTCCAAAGGGTTTATCCTTGGCACACATAGTTATTGGCTCTGCCAATATCGTAGTGTGTTACCTACTTGTCAAAAAGTTGGTTAAAAAATACTATATATTGTTCATAATTTTCTTATTATCTACAGTTTAATAAATGCTCTTTTAAAATTAAAATAATTAATATTAAAAAAAGTTATTGCTATAATAATCAATATAGGAATAGCAAAATTAAAATGTATAAAAATAACTATAAATATCAAAACTTCAATTATTGATAATATAATATTACATTTTTTGGAAAAATTAAAATTAAAAATTATAAAAGTTACAATTAATAATGATAATAAAATTGAGTAAAACAAGTATTCACAATGGCAATTAATTTTATCATAAAAATAAATATATGCAACAAAATATTGGAAAATTTTAAATATTAAAATAAATAAAAATAAAATAATAGTTTTATATGCAATCCATGTTTTTGAATCGATTCGTAAAATAATATTTTCGAATGAGTAATCAAAATCATCTTTTAAAAAAATATATACTATGTATATTAAAAAAACAAACTGATAAACATATAATAATATTGATATAAAAGAGTTATTTAATGTTGGATATCCTATAATTGGAAAAAAATCCATTTCAGTTATTTTTACTTGTTCTGGTCTTACCATCAAAAAAATCAAATTCAAAACAATCATAGCCAAAAAAATTATAAACCATTTGTAATTTTTCTTTATAATTTTTAATAATATATTAGTTTGCAAAATCATATAAAATTCCTTTTTTTGTTTGTCACTATTTTAAACAATACTTTTTCAATGATTATTAAGAATAAAATTTCTAATACTGATATAATTATTTCTAGAAAAAATGAACTGTAATTTATAGATGTATAATAATTATGGAATAATAGATGCATATTATAAAAATGCTCAATTGCAATAGAATCAATAGCATTTAGCAAAAAATATGAACTATTAATCAAAATTATAATTGTGATTATAATTTTATTAAAAGCAATATATATAATAAAAATAATAGAATTTACTATACTAGCAATCATAATACTTCTTAATAGAAAAAACATTATATATACAATCATAGGAATATTGTAAATAGGATGATTAATCATTTTCATATCTCCAAATGAAAATATAATTGATCCAGCTATTGCCATAATAAATGAAACAAATATTAAATATATTGTAAATATTACTACATCATTAATAAATTTTTTAATTATCTTGTTAAGATTTTCACACCTCAATATAATCATATAATTATTCATCATTTCTCCAATTAGATATATCATGTTTATTCCAATTGATATAAAGAGTAACATATTATAAACTGGATTATTTAATATATTATAAAGTTTACTCCAAAAGTTGTATGATTCACTCCCAGATAGCGTAGGAAGTAATACCCCAATAAATAAAAGCAAAAAAATTAATAGACACTTTTTGTTATTAAATTGATAATTAATTTTTGAAAAAATTTCTTTAAAATTAAATAAACTAATTTTCTTCATAAATTTTTCCATCATCCATAATATATATTTTATTACATAATTTTTTTAAATCTTCTTTGATGTGCGTACTAATAATTATTAGTTTATCATCCTTAATAGAATTTAGATAATCTATTAATCTTTCAACAGTTTTTTGTTCTATACCATTAAACGGCTCATCTAAAATAAGTATTTTTGGATTTTCCATTATAGCCTGGGCAATACCTAGTTTTTGTTTCATGCCCAATGAATATTTAGCATATTTTTTGTTCATATCTTTCTTTAAGTTAACTATTTCTAATACTTCATTAATTCTATCATCAGAAATCTTATTTTGAATTTTTGCTAGCATCTTTAAATTCTCGTAACCAGTTAAGTCCGGAAAAAAAGAAGGTTTTTCTATCAATGCTCCCAAATTTTTTGGAAAATCCATTTTAAGATTTAAATTTTCACCATCATAAAGTATTTCTCCAGAAGTAGGAATATAAAAACCACATATTATTTTTAATAAAACACTTTTCCCGGCACCGTTTCTACCATATAAGCCATATATATTTCCACTTTCTAATTTTAGGTTAATATCATCTAGAACAACAACATTTTTAAATGATTTGCAAACATTTATTATTTCAATTTTCATTATAGACCTCCTAATCATTTGCTTCACAATCTATTATTAATTTTTCTTTATCTTTATATTTAAAATAAACTACAACAGAAGAACCAATTGCAAATGTTGATGAAATTAATAATATTGGTAAAACACCTACTCCATCGTTAAATGTAATATAATTCATAATATTAAAAATAATCCCCGCACCAGACTTTAAAATAGAAGTAAATAAGATACCATTTAATCCAATTTCTAAAATTGCCTCTATACCAATATATAATAAAAATGATAAGATTACTGAAACAAAATAATTATGATATTTTCTAACAATTATTAATGAAATATTAATGTATAAGATGCAATGAAATATAACATTAATTAAATAAGATAACATAAATAGTATCGAATGACTTAAAGTGACCTTTGACCATACAGTAGTACTATTTTTTATCGCATATGTTGAATCAAAATTTCCAGAAATTGCATAGCAAATGAGAAAACTTATTATAATAATTAATGGCAATATAAACACAGATTTGTATGATTCAAATATAATTTTTCTTTTTATTTTTTTATAATCCATTCTCGAAGCATCTACCAAAATAATTTTGTTTTTCAAATATTTGCTTGTATTATATAATGATGGAATTATAACAAATAAGAATAAAATAAAAGTATATTTCCCTAATCCTAACAAAACAATATTAGTATATGTAGTAAAAAAATCAATTTCAATGTTTTTGTTATTTAATATTTCTGTACAATAATTTTCAAACTCGGTATTTTTGTATTCTGTATTAAGACAAAAATTTATATTTTCAACATTTTTTTGTTTGATTAAATTTCGTTGTTCTCCAAATTCATTTGCCGAAAAAATTACAATTACTAATAGAATTAGAAATGAAACAATAATTAAATAGTTCCTTTTTAAAAATCGCAAATTTGCTCACCTCCAAAAATATTTCAGGGAACTGGAATATATAAAGAGAGGATAAAAAATTATTTTTTTATTCTTTACTTTTTTTTATTATGCATTCATTTTCCAAACAGCTGTATGAACTGTTGTTAATAAAGTGGTATCTAAACGCCAAATATTTAGACGATAATCATTTGGAGAACTGATAGAAGTTGGATCTGTAAATTGTTTTGTTTGACCTTCTGAAGTTACAACTGCAACATATACATCTCCCCCTGAGTCAACAGGTTTTGCAGAAATTTTACAATTAGGGCATGGATCTGTCAACCAAGTATAAGTCCTTGTATTTTGATATGTTTGAGGTGTCCATGTGTTTTTTGTTCTCCAATCGGTTTTTTGAATAGAATTTTTCGACAATTCATAGTATAATGCAGTTCCACTTGGTGATGGATATGCAAGAACCATTGCTACATCTGTAATAATAGCTACGACTAATGTTAATAAAGCATACTTCATAAATTTCATTTAAATCACTCCTTCTACCTTCTTTATATATAAACCAAATTCCCTACATAATAATACCTATATATCCAAAAATAATCTTTAATACTTTACAACTATGATTATAACATTTTTAATATAAAAAGTAAATAATTATGTTATTTGAGTTTCGTTTTTTTAGTTACAGTTTAGTTTAGTTAAAAATTAAACCATAAGTTTACAAAAAAAGATGATGACTCATCTTTCAAAGCCATCATCTCTACTAGTTTCAATTTCATCAAAATATCTTACTTTTTCTTTCCAATAATCAGGTATATCTGCATATTCATATAATTCATCTTGTCTTTCTGTACCTCTACTTATATGATATACATCTTTACTTTCATAATATTTTTCATCATAAATATCCTTTACTTGTTCACATACCATATCTTGAGATTCATAATCTCCAATTAATAATATTTTTCTAAATATCTTTTTAAGATTATCAATTAAATTATTAATAAATTGCATTAATAAATTATTTTCTTTTTTTAATTCTTCATTTTTGTTTTTAAGATTTTCAACTTCTTTTTTTAATCCTGTATTTTCTTTTTGAATTGAGTTATAAGATTTAACATGTGAATCGACTTCTTTAAAAATATGCTCAACTTTTTCTTGCACTTTCATTAAATTATTAGTTTCTTTAATTACATTATTCATTGAATCAAATGTTTCTTTTTTTACTTTAACATAATCTTTATCGAACAATACATTCTTACTATCTTTCATATTACTATTAAATTCACTTATAGCATTATCTAACTTATCATGTTTAATATTCATTTCTCTTTCTAATTTTCTAGTTATTTTCTTATATTCTTTTATTTTAATATTTTGATTATCACTATTTTTAATTCCTCTTTCTAAATCAAAACCTTTACTAACTAGTCTAGCATGATACTTATCTTGTAATTCTGATAAATGCATTTTATCTTTTATATATTGTTTTTTAGATATTGTATATCTTTCTGTATTAGTTCTATTATCTAACTTCTTTACTAATGGAATTATAACACAATGAATATGAGGTGTTTTTTCATCCATATGGACAGTTGCATGTAATACTTGTTCTTTAGTATATCCTAAGTCATTATAAACAAATTCCATACAAGTATCAGCCCATTTCTTTATATCATCTTTATTCATATCTTTAAAAAATTCATTTGTAGCAGTAAATAATAATTCATCAGCAACTACATTCTTTGACTTATTTAACATTTGATTAAATGTCTTTCTTCTATCACTTCGTTCTGTTTTCATTCTTTCATCATGTTCTTTTTTATATTCTTCTGTAATATTATAAAAACCTTTAACATATTTATCTGCTAAAGGTTTTAGTTCTATATTATATTTTGTTTTTTCTAATACTATATTAGGATTAGAATTATAAGCTTTCTTTTCTCTTTTATTATGTGATCCAATTTGTGCTAGGTCTTTTAGTGTATAGATTGGTTCACTTCTAAATATTGCATAATTTAAATTCATTTATCATCCCTCCTTTATTTCATTAAAAAAGATACTTTTTTCAAAGTACCTTTATAAACTTAATATATATGCGTTATAGTTTATTTTGGATTAATCCTATTCCACCATGTCCTGGATCAATTGTAATAACTTTTCCTTCTAGAGGCAATGGCTTGGCAGACGCAAGATTTAGTGAAATTAAGGATATTAAAATAGTTATTAGTATTAGTGTTTTTGTTTTTCTCTTTAACATTTTATCACTATTATTTTATATTTAATAAAGAAAAAAAATATGCATAAGCATATTTAATCATTTGAAATTGAACTGAACAAAATTTCTTTACACGATGAATTTAAATCGGAAATATTTACAGGTATTTTCTTTAGTATTTCATCACTATTTTCTGATACAATATCTGATAATTTTTTTCTAGTGTACCATTCTCTTTTATATATTGAATTTTGATCTTCTTTTCCACTAATTGATATATCTGTATTTACTTGACCATAAGTCCCATATATGATTGAAATAGTTAAAAAGCCATCAGTAAATACCATAGGTTTTAAGTTAGGATTTTCCTTATTAATTCCTATATCACCTTTTGTTAATTTAGCATAAGATTCTAGTGTTTTAAAAATAGAAATTATATCTTCATAATAATTTGTAATAAAGTCCTTATTTGGACTAGTATTTGAAGAAAAATATATGTCATTATCATCAAAATCTTTAAGGATTGTAAAGGTTTCAGGATTATATCCCTTTCCATAAAAAAATGTTATTTTAGATGTATTATTTTCAGTTGTTGCTAGTACATTGTCGAGATTTCTTATTATAAAATCTTTATTTTTATTTTTCTTTGTATTGTCATTATTTATTTTATCAATTAACTTATTATTTAATTGAACATTTCTCAATATTTCAAATTTTTCATCCAGTAGCTTATATAAATCATAAAAACTTATTACTTTATCTGTTCTTTTTACTTCGTCTCTAGAAAGATAACTTATTAATTTCGATTCTAGTCGTTGATACTCACTCATCTTAATACCACCTTTAGATAAAACTAATTTATTAACTTACTATACTAGCATATTTTTTTTAGGATAACAATTTATTTTTAGTTTTTTGTCTAGCCAATTTATTTAACTTTGCATACTTTATAATGGTGATATTATGTATAATTTTTTTGTGGGATTATCTCCTACTATTCAGGCTCTTATTGCTTCTTTAATTACATGGGGAGTAACTATGTTAGGAGCGGCGGTAGTGTTTTTCTTTAAAGACGTTAAAAAGGAAATAATGGATGCTTTACTTGGATTTTCTGGTGGTGTTATGATCGCAGCTTCATTTTGGTCTTTACTTAATCCCGCTATTGAAATGGCTAATAGTCTAGGGATGATTCCGTGGTTAATTGTTGCGATTGGATTCTTATGTGGTGGATTATTGCTTTTTATTGGAGATAAAGTATACGATTCTTTTTCAAAACGTGGTGTACGTAGAAAAAATAAAACTAAAAGAATGTTGATGTTGATATCATCCATTACACTTCATAATATTCCTGAGGGATTAGTAATTGGTGTTGCTTTTGGATCTGTTGCCTATGGTATTGAAGGTGCAACTTTGATTTCGGCAATAACTCTAGCTATTGGTATTGGACTGCAAAATTTTCCTGAAGGAAGTGCAGTTAGCTTACCATTAAGAAGAGAAGGATATTCTAGATTTAAATCATTCTTTTTTGGACAACTTAGTGGGATTGTTGAACCCGTTTCGGCAGTTATTGGGGCACTATTAGTTTTAAAAGTTCAGACCTTGCTACCATTTTTGTTGTCACTTGCAGGTGGTGCAATGATATATGTAGCAGTTTCTGAATTAATTCCAGAAAGTCAAACAAGTAAAAAGAAAAATCTAGTTACATTATGTACTCTAATTGGATTTGTAATAATGATGATATTAGACGTGGCTCTAGGATAAAAAAGTATCTCATTTGATGTATAAGTACATCATTTTGAGATACTTTTTATTCTAAATAAAGTTTTTGACCTTTCTTTAAATACACGCCATATAAATCATCTTTTGCACAGGTGAATATTAATTTTAATTTCTCATCTGAGGTTTTTTCCACAGTATCTTGTGGATTATTACTAGGACTTGTTGTTGGAGACTCGTTAGTTTCGGTACTACTTTCAATTTCTTCTTTATTTTCTACTGTATTTAGCATTTTAAACGTATAATTGTTATTATTTATTATTGTGACATTATCATCTATCCATAAACATTCCTCTGGTTTTTTTCCATTATTTATTGAATAATATCCACTATCATTTTTATGCCAACCTGTTCCAGTAAATTTACCTTTTCCACATTCTATATGGCAATGATTTCCAGTTACATTTCCCTTTGTTCCTTCAGAATAAAAATCTTCTCCTTGATTTATCTTTTTCCCAACAAATAAATTTGAAACATCATTTGTGTGTGCAAACATCATAGTCATATAATCAGTTGTTCCATCAGGGTATTCAACCGGTTCTATACTTTCTAGCCAGACTTCATTTGCATCTTCAGTATATATTTTTTTTATTATTCCAGTATATGGAGCACGTAATGTACTAATGCCTGTATCTTTGCCAGCTTCATCTATGGCATAACTGTTGAGATGTGTTCCAGTATTATACCCTTGAGTTATTCTCATATAACGACTTGGATATAGTGGTTTTTCCATTATGCATCCTCCTCATTTATTATATTTTCTTTAGGGATTGTTATATTATTGGTAAGTTTGCTGTGTGAAGCTAAGGTACCTTCTAGTGATTTGTAAATGGTATCCGCACCTATAAATGAGAAAAAACCTATCCAAAGACTGGTTGGAAAACTTATACTCGTAAATGTTTTACAAAATATAATACTTAACAGTAAGTTAATTATTAGTGAATATAAAAGTAAATATTTGCTTGTTTTAAAATGTATTTTTGTTTTTTGGACAAGGGCACACGTTATTGTACTTAATGCAAGAGAAATAGTTAGCAATTCTTTTAGATAACTTAACTTAAACATATTAACCTCCTGGTTTATTATATGCTTTTCCTTGCAAAATACTTGGTTATTTATAAGAGATAAAATTTTAAAATTGAAACTTTTAATTACTAGCTGACTAACTACAACTTCTGTAAAATTGTTTTTTCTGGATTTTTACTTGTCAACAGTTAGGGTTGTGTATGGTTAGCCTTTTTTTATTTTTCTGTATACTTTACTCATTTCTTGATTATATTCTTCTTGGACTCTTGGATCTTTTTTACTGAATATGTAACTATCAATAGTTCCATCTTCAAATAAAGTAATATACCATTCTCTATTGCAACATGTGTAAAGTGGTGTTTTATCTGTTAATGTAAAATAAAGATTAGGATTATTATGCTCTTTAAGGCGTGCAAATCTTAATGCTCTAAGTAATTTTTCCATTTCTAAATATTCATCATAATTTAATGCCTTGTAATCTCTTTCAAATATTTTTTCTCTTTCATCATAGTATCGTACTTCTGGTATATATAGTTTTATATCATGTAAAGTTGAATTATTCTCTATGTCTAATAGACATTGATAATTGTATATACCGTTGTAAAAGGGAATTGTTGTTTCAAAAATAGGAGAAATCAAAAATGGTAAAACTTGGTTATTATGCTTTGAGACATTCGAATTACTGCTACCAATAATTGTTGCGACTATTTCATCACCTTTGGAATTTTCATAATCCATTATCTGTTTCATAGCTTCTCTACATGTGTCGTAGATTTTTTTGTCACTAATATTTGATGGAGCTCTTTTACTTACTTCTATACCTTGTCCAATTAAAACATTTCCATTTCGCATTATTAGCATCATTGCGAAATCTTTACATTCTAGTGTTGATAGGCTGAGTAAGCGCATATGTTCACTTTTTAAGAAATTACTGAATAGTATACTTGCGTCGCCATTGATCCGAAAACAATTACCTGCTCGGTAGCCCAGAACTAGATTTCTTGGATCATTTAATTTTAATACTTCAGCTGTTATTTCATCATTTTGTATTTGTATTCTTGGAATTGATGACTGGTATTTATCTTTTAGATATTCATTATATACTGCATAATTTTTACTATATACGACATCTTTAGGTGTGTCTAATGTTTCATATTTACAGTAATATGATGATAACATGTCATCTAATATATCACTAGTTATTTCTGGTGTTGAAATATCATGGGATAAAAATCTATCCTTCATTAAGTCTTTAACTTTTAACTTTGGTAATTTTGTTCCTAAACAATTTATAAAATTAGTAAAGTTATTATAAAAATAATCGAAATTTAAAAACAATTCATCAAATCTTCCATCTAGTATTTGTCTGATTGTATTATTTGAATCTTTTTTATTACCGAATAGAAAATTAATAAATATAGCTTGTTCTGTTTTATTTAGTCCTTTTTTGGTATTTAATTGTGAAAACATGAAGTGTATTTGTTCATATGTTATTGGACCATATTTTTGATTTAATAGTTCAATGGTATTTTCAAAACCAATTGTTTGATACATCTTGTAAGCAATTTCTATATATTCATGCTCTGTTTTTGTTGATGTTCTTTTTAATAACCATAATGGCTCTTCTTTTATATTTTTTAAGAGTTGATTTTCTTCTACTGGTAATTTTTTTAATAGTTCTACAATTTGATTTATATTTCGTTTTGAAATTTCAAAATATTTTGCTGGTGTTATAAATTCTTCAATATTATCTATTTGCTCATTGTTATGTTTTAAAAAGCTTATTAATTCATATATATTGCCCTTTAATATTATGATTAATACTTTGTTTTTAATTGGTGTTGATAATTTTTCTTTTAGCATTTCATAAAATTCATTTGGAAGTTCTTCTTGATAGTATTCTTCTATATCTTTTTGTAATTCTTCTAGTGTTACTTTTTCTCCTGTTTTCAAAAGGTTCCTAAATAATTTTAATCTTTTTATTAATTCTCTCTTTTCCATAATAATGACCAACTTTTTTTGTTTTATATAATAGCAAATTAATGTATTTTGTTCAACTTTCATACAGCAAAAAAGCCCGAATAATCGGACTTCGTATTTGAAACTGATAAATATAAATTAACGTTTACTAAATTAGCTTTCCTTTATTTATGCGGTTTGCCATCGGTTTTGTATGCTGTGTGTATGTTACGCTAACTGACTCTAAGATATCTTAATTCATATAATATATTAAGGCCTCTTTAATTTCTTTACATATTCCGCTTGTGAATCATCTAATTCAACAACACCATAATCATGCACAGCTTCTACATATTGGCCATTAGAATCAATATATGAATCCCATTTTCCGGGTTCGACTACTATTTTCATTGAAATATCACTATTAATTCTTGCTCCTACTAAAAAATTTACTGCCCTAGTTGATGCCAACGAAATATCATCACATTTATCAATAACGATTCCAAAATATGATTTGTTATTTAAAACTCTTTTATATTGTGAAGCAAAGAATTCTAACTGTAAAAATGGCATTGCTATGCCGTCAATTGACTTATCTTCTTTTCCTGTTTTAACATAATCTAAATAATAGGACATATAAAATTCTTTTGAATTAAACAACGTTAAAATCAATTCATCTAAAGATTTAATTTCTTTGTAACCAGGGTTAACATTATATTTATTGAGTAAACTTAATAATCTTGTAATCCTTGAGTTCAACAAATCAGCATCAACAGTATTTTTTGATTTTTGTAATATAGCATGTGCTATAGAAAATGACAAATATTCTCTACTTAAAATATCAATTTTATTATTATCTAACTTATCATCAATAATAGAAACTTTAGGTAATCCAAATTCATTTAAATATATACACATTGGTGAATTACAATCTATTTTAATTGGATAACTATCCACTAATTGTTGTAAAAAAGTTTTTCTTTTATCGTCATTATAACTATATATAAATTGATGTCTACTTTGTCCAATTATATTATTTATTAAATATTCTTCACTTTTATTATAATCCATATATACCCACCTATATAATATTATATCATAAATTCTCCAAAAATTAGAATGCTAGAACGAATAGCTTCAAGACTTTAAGAGGCACTGTGCTATATCGTGTATGCTGTGCGTCATCTTTGGGTCAAAATTAGCTTCATTTACTTATTTTATTGCAGTAAAAAAGCCCGAATAATCGGACTTTGTATTTGAAACTGATAAATATAAATTAACGTTTTGAGAATTGTGGTGCACGACGTGCTTTCTTTAATCCTGGTTTCTTACGTTCTTTCTTACGAGAATCTCTTGTGATAAATCCTGCAGCTTTTAATACTTTTCTGAAACTATTTTCAGAATCAGCTGGTGTAGTTTTATCGTAGTCTAATAAAGCTCTTGTAATTCCTAAACGGATTGCTCCAGTTTGTCCTTGGAATCCTCCACCTTTAACTTTTGCATCAACATCGAACATTTCTCTTGTGTTTGTAACATCAAGTGGTTGACATAAATCCATTACTAATACTTCGAAAGGTAAATAGTCATGAACGTCTAAACCATTAACAGTAATTTTTCCTGTTCCTGGAGTTAATGTAACTCTTGCAACACTTGTCTTTCTGTGTCCAGTACCAGTGTAAACATTTTTCTTTTCTTTTGCCATAACTTAAACCCTCCTATTTAACTTCAAGCACTTCTGGCTTTTGTGCAGCATGCTTGTGTTCATTTCCAGCGTATACATATAATTTTCTATACATATCTCTTCCAAGTCTATTATGAGGAAGCATTCCTTTAACAGCTCTTTCCATCATTTCAACTGGATATTGTTCTCTCATTACCTTAGCAGTTCTTTCTCTTAAACCACCAACATATTGTGAATGGTTATAATAGATTTTGTCTTCTAACTTATTTCCTGTTAGATTAACTTTTTGTGCATTGATAATGATGATGTTGTCTCCACAATCAATATGTGGAGTATAAGTTGGTTTGTGTTTTCCACGTAGGTAAGTTGCTGCTAAAGCTGCTACTCTACCTAAAGATTTTCCTTCAGCGTCGATTACGTACCATTTACGTTCAACAGTTTCTTTTTTTTGCATATAACTTGTCATATTTTTTCTCCTTTTACTTAAATCGGATTTTCCCAGGATCCAATTTATGTGGGGATTCGAATGTACCGATTATGATTATACTAAATAATGTGTTAAAAATCAATAGTTTTTTGTATTATTAATCGGTTTATTATAGGTTTTTCCCCAATACTTTTGCATCTTTTCTTTGTAGTGATTCTTCTGCTTGTTCGCTTTGATCAACTTGTGTTAAATCGTATGTTATTCCATTGATGACAAATTCATTCTCTTTTGCCGCAAGCAGTTGTTCATATCTATAAATTTGTTCTTCAGTTAACGATTCTTGATATAGTTGTAGTGAATGTAGTGTGACTTCTTGTGCGCAATACTGTGTTGATGACATTGCACTTGTAACTCCTACTGTTGTTGCAGCATTTTTAAGGCTCTTATTTAGTGCACCTTCGTCAACATTAAATTTTTTTGTGTTTGGATCCTTTTTAATGCTCTTTTTTGCTATTGGCACTACTGTTGTAGCTGTCAATCCTAGTTCAAAAATTGTACTCATTTTTTTGTCCCCTTTCCAGTTTCTGTCTCTTGAACAGAACTGTGCTGAGTAATCTTTGCTTGTTTTATAAATTCTTTCATTTGTCTTAGTTGTTCTATGCTTTGAATTTGTGATATTATTGCTTCCTCGCTTGGAATCATTTCTGTTTCTTTTGTCTTATCAATTGCACTTTGAAACATTTTATCAACTTCACTATATGTTTTTGCATATTTTGCTTGATGTCTCTTTTCTCTTTCTTCTAAAGCTTTTTTATGTATCTGTATTCTACAAATATTATAATTTTGAAGATTTATACACTGCCAATTTATTGCTGCATTTACTCCTTGTATTGCTATAACTATTGGTGCAATTTCATCAAAAAATCCTACGCCAATACATCCTAATGCTGCAGCAGCAATTCCTATGTTTTTTAATAATGCAGTTTCATGTACTCCCTTATTCCATTCCAAGTAATTTAATATTTCTGTTGGTCTTTGCTGTGTCAGATGATAGTTTCTGTTTTTATCTTGATTAAACTCTTTTCTAGCCATTAGGATTTGATTACGATAAACACTTCTTATTTCTTGTTTACGTTCTTCGCTAGTAACATTTTTCAATTCTTTTTCGCAATCCTTTTTACATTTTTTTTCAAAATAACTAAGATAATTAGGAAATACTTTTTTTACTGTTTTCCATTTAAGCTTTTCTACCTGCATCACTATTTTTTTGAATTCTTTGGCACCTAGTACTTCATATAACTGCATTTTCTTTTTATAATCAATTTGATTTTGACTCATAGACATAACCCCTTTTTTATCTATCATCTCTCATTGATTGGGACATATTATATCATAAATCAACAAAAAAAACAACTTGATCTGTTGCTTTTTTCTGAGTTATATTCTGCTATATTACGTTTATAAAATAATGACCATAGTATTTTTGTTGTTTCTTCAAATTTATAAGTACTATTTTGATATATGAATTTTTTTAATTTCTTGATACGACTTTTAGTATTCAACTGATGTTAAATATAGTCCTACAGCTGGAGCTGTTTTTCCAGATTGTCGCCTGTCTTTACTTTCAAGTGTTTTTTCCACAGCTTCTGGTACTAATTTATTTTCACCAACCCTTATAAGAATTCCGACCATATTTCTTACTTGATATCTTAAAAATCCAGTCCCTTTAAATGTTATTTCAATTTTATTATCATTTTCTGTTATTGTTGCGGAAGTTATTGTTCTAATACAATTCTCTTTTTCTTTATTTTCTGTTACAAAGGCTCTAAAATCATGTGTCCCTATAAATTTTTTTATAGCTTCATTCATTACTTCAATATTCAAATCATGATTATATTGAAAAACATAATTTCTTTCAAGAGGATTATATTCTCCTGTGTTTATGTAATATTTATATTCTTTACATTTTACATTATATCTTGCATGAAAATCATCATCCACTATTTTTGTTTCTATGACGTGAATATCTGGGGGCAAGTTACTATTAAGAGCTCTTTTCAATTTTGCCTCTGTTATATTTACATCTATATTGGCATGTGCATATTGACATAAAGCGTGTACACCTTTATCTGTTCTTCCTGTAGCAGTTGCGGTAGTCTTTTGATTATTATTTACTTTTGTTAAAGCCATTTCTAAACTTTCTTGGATACTTGGTAATCCTTTTTGATATTGAAAACCATTGTAATTACTTCCATCATATGAAAACTTAATTAAAAAACGCATGTTTTCACCTCTTCTATACGTGCTTGTAAATATCTTTTATTATATCTCTTATATCTTTATGATAATCTATTTTTACTTTTTTTAACTTTTTAGCTTTATGTGTAAACTCGACAATTTCCGGAATGTCAAATTTACTTTTTCTTAACATTTCCACTTTACAATAAACATCCTTTATGTCACCTTCTACAAGTATTTTACCATTTTTTATAATAATTCCTTTTGTACAATACTTATATAAAATATTGGCATTATCACTAAGAATAATTATTGCTTTATGATACTGTTCTTTTAATCTTATTAATACCATGTAAATTTTCTTTTGATTAATTAAATCAAGTTTTAGAAACTGGTCTGTTAAAATGAGTATTTCCGGATTCGATAATAAAGCCACAGCTATTTGAATTAATTCTTTTTCAGAACTTGATAATGTATACATTTCTCTTAATAGATATTTTTCATCTAAACCTACAATCTTTAATGAATCAATTATTTTCTTGTTTGGATTTTTAATTTTTAGATTTTTGCTTGTAATAACATAATTCATGTAATCTAAAACTGTTTTTACAAATGGAATTAGTTTATATGAATTAACAATACTTATTTGGCGTTGATAAGTATTTAAATTGTCATCTGTTACTTTTCTACCATTAATTATTATTTCTCCTTTTAAAGGATATTTTAGCGATATTAGTTTTTTAAAAAATTCATTGTCATTTGTTGAAATTGCCGTTATATCTTTACTGGTGATTGTCATGTTATATTCTTTGTTATCAACTATAAACTTATTAAATTTTATTTCCATAGAAGTTCCACCATCCTATCTATGTCCATGTCAATTTCGACATCATTTATCAAATCATAATCACGTAATTTTACTGATAGGTCTATCATGAAAGGTAGTTCTAAACCTATTCTATTTAAAACGTTGTCTTTTTGTAATACTTCTAATGGTTTTCCTTCTAATGCAACAATATTATTATCAATTACATAAATATAATCACTATTTATGCAGTCTTCTAAATTTGAAGTTGTCATTACGACCGTCAAATCCATTTTTTCTTGATATTCTCTTAGTACACTTATTATATTATTTTTTTCATCTTTAGACATACCTACAAGAATGTCATCTAGTAATAATATTTTAGGTGATTGAAGAAGATGTTTTGCTAACTGAATCTTTATTTTGATATTCTCTGGCAATTCATTTGGATTTAAATTTTGAACTTTGGTCAAATTTAATTGTTTAATAATTTCTTTGGCTTTTTTTTGTTTTATTGCTGCTGGAAGTTCTAAATTACTTAAACTATCTTTTATTTCCTGGAATACTGTATCTTCTGTAAAATAATATTCCTGTGGTATGAGACACTTCATTATTATATTTAATTCTGTAATGCGATAGTATTCTAGTTCTTGTGAGAAAATATAGATTGTATTGTCAGTAAAAATTTGACCAGTTATGCTTTTAATTATAGTTGTTTTTCCACAGCTATTTGGGCCTGTAATTGTTGTTAGTTTATTTCTTTCTAGTGATAAATTAAAATTTTGAAAAGCATATGGTAGAGATAAGTTAACTATTTCAATAACATTGTCTTGCATTTTTTCACCTACTTTACTTTTTCGTTTTTAAAAGTCAACGATTAGTTGACTTTCTTTTTCTGAATACGATATGTCACTCTCAATAAAAATTTATCAGATACAAAACGTCCTAGAAATTTGGAACATTTCATTTTAAATCCTGGAATTATTAACATTTTCTTTTCTAGTAATTTGTCAATTGCATATTTTGCCACATAAGCACTAGATAGTGGCTTAACACCAAATTTTACCCCTGCAACATTATTAAAGTTTGTTGATACAGGACCTGGGCACAATACCGCTAAATGAACATTGGTCTTTTTCTTTTTTTGTTCGTAGTATAATGCCTCTGTTAATTGGTAAACATATGATTTAGTAGCATAATATGTACTCATTAGAGGTCCTGGTTGAAAAGCTGCTGATGAGGAAACATTTAGAATATAACCCGAATTTCTTTGTTCCATATCTTTTAAGAATAATTTGGTTAAAATATGAACTGCTTTTATGTTAGTATCAATCATTTCTAACTCTTTATTTAAATCTGTTTCCGTAAAATAACCAAAGTCACCAAAGCCAGCATTATTTATCAAGATATCAATATTTTCTCCTTTAGTTAAGACATATAATTCTTTTACTTTTTGTTCATTTGATAAGTCTGCAACAATTATTGTTACCTTTGTTGATAAACTATCTTGAATTTTTTCTAGTTTTTTTCGATCTCTTGCAACTAAAATTAGTTCGTGTTTTTTTTGAGCTAGATATCTAGCCATATCTAAGCCAATACCAGATGATGCTCCTGTTATTAAAACTTTCATGTAATCTCCCCTTTATATTATGTGTGAAACCTGTTCTTCTGTCGCATTATTATCATTTAACATACTGTTCAATTCAGTATTAGAACTACCAAAACCTTCTGTATAAAATCTTACTCTTTCTAAAGCAGCAGCTACAAGTTTGTTTTCTAATGCTGCCTTTTCTCTAGCAGTCATTAATACATATTTATCTAATGGTGTACTACTTATAAAGCTTTCCCCTTCATCTAATGTGTTTTCCTTTGCTGTTGAAATGAATTCTTGCCATTCTATTGCGGAGGTTGCTATTTTTGCCAAGCACTCCTCGTCTTTCATTGGTAAGAGTCTCTTTTCTCGTTCTTGAAAACTATTTTTAATTACCATATATTTTTGGCGATAATCGTTACGTAATTCTTTGTTGCTCATATATGCCTCTAACTCAATTCCTAAGATGCCAGATAGATATGGCTTGAAAGCCTCATATATTTTGCTGTCTCTTGATACAACTTTAGCAGTATTTATCAATGTATTTGGAAAGATATTTTCTAATGCCATGATTCACCTCAATACAAGTCTTTCTTATTTCATCATGCTTATATTATATAATAATAAACGATAAAAAAAAAGACAGTTTCCTGTCTATTTTTCTTCTTTCTTTGCTTTCTTAGTTGCTTTTGTTTCTTCTTCTGGTTTAGTTTCTTCAACTAATTTTAAAATAACCATTAGAGAATTATCTCCACGTCTTTCTGCTAATTTTAAAATTTGAGTATATCCACCATTACGGTTTTCATAACGTTTAGCTAAATCGTTGAAAATTTTATCAACAACTTCTGTATCATTATGTAAGAATGCTAAAGCTTTACGACGAGCTACTAGATCTCCTTTTTTTCCGTAAGTAATCATTTTTTCAACGAACTTACGTACTTCTTTGGCTCTAGTATCAGTAGTAGTGATTGCTTCATTCATAACTACTTGCTTAGTCATAGTAGCTAACATACTTCTTCTATGTTTGTTATCTCTTCCTAATTTTCTATATGCCATAGTTAATTCCTCCTTATATTTTAGTCTTCATCACGTAAGATTAGACCCATATCTCTGATTTTGTCTAAAACTTCTTTTAGAGATTTTTTACCTAAGTTACGTATTTTCATCATATCAGATTCACTTTTGTTAACAAGGTCTTGTAAAGTATGAATTCCTGCTCTCTTTAAGCAGTTGTAAGCTCTTACTGAGAAATCTAAGTCTTCAATAGATGTTTCTAGAGCTTTTACTTTTGGATCTTCAGTTTTTTCAATCATCATTCCACTTACATCAGCAATTGATGATAAGTCAGTTAAAATTGTAAAATGTTCGATTAAAATTCTTGAGGCTAAAGCGATTGCTTCTTCAGGTTTAATTGAACCGTTTGTCCAAACATCTAGGATTAGCTTATCATAGCTTTCATCTTGTCCAACACGAGCGTTTCCAACTTCGTAAGAAACTCTTTCAATAGGAGAATATAATGAGTCAATAGCTATAACTCCAGCCTTTTTGATATCATATAGTTTTTTATTTTCTTCACTCTTAACATATCCACGACCATTTGTAACAGTCATTTCCATGTTTAAAGTTGCTCCCTTAGATAAAGTAGCGATTACTTTGTCTTTATTGATTACTTCAATATCGGCATCGTGTTCAATATCTCCAGCAGTTACTTCTCCCTCTTTAGTTGCATTAATGCGAACTACTTTTGGTTCATTTGAATAATTTTTAAATACTATTCCTTTTAAGTTTAAGATGATAGTTGTAACATCTTCATATACTCCATCGATTGTTTGAAATTCATGAAGAACACCATCAATTTTAATATTACTAATTGCACTTCCTGGAAGTGATGATAACATTACTCTTCTTAAAGCATTTCCGATTGTAGTACCGAAACCTCTTTCTAATGGTTCTAATTCAAATCTTCCATAAAAATTGCTCTCTATAGAATCTGTTATTTTATAAATTGGTTTTTCAAATTGTAACATGAAACTAACCTCCCTTTGTTTTTTGCCACTTAACTTATCCTTTTTTACTATCCACGTGGACGTTTTGGTGGACGGCATCCATTATGTGGTATTGGTGTAACGTCTGATATAGCTGTTACTTCTAATCCAGCTGTTTGTAATGAACGAATTGCTGTTTCGCGTCCTGGTCCTAAACCTTTAACGCGAACTTCAAGTTTACGCATTCCAATATCAAATGCTACTTTACCTGCTGCTTCTGCAGCCATTCCAGCAGCAAATGGAGTTGATTTTTTACTTCCTTTAAAACCGATAGCACCAGATGATGCCCAGCTAATTACATTACCATCTTTATCAGTAATTGTTGTAATTGTATTGTTAAATGTTGAATGAATATGTGCTATTCCTTCAGGTACATTCTTCTTAACTTTTTTCTTTCTAGTCTTATAAGCCATAAGTCTTACCTCCTTTTTTTATTTTAAAACGTTTCTAACTAAACTTTCTTCTTATTTGCTACAACTTTTCCTTTACCCTTACGAGTACGAGCATTACGATTAGTTCTTTGTCCTCTTACAGGTAATCCTTTTTTATGACGGCTTCCTTCGTATGAATTGATTTCCATCTTAGTTTTGATATTCATACTAACTTCACGACGTAAGTCACCTTCAGTTAAATGTTTGTTAATTTCATCACGAATCTTGATTAAATCATCTTGAGATAAATCTTTTGTCTTTGTTGTTGGATCAATGTTTACTTCTTTTAGAATTTGTTTTGCTAGACTTCTTCCAATTCCATAGATGTATGTTAATGAAATACAAATATGCTTGTCATTTGGAATGTCTACACCTTTAATACGTGCCATTTAATTCCCTCCTAATAATTATCCTTGAACTTGTTTGTGCTTTGGATTTTCACAAATTACTCTTATTTTACCCTTGCGCTTTACAATTTTACATTTTTCGCACATTGGTTTTACTGATGCTTTTACTTTCATTAATATCCCTCCTATTATTTACGATAGGTAATACGCCCACGTGTTAAGTCATAAGGCGATAGTTCTATCATTACGGTATCTCCTGCTAAGATGCGAATATAGTTCATTCGTATTTTACCAGAAACGTGAGCTTCCACAATGTGTCCATTTTCTAGTTGAACTTTGAATTTCCCGCCTGGGATGATTTCAAGAACTTTACCTTCTATTTCAATTGTATCTTCCTTAGCCATCTTTTCACTCTCCTGTCAAGATTTTATATCCATCGGCAGTTACTACAACTGTGTGTTCAAAATGGGCTGATGGACGACCGTCCTCTGTTTCTACTGTCCACTCATCATCATGAACAAAGATTCTCGGACTACCCAATGTTAGCATTGGTTCTACTGCTATTACCATTCCTTCTTTTAGTCTTGCTCCTGTATTTGGAGTACCAAAATTAGGAACTTCTGGATCTTCATGAACTTTTGTTCCAACACCATGTCCACACAATTCTCTTACAACACCTAAATTATGTTCTTTAGCATATGTTTCGATAGCATAACCTATGTCACCTACACGGTTGCCAGGTTTTACTTGTTCTAATCCAATGAATAAAGATTTTTCAGTATGTTCCAATAAATATTTGTTTTCATCTGATATTTCGCCAACGGCGTATGTCCAAGCTGAGTCTCCATGATAACCTTTATAACAAGCTCCAATGTCGATTGATACAATGTCACCATTTTTTAAGACTCTATCGCTTGGAAAACCGTGGACTACTTCAGAGTTAATACTTATGCATAGGGCTGTTGGAAAGCCGTTGTATCCTTTAAAAGAAGGTGTAGCACCCTGACTTATAATAAAGTCTTCTGCTAACTTATCTAATTCTTTAGTCTTTATACCTTCTTTTATATATGGTAATAGATACTTATGTGTTTTATAGACAATGTTACCAGCAATGGAAAGAAGTTCTATTTCTCGTTTGCTTTTTAATGTAATCATTTAATCATCTCCATTATTTTTCACTAATAATTTTGTCTATTTTCTTAAATACGTTTTCAACAGTGTCTTCACCATTTACTTCGTATAATACATTTTTACTTCTGTAGTGTTCTAGTATCGGTTCAGTTTTTTCTTGATACATTTTATATCTAGTTTGGAATGATGCTAAGTTATCATCATTTCTTTGATATAGTTTTCCACCACAGTTATCACATATAGATTCAACTTGTGGAGAACTGCTTGGTTCATTTATATTATAAATCATTTTACAGTCTTCACAAATTCTTCTACCTGTAATTCTTTTTTCTAATGTTTTTTCATTTATATTAATGTATATTACATTACCAATTGTATATCCTAGATTTGATAAAATTTTATCATATTCAATTGCTTGAGCAACTGTTCTTGGAAAACCGTCTATTATAAAGCCACTTTTGCAATCGTCTTTCTTTAAACGATCTTCTATTAATTGATATGTAATTTCATCTTTTACTAATCTTCCACTTGATAGTGTTTCAAATACATAATGTCCTATTTCACTATCTTCTTTGGAAATATCTCTTAGGATATCACCAGTTGAGATGTGAGGAATGTTATATTTTTGAACTACTAATTCTGCTTGGGTACCTTTACCCGCCGCAGGTGGAGCGATAAACATAATATTTTTCATATATTACCTTCTACTATATCCTCTTTTATAACTTCTTGTTAGCAAGCTTCCTTCTAGTTGTTTGTATGTTTCTAGTGCTACACCAACTACGATTAATAAACCTGTTCCACCAATTGACACTGATGTTGGTAAGCTTGTTAAATTTGAGAATAAAATTGGTAGGCCAGCAATAATCACTAGGAATGTTGCTCCTAAAATAGTTAATCTTGATAATACTCTGCTTATATGTTTCTTAGTTTCTTCTCCTGGTCTAATTCCTGGAATATATCCACCATTTTCTTGTAAGTTCTTTGCAAATTCTTCTGGTTTTAATTGAATAAATGTGTAGAAGTATGCAAAGAAGAAAATTAACACTACATATATTAAGAATCCTACTGGAGTAGTATATGTTAAATATTTTTGAACAAATACAGTGAAACTTTCTTTTTTTATTACTTGAGCTATTATACTTGGTATAGATAATAGACTTGATGCAAAGATTACAGGAACAACTCCTGCAGAGTTAATTTTAATTGGCATGAAACTTTGTGCAGCACTTCCAAAAGCAGTTGTTGATTTATTTGAATATTGAATTGGAATGCGGCGTTCAGCTTCTTGAACAAATATTACGCCAATAACTATTGCAAAGTATAACAATGTGAATATTAAAAACTTAATTACTCCTAAAGTTATTATTTGAGCAGTTCCATCAAATGCTATTAAATTTGTAAATGCATCAATAAACATTTGTGGAAGAGTTGCAATAATTCCTGCCATGATGATTAGGCTCATTCCGTTGCCAATACCCTTTTGAGTAATTTGGTCACCTAACCATAACAAGAATGAAGTTCCAGCAGTTAATATTGTTGCAATATATAAATATTCTATTGCACTACCAGTTTTACCAATAAATGCAAATGCAAATGCATAACCTTCGATAAATGCGAATAATATTCCCATATATCTAGTTATTTGGTTTAACTTTTGACGTCCTGTTGGACCTTGTTTACTTAATTCTGCAAAATATGGAATTATATCCATTTGTAATAATTGCATAATGATTGAAGCAGTGATATAAGGTGTAACTCCTAGGGCAAATATTGAGAAGTTTTGTAGAGCTCCTCCACCCATGGCGTTTATTAGTTCCAAGAACCCTAAATTACTAGTAAGCTCTTGAGTACCTGGTACTCTAATTGAGATACCCAATATGAAGATCATTAATGCTCCTAATGTGAAGTAAATTCTTTTTCTTAAATCTTTATTCACAGGAGAAAATAATTGCTTCATAGTACTAAACATATTAGATCACCTCAGCTTTGCTTCCTGACTCTTCGATCTTTTCTAAAGCTGTAGTTGAGAATTTATGAGCTTGAATTGTAAGCTTTCTTTCTAACTTACCATTGCTTAATACTTTAATTCCATCTAATTGATTTTTAATTAAACCAGTTTCTTTTAATAAAGCTGGTGTTACTACTGTACCATCTTCAAATACATTTAAGTCTGATAAATTGATAACAGCATATCTTGTTCTGAACTTCCCGTTAGTAAATCCTCTTTTTGGAAGTCTTCTATATAATGGTAATTGTCCACCTTCAAATACTGGATTTATACTACCACCACTACGTGCTTTTTGTCCTTTTTGTCCGCGACCACTTGTTTTACCAAGACCACTACCTGATCCACGTCCTACACGTTTTTTTGCATGAGTAGCACCGATATTTTTTTCTAATTCATGTAATTTCATTATCCTAATATCTCCTCTACTGTTTTTCCACGAAGTTCTGCAACTTGCTCTGGAGTTTTGATTGACTTAAGTGCATTTAATGCAGCTGTAGCCATATTTAATTTTGTTCTTGCTCCTAGTGATTTAGAGACAACATCACGAATTCCTGCTAATTCTAAAATAGCACGAACAGAACCACCAGCGATAATACCAGTACCAGCTGATGCAGGTTTAATAATAACTCTTGCAGCTCCAGCTGTTCCAATTGCTTCATGTGCAACTGTTCTTCCATCGATTAGAGGTATTGTGATTAATTTTTTATTTGCATCTTGAATTGCTTTCTTGATTGCATCAGGTACTTCATTAGCTTTTCCAATACCTAATCCAACTTTACCTTTACGGTCACCTACTACAACTATAGCAGAATATCTTCTTTGACGTCCACCTTTGTTAACTTTTACAACGCTCTTTACGTCAATTACTAATTCTTCTAAAAGTTTTTCTTTAGGCTCATGAGTTTTCTTTTGCATAATACCCTCCTATTAGAATTCTAATCCATTTTCACGTGCTGCTTCAGCTAAAGCTTTTACACGTCCATGATAAAGGTATCCACCTCTATCAAATACTACTTTTGTGATTTTTGCTTTTGTTGCTTTTTCAGCGATTGCTTTTCCAACAACTTTAGCTGCTTCTACATTACTTCCGTTTGTAAGTTTTAAATCTTTATCTAATGAGGAAGCAGATACAAGAGTAGTTCTAGTTTCATCATCAATGATTTGTGCATAAATTCCTGTGTTAGAACGGAATACGCATAATCTTGGTAATGTGCTAGTTCCCATGATTGTCTTACGAATTCTTTCATGACGAGTAATACGCATACTATTACGTGATTCTTTCTTTATCATTTTAATTTCTCCTTCCTACTAATTAAGCAGCTTTCTTTCCTTCTTTACGACGAATATGTTCATCTTTGTAACGAATTCCTTTACCTTTGTATGGTTCAGGTTGTCTTACTTTTCTAATATTAGCAGCAAATTCTCCAACTAATACTTTATCAATACCTTTTACAGTAATTTCAGTATTTCCGTTAGCTTCTACTGTTAATCCTTCTGGAATCATCATCTCAACTGGATGTGAATAACCAGCGCTTATTACTAATTTGTTTCCTTGAACGTTGAAACGGTATCCAACACCAATAATTTCTAGTGTTTTAGCATAACCATTTGTAACACCTGTAATCATGTTATTGATTAAAGCGTTCATAGTTCCATGCATTGCCTTTGCATTTTCATTTAAACGTTCTAATGTAATTTCATTTCCTTCTTGTTTCATTGTGATGCCTTTTAACATTGGTTGTGTTAAAGATCCTTTTGGTCCTTTTACAGTTACAACGTTATTAACATTTTCAACAGTAACTCCTTCAGGAACTGTAATTATACGATTTCCAATACGGCTCATATTGACACCTCCTATATCTCATTTTAAATTCACCATGTTTTCATGGGTTTCAAACTCTCTTTGTCTTTAATTACCAAATATAAGCTAGAACTTCCCCACCTATATTTTGTTTACGAGCTTCTTTATCAGTCATTATTCCTTTTGATGTAGAAATAATAGCGATTCCTAATCCGTTTTGTACTTTTGGTACTTCATCGTTCTTAGCATATACACGAAGTCCAGGTTTTGAAATTCTTTTTAGTCCAGTGATAACTCTTTCTTTCTTTGCTGTATATTTTAAAGTTAAAACTATTGTTCCTTGAGCATCATCTTTAACTACTTTATAATCTTTAATAAATCCTTCTTCCTTTAGAATTCTTGCGATTTCTACTTTAATATTAGAAGCAGGAACTTGTACTTCTTCATAACGCATTTGGTTAGCATTACGAATGCGTGTTAACATATCTGCAATTGTATCTGTTACTACTGCCATTTTTAACTCCTCCTTTCCAATTACCAGCTTGATTTCTTAATTCCTGGTATTTGTCCTTTGTAAGCTAATTCACGGAAGCAAATACGGCAGATTCCGAATTTACTCATAACTGCGTGTGGACGACCGCAACGAGTACATCTTGTATACTCACGTACTTTGTATTTTTGTGGTCTATTAGCTTTAATAATCATACTTTTTTTTGCCATAATATTCCTCCTATTACTTTCTAAAAGGAATTCCAAGTCCATTTAATAAGTCAAATGATTCTTCGTTTGATTTAGCTGTTGTTACGAATACGATATCCATACCACGAACTTTTACAACATCATCATAATCGATTTCTGAAAAGATTAATTGTTCTTTAATTCCCATTGTGTAGTTTCCTCTACCATCAAAAGCTTTTGGACTAACTCCACGGAAGTCTCTTACACGAGGAAGTGAAATTGAAATTAACTTATCCATAAAGTTATACATATTTTCTCCTCTTAGTGTAACTTTGCAACCAATTGCTTGGCCTTCTCTTACTTTAAATCCAGCGATTGATTTTTTAGCTCTTGTAACTACTGGTTTTTGTCCAGAAATCTTTGCTAGGTCTGCTACAGCTGCATCTATTAATTTAGAATTTCCTGTTGCATCACCAACACCGATATTAATAACGATTTTTTCTAATTTTGGAACTTCCATAATTGACTTATAATTATATTTACTCATTAAACTTGGAACAACTTCATTTAAGTATTTCTCTTTTAGGCGGTTCATAGTTACCCTCCTTCCAATTAATCAAGCTTTTCGTTTGATTTTTTTGCTATTCTTATTTTTTTATTTGTTTTTGTATCTGTTGTATGTCCTACTCTAGTTCTTTTTTTAGTTTTAGGATCAATTATCATAACATTTGATGCATGAACTGGTGCTTCTACTTCAAGTATTCCACCAGTTTCAGTTGCAGTTGATCTTTGATGTTTTTTAATCGTATGAACACCTTCAACTACTACCTTATTTTCTTCTCTTAATGTTTTAATTACTTTTCCTTTTTTACCTTTATCAGAACCAGCGATAACTACAACTTCATCTCCTACTTTAAAGTTCATATTTATCCTCCTATTATAGTACTTCTTTTGCTAAAGACACGATTTTCATGTAATCTTTTTCACGAAGTTCTCTTGCTACTGGTCCAAAAATACGAGTTCCTATCGGACTCTTGTCATCACGAATGATAACACAAGCATTGTCATCGAACTTAATGTAACTTCCATCTTCACGACGAACGCCTTGACGACTACGAACGATAACTGCTTTTACAACTTTTCCTTTTGGAATTGGTGAGTTTGGAATCGCACTCTTTACTGTTCCAACTACTACATCACCAATGTTACCTGTTTTAACTTTACTTCCACCTAGAACACGGATAACTAATAATTCACGTGCACCAGAGTTGTCAGCAACCTTCATACGGCTTTCTTGTTGTAACATAGATTATTCCTCCTTCTCATCTAAGCGTTAAATAATAACTGCTTCTTTTACGATTTCTTTTAAATAGAAATGCTTAGTTTTTGATAATGGTCTAGTTTCTACTATACGAACTGTATCTCCAACTTTAGCAATATTCTTTTCATCATGTACACAATATTTTTTAGAGCTTTTAACTCTTTTGTGATATAACGGATGGTTTTTATAAGTTTCTACTAAAACAGTGATTGTTTTATCATTAGTTGAGCTTACTACTTTACCAACTAATTCTTTTCTAATTTTCTTTTCCACTTTATTACCCTCCTACTCGCTAATCTCACGTTCTCTTAGAACGGTTTTATATCTTGCAACGGTGTGTCTTAATTCTCTAATTCTAGAAGGTTTTTCTAGGTTTCCTGTTGCTTGTTGGAAACGTAAGTTGAATAATTCTTCTTTTGCTTCAACTAACTTTTTGTTAATTTCTTCTGTTGATAATTCTCTAACTTCTTTAACCTTCATTTGATTCACCACCATTTTCTTTCATTACAAATTTTGTTGCTACTGGTAATTTATGAGAGGCAAGACGTAAAGCTTCACGTGCTGTTGCTTCATCAACACCAGCGATTTCAAACATGATTTTGCCTTCTTTAACAACAGCAACCCATCCTTCAACGTTACCTTTACCTTTACCTTGTCTTGTACCAATAGGCTTTTTAGTTAATGGCATGTGTGGAAAAATATTAATCCAAACTTTACCACCACGTTTCATATAACGAGTCATAGCTATACGAGCAGCTTCGATTTGATTAGCTGTAATCCAAGCTCCTTCTTTAGCTTGAAGACCGTATTCTCCAAAATGTAATTCTCTATTTCCACGAGATCTTCCTTCGTAAGGTAATCTATGAACACGACGATATTTAGTTCTTGACGGTATTAACATATTAATTACCTCCTTTAGCCTTTTTATTTAGGATTTCTCCCTTATAGATCCAAACCTTTACACCAATTTTTCCAAATGTTGTATCAGCTTCTGCTGTTGCATAATCAACATCTGCTCTTAATGTATGTAGAGGAATAGTTCCTTCTGTGTATCCTTCGCTACGTGCCATATCAGCTCCGCCTAAACGTCCAGATACTGATGTTTTAATTCCTTTAGCTCCAGCTTTCATTGCATTTTTGATTGCACGTTTTTGAGCCATACGGAATGAAGCTCTATTAGTAATTTGATCAGCGATTGATTCAGCTACTAATTGAGCATTTAAATCTGCTTTTTTAATATCAACGATTGAGATTTGAATATTTTCATCAGCAATCTTTGATAATTCCTTTTTAAGTTTTTCAATTCCTTCTCCACCTTTTCCGATGATAACACCAGGTTTAGAAGTTTGAATAACAACTTCGCATCTCTTGGCAGTTCTTTCGATTTCAACCATTGCTACGCCAGCATTTTTTAAATTCTTTTCTAAGTATTCACGAATTTTAATATCTTTTGCTAAAACTTTAGAAAAGTCATTACCATTAGCGTACCATTTAGCTTGCCAATCTTTATTGATACCAAGTCTAAGTCCATTAGGATTTACCTTTTGTCCCATTTTGTAACCTCCTTATTAGTTTCTTGTAGCCACTACTATATTAATGTGACTAGTTCTGTGATCTTTGTGTCCAATATGAGAACGTGAATCGAACATATGACGTTTCATAACAGGACCAGCATCTACTCTTGCTTCTTTAACATAAAGTGTTGCAGCATTTGCACCATTATTATTAACAGCGTTAGCAATAGCAGAGTCTAATACTTTTTTTGTAAGTCTTGCTGACTTATTATTAACATTACTCAATATGGTTAATGCTTCTTGAACATTTTTACCACGAATTAGGTCTGCTACTAAGCGAGCTCTAATAGGCGATACTCTTAGTCCTTTAGCAATTGCTTTTGCTTCCATATATTTACCCTCCTAGTCATTATTTTTATTTCTTTTTGTCTGAACCATGTCCACCAAATTTACGTGTTAATGCAAATTCACCTAATTTATGTCCAACCATATCTTCAGTAACATAAACTGGTATAAATTCTTTACCATTGTGAACTGCGAATGTGTGTCCGATAAAATCAGGAAAAATAGTGGAACGGCGTGACCAAGTTTTAATGACTTCTTTTTTTCCAGATTTATTTAATTCTTGAACCTTTTTTAGTAATCTATCGAATACATAAGGGCCCTTTTTTAAACTTCTTGCCATTTTTTAATCATCCTTTCCTATTTACTATTACGACGACGTACTATGAACTTGTCAGATTGCTTTTTCTTACGTGTCTTTAATCCAAGAGCAGGTTTACCCCAAGGTGTCATTGGTGCCTTACGTCCTACTGGAGCACGTCCTTCACCACCACCATGTGGATGGTCATTAGGGTTCATAACAGAACCACGAACTGTTGGACGAATTCCCATATGACGACTACGTCCGGCTTTACCAACTTTAACTAGTGAAGAGTCTTCATTTCCAACTTCTCCAACTGTTGCCATACAAGTTCCTAATACTTTTCTTTGTTCACCACTTGATAAACGAATCATTACATAGTTTCCTTCACGTCCAAGGATTTGTGCTGAACTACCTGCTGAACGAGCTAGTTCTCCACCTTTTCCAGGGCGAAGTTCAATGTTATGAACCATTGTACCTACTGGTATATTCATAATTGGTAATGCGTTACCAACTTTAATATCAGCATTTTCTCCAGCTTCAACTGTCATTCCAACAGTTAAACCTTTAGGTGCGATGATATATCTTTTTTCACCATCTGCATAATTGATTAATGCGATGTTTGCTGTTCTATTTGGATCGTATTCTATGCTTGCTACTGATCCAGGTACGTTTAATTTATTTCTTTTGAAATCAATGATACGATATTTTCTCTTAGCTCCACCACCGTGATGACGAACTGTTATCTTACCTTGATTATTGCGTCCACCGTTTTTCTTAACAGTAACTACAAGAGATTTTTCAGGAGTGCTTGTTGTAACTTCTTCGTTAATTAGTGCACTCATCTTTCTACGTCCTGGTGTAGTAGGTTTATAATTTCTGATTGCCATAATTTATCTCCTCCTTAACCAAGATCAATTGTTTGTCCTTCTGCAAGAGTAACAATTGCTTTCTTATAACGATTAGTTAATCCTGTGTAACGACCAACTCTTCTTTTCTTAGGTTTTACGTTTAAAGTTCTGATTGAAGTAACTTTAACTTTAAATATCTTTTCAATTGCTTCTTTAATTTCTAATTTGTTAGCTTTTGGATCAACTTTAAAAGTATATTTTCCTTCGCTTTTAGCAATTTGTGATTTTTCAGTAATAACTGGTGCTTTGATTATTTCTAAATATTTAGTGTCTTTCATTATTTAAGCACCTCCTCAACTTTTTTAAGTGCTTCTTCTGTAACTACCATTACATCAGTTCCAACTACATCTAGTACATTGATTTCTTCTGCAGAAATTAATACTAAGTTTTGGATGTTTCTAGAAGCTAAAATCATATTATCTTCAAACTCGCTAACTACTAATAAAACTTTTTTATCAGCAACTTTTAAGTTTTCTAATACATTCATCATTTCTTTAGTTTTTGGTGTTTCTAAAGCGATGTTTTCAACTACGATGATTGCTTTTTCCATTGCTTTATCTGATAAAGCTGATTTTAAAGCTAATCTTCTTTCTTTTCTATTTTGTTTTTTGCTATAGTCTCTAGGTACTGGAGTTCCATAGTTTCCTCCACCTACCCATTGTACAGATCTAATTGATCCTTGACGAGCACGTCCAGTTCCTTTTTGTCTCCATGGTTTTCTTCCTCCACCAGAAACTTCTGAACGGTTTTTAGTTTTATGTGTTCCTTGTCTTAAAGATGCCATTGTTAAAATGATTGCATCATTTAAAACAGCTTTGTTTGGGGTAATCCCAAATATTTCTTCGTTTAAATTAATGTCCTTTACTTTTTCACCTTTTAGATTTAAAAGTTCTTCTTTTTTCATCTACGATTCCTCCTTTCATCACTATATCTTTAAATTTTTTATTTTCTTTATTATATATTGTGATGATTATTCAACTGTTGTTTCTTCAGCAGCTGTAACTTCTTCTGCTATTTCTTCAACTACTACTGGTGCTTCATAAGTTACTAAATCAGCAGCAGCTTTTTTTGTATTAGCTTTCTTAACTGCAGTACGAATCATAACAAATGATTTCTTTGGACCTGGAACATTACCTTTAACTAAAATAACATTGTTTTCAGTATCTACTGATACTACTTCAAGATTTTGAACTGTTCTTTGAACATTTCCCATTTGACCAGGCATTTTCTTACCTTTTAATACGTGCATTGGTAATAATGTACCTAGTGAACCAACACCTCTGTGGTATTGAGAACCGTGTCCCATAGGACCTCTTGTTTGGTTATAACGTTTAATAACACCTTGGAACCCTTTACCTTTACTAGTTCCAGTAACGTCTACCATTTCCCCTGCTTCGAAAATGTCTACATTAATAGTTTGACCTAAAGTGTAGTCATTAACATTTACTCCTCTAATTTCTTTTAAGAAGCGCTTAGGTGCAGTGTTTGCTTTGTTTGTATGACCCATTTCTGGTTTGTTGCTTAACTTTTCTCTGATTGTATCAGTTGCAAGTTGTACAGCTTCATAACCATCTTTTTCAACTGTTTTGATTTGAGTAACTACATTTGGTTCTACTTCAATAACAGTAACCGGAATTAATTTACCTTCTTTAGTAAATACTTGAGTCATTCCGATTTTTTTACCTAAGATTCCTTTCATTATTTTTTCCTCCATTATTTAGTTTTGATTTCAATATCTACTCCGCTTGGTAAATCTAAGTGAGCTAAAGCCTCAATAGTTTCCTTGCTTGGATTTTTGATTTCAATAAGTCTTTTGTGTGTGCGCATTTCGAATTGTTCACGTGAATCTTTATATTTGTGTACAGCTCTTAGAATTGTGAACTTCTCAACTTTAGTTGGAAGTGGTACTGGACCAGAGATAACTCCGCCAGATCTTTTAACTGTTTCCACAATTTTTTTTGCTGCATTATCAAGGATTCTGTGATCGTATGCTTTAATTCTAATACTTATTTTTTCTGTTGACATTTAAAATCCTCCCTTCGCCTATATCTGGTATAGACTTGCTCCGCGCGAATAACCTGATACTTAGTTAGCAACTTAACCTGGTGTATCAGCAACCTCGCACATCTAAGCAGTCACACGAAGTTAATTATAACCGAGGTCTATCATTTTTGCAAGCATTTTTTGTATTTTTTTCTTGTTTTTCAAATAAAAAACAACTTTTTTAGACAAATATCTTTTCTTTTTAGATTTATAGTTGTCTTTTTGAAGTTGTTTTTGTGTTAATTAATTTGATTGATGCAGGGGCAATAAGAGATTTACCAAATTTTTGATTAATACTGTCAAGCGTATCTTGAATACTTGAATTTTCTTCTTTCTTCTCTGTCTCGAACAGAGATAATTGTCTATCATTGTTTGTTGTTAAATCAGCTAATCTTACACCTATTAAACGAATAGGTTCCTCGCGATAACTATTTTCAAATATTTCTAGGGCTAATTTATAAATTTCCTTTGTATTATTACTTGAGTTTTCTAATTTTGCTTGAGCTGAATAATTTTCGAAGTGATTATTTTTATAAAATACTGCGACCGTTTTTGCGTATTGATGCTGACGACGTAGTTCTCTTGTTGTTTTTTCAGTAAATGCAAGTATAAATTCTTTTAGCTTGTCTTTGTCTGTATAGTCATATGGTAATGTTTCTGAAACACTAATACTTGTTGTTTTGTCTGAACGTGGCTCTACTTTTGAATCGTCTAACCCCCAGGCTGCTTTCTTTAAATATGTTGCTTGATTTTTAAAATGATGTTGTAATAATTTATCATCGGCTTTAGCTAAATCCCCAATTGTATTGATATTTAGTTTATTTAACGTTTCTTTTGTCGCTTTTCCAACCATAAATAAATCGCCTACTGGTAATATCCATAGTTTAGATTCTATTTCATCTTTAAATAGCGTATGTACTTTATCAGGTTTTTCAAAATCTGAAGCCATTTTAGCACAAAGTTTATTATTAGCAATTCCAACATTTACAGTATAGCCAAACTTTTCTTTTACTTCATCCTTTATTTTATGAGCTAATCCTACATAATCCTTATATAAATAGTTTGTACCAGTCATATCCATAAAGCACTCATCAACTGAGAATTGTTCCATGACAGGTGAATATTGTGATAAGTAGGCAAATAATTCAGTCGACTTCGTTTGATACCATTTAAAGTCCGGAGAAAACATTTGCAAAGATGGACATTTCTTTTTTGCTTGATATATGGTCTCTGCTGTTACAATATTATATTTTTTGGCAATTGGTGACTTGGCAAGTACTATTCCTCTTCTTTCCTTTTCATCTCCGCCAATAATTGAAGGAATCTTTCTTATATCCTGATTGTATCCTTCGTTTAACAACTTTACAGCAGTCCATGATAGAAAGGCATTATTTACATCTATATGAAAAATTATTCTTTCTGCCATAAATCCACCTCTGTAATAATTATAGAACATTTTTTCGATGTTTTCAACTAAACATTTTTCACTTTCTATGTAGATTTGTAGTTTACATATTATTTTTTTAAATTGGTACATAATAAAACTAGTTGGTGATATTATGAATAAATATGAAGTTAATATTTATGAGCAGATTGCAAGAAATATAAAAAGATATAGAAAAGAAGCAGGTATTACTCAGGCTGTTCTTGCTGAACAAGTTGGTGTTTCGCATGAGTTTATTCGCCGTATTGAGTCTAAAAAAGGAATCAAGACTTTTTCAATTGATACTATTTGGAAGATATCACTAGTCTTAAATGTTGATCCTGGCAAATTATTTGAGATTGATATAGATGAATTAATTAAAAGCGATTAGCACTTTATTCAATTGTTAGACATAAAAAAAGTAGTTTGATGAAGTGAACCCAATTTTAGACACTTAAAAAAATAAGTAGTTTAATATAAAATAACATCTCAAGAAAGCGAGGTGTTATTTTTATGGGCAAACATTATTCAAAAGAATTTAAAAATCAAGTACTGAATGATTATAAGTCTGGGAATTATGGTGGTTATCCACAGGTAGCTAAAAAGTATGGTATTAGTCATGGAACACTATCTAATTGGATCTATAAAGAAAAACGTCAAGAAAACTTAGAAAATGATATTTATAAAACAAGAGGAAGAACAAAAGAAGAAAAAATAGACTACAAGGAAAGATATGAAATACTAAAAAAATACCAAGCCTTCCTAAAGGCACATCGAGAGAGAAAGTAACATTCATAAATTTATATATAGATAAATATAAACTTTCAAACATGTGTGCTGTTTTAGAAATAAGTAAAAGGACTTATTATAAATATAGGAATGCAGAAGACAAGGATTATTATGATTATTTAATAATAAAAGAAGTATTTGATGAATCTAAGGGCACATATGGATATCGTAGGATAACCGAAGGCGTAAGGATTAAATATGGTGTAATATTTAATCATAAAAAGGTATTAAGAATAATGAAAAAATATTGTTTGATGCCTAAATATCATAAAAAACTGAATAAAACCATTTATAAAAGAATCGAATTCAATGTTATGCCAAATTTATTAAAAAGAGATTTCAAAGCAACCAAACCAAATCAAAAATGGACGACAGATATAACGTATTTAGTTTATAAAGATAAACGATTATATTCATCAACCATATTAGATTTATATGATAGAAAAGTGGTTGCATATCAAATATCTAAATTTAATAATTTAAATATAGTTTTGGATACATTAAATGAGGCAATAGCAAAAAGAAAAGATGTATCTGGTTTAATCCTACATTCGGATCAAGGATTTCAGTATACATCTTACGAATACAAAGCTATCTGTAATTCTAATAATATTCAAATATCAATGTCTAGAAAAGGAACACCAATTGATGATTCACCAATGGAATCTTTTCATGGAATATTAAAGAAAGAAACTCTGTATAATAGCGAAATATCTTCAATACAAGAATATCAATTACTTGTAGAAGATTGGATATTATTCTACAATACTTCTCTGATAAAATCAAAAAGTTCAAGAAATTAATCTTGAACTACTTTTTTATTTTTGTGAACTATTTGGGGTTCACTTCATGATACTACTTTTTTATTTGTCAAATTCTCCAAGCATATAGCTTCTTGCTATATTACATCCAAATGTAATTAAGAAAGCAATTGGGAATGAAATAAAAGTTATTTTAAACTCCATATGGTTGTCTTGAATAAATTCAAGAATTTCTAGCATACCAGATTCACTAATTGCAATAAATAATATTAAGGCAAAAATTAATGCTCCAGCTAAAGCTTGTATTGCTAATGTAATTAAATATTTTGTTCTTGCTTCTTTCTTTTCTTGGATTGCTTTTTTAGATAATCTACCCATATTCTACTCCTTTCTATTTTAATTTAAGTATATCATAACTATTTTTAAAGTAAAATATTTTTTGTTATTTGATTAAATTTTTTCCAGTCATTTCATTAGGTTGATGTAAACCTAATAAAGATAATAATGTCGGAGCAATGTCTCCTAACTTACCATTATCTAAGGTAATATTTTCTTTTGTAACAATGAATGGAACTAAATTTGTTGTATGTGCTGTCATTGCATTTCCTGATTCGTCAATCATTTCTTCACAATTACCGTGATCGGCTGTTACGACTAATACTCCATCTAGTTCTTGAACTTTATTGTAAATTCTTTCCAAACATTTATCTACGGTTTCTACAGCTTTAATGGCAGCAGCTAAATCACCTGTATGTCCAACCATATCACCATTTGCAAAGTTTAAAATTACCAAGTCAAATTTTTCTAATTCACTAAGTAGCGCATCTGTTACCTCATTGGCACTCATTTCTGGTTTTAAATCGTATGTTGCAACTTTTGGTGAAGGAATTAAAATTTTCTTTTCGTTAGGATAGTCAACTTCTTTTCCGCCATCAAAGAAGAAAGTAACATGAGCATATTTTTCAGTTTCTGCGATTCTAAGTTGAGTGTGCCCATTATTTGCTAAATATTCACCTAATATATTAGTCAATTCATCAAGTTTAAAAGCAATCTCTCCATTTACAGAATCAGCATATTTCATCATACACGTATAATGAATGTTATTTAAAATTGTTTCAGGAACAAGTTTATCTTTATAAAAATAAGGATTTGTTATAAGTGTAGACATTTGGATAGCTCTATCCGGCCTGAAATTCAAAAATATAATTGAATCATTATCGCTTATGCCTTTACTTAATTTTTCATTGTATGCTGGAATTATAAATTCATCACTTGAATCAAATCCAAGTGTTGGTAATACTTCGTATTGATTTTTCACATATTCATACGGATCAGAAAATGAATTTCCTTTTAAATCAACCATTGCTTGATATCCCTTGTAAGTTCTATCAATATTTTTATCTCTATCCATAGAAAAATATCTACCAGAAACAGAAGCAATAGTACCAATCCCTATTTCATTCATCTTAGCTTCTAAATCTCTATAAAAGCCTAAAAAACCATGAACA
>JBGVNW010000001.1:0-25817 GCA_045125935.1 Bacilli bacterium | reverse complement strand
ACTTTTTTTAAACACTATTTTGGTGTCTTTTTGTCGTGGACAAATATTTTTATTTTTGAGAAGAAAAAAATAGATAAAATTATTTTCTATTAAATTCTATCTATTTTTCTTAAATTAATTATTTTTACTCTTTTTTACTGAGTGTTATTGTTATTGAAATAATTTTAATTATGTGTTACTATGAAAGCAGTTAATTTGAGGTGATTATATTATGGCAATAACTGAGCGTAATAAAAATTTTTCCGTTGAACTTCGTGTAAAAGGGAACTCTGAACCAACGTTTTATGCCTTAAAAGAACTTCAAGAAATTGGATATGCATATGAAGATAGTACAATTGTTTTGAATGGTGTCCGTGTTCCGGCTGGATATTGTAATGATTTTCAACAGTTTATCGTTACTTATGGGGCAATTGTATCTGGTAATCATGCTTTGGTTTATGATCAAATTCCAAGCGATATGAGTGAAATTGATGTGGCTAAGTTTTTGGTTGTTTGCTCAAAATCTATGGAGGATCAAGGTCGTGATGCATTTACACAAAGTGAAGTTAGAGACTTTTTAGAATATAGAAGATTTCAGAAGTCTAGTGGTCAAAAGTAGTTTCTACTAAACAGCATTTCTTGTTTAGTAGTTTTTTTTTGCTATTTATGTTATACTTTTTTTGGGTGAAAATATGGGATTATTTAGTAAAATTAAAAGTATGTTTCAAAAGAATGAAGAAATTGTAGAAGATGTAGTTGAAGCAAAGAAAATAGATGATTCTTCTTTAGATGATGAGTCTATAGAAGAAAAGGTTATTGATATAGAAGTAGAAAAGTCAGTTGAAAAGAAGGAAACAAAAAAAGATACAGTCAATAAAAGTGTTAAAGTCTATGAAAAGGGTTTAACTAAGTCAAGACAGGGTTTTGTTTCAAAACTTGCCAATCTTACTAATAAATATAACAAGGTTAATGATGAGTATTTTGATGAATTAGAAGAAATTTTAATTATGGCAGATATTGGTGTTAATACTGTCATGGATTTAATTGATAAACTTCGTGATAGAGTAAGAAAAGAGGGTATTGTTAAACCTGATGAGTTAAAAGAAATTATTGTTGATGAATTATTTATTACTTATGTTGATGATGAAGTTTTATCAAGTAAAATTAATTATGCTGAAGATGGTCCAACAGTTTTACTTTTTGTAGGTGTTAATGGTGTTGGAAAAACGACAACTATTGGAAAACTTGCTTGGAATTTGAAAAATGAGGGTAAGAATGTTTTATTAGTTGGCGCTGATACATTTAGAGCTGGTGCTGTTTCTCAATTGAAAGAGTGGAGCGAAAAAATTGAAGTTGGTTTTTATGGAAAAGATCAAGGTGCTGATCCTGCTAGTGTTGTATTTGATGGATTAGTTATGGCTAAAAATGATAATTATGATGTTGTTTTAATTGATACGGCAGGACGTTTACAAAACAAAGTTAATTTAATGAAAGAACTAGAAAAAATTAATAAGGTAATAGATGGTCAAATTGAAGGCGGTGCTAGAGAAACCTTACTTGTAATTGATGCAACAACTGGACAAAATGGAATTAGTCAAGCTAAGGCGTTTAAAGAAATTACAAATTTAACTGGAATTGTTTTAACTAAATTGGATGGTACTGCTAAGGGTGGTATAGTTTTAGCTATTAAAGCAACTGTAGGGTTACCTGTTAAATATATTGGTTTAGGTGAAGCAAAAGAAGACTTACAAGTATTTGATATTGAGAAGTATATTTATGGGTTGTTTAAAGATTTAGTGTAGGTGATATGATGGAAGATATTATTTACTATAATGAGTTATACGATTTGTATGGGGATCTTCTTACTGATAAGCAGAAAGAATATTTTGAAAATTACTATTTTAATAATTTGAGTTTAAGTGAAATGGCTGAGAATTATAATGTAAGTAGAAATGCTATTCATAAGCAATTAAAAATAGTTGTTGAAAAATTAGAGGACTATGAAGATAAACTTCAATTAAATTGTAAACTAAAAAAAATAGATGCTCTTCTTAAAACTATTGATAATGAAGAGATATGTAAAAATATAGAAGATATTTTTTATTAGATGAGATTTATTCTTGTCTTTTTTTCTTGTAAAAAAAAGATAATATTTGTATAATTGTTATATGATAGGATAAGAGTGGAAAGGGGTTTTCACGTATGTTCGATAAAATTATTTATATTAATGATCGCTTTGCGACAATTAGGTTAACAGAGGGTACAAGTGCGACTATTAATTTGATGAATTTACATATAATTTTTGAAGATGATTATAAAACAATTTTGGGTGAAGTAGATGATCTTGATGGAGATTTAGTTAAAGTTAGATTTCTTGGTGAGATTGTTGATGATAAACTACTTGGTGGTGTTATTAGAAAACCTTCTTTAGATTCTAGAATTAGAGTAATAAGTGAAGATGAAATCCCTTATATTGTTGGTAAAAATGAACAAGGGTATATAAAATTGGGTGTTAGTCCATTTTATAATGATTATCCTGTATATTTAAATGTTAATAATTTCTTTAGTAATCATTTTGCAGTATTTGGTAATAGTGGTTCTGGTAAGAGTTGTGGGGTTTCAAGACTTTTTCAAAATATGTTTCATGATGAAAGACTTTTTCCATATAAAGCTAATATTTTATTATTTGATTCATCTGGAGAGTATTATAATGCTTTTAATAATTTAAATACGATTAATACTAATTATCATTATCGTTATTACAGTACTAATGAGATAAATAGCGGAGCAGAAAAATTAAGAATACCTATTTTCTTGCTTAATGTTACTGATTTGGCTTTATTATTACAAGTTACTAGTCATTCACAATTGCCTATGATAGAAAGAATGCTAAAACTTGCTTTAGTTTTTTCACAAAGTGATAAGGAAGCAAACGATTATAAGAATTATTTAATTGCTAAAGCAATCATGACAGTTTTGTATACAAATGAGACTGCTCCTAATAAGCGTAATGAAATATTTTCGATATTGTCTAGTTGTTCAACACCTCAATTTAATTTAGAAGCTGTTGTACAAGGTATTGGTTATAAGAGAAAGTTTAGGGAATGTTTTTTAATTGATAATCAGGGACAATTTACAGAGAGTGTGTTGTTAACTGAATATGTTACATCTTTTATTAAAGCAGAGTATGAAAATTATGAACCTTATGCAACTGATGCTTATTATAATTTGGAAACTCTAGAGAAAGCGTTAAACTTTACTTTAATAAGTGAAGGATGGCTTAGAAATGAAAATACTTATGCTGATGCTATTACTTTAAAAGTTAGATTACATTCATTGATAGTTGGTGAAAATGCTAAGTATTTTGATTATCCTAATTATGTATCTTTGGAAACATACTTGTCATCAATGATAATAGATAATGGTTGTAAGTACCAAATTATTAATATCAATCTAGATGATGTTGATGATGATTTTGCTAAAGTTATTACTAAAATATTTTCACGACTTATATTTGATTTTTCTAAGGGATTGCCAGAAAGGGCAAGTATTCCTTTTCATATAGTTATTGAAGAAGCTCATAGATATGTTCAAGATGATACTGATAGATTTTTACTTGGTTATAATATATTTGAAAGAATTGCTAAGGAAGGTCGTAAGTATGGAGTTGTCTTGGGTCTTATTTCACAACGACCTGTTGAGTTGTCTGAAACTGTTATTTCTCAATGTTCTAACTTTATGATTTTTAAAATTAATCATCCTGTTGATGTTGATTATATTCGAAAAATGGTTCCAAATATTAGTGATGAAATTGTGGAAAAACAAAAATCTTTACAATCTGGAACTTGTTTGGGATTTGGAATGGCGTTTAGAATTCCATTGATTGTTAAAATGGAAATGCCTGATCCTTCTCCATGGAGTGCTAACTGTGATGTTGTTACTATTTGGAATGGTAATATAGCATCGGCTCCAATACAGATGCGTCGTAATGAGAGGCCTGTTCAAGAAAGAGCGATGAACGTTGAAGATGGTTATGGTCAAAATATTGAAAATGATTTAAGATCAGAAGAATTTGAAAATAGAGTAAGGGATGTTAATGCTAGAGTTCAAGCAATTGATAAAAGTGTAGGTCCTAAAGTTGTTCCAGTTGAACGTCCTGTTTCACAAGTTGAATCTCATAAAAAGGTATTGAATCATGAATTAAAGAAACATAATAATGATACAACTGTGAAGAAAATTGTAAGTGAAAATGAAGTTGTTTCAAATAAGAAAAATCAAGAAATTCCACTTCCAGTAGTTCCTACAGGTAATAAAATAGATATACCTAAGGTTCCTCGTGGAATGGGGCCTGATTATGATGCTGATGTTTCACAGGGTGAATTTATTTCATCATCAAACCCAACTAAATATATGAGAAATGAAACGAATAATCTAAATGCTTCTATGCAAATATCTAATGGAATGGAGTCTCAAAATGATTGGTCACATGATATGGCGGGTCAAAAACAAATGCCTAGTTTTGGAGACTTTGGGATGAAAGATGATGTTCAGTCCGCTATACCTGATTTTGCAATGACAAGTGCTCAAGAAAGAAAATTATCAATACCAACTAATTCTTATGCAATACCTGATTCATATTCAATGATTAATCAAAGTAGTGTTAGACCTACTGTGGCTCTTGAAGATACTAGTGATTTTGGTACTGTTAAGGTTGTTCCTCCTGAACAAAGTGATATGTCTTCTAATGCTAATGCTTCAATGTTTAATTTTGTTAAACGAGATGAGGATAATGGAATTCCAACAACAGATACTGGTATGCCATTAATTAATCTTGTTGGATAAAAGATGAGACAGGTAAACTGATAAAATAAATGTAGACACAAAAGAAGAAGTGTTTACATTTTTTTGTTGGAAAGTGCTTTTTCATGTACATAAATCTTTATCATAAATGGTAAAAATGCCCTCTTCTAGGTAATATTCTTTACAGATTTGACATTTTTAATTATAATTGTATTGGGTGATATATATGTTTGAGAGTTTAGGAGATAGATTACAGAATGCATTACATAAAATAAAAGGTTATGGAAAAATAACAGAAGATAATATCTCAGATATGATGCGTGAAATTAGATTGGCTTTACTTGAAGCTGATGTTAATTATAAAGTAGTTAAGGAATTTACTAATACTGTTAAAGAAAAAGCGCTAGGTGAAGAGGTTGCTTCTAGTATTAATCCTGGTGATTTGTTTGTTAAGATTGTAAAGGATGAATTAGTTGAATTGTTAGGTGGAGAAAGTGAACCACTTAATGTTAAGGGAAATCCTGCTTATTTGATGTTAGTAGGTTTGCAAGGTTCTGGTAAAACTACTACTATTGCTAAATTGGCTAATTATTTGAGAAAAAAAGAAGCAAAGAAACCGTTACTTGTTGCTTGTGATGTTTATCGTCCGGCAGCAATTGATCAATTAAAACAACTTGGTAAGCAATTAAACATAGAGGTTTATGAAGAGGGAAAGAAAGATCCTGTTGAAATTGTAAAGAATGCTCGAAGTTATGCTAAAGAAAATGGTTATGATTATGTGTTGATTGATACAGCTGGTCGATTACATATTGATGAAGAATTGATGGATGAGTTAACTCGTATTAATGAAGAAATTAAGCCTGAAGAAATATTATTGGTAATTGATTCTATGATGGGACAAGATGCGATTAATGTTATTACTGGTTTTAATGAGAAGTTATCCCTTACTGGTGTAATTTTAACGAAGTTAGATGGAGATACTCGAGGTGGAGTAGCTTTATCTGTAAGACATTTAACTAATGTGCCAATTAAATTTGTTGGAACTTCTGAAAAATTAGATGGACTTGATTTCTTTGATCCAGAAAGAACAGCTGGAAGAATTCTTGGTATGGGTGATATAGTTGCTTTAGTTGAAAAGGCAACAGAGGCATTTGATGAAAAAGAAGCTGAAAAGACTGCTAAAAAGATGCAACAAGGTAAGTTTGATTTGGAAGATTTTTTGTCAACTATGAAGCAAATGAAAAAGATGGGACCACTTGAAAACTTAATTAAAATGATTCCTGGTGCTAAAAAAATGGGGCTTAATGATGTTAAAATTGATCCAAAGCAAATTGCTAGGATAGAGGCTATTGTTTTATCGATGACACCAAAGGAGAGAAGAAATCCAGATATTATTAAGGCTAGTCGTAAAACTAGAATTGCTAAGGGTAGTGGAACTTCAGTTCAAGAAGTTAACAAATTACTACAACAATTTGATCAAATGAAAAAGATGATGAAAATGATGGCTAATGGAAATATGAAATTACCTTTTTAAACACTTATTTAGAGTGTTTTTTTCTTTTATATGATATAATATTTTGAGAAGTTTATTTTTCAGGAGGTAGTAGTATGTTAAAAGGTAAGCCGTTTGTAAAATGGGCTGGTGGTAAAAGACAAATTATTGATAAGTTGAAGGAGTTTATACCTGAGGAGTTTGGTACTTATTATGAACCATTTGTAGGTGGTGGAGCATTACTTTTTGAATTATCTCCTAGTGATGCTGTTATTAATGATAGTAATAAAGAGTTAATGAATGTATTTAGTTGTATTAAAGATGAAGATAAGTTTACAAAAATGTGTACTGAACTAAATAGATATGAGACTAATCATAGTGAAGAATTTTATTATGAGATTAGAAATGTTGATAGAGATAAAAAGAAGTTTAATAGACTTGTAGATTATAAGAGAGCGGCGAGAACTATTTATTTAAATAAGGCATGTTTTAATGGATTATATCGTGTTAATAGTAAAGGTGAATTTAATGTACCTTTCGGTAAGAAGACTAAGGTTAATACTTATGAAGGTCAGAATTTAGGAATTATTCATGCATATTTAAATATTAGTAATGTCAAACTATTAAGTGTTGATTTTGAAGAAGCAGTTAAAGATGCAAAGAAGGGTGATTTTATTTATTTTGACCCGCCATATGATTCTGATACTGATACTTTTAATAGTTATACTGAGGAAGGTTTTAATAAAGACCAACAGAGAAGACTTGCTGCTGTATATAAGGAATTAAGTGATAGAGGATGTTATGTAATGCTTTCTAATCATAATACCATTTTAGTTAATGAACTTTATAGTGAGTTTAATATTCATGTTATTGAAGCTAAGAGAAATATTAATTCTAATGGTAAGAAACGTGGTAAGGTAGAAGAAGTAATTATTACAAATTATTAATGGGCTATGTTAGTAGCTCTTTTTTATTATTTACATAATATAGATTAGAGGAGGTATTAGTTATGTCTGAACAAAATATGGCCCAAAACTTTGATTTTGATTCTAATATTGTGGGAAATAATAACACTATTGATAATAATGTAGATATTAATATGATGGGTATGCAAATGGCCCCTTCTATGAATGAAGGAGTACAAGAGAGAGTAGTTAACAGAACTTTTGTACATGAAGTACCACAAGAGTGATAACTTTTGATAGACCAAATATATTAAGAGATAAATAAGTACGAACGAAAGGCATTTTGATAAGAAATGTCTTTTTGTGTGATATAATGATTATGAAATAAAACACTAAATAGTAATTTATTGTTTTTTACTTATATTAAGTTTTTGAATTTAATAGTTATGTGATATAATATCTTCACTTAGAAAGGAAACACGAGTATGAAAAACAACCGTAATAGCTATAAACAATTAATAATTACAATTAAATCAATGAATAATTGGTTGTTTTAGCGTTTCATAATTAACTTAGAATGGTTAGCTATAAACTAGGAAACAACGTCCTAGTTTTTTGATTGGAGGAAGTTATATGAGTAAAGGAAAAGTTATTATAGGAATGTCAGGTGGTGTTGATTCATCTGTAGCGGCAATTGTACTAAAAAATCAAGGATACGATGTTGAAGGATTATATATGAGAAACTGGGATTCATTTGTTAATGGTGAATATAATGACGCTCCAGTAGGTAAAACAGGTATATGTCCTCAAGAAGAAGATTATAATGATGCAAAGGCAGTATGTAATAAATTAGGTATTAAATTACATAGAAAAGATTTTGTAAAAGAATATTATGATTATGTATTTAAATATTTTTTAGATGAACTAAAAAAAGGTAGAACACCTAATCCAGATATTATGTGTAATAAATATATTAAGTTTGATCAATTTGCAAAAGAAGCGGAGAAACTTGGAGCTGATTATATTGCAACTGGTCATTATTGTAGATTAGAAAATGGTAAATTTTTAAGAGCGATAGATGATAATAAAGATCAAACATATTTTCTATCACAAGTATCAAAAGAACAATTAAAAAATGTATTGTTTCCAATAGGAGATATGTTAAAAACAGATGTTAGAAAAATAGCAGATGAATATGGACTTATTACAGCCAAGAAAAAAGATTCAACAGGAATATGTTTTATTGGAGAAAGAAATCTTACTAATTTCTTAAGTAATTATTTACCAAATACCCCTGGAGATATTGTTGATATTGATACAAATGAAATAGTAGGTAAACACATTGGATTAATGTATTATACAATTGGTCAAAGAAGAGGATTAGATATTGGTGGTACAGAAGATAGAATGTTTGTTGTTGGAAAGGATTTAAAAAAGAATATTCTTTATATTTGTATAGGAGAAGATAATGAATACTTAGTAACTGATTCATGTATTGTTGAAGAGGTAAATTATTTAGGAAAAGAAAAAATTACTAAATGCACTGCTAAATTCAGATATAGACAAAAAGACGTAGATGTAGAATTAGAATGGCTAGATAATAATGAGTTATTAGTTAAGTATCTAGAAGGAGTTAAAAGAGTAACTCCAGGACAAGCATGTGTTTTATACAATGGAGAAGAATGTCTAGGTGGAGGAATAATAAAAGAAGTACGAAAGAATAATAAAAAACTATGGTATTTGTAATAATTACAAATTCCAATTTATAGAGGTGTAATTATGAAAGAAAATGAAAAGTTTATTTGTAATGGGCAGGAGTTAGATTTTGGAATATTGGATTTTTGGAAATATAAATATTCGAATGTTTGGAATATACAGGAATATATAGCTGAGTTTTTAATAGAAAAAGCACTCGGATTGGAAGAATCACAAAATACTGAATATTGGACTCTATATGATATTAATTATAGAAATAAGAGAATAGAAATTAAAGAGACAAGTTATTATCATCCTTGGAATGAGAATGGCAAAATATCAAATCAAAGGGTATTTGGAATTACAATGGCAAACAGTAATTATGAAGATTCAGAAAATGAAAATAAATTTGAACGACAAAATGATGTATATGTATTTTGTTTGAATACTGGTAAAACTAGAGAAGAAGCAAATCCTTTAGACCTTAATAATTGGGAATTTTATATTGTCCCAACAATTACTATAAATGAATTATGTGGTAAAAATAAAACTATTAGTTTAAACAAAGTTAAGAATATTGCTGAACAAGTTAATTACTTTGAAATAAAAAGCTATATTGATTATTTAATTGATCAAAATAAAATATAAAATAAATTCCAAACTATATAATAGGTATTTAGTAAATTTAAATAAGGTTAGAAAAGTAGTATTAATTGCTTTTCTTTTTTTTGTATTATTACATAATAAATAAAGTCTAGAAAATGTGTTTCGAAGACAAAAAATTAGAAATTAAGAAAAAAATTTATTAATCCATGCTTATTGATGTAAAATAGCATTTTATGGTCTGATTCATGGCAAGTAACTTCCTTTAAATATCAATAAAATAATTATGTTTATGGATTGAAATATGGCAAGTTATGGTCTATTTTGTAAGTACAAAATTAGAAATGATATCATTAGTTTTTCTTATTTTATAAGGAAAAATTAGACTGATGATATCATTTTCCTTATCCTGCTTAAAAATATTAATGTTTTTTTAATAGTAATTTAGATTATTTAAAAGAAAAATCTAAAAACATGATTTGCATTTTTTTGATAATTAGTTTAACATCCAACATAGAAAAGGAGATGATGTTAATGATATTAAATTTTTATAAAAAGGTGAATGCTTATAAGTAATACTAAATTAATGTGTAACGTACTTACACGATTTAGTATTACTAAAATCAACAATTTATCCATAAGTTTAAATGAGGTGCTTAATTATGGATAAGTATAAGATTAATATTATTTTTAATGAAGAGAAAGACATAAATGATATTTTTATTAATGTTTTAAATAAAGAACTAAAAAAATATATATCAATGATTTGTCAAAATGAAAAAAGTGATGTACTATCATCCTGTACTTATTTATCTCTAGAAGGAGGTAAGAATTGTTAGAGAGTTTAAATAAGATATATAATGTTGGTATTTATATAAGACTATCTCGAGAAGATGATGATAAAGTTTATGAAAGTGAAAGTATCACTAATCAGAAGAGTTTATTACTTCAATACGCTAGAGAAAACAATTTAAGAGTTTATGATATTTATATAGATGATGGTTATTCTGGGACAAATTTTGATAGACCGGGATTTAAAAGATTAATAGAAGATATTGAAAATAAAAAAATAAATATGGTTATTACTAAAGATATGTCTAGACTTGGAAGAGATTATATTGGAACAGGAGAACTTGTTGAAAAATATTTTCCTAGTCATAATGTTAGATATATTGCAGTAACAGATAACATAGATACATATTTAGATAGTTCAAATAATGATATCGCACCATTTAAAGCCATAATGAATGATTACTATGCTAAAGATATTTCTAAAAAGATAAGAGCTAGTTTAACATCTAAAATGAAGGAAGGAAAATGGGTTGGAGGAAGAACTCCATTTGGATACATCCAAGATCCTGATGATAAAAATCATTTAATAATAGAAGAAGAAAGAGCAACGATTGTTAAAAGAATATTTGGTTTATGTTTAGAAGGATTATCATTTTATAATATTGCTAAAAAACTAACTGATGAAGGGGTTAAAACTCCAGCTCAGTATTATAGTTTTGAATGGAAAAGTCATTATAATTTAAAATACGGAGAGTGGCATACTAAAACAATTAGGGATATTTTAACTAATAGAGTATATATAGGTGATTTAGTACAACAAAAAAGATGTAAAGTTAATTATAAAGTTAAAAAAGTTGTTAGAAATAAACCTGAAAAATATATAGTAGTAGAAAATACACATGAACCTATTATTAATAAAGAAACTTTTTATGAAGTTCAAAAACGAATACCTAAAAATGTAGGAAGATGTGAAAAAAAAGAATCTCATTTGTTAGATGGACTACTTTACTGTGGTGATTGTGGTCATCGTATATCAGTATCACCAAGACGAAAAAAAGATAATCGTTGTTATACTATGTGTAATTATTATAGAACTTATATGAATCAAAAACTTTGTACAACACACTCTAATAACTATGATGAATTAGAAAAAGCTGTATTAGATACACTTAAAAACTATTGTTTAAAGTACTTAAATAGTAAAAAGATAAAGGAAAAAGTATTAGATGAAATTAATAATAATAGTAAAGGTACATTCCAAAAGGAGATTAAAAGTCTAGAACAAGATATAGTTCGTATTAACGAAAATTTAGATAGTATATATTTGGATAAGCTTAATAAAGTAATAACAGAAGAACAATTTAATAGAATAAAACTTAAATTAGAAAATGAACTGAAGATAAAACAAGATAAGTTATTAACAATTGTCGATAAAAAACAAAATCAACTAAATAAAGAAAAAGAAAATAAAGCAATAGAAAAATATATTAATGAGTTTTTATCGATGAATAATCCTAGTAGAGAACTTATTGTTGAACTTATTGAAAAAATTGATATTTATGAAAATAAAAGAATAGATATTAAAGTTACATTTTATGTTGATATAAGAACAAATGTTTGATATAATTTTTGCGGGGTGGTAGGATGAAAACAGTAAAAGAATTGAAACAAGAAATAGACAAAGTTATAAAGACAGGGTATACATATCAAACAAATTTAAGTTGGACTGAAAGATTAATTAGTATCAATCATGGAGTGGGTATTGGTGCGAAGTTAGTTCAAATAAATAATAAAATGACCTATGAGTTTATTGTTGATACTCAGTTTGTTAGTTCAAAAGAAATTACATATGATGAAATATGTATGTGTAAAGATATTATTGATATCTTAGAAGAAAATAGAAACTTTGTTTTGAGACGACTAAAAAAATATACAATTGAAGAATATGAACAAGAACAACTTGAATTTAAACAAAGACAAGAGAGTTTTATTAAATTTTTAGATTCCCTCGTTCACGAGAATAAAATTCTAAAAGACTATGAAGATTATGAATTGGCTGAAGATAAAGTAGATATAGAGGAAGGTGAGGTTTAATATGTTGGATATAGAAAAATATAATGAAAAAATGTTTGAAAAAATTAAACGTATTGATGAGCATGGTAATGAATATTGGGAAGCTAGAGAATTAATGCACTTGCTAGAATATAATAAATGGGAAAATTTTCATAAAGTTATAAAAAGAGCAATGATTGCTTGTGAAACTAGTAATAATAATGTATTTGAACACTTTCCTGAGTTCAGGAAACCGATAGTTGGTGGTAATGGTAATATTCAAAATGTTATTGATTATTACCTGTCAAGATACGCTTGTTATTTAATTGTGCAAAATGCAAACCCAAGAAAAAAGTCAGTTGCTCTAGGACAAACATATTTTGCTGTTCAAACAAGAAAAATGGAAATTACTGAGGAAGCATTTTATCAATTATCTGAAGATGAAAAGAGATTATATACAAGAATTAATGTTAAGAATAAAAATAAGTTTTTATTTGATACTGCTAAAAAATCTGGTGTAAATAATTTTGCTAAATTTAATGATTATGGTTATAAAGGATTGTATAATGGTGAATCAGCTAAACAAATCGCTAAAAGAAAAGGAATTGATTCTGAAAAAGAAGATATTCTAGATTATATGGGAAGTACAGAACTAGCAGCTAACTTGTTTAGAATTACTCAAACTGATGATGTATTAAAAATAAAAAATGTTGATAATGAAGATGAGGCTTGTATAACTCATCATAATGTTGGTAAAGCTGTTAGAAAAACTATTGAAGAGATTGGTGGTATTATGCCTGAAAAATTACCTACACCCGAAAAATCAATAAAAGAATTAGAAAAAGAAGAATTAAAGAAAATTGCTAATAAATAAAATCTATCAAAAAAGGACAACGACACACTTGTCCAATTCATACTAGAATAATTAATCATCATGTATATAAACATACTTATAGACCAGTATATACTTGTAGTGAGGAAAATACTGTAAGTAACATTCAATGTGGTTCTTGCTGCCAGTTTAGATAAGACTAGGAAACTAGTCTTTTTTCTTTGATTTATATGTTATAATTACTTTGAGGTGATATCGTGAAACACGAAATGAGATTACATGATGGCCCTTTTAAGTTGATAAAGGCTGGTACTAAAACTATTGAAATGCGTTTATATGATGAAAAACGTCAAATGATAGAAGCTGGTGATACGATTGAATTTATTAGTCGTACTACTGGTGAGAAACAATTGACAGAGGTTATTGCGCTACATATATATAGTAGTTTTGCTGAGATATATCGTGATTATGATAAAGTTTCTTTAGGATATGCTAAGGATGAGAAAGCTAGTCCTAATGATATGGAAAAATATTATTCTAAAGAAGAACAAGAAAAGTATGGCGTTGTAGGTATTGAGATTCGAAATATTTAAAAGAAAATTTACGTAAATGTTAGTGTCTAATTGTGTCAGTTTTGTTGATAATTTTATATTCGTGGTTTATCCTAATAATAGGGAGTGTGATATACATGATTTATCCATCTATCGACAAGCTACTTAATATAGTTGATTCTAAATATGAGTTGGTTCATATTGCGGCTAGACGAAGCAAACAAATTTCTAAAGACGGATATTTACAATTGCCAGAGAACGCTTATAAGAGTAAAAAGAATATTGGTAGAGCTCTTGAGGAAATCTCTGAAGGGAAGATTGAAATTAAAAAGAGAGGAGAGTAATCTTCTTTCTTTTCTTTTTTTTTGATATACTAATTTTAGGTGATTTGATTGAAAATTTTGAAGTATAAAAAGATGTCTAGTGGTCGTTATAAACTTGAACTTGATGGTTGTCAAGAAGTAGAGTTATATGAAGAAACTATTTTAAAATATGAATTACTTTTGAAGAAAAATCTTGATAATTCTATTATGAATGAAGTTTTAGAATATGATAAAGAATGGGATGTTTATTATGTAGGATTGAAATCTTTAAAGACAAGATTTAAGAGTTCAAGTGATTTACGAGATTTTTTATTAAAAAAAGAATATCCAGTAGAGTTGATTGATAAAGCAATTGATAAATTATTAGAACAGGGATATTTAAATGATGAATCTTTTGCGAAGAGTTATATTAATAATCAGATTGTTACATCTTCTAAAGGTCCGCTTAAAATTAGTAATGATTTATTGTGTAAAGGTGTTAGTCAAACAATTGTAAATAAAGAGATAGGTATATTTACAGAAAATTTACAGATCGATAAGATTAATAAAATTATTAAAATATCTCTTAAGAGTAATAGAACTAGAGGGGGAAGTGTTTTAAAAAATAAAATAATTAATGATTTAGTTAATGCTGGATATGATCTAGCAATTATTAATAAAGTCATTTGTGATTATGAATTTGGTAATAATGATGACATTGCGAAGAGAGAATATGAAAAGTTATATCGTAAATATAGTAGAAAATATAGTGGTAAAGAATTAGATTATAAAATTAGAGAAAAATTATATCAAAAGGGGTTAAGATATGAAGATTAAATCTTTTTTTGAAAAACATAAAATTTTTCTTTCACTTTGTTTTTTTATAATCGCAATTACTTTGTTTTTGTCACTGACTACTAGAATTGATTCAGACTTTTTTTGGCATATTAAAGCAGGAGAATATATATTTAAAAATGGAATTTTGAGGGAAGATATATTTTCTTGGTTTGTTAATGGTAAATATTGGATGAGCCATGAATGGTTATTTGAAGTTATTATTTATGTTTTAAAATTACTATTTAGTAAATCATATATGTTGATATATGTAGGAGTATGTCTTTTATCACTACTGTTGATTCTTTTTCTAGGAAACAAAGATGATTATTTGAAAAATATTCCGTTCACTTTATTTTGGATTATCTTATCTTTCATATTAGTTGTTTTTTTACAGGTACGGCCACATTTACTAAGTTTTATTTTTGTTGCGATTACGATATGGTTTTGTTATGAATTGTATAGAAATGAAAATTCTAAGAAGATATATTTTTTACCAATAATTTCTATACTTTGGTCTAATATACATGGTGGTTCAAGTAATTTGAGTTATTTATTTTGTTTAATCTTTTTTATTAGTGGATTATTTTCTTTTAAATTTTCTAAAATAGAGGCAGTTAAAATTAATAAGAGACAGATAAAAAAATATTTACTTGTAATGTTTTTATGTATGATAGGTGTTTGTATTAATGTACATGGATTTAAAATGTTTACTTATCCATATTTAAATATGTTAGATACAGTTATGTTAAATAATATTGCGGAGTGGCAGCCTACAACATTAAGTAATCCACAACATTATTTATATTTTGTTTTGTTACTTATAATAGTTTTTATAATGTTGTTTAGTAAGAAAAAGATATTATTTATTGATTTTATTTTACTTGGAGTTAGTGCTTTTCTTGGGTTGAAAAGTATTAGATTTTGGGGATATACCTATGTAATTATGTCATTTGTAATATTTAATTATGTAGAAAAGAAAAAGTATGATAAGGGTACATGTTTTGGTATTTGTTTGATTTCAATTATATTAATTTTCTTTTTTGCGGCAAATACAAAAGTAGTTTATAGTAATTTTAACGAAAGACGCTTGAGTTCTAATATTGTATCAATTATAAAGAAAGAAAAACCTAATAGACTTTATAATATGTATGATTATGGTGGAGAGTTAATTTATAATGATATTTTAGTTTTTATTGATGGTAGAGCAGATTTATATTCTAAATATAATTATGAAGATTATTTAGATATATCGATGTTACAAGGGGATTATGTTGAGTTAATTACTAAATATAATTTTGATTATTTTTTAGTTGATATTGATTATCCAATTAATACATACTTAAAATATAGTGATGAATACAAAGAAATCTGTAGTGAAGAGGGAATTATTTTGTATAAAAAAAGAGGCTAGAAATCTAGCTCTTTTTTAGTTTGATTTTGATTGTTCAATTAAGTTGTCCATGTATTTGTTATAGCTTTTTTCTAAAGCTGAATCATTCCACTTAATATTTTTTTCTTCTCTGAATTTTAATAATGATTCGTAATATACTGAATTATCTTCAGATATTTTTTCTTCAGCTAAAGTTTCTCTAATTTCATCTTCAACTTCTTCTAATGCTTTTTTCTCTTTTTCTCCAGTTTTTAAAATTATATGATATCCAAATTTTGTTTTTACTGGTTCTTTTGTATATTCGTCTACTTCTAATTCAACAAGTGCATCTCTGAATTCATCAACCATTTCATTAGGATCGAAATATCCAAGTTCGCCACCATTTTCATTATTTGATTCATCATCTGAGTATTCTTTAGCTAAGTCAGCAAAATCTTCACCTTTTTTAAGTTTTTTGATAACTTCTTTTGCTTTAGTTAAAGCAGCATCATAAGCTTCTTCTTCCTCATCTTCTGTTGCATCATCTGCGATATCAACTGAAATTAAAATATGACTTGCTTCTGTTTCTGGATAAATATTTTTATCATAATATTTTTCAATTTCCTTATCAGTTAAGTTATCGCTAATATAGTCAGTTACAGCTTTATTTCTTTTATATTCTAGTCTTAACATTTCTTCAAATGCTTCTTCATCTTCTACACCGAAGTATTGTTGTAGAATAGAGATGTATGTTTCTTCATCATCACCATAATAGCTTTTCATTTGACTAATTTGAGATTCAACAGCATCATCTTCTTCTTCATCACTTGGATATAGTTCATCTAATAATGCGTGATCAATCATATCAATTAATTCAGTAATATTATTTTCTTTAATTTGTTCATAATATTCAGTTGCGGTGAACTTTGCACCTTTAACTGATACTGCAACTTCTGCACCATCTTTTAATTCGGCTTTCTTTCCACAACCAGTCATAATTAGAGAAATTACTGCTAGTGTACTTAAACCTAAAAATAATTTTTTGTTTTTCATAATATCCTCCCATACAATTAATTATAATAACAAAAAAATTATTTTCATGCAATAAATATGGTCTAAGATAATCACAAAAATTATGATTTACCATAAAATATGATGAAAGCATATAAAAAGGAGGAAAAAGCATGAATAATTGTGTATCTTCTTCAGCTATCATTTTAGTATTATTTATTTTGTTAGTAATTCTTTTAGGTGCTTATATTTAAGGAGGTGTCTTATGTCTTGTCCTGAAAATACAACAAATTCTAGAAGAGGAAGTGGATTTATAGTAATTATTATTTTATATATATTGTTAGCAATTATTTTAGGTGGAGTTTCCAACTTCTAACTTTGTTTATAAAAAAATACCAGTTCTTGGTATTTTTTAGTTTGTTAGTTTATCAAATATAATGCCGACATCTTCTGTTTTATCTTCAGAATAACTTATGTCTGCGCCATCATTTGGATAGCGTGGTATTAAGTGGATATGGAAATGTCTTATTTCTTGACCTAACTCATTGTTTTCGGCTAGTGTTATTCCTTCACAGTTTAGTTTTTCTTTTAATAATGGATAAATTTTATCTCTAGTAATTTCAACGCTATGAGAAACTATTTTTGGATCGATATCCATAATATTTACATAATGTTTTTTTGGTAATATTAGTAGATGACCATTAGTACTTGGATTAATATTCATAATTACTTTAATTAAGTCATCTTCATAAATTGTACTTGATGGAAGTTCTCCTTTAATTATTTTACAAAATAGACAGTCTTGCATATTTTTATTCTCCTTTTATATTTGTTTATATGTTATATTATTTTGATCTAAAATATCACTGTTCTTACCATTTATTATATCATTAATAATAGTAATTAGTGTTTCATTATTTTCAATTATTTCTTTAGATAAGTTATTTATTTTTATAGATTTATTTTCTTTATTAGAATCATTTATTGTTATGTTATATATCTTAGGATTTATATTATCTTGTTTTAGAGTATTATAGAATGATTGTATTTCTAATGTAATTGCTTCACTATTCCAAGAGGAAGTTATTTCTGATTCTAATGTGTAAATAGATAGAGAAGATATATTTTCTTCTTTAATTATTTTTTCTTTTACTTGTTTACTAAATTTATCAAGTGTTGTTATGAATGTTACTTTGAAATTTTGATTGTATTTTTTATTAAGTTCTTCTTCTAAATCTGTACTTATTTTTGTTAGTAAAGTTTTTCCCTCTAAATAGTCTTCTTTATATGTATCAGTTATTTTTTTATTAGAATATTTTAGATAAAAATATAGGTTTTCATTTTCAAATGATGTTATTTTTAATTGATATTCTGTATTCTTATAATTAGTATTTCCAATATTTAATTCATTTATTACAGATGTGTAATTATCTTTTAAGTATTCATTTAATTTTTTATCGATTCTTGGTGAAAAATATGGTGCACTTTTTTCTGTTACTATAATTATTCCAAATGCTACAAATATAATAAATGCAAATATTGACATTCCAATTGTTAATTTTTTTTGTTCTTTCATCTTACCACCATTTTTATTTTAACTTTTTTTAATTAAGATTGCAATTGTGTGACTAGATAAATTTTTTTTGAAAAGTAGTTGTTTTGCATTTTTATTTGTGTTATTATAGTTATTGTAAGAATATGGGATGGTGTATAGTATGATGCAAGTGCAAAAGGGACAGGTAAAATATAAAGATCGTAGTGATATTATTTGTACATATGGTATTAATGATGCTGGAAAACAATATTATTTTTTAGATGGTGAGAAGCTAAGTAATGGTAGTTATGTTGCGTCAACTGCGTTGGTTGAAGCGATAGATCCTTTAGTTGTTGCTTCTAATGTTGGTGTTATTAGTAGTGATGGTGATGTAGTTGTACCTTTTGATAATAAATCAATTAAGCCAATTACTGCAGAAGCTATTTTAGTTGAAAAGTCAATACCATCTACGCAAAGCGTTATTGAAGCAATTAATATGAGAAAAGATCCATTAGCTGCTACTAAATTGGTGACAACTCCAGCAACTATAAAAGATAGAATGAATGCTAAAATGGGAAATGGCGGTCGTTTCGTTTTTAATGATCAATTTTCTGAAGCTAGTGTTTTTGATTTAGAGGGTAACAATTTATTAAGTAATGAATATTATAGTTTTATTGGATTGAATAATGGAACATTATATATGAGTAAAAATACTATCGAATCTGAGATTGTAGAATATAAACTTGTGAAGGAAGAAGTTAAGACTACTCCAGAAGAACTTTTAGATGTTCAGGATGTTAAGGTAGCACCTGCTGTTATTGATAAAGCTATGCAACCAGCAACACCAGTTACACCTGTTGTTGCACCAGCTCCTGTGGCACCAGTTATTCCGACTGTTCCTGTAGCTCCAGTTGTTTCACCAGTTACATCAACTGCATCTTTAGAAGAAAAACAGTTTACTCCTGTTGCTTTTCAAGCAATAGATACTAAGTCTGAGTTTAATGATGTTGATATTAAGACATCTGTTATGGATAAGCCAAGTGAGGCCGATAGTACATTTATTCCTAAAAAAACAGAAAAAGAAACTAGAGTATCATTATTTGAAGGATTAAAATTTGATGATGATAATACAGTAAAAGATACTCCTAAAGATAAGGCTGTTAAAGAAGATAGTGGAGATACAATTATTTCAGATACAGCTGCTATGTTGACAAAGTTAATTAAGCAGAACAAAGAACAACGTGATAAAATTACTTCTTGTGAGGCTAACATTAACGATTTACTTTCATTTAAGCGTCGGGCCTTTGATGAAAATCAAAATTTAGTTAAGGAAAATGAAGAATTAAAGAAACGTGTTAAGGAATTAGAAAATGAATTAACTACTAAAACTGATAAATTAGAAGGTTTGAATGCTAAAGTTGCTAAAACCGATGATTTAGTTAAGTTATTAGCTGATGCTAAAAATTTATTAGATGAATAGATAAAATCAAAGATGGAGTTTTCCATCTTTTTCTTTTAAATTATAATCTTTTATGGTAGAATAACTTATGTTTAATTTGCGGTATTATTAACTTTATTTTCTGATATAATATTTTAGTAGATGGAGATGATTCTTGATGATAGAAATTAAAAATTTAAATGTAAAAATTAAAGATACTGATTTGAAAATATTAAAAGATTTTTCTTTGGAAATTGCTCCAGGAGAGATTCATGCAATAATGGGACCAAATGGTGCTGGAAAAAGTACACTTTCAAAAGCAATAATGGGACATTATAAATATGAAGTTACAGAGGGTGAAATTTTATTTAATGGTGATGATATTTCTAAACTTGAGGTAAGTGATAGAGCAAAAAAAGGAATTTTTCTTTGTATGCAGGATCCAACTGTTATTGAGGGTGTTTCTAATAGTGAGTTTTTAAGAACTGCTAGAGGGGAATGTACTGGTGAAAAAGTTAATCTTTATACTTTCATTAAAGATATGGAAAGTGTCATGAAGAAAGTTGAACTTGATAATAGCATGTTGCATAGATCTTTAAATTTTGGATTTAGTGGTGGAGAAAAAAAGAAAAATGAAATATTACAAATGCTATTTTTAAAGCCAAAATTTATTATTTTAGATGAATTAGATTCGGGACTTGATGTAGATAGTTTGCGAGTTGTTTGTGAAAATATAAATGAATATTTAAAGGAAAATCCAGAAGTTTCAGTTTTAATAATTACACATTATACAAGAGTTTTAGAATATATTAAACCAGATTTTGTACATGTTCTTGCGAATGGTAAAATTCAAAGAACAGGTAATTATGATTTAGCTTTTGAAATAGAAAAAAATGGATATTCTATGATAGGAAATGATATAGATGAGTAAAATTTTATATGTTTTAGATGACAATAAAAAGAGCAATTATAAATATAATATAGATGAAGATACTATTATTTATCATTTTTCTATTAATGGAAGTAGTGATGTGGAAATTAATATGACTACTGATGGTGTATCTTTATATTATTATTATGGAAATATAAATTATGATGATAATGTGTTTAATATTAAAGTCAATCATTTGAAGAGTAATACTCATAGTGAAGTATTTAATCATGGTGTAAATATTTATGATAATAAATTAACTTATTGTGTTGATGGTGTTGTTCCTAAAGATAGTAGTAAGTGTATTTGTAATCAAGATAATCAGATTATAAATATGAATGATGGTAAAAGTACAATTTGTCCTAATTTATTAATAGATAATTATGATGTTGATAGTAATCATGCTGCATATATTGGAAGTTTTAAAGAAGATATATTATTTTATATGATGAGTAGAGGGATTTCTAGAGATGTTGCGAGTAGATTATTATTAAATGGATTTTTGATAAATAGTGATAGTATTGATATTAATAAAATTACTAGATTTGTTGATGAGATAAAGAATATTTAGGAGGTGATATACGTGAATAGAGAAGATTTTTTAATGCTTAAAGATGACATTGTTTATTTTGATAATGGTGCTACTACTTTAAAACCTAAGCGTGTTGTTGATGCTGTAGAAAAATATTATACTGTTCATACTTCTAATATTCATCGTGGTGATTATGATGCTTCGATGATAACGAATAAGTTATATGACGATACACGTAATATAGTAAAAAAATTTATTAATTGTAATAGTAGTAATGAAGTGGTTTTTACTAGTGGTACTACTATGTCAATTAATATGGTTGTTTTTGGTTATATGAAGAAACATTTACATAAGGGTGATGAGGTCTTATTAACTAGAAGTGAACATGCATCTAATGTTCTTCCGTGGATAAAACTAAGTGAAGAAATTGGGATTGTTATAAAATATATGGATTTAGATGAAGAATATGCATTAAGCGTTGATAGTGTGAGAAAAAGTATAACTGATAAGACTAGGGTTATTTCAATTGCTCATGTTACTAATGTTATTGGTGATGTAAGAGATATTTATACAATTGGTGCAATGTGCCGTGAGAAGAATATTTTATTTTGTGTTGATGGTGCTCAAAGTGTTCCACATATGAAAGTAGATTTTAAAAAAGCAAATATAGATTTTTTGAGTTTTTCTGGACATAAGATGGTAGGTCCAACAGGAGTTGGAGTGTTAGTTGGTAAAGAAAACTTATTAAATGATATGGAACCAGTATTTTATGGTGGGGGCATGAATAGTTTTTTTGAAGCAGATAATACGTATGAATTGAAAAAAACTCCAACTAAGTTTGAGGCTGGTACACCACCAATTGCTGAGGTTATTGGATTAGGTGAAGCTATAAAATATCTAATGGATATTGGTATGGATAAGATTTATCAACATGAAGTAGAACTTAAAAAATATTTAGTTTCAGAACTATCTAAAATACCTAACATTATTTTATATAATAAAAATTCTGATAGTGGAATTTTAGCATTTAATATAGAAGGAGTATTTGCACAAGAGACATCTATTTATTTAAATCATTATCATATTTATGTTAGAGCGGGTAATCATTGTACAAAAATGTTAAAAGATGATATAGGCGTTAAAAATACAGTTAGAGTTAGTATGTATTTATATAATACAAAAGAAGATGTTGATAAATTGGTTGGAGCATTAAAGAATAGTAACGATATATTTAAAGTTGTTCTTTAGGAGTATATATGGATAGTAATTTAAGAAGAGAAATAATACTTGATAATTATCAAGATCCGATGAATAAAGGATTAATAGAAGATAGTAGTTATATAAAAGTAAAGGCTAATAGTGAAAGTTGTATTGATAATTTGGATTTTATGATTAAAGTTGTAGATAATAAGATTATTGATATTAGATTTGATGGTGAAGCTTGTGCTATTAGTACATCGGCTACTTCAATTATGATTAGAAGTTTAATTGGTAAAAGTATTGATGAAGTAAAGAAGATACTTATTAATTATAAGAATATGATTAATGAAGAAGAGTATGATTCCGATATATTGGGAGAACTTAATGTTTATGATGAAATTTGTAAGCAACCTAATAGAAAAAATTGTGCACTTATTCCGAGTAAGGCTATTGATGAATTGTTAGGAGTGTTGAATAGTGAGCAAAATTAGTTCAAAAATAATTAAGTCTGCTGATTTAAGATATTATGTTGATGGTATGGGAATTGAAATGAGTGATAGTTTATCCAAAGTTGTGTTAGTTGATTTTGGTAATGGTAGATATATTAATCCATTTTGTATTTCTGATGATTATCCCATTTTTAAACGTTCTCATGTTTCTAACTTAACCGAGGATGGACATGCTTTTGGTTTGAAAGTATATCACGTTTCTAATTCATTAGTTACTGGACCTTGTTGGGTTTTAGATAATAATGATTTTAGTGAATGTATTGGTAAAGATGAAATTAGTTTTGAAGATTTAGAAAATTATATTTTATCTTCAGATGATTTTTATAAAGATCGTTTTAAGATTGCTGAAAAGAGATTGTTTAGTGGCAAGAGACCATTTAGAATGAGAAAGATAATTAAGCAGGATGAAATTTCTTTAGCGACTATGGAAAACTTTTTTAATAGTAGGGAAAGTGGAATTCAAAAAGTAAAAGAAGACTAGGTGATATTATGGAAATTAAAGGAATTGATATAGATAAGATAAAAGCAATTTCTAAAATAAAAAAGGAAGATGATTGGGTTCAAGATTATAGATTGGATAGTTTTTCAAAATTTGAAAAATTAGATATGCCTAGTTTTGGTCCTAAGATTGATTTGGATTTTTCTGAGATTATTTATTATAAGGCCAATGAAAAGGATGAAATGATTCAAAGTGATTGGAATAATGTATTGAAACCAGTGGTTGATGAATTGGATGAGCTAGGTGTTTTAGAAAGTGAAAAGCATTTAGGTGGAATGGGTGTTCAATATGAAAGTGAAGTAATTTATCATAAAATGCTTGAAGAATTAGAAGAGAAAAAAGTTGTATTTACATCTATTGAAATGGCTATGAAAAATTATCCAGATCTTGTTAAAAAATATTTTGGTAAGATTGTTAATAATGGAGAGAATAAATTTGCGGCTTTAAATGGAGCTGTCTTTAGTGGAGGTAGTTTTATTTATATTCCACCTAATACAACTTTAGAAAGACCACTTCAAAGTTATTTTAGAATTAATAGTAAAAATATGGGACAGTTTGAACGTACATTAATTATTGTTGATGATAATAGTAGTCTTCATTACATTGAGGGATGTACCGCTCCAACATATAGTGAATCGTCATTGCATGCAGCTGTAGTTGAAATATATGTTGGTAAAAATAGTCATTGTCGTTATTCAACTATTCAAAATTGGGCACCTAATGTTTATAATTTGGTTACTAAAAGAGCTATGGTTGATGAGAATGGATCTATGGAATGGATTGATGGTAACATAGGAAGTAAAGTTACAATGAAGTATCCTTGTTGTGTTCTTAAGGGAGATAATTCGGAAGGAACGTGTATTACTATTTCTGTTGCGTCTAGTGGACAAGAACAAGATAGTGGAGCTAGAATGATACATCTTGGTAAGAATACTAAGAGTAATATTGTTTCTAAGAGTATTGCGCGAAATGGTGGTAATGCTACTTATCGTGGTAAAGTTCTTATAAATAGTGGTTCATTAAATAGTATTGGTAGCGTTAAATGCGATACCTTGATTTTGGATGAAGATTCTAAAAGTGATACTATTCCTGTTAATTCTTGCTTTAATAAAAGTAGTAGTATTGAGCATGAAGCGACTGTTTCTAAGATTAGTGAAGATAATTTATTTTATTTAATGAGTCGAGGAATTTCTCGAGAGAGAGCGATGGAACTTATTGTTTTAGGTTTTTTAGAAAAGTTTAGAGAAGAATTACCTATGGAATATGCAGTTGAGTTAAATCAACTTATAAAAAGAAATTTATAAGGTAGTAAACTTGTATTTTTAAATTATAATTTTTAGTAAAATGAAATTTTCTGTTGGAGGATTTCATTTTTTTCTTTGTTCTTTTATTTGGATTTGTATTTATGGTGATTTGAATAATTTCTTGATATTTAATATTATTAGCCTCGAAGGGAGGTGAAATATGTTAAATCAAATAGTGTTAGTTGGAAGATTGACTAGAGATATAAGGATTAATAAAACAGATAAGGGCAAGAAGGTTGCTACTATATCACTGGCAATACCAAGAAGTTTTAAGAATATGGAAGGGACATATGATACAGATTTTGTCGATTGTATAGCTTTTGATAATATTGCTGAAAATACGGCTACTTATTGTGGCAAGGGAGATATTGTTGGTGTGAAGGGACGTGTACAGTCACGTACTGTGGAAAAGGAAGATGGAAAGAAGGAATATTTAGTGGATATTGTTGCGGAAAAAATTACATTTTTATCTGGTAAAAGGGAGGAAGATAAAGCAGAATAAGTTCTGCTTTTTTGTTGTATAAGAAAACCACCAGATAGTCTGGTGGTTCTTTAAAGCTTTAGCGTTGAGTCTTTAAAAAAAACACTCCTTTTGATATTATAAATTTGCGATTCGCAGTTGCAAATAATAATATATGTTGAGAAAGGAG